>NZ_FMUC01000033.1:0-1249 GCF_900100935.1 Pseudomonas sp. NFACC25
CGAAGCCTTGCTGCCGTGGAACTGTTCGCCCGCATCGCCTAGCTAAGCGCGCCGCCTATTTTTGAACAGGTGGGGTTTATGGAGCGCTTACGATGCAGGGCCCGGTGCACGGAACGTATTGGCGTTCCGAACAGCTTCATTTGCGGCGGTTAGGCGTGCTTGTTCGGCCTGAATAACAGCCAATGCATCTGCTGCCACTTTTAAACGCCTGGCTGTTTCTGCATAGACCTGAGCGAGCCGAAGGGCTTCATAGCCTAAAGCCCAATCAATAAGCCGTTGCTTTCGGACTGCTGCATCTTGGTACTTATTATCCGGAAATACATCAGAAACAGAATAATACGGTTTAAGGTCCGGGCCGACTTTCAGCGACGCTGCTTTGTCCGCTTGGTTTTTTTCTTCTGCTTTAGAATTGTAGTATAATGTTACATGAATGACATGTTCTTTTGTTACGGTTGATTCTGGAGTTGTGGCATCCATTGGCTCATTAGAGCCTCCCTCACTCTCTACATCCTTTTTTATGTCACTGTCGATTTTCTGCATGTTTTCAGTATGCGCGGCATCGATTTCTTTTTGAATCTTGCTTGTGAATGCATTTATTACATCCCGTCTTTGGAGGTCCATCCGAATAGCGGGAGGGAAGAAGTTCAGTGGCTGATTATCGCTTCTAAGATTGAAGTTAAACGCCTCTATCAAGGCCGGGGCTGTTACTCTGGATTCTCCGAGTTCTATTGTCATTACCATTTCCTTTTGGTTAAGTCGTCTGATCCATTCATCGACAGCATTCCTATTTGTGAAGGCTTCCAGCCTTAGCTGCTTCGTGTACTTCGCCCGCCTAAGGTTATCGCGAAGCATGACGTGGGCGAGCAAAAAATACTGTATACACATACATATTTTGCGTCAATGCATATTTTTTTGCATAAATGCATTTGTAGAATTGACTGGGATGGCAATGTGATCTCGCCTGATGAAATCCCTGAGGTTTGAAGCAGAAAATTTTGAGTGCCGTCGGTTGGCTCTGGGCATTCGAACCCATATTTCGCAAGCATCCACCTCTGGCCGATTTCTACCTATCGCAACCGTCAGCTTTGGGTCGATTTCGGTCAGTCGTGACAGGCAGAAATCGGCCAGAAGTGGTCATTGCATTTGGTCTGCTTTCGACCCAGGCTGTGTGAAAACATTGCCGATGAATCAATAGCATTAGACAAACAACCTCAGGTCTTTCACATTCCATCTAAAGCGGGTCAGGAAA
>NZ_FMUC01000030.1:0-2042 GCF_900100935.1 Pseudomonas sp. NFACC25
CGTAAGCGCTCCATAAACCCCACCTGTTCAAAAATAGGCGGCGCGCTTAGCTAGGCGATGCGGGCGAACAGTTCCACGGCAGCAAGGCTTCGTAATCTTCAACCGAGGTTGCCTGTGGCAGGCGCTCAAGGGCGTGGCGCAGCCACGCATAGGGCTCTTGGCCGTTGGCTTTAGCCGTCTCGACCAAACTGTAAAGTTGAGCGCTGGCCGTCGCGCCTTTGGGCGTGTCGCTGAACAGCCAGTTCTTGCGCCCGATCACGAAGGGCCGGATCGCACGCTCGGCCGCATTGTTGTCGATCGGCAAATATCCGGCTTCGGTGTAGCGCACCAACTTGATCCAGTTGCTGGCCAAGTAGCTGATGGCTTTGCCCAGTGCATTTTGCGCCGTCACTTGTGGCTGGGTTTTCTCCAACCATGTTTGCAATTGGGCCAACACCGGCAAGCTGTTTTGCTGTCGGCTTTCGTGGCGATGTTCATCGCCGACTTCTTTTAAATCTCGCTCGATACCGTACAGCTTGTTGATCAGATTCAGGGCGATATCGGCACGCCCGGTTTTACCTTTAGGCTGCACCTTTTGCGCCTCGACAAACTTGCGTCGTGCATGGGCCCAACAGCCTAAACGTTCGACACCGGACTGCGCGCCCAAGGCGTTGTAACCAACATAATCGTCGGTCATCAGGTAGCCGCGATAACCTTCGAGCAGGCGCGACGGAACCTCCTGCGCCCGGCTGGTCGAGTAGTCAAAAAGGATCACAGGCTGATTAGGCGGTCCGCCGGTTTGCACCCACATCCAGGATTGACTGGTCGGCTCTCGATCAGGCTCTTTCATCACCTGTACACGCGTTTCGTCGCAGTGGATGACGCGACTTCCCAGCAGTCGATCCCGCATCAAGTTGAGCAAGGGTTGCAGGTGTTCGCCGCACTGGATAACCCAGCGCGCCAAGGTCTGGCGTGGGATATCGATACCGTGGCGGCCCAGCACTTTTTCGAAGCGGTGAAGCGGTAAGCCATCGACGTATTTGGTCGTCAGCAGCATCGCCAGGACACTTGGGCTGGCCATGCTTTTTTCAATCAGTTGAGCGGGCTTGTCCGCGGTAACCGGTGCGGTCTCGCAATCGCGGCAACCGTAGATCTTGCGGACATGTTTGATCACACGGATTTGCATCGGCACGATCTCCAGCTGCTCGCTGATTTCCTCACCAATGGTGTGCTTGCGGCAACCGCAGGCGCAGGTCAGTTCGTGCTCGGGCAGTTCGTGGATGACGTCGATGCGCGGAAGATCGGCGGGCAGAGGCTTGCGTTTACCGCGATGTTTGGTCGGAGCGACAACCTCTTCTTCCACCGTTTCGTCGACAGACTCGGCCACGCTTTCAACTTCGTTGAACAAGGCCATTTGCGGGGTCGCGGGATCGGCTGTCTGCTCTGACTTACGCCCGAAAAGGCGCTGACGCAACAACGCGTTTTCTTCTTCGAGATGAACGATCTTGCCCTTATCCGACTCGCGCTCACTCAGCATTTGCTCAAGCAGTTGCTTGAGCAAAGCAGGGTCGTCAGGAAGGTCTTTGGGCATGGAAATCATGCCCTGGATTATACCGAATCAGGCGACAAATCGAGGCGTCAAAACTTGATGCGGGCGGTTGCGCCACAAATCAAAACCATCCAATAACCAGTTGAGTTCTTGAACCGTCAGCACGATGGCTTCATCCGAACAATCCGGCGATGTTTTGAAGCGCTCGGACTCCAGCCGCTTTAGCCAAAGGCAAAAACCGTTACGCTCCCAATACAAAATTTTCACTCGGTTTCGAGGCTTGTTGAGGAACACGAAAAGTACCGGGTCAAACACCGCGACCTTAATGTCCAGTTCGACCAGAGCGGCTAGGCCATCGATGGATTTTCGGAAGTCGACGGGTTTGGGGTAGAGATAGACTTTTTCGACTTTTGCGTCGGGACGCATCATGAGGTGCTGGCTCCGGAAAGGAATCGGGAGCACAGCATCGGGGATCAGATGGTGACTTTGAATGTGGGGTTCATGGAGCGCTTAC
>NZ_FMUC01000027.1:0-10828 GCF_900100935.1 Pseudomonas sp. NFACC25
CGGCGTGGCCGTGGGCACGCACTCGTCACCGAATACCGCTACGACTGCCAGCATCGGCTGATCGGCATCACCCAACCCAACGGCCAAACCGCCAGTTACCGCTACGACCCGTTTGGGCGGCGCATCAGCAAAACCGTGGACGGCATAACCACGGAGTTTTTCTGGCAAGGCGACAGGCTGATTGCCGAACACCATGCAGACCGCCATCGCAGCTATCTCTACGAACCCGACAGCTTTCGTCCACTGGCCCTGTTGGAAGGTTTCGACCCAGAAGAAACGAAGCCGTATCACTACCAACTCGACCACCTCGGCACGCCGCAGGAACTCACCGATCCCGACGGCGAAATCGTCTGGTCCGCGCACTACCGCGCCTACGGCCAGATCAGCCGACTCGACAAAGGCACAATCGACAACCCGCTACGTTTTCAGGGGCAGTACTTTGATCAGGAAAGCGGGCTGCACTACAACCGCCATCGCTACTACAATCCGGATATTGGGTGTTACCTGACGCCTGATCCGGTGAAGCTGGCGGGTGGGATCAACGCGTATCAGTACGTGCCCAATCCTACGGGGTGGGTAGATCCGTTAGGCTTGAGCACATGTCCAGGTGGAGATGGATGCAAGCCAAGCACGAGCGTTCCGACGCCCACGGCAAGTGTCAATCACGGAGAGCCCGCTTTACCGCAACTGAGACGTGCGGAACGACAGGCAAGAATTGATGAACTTGCAGAAGCTAACGCTTACAGGCGCTTGGAAGAGCTAGAAAAAGCAACACCGGGCGCGCACTTTTTGGAAAAGCACGGCGCGCAAACAACACTTGAGTCTCAGCTTGAAAGAATCAGAACAGCGAAAAACCCTACAACGGGAATTGTTGAAATCTACACATCAGGCCCCAATAACGGAGAACCAAAATACCCACCTGCTGCAACACACTATCTGACTCACAGGGATCAATTGAATTCGATATATCGAGCACAGCTGATCTTTAGGATAAACGGCCACGCAGCATCGCTAAAACCAATGGACATGGGAAAAATTATTGGCGAAGGATATTCCAGCGAGAGCAGGCAGTATAGTCAACAAAGCAAAGCTCGAGTAATACTGGACAAAAACGGAAAACCTAAAACCGCTTATACTGAGTGATGAGTATGAAAAGAAAGCCGAGCATGTCGATAATTCGTGGTTTACTCTTCACTTACGACATTGAGAATACGGATGATCTGGAGCGAGAGCGTCTTATAGCCTCGAAAAACGTAAACACTGAGAACGAGCTCATCGAACTCTTTGATGAATTAACCCAACCCGAGTTCTTGTCTTATACAAAGCCAGAACAAGAGTGGTTTATTGAATCGATAGAGCACCACCTTGCTAATAACGATAACTTTGATTCAGTATTTAAAACAATGACAACTTATTTCAGCGAGCCAGTGACTGATCAGCAAGCATTTATGAGAGTGCTGCTGGACCGCCTGAAACAATACAACGGTACTCATAAATCGCAGAAGTGAACTCGACACCACCTGCCACCTGTGGCGAGCAAGCCTGCTCACCACAAGGAATGAAGGCTCAGCCAAATTGAATGGGCGAGCCTCCCAGGCTGATCAGCGTTTACTCAGTTCCATAATCATCCGACTCAACAAGTAAATACGCGGTGCCACGCTCTCCACCTCCGCATACTCCTGCGGCGTATGAATATTCCCCCCTACAATCCCAAACCCATCCAACGTCGGCGTGCCCACCCCGGCGGACAAACTGGCATCCGCCGCCCCGCCGCTGCCTTCAATGGTCAACTTTTTACCCAACTCCCCATAGATCCCCTGGGCAATCGCCACCAGTTTGTCCGACTCCGGTGTCTGCGGCATGGGCGGCAGGCCGCGTTTGAGGCTGGTGGTCACTTCGGTTTCCGGGATCAACTTGTTGGCGGAGACCCGCACCAAGTCCTTCTCGATCCGGTCGAACTCTTCCGGCAATGCCGCACGCACATCGGCCTTGGCGGTGGCTTGGTCGGGGATGACGTTGGTGCGGTCGCCCGCGTTGATCACGGTGAAGTTGATGGTGGTCTTCTTGTCTTCATCGCCGAGTTTGCCCAGTTGCAGAATCTGGTGCGCGGCTTCCATGGCGGCGTTGCGTCCCAGCTCCGGGGCGACGCCGGCGTGGGCGGCTTTGCCTTTGACTTCGACCACGGCGGTGGCACTGCCTTTGCGCCACACCACCAGGCCGTCGGCTGGGCGGCCGGGCTCCAGGTTCAGCGTGACGTCGTGGGCCTTGGCGGTGTTACGGATCAGTTCAGAGGCGATGTCGGAACCGGTTTCTTCGCTGGCATCGAGCAGGAAGGTAATCTGTGCATAGTCCTTGAACCCTTGGTTCTTCAGGACTTTGAGCGCGTAGATGCCGGCGACGATGCCGCCCTTGTCATCCATCACGCCGGGGCCATAGGCGCGGCCATCCTTGATATGAAACGGCCGTTCGGCCGCCGAACCTTCCTTGAACACGGTGTCCATGTGGGCCATCAGCAGGATTTTGGCCTTGCCGTCGCCCTTGAGGGTGGCGATCACATGGCTGCTGTTGGCGGCGGCATCCGGCACCCGTTCAATGGTGAAGCCCAGTTGTTTGAGTTCATCGACGGCGATGTCACTCACCTGGGTCAAGCCTGGCCCGTAGCCGGAGCCCGAATCGATATTCACCAGGCGCTCCAGCAGTTTCAAGGCCGGGGCCTTGTACTGCTCGGCGTCGGCCTGGATCTGTTTGTGGGGTTCGGCGCTGTAGGCCGGGACTGCAAAAGACAAGGCCAACGTGGCGGCCAGGAAAGTACGCGGGAAGGTGAAGGGCATGAACCGATCCTTGTTTTTTGTTGGGGTGCCGCCTCACCCTACCCCACTAGACCGACCGCAACCAAGTGCCTTGCACCGAACTGACCCGGTTGCGCCCGCTGCTCTTGGCTTCATACAGCGCCAGGTCTGCCTCATTGAGCCAACGGGTCGAGTCGGCGTGCCCTGGTTGATACGGCGCCAGGCCGATGCTCAAGCTGGCGCGCAATGACGGGTCCTGGGCGTAGGCCAACGCGTTGAAGCGATCGCGCAACGCATCCATCACTTCGGTGGCGCGGTTGAGCGGCATGCCCGGCAGGATCACGCAGAACTCATCGCCGCCATAGCGCCCGGCCAGGTCAGTGGCGCGCAGGTTCTGGCGCAGCACTTTGCCGAGCTGGCGCAGGACGATGTCGCCGGTGACGTGGCCATAGGTGTCGTTGATAAGCTTGAAATGGTCGATGTCGATCAACGCAATCGCGGCCCCTTGCTGTTCGCGGCAGCAACGTTGGAACTCGATCTCCAGGTGGTCTTTCCACGCGCCATGGTTGAGCAGGCCGGTCAGGCTGTCGGTGCGGCTCAGCGCCAGCAGTTCGCGTTTATGCCGGGCCAGGGTCACCGCCTGGCGGTAACAGATCCAACCCAGCGCCAGCGGGTACACCATCAGAATCGGCAGGCAGGCATAGAGCTGGACCGGGGTGGTCGTGGCGATAAAGGCCGGGGTGAATATCAACAGCGACGTGCCGATGCCCAGCGCCTGCGCCGCCCAGCCCGCCAGCATGAAGCGCGGACCGCCGATGGCGACGTTGTTCATGGTCATCATCGACAGGGTCGTCACACCGGGAAGCGGGTTGAAGTGCATGGCCGCGACCCAGAAACCGCCGCAAAACGAATCGAACAGCAAATTGCGGCGCTCACTGCGCAGCGTATGGGTAGTCCGCAACGAGCGCTGAAAGGCCACGACCGGCCAGACAAAGGCGTTGATCACCATCCAGGCCCACACCCATGGCGCCGGATCCAGCGGGTACATGCCAAACACCACGCACACGAAACCGAGCGTCAGCCCCAAGGTGCGGGATTTATACAAACGGGTAGCGAGCGGAAGTCCTTTTCCTCCGACGGCTGGCATGGAGGGCTGTAATCCTGGATGAATGCCTGGAGTCTATCAGGGCGCCAGCAATTAGCCACCATTGCTCACTCCCCCGCCAAAACATTCAGTGGGAAAAACCGCGGGCCAGCATCAACGCCACCCCCAGCAGCAGCACCGCCGTGATCCGCTGCAATAGCACACGGCGCTGGGGGTTTTCCAGCACGTGCTTGATGCGCTGGCCGAAGTAGCAATACAGGCAACCGCTGGCAAATTGCAGCACCAGAAAGGTCGCCCCGAGGATGGCGATATCCACCGCTGCACGGTGCTCCCCTGCCCCGGCGAACTGTGGGAATACAGCGCTGAACATGATGAGGGTCTTGGGGTTGGAAAAGCCGGTCAGCAGTCCTTTGCCGAACAGGCTGCGCGAGCCCTCCACGGCAGCCGCCTTGCCGATCGACACGCCGCTGCCGGTCCACTGCTTGTAGGCCAGATAGAGAATGTAGGCCACTCCGACCAACTGAATGGTCAGGGTGATGGCGAGATTGCCCTTGATCAGTGCCGAAAAGCCCACGGCAAAGATCAGGATGGAAATCAGGTACGACACACTGGCACCGAGTTGCGCCGGGATCGAACTGCGCAAACCGCTCTTCAAGCCCAGGCTCAACAGCAGCAGGGTCATGGGGCCGGGGCTGAAGGTCATGGTGGCGCAAAACAGCAGGAAGTAGAGAAACGAAGAGAGCGTCAATGCGCTGGTCATGGCCTTGGACCTGAGACGAGAAGGCGTGCAGTTTAGGCAAGCGGCGTTGCATAAGGCAGGTAAAGTCAGGCCTAATCCGGCCGAACTTCACCGGTAAAATCACCGGTAAACACAAGGAAGGTTTATGTTTATACCCGCCATCGCGTTTGTGAACGGCACACCCAAGGTGCAGCAGATCGTCGAGGCGTTCAGCCAGCTCATCGAGACCGGCGAATGGGCACCCGGCAGCAAGTTGCCGTCGGTGCGTGAGTTGACCCAGGCCCTGGGTGTCAGCAAGTTCACCCTCAACGAAGCCCTGGACCGCCTGCGCGGGCGCAACCTGCTCACCTCCAGCCAGGGCCGTGGCTACTTCGTGGCGATGGACAGCACGCGTCCGGTCTCGGCGGCGTGGATCGACCTGCTGCCCCAGGACCTGCTCAGCGTGCTGCGTCGCCCGCTGGTCACCGCCGGCGGCGAGCTGCGCCCCGGCGGCGGCCACCTGCCGGAAGCTTGGCTGGACGCCGAGGGCATCCGCCAGGCCATGCGCAGCGTGGTGCGCACGCCGTCGTTGCGCATCGCCGGGCTGGGCACGCCCGCCGGACTGCTGCCCTTGCGCCAGGCCCTGCAACAGAAGCTGCATGCCGACGGTTTGTCGGTCCCGGTGGAACAAATCATCACCACCCCCAACACCCTGCAGGGCCTGGACATGCTCATGCGCCTGCTCGCCAGGCCCGGCGACACGGTGCTGCTGGACGCACCGTGCTATTTCAACTTCCACGCCAACCTGGCGCTGCACGGCGTCAAGGTGGTGACCATCCAACGCCGCCCCGACGGTTTCGATTTCACCGCCCTCGAACAACTGCTGGCCGAACACCGTCCGAGCCTCTACCTGACCACCAGCGTGCTGCATAACCCCACCGGCCACTCCTTCAGCCCCAGCCAGGCGTTTCGCCTGTTGCAACTGACCCAGCAGTACCACTGCCATATCGTCGAGGACGATCTCTACGGCGACCTGCACCCCAACCCGCCGCCACGCCTGGCCACCCTCGCCGGGCTGGATCAGGTTACCTACCTGTCGGGTTTCTCGAAGATCCTCAGTGCCAACACCCGCGTCAGCTTCGTGGTGGCCGCGCCGCAACTGGCCGCCAACCTGACCAATATGAAGTTGATGAGCGGCGGCGTGACCTCGGAACTGTTCGAGCAGATCGTCTACCGCATGCTCAGCGAAGGCAGCTACGCCAAGCACCGCAAGCGCATGGTCCAACGCCTGATGGAAGCCGGCGGGCGCGTGGAGCAATGGCTGCGGCGCTGCGGGTGCGAGTTGCCGATGGCCTATGAGGGCGGGATGTTTATCTGGGCACGCCTGCCAGCGGGTGTGAACGGCGAATGGTTGGCCCAGGAAGCGTTGAAACTCAGCCTGGTACTGGCGCCGGGCGCGCTCTTCGGCTACGACCCGGCCCATCGCGATTCGATGCGTTTCAACGTGGCCCACAGTGATGAGCCACGGGTGCAGCAGGTGTTTGAAGCGCTGTTACTCGAGGCCGTGGGCGCCCCTTGAGCAGCCGCTCAGCGCCGATGGGCCAGTGAACGTACGCAACGGTCCCCCAGGCTTTGCACGCCTTGCACCAGCACCACCAGCACAATCACCGTGACCACCATGATCTGGTTATTGAAGCGCTGGTAACCATAGCGAATCGCCAGGTCCCCCAGCCCGCCACCGCCGATCACCCCGGCCATGGATGAAAAGCCGATCAGCATCACCACGGTCAAGGTCACCCCGGCCACCAACGCCGGCAGGGCTTCGGGCAGCAGTACCTTGAGAATCACATGGCGAACATCACCGCCCATGGCCACGATGGCTTCGATGCGGCCCTTGTCCACCTCATCAAGGGCGGTTTCGACAATTCGCGCAAAGAACGGAAACGCGCCAATGGTGATCGGCACCACGGCGGCAGTGCTGCCCAAGGTCGTGCCGACGATCAAACGCGTCAGCGGGATCAGCGCAATCAACATCACCACAAACGGCAATGAACGCCCCAGGTTGATCACCCCACCCAACGCCCGGTTAAGGCGCGGCAAAGGCAGCAGGCCGTCGCGTCGGCTGACAAACAGCAACACCCCCAGCGGCAGACCGATCAACAAAGTGAACAGTCCGGCCAACAGCACCATATAGAGGGTTTCGCCCGTGGCGTTGAGCAGCAGCTGCAGGATGTCGTTCCAGTCGGTTTTCATACGGCCCTCACCACCTGCCGGCTCGGCGCCAGCGAGCGGCCCAGGCGCGATGATGGGTCAGCCTGCAATTGCAGCAGCGTGCCGCTTTCCAGCACGCGGCCATCGGCCAGGGACACCGCGCTGTCGCAGATCGCCTTGACCACCTCCAGCTCATGGGTAATCAGCACGATGGTCACCCCGAGTTGCCGGTTGATGTCGCGTAACAGCTCAAGGATCGACGCGGTGGTTTCCGGATCAAGTGCGCTGGTGGCTTCATCCGACAGCAGATACGACGGCCGCGCCGCCAGTGCCCGCGCAATGCCGACACGCTGCTTCTGCCCGCCAGACAACTGCGAGGGAAACGCCGCAGCCTTGTCGCTGAGCCCCACCAGTGCCAGCAACTCATCAACCCGCGCCGCACGCTCAGCCCTGGGCACGTTGCCGATTTCCAGCGGCACCGCGACATTATCCGCCACGTTGCGCGAATGCAGCAGGTTGAAGCCCTGGAAGATCATGCCGATGCGCTGGCGCTGCTGGCGCAGTTGCTTGTCGCTCAACAGCGTCAAGTCCTGGCCATCCAGCAGGATGCGCCCGGACGTCGGCCGTTCGAGCAAGTTCAGGCAGCGCAGCAAGGTGCTCTTACCTGCGCCGCTGCGCCCGACAATGCCGAATATCGCGCCATCGGCGATCTGCAGCGACACGTTATCCAGCGCCGCCGGCTGACCATCGGCGTAGGTTTTGCTGACCCCCTCGACAACGATCATTCGACCGCCACCGGGATCACGGAGCCGGCGTATTTCTCGGTGATGAATTTGGCCACCGCCGGCGAGCGCAGATCGTTGGCCAACTTCTGGATACGCGAGTCTTGCAGCAGCTTGGGCGTGGTCACCAGGATATTCGCGTAGGGGTTGCCCTTGGCCTGCTCCAGCCCCAGCGCATCCTTGGCTGGTTCCAAGCCCGCTTCCAAGGCAAAGTTGCCGTTGATCACAGCCAGGTCTACATCCTCCAGGGCGCGAGGGATTTGCGGCGATTCGATCTCCAGGATCTTCAAGTGCCTGGGGTTTTCGGCGATGTCCTTGGGCGTGGCCTGATCTTTGGCGGGGTCATTGAAGCCGGGCTTGAGCTTGATCAAGCCGTTGGCTTGCAACAGGTACAACGCACGGCTGAGGTTGGTGACGTTATTCGGTACAGCGACGGTGCCTTTGTCCGGCACTTGGGCGAAGCTGACATGACGGCGCGAATAGATCCCCAGCGGTTCGATATGCACGGTGGCGGCCACGGCGAACTTCTGGCCGAGGGCCTGTTCCTGGGAGTTGAGGTACGGCAGGTGCTGGAAGTAATTGGCGTCGACATCGCCATGGGCCAGCAACTCGTTGGAGTTCACACCGCTGGGGATCTCGATGATCTTCAGGTTCAGGCTCGGGTCGAGCTTCTGCACGTATTCGAGGATCTGCGCATGGGGAATCGGATCGACGGCCACACGTAGCGGATCGGCAGCCGACACACTGAATGAGGCCAGCAACGCCGCCAGGGTAAGGGTGGCTTTTTTCAACATGAGTGATCTCCTGATCAGGCGGACAGCGCTTGGGGCAACGTGGCGTCGGCATAGAAACGTTGGGCGACATCGGGGTGGGAGCGCAGGCGCCCCTTGAGGTAGTTCCAGCCCACATCGCGCAACAAAGGGTTACGCGGATCGCTGGTGGGGCCATGGGCATCGCGCAGCAGTTCGGGCGCCAGTTCATAAACCGGCACCACCGCATCCAGTTGCGCGCCGAGGAAAAACGCCAGGGACAAGCGCTCGCTGCCCACCGGCGGCGACACCACGCGGTGCACGGTGGCACGCAGGTAGCCGTTGCTGGCCAGTTCGAGCAGTTCCCCGATATTGACCACCAGGGTGTCTGGACGCGGCACGGCATCAATCCAGCGTCCGTCCTCCACTTCCACCTGCAAACCGGCCTGCTGGTCTTGCAACAGGAAACTGAGGAACCCGGAGTCCTTGTGCGCCCCCACACCCTGGCGACTTTGCCCGGCATGGCGGCCGGGGTAGCGGATCAGCTTGATGTGTTCGTTGGGCTTGTCGCCGTACAGCGGGTCAAAGGCGTTTTCCGGCAGGGACAAGGCCTGGGCGAAGGCACGCAGCAGGCGCAGGGCCATCTGCGTCATTGCTTGCTGCCAACCAAGCACCAGCGGTTTGAGTTGTGGCAAGGCCGTCGGCCATTGATTGGGGCCTTGCAACCGCGCCCAGGCTGCCGGAGATTGATCCACCGCCAAGGGCGCGCGCTCGGCGCCGACATCGAACTGTTCGCGCAGGTCCGGCTCGCCACGGGTGATCTCTGAGGCTGCACGGTTGTAGCCACGGAAGTGAGGCGAGTTGAGCATGCCGACCGCTAGCTTGTCGGTCTCGGGCAACGCAAAAAAAGCCCGCGCCTGCTGCTGTAACTCCGTCAGCAGCGCCGGGTCAATCCCATGGCCGGTGAGGTAGAAAAAACCGATATGTCGCGCCGCCAGGCGCAGCTCGTCGAGGAACTGCTGGCGCTGTTGCGGGCTGCCGTCGAGCTGCGACAGATCCAGCAACGGCAAAGTAGTGATTGACTGCACGTGGGCCATCTGCGGCTCGCTCCTTGAACAGAACTCTCTGGAAGCGTCCAAGCTAAACGATCTTAAAAACCTCTAATAAATATCTTTTTAGACTTAGCTTAAGCACGTTGGCGGGTGTTCAGCGTGCTCGATTGGCCCTGCGACAGTCGATCCTCTCTTGTGCGTTGACCAGCTCTGTTACACACCATATAGTGTGCCAACAACCACAACAGACCACTACATAGTGTGCGGCATCGGTAATCACCGACCACACTCTGCGCAGTATTTCAATGCCTGGCAGCCTGCAAATCGTATTTTTTTGGACGGGTTCACATGCCGTCAAAACAGAACAGAAGGGAGTATTTCAATGCTGAGTTGGGATGAAGTCGACAACGAGGACACCGGTGCAGCCGTGATCAAGGGCGCCAACGCCGGCCACGCCACCGAAGCCAACATGGACCGCCTCGACGGTGCCGGCGCCGCCGCCGCCATCGAAGCCCGCGCCGTCACCGCCAGTGACTCCGCCGCCATCGTGCGCGCCAAGGCTGCCCTGGACAAACTCGACGTCGCCGAAGGCCTCGCCGAACTCGAAGGCGCCTCCGCCCGCGTCGCTGTTGACGAAAAGCGCATGATCAACTGCCGCGCCGACCTCAACCAACTCGTGCCCTTCAAGTACGACTGGGCCTGGCAGAAATACCTCGACGGCTGCGCCAACCACTGGATGCCGCAGGAGGTCAACATGACCGCCGACATCGCCCTGTGGAAAAACCCCGAAGGCCTGACCGACGACGAACGCCGCATCGTCATGCGCAACCTCGGCTTCTTCTCCACTGCGGATTCGTTGGTCGCGAATAACCTGGTCCTGGCCGTGTACCGCCTGATCACCAACCCGGAGTGCCGCCAGTACATCCTGCGCCAGGCCTTCGAAGAAGCGATCCACACCCACGCCTACCAGTACTGCATCGAATCGTTGGCCATGGATGAAGGCGAGATCTTCAACATGTACCACGAGATTCCATCGGTGGCTAAGAAGGCAGCCTGGGGCCTGAAATACACCCGTTCGATCTCCGATCCGAAGTTCGAAACCGGCACCGTCGACACCGACAAGGAACTGCTGCGCAACCTGGTCGCCTACTACTGCGTGCTGGAAGGCATCTTCTTCTACTGCGGCTTCACCCAGATCCTGTCCATGGGCCGCCGCAACAAAATGACCGGCGTGGCCGAGCAGTTCCAGTACATCCTGCGCGATGAGTCGATGCACCTGAACTTCGGTATCGATGTGATCAACCAGATCAAGATCGAAAACCCGCACTTGTGGGATGCCGAGATGAAGGAAGAAGCGACCCAGATGATCCTGCAGGGGACTCAGCTGGAGATTGAATATGCGCGGGATACCATGCCGCGTGG
>NZ_FMUC01000026.1:0-11260 GCF_900100935.1 Pseudomonas sp. NFACC25
GTGTTCAAGGACGGCCGCTACGTGCGCACCTTCGATGACATGAGCGCGCTGACCCACGACCAGTTGGTGACCTGCATGGTCGGTCGCGACATCCAGGACATCTACGACTACCGCCCGCGCGAGCACGGCGAGGTGGCGCTCAAGGTCGACGGTTTGTTGGGCCCGGGTTTGCGTGAGCCGATCAGTTTTGAGGTGCGCAAGGGCGAAATCCTTGGCCTGTTCGGGCTGGTGGGGGCAGGGCGCACGGAGCTGTTCCGTTTGCTCAGCGGTTTGGAGCGCGCCAGCGCCGGCAGCCTGGAGCTCTGCGGTGAAGCACTGACACTGCGCTCACCGCGTGATGCCATCGCCGCCGGTGTACTGCTGTGCCCGGAAGACCGCAAGAAGGAAGGCATCATTCCGCTGTCCAGCGTCGCCGAGAACATCAATATCAGCGCCCGTGGCGCCCACTCTTCGTTCGGCTGGTTGCTGCGCGATGGCTGGGAGAAGGGCAATGCCGACCAGCAGATCAGGGCGATGAAGGTTAAAACCCCGACCGCCGCGCAAAAGATCATGTACCTGTCCGGCGGCAACCAGCAGAAAGCCATTCTCGGCCGCTGGCTGTCGATGCCGATGAAGGTGCTGCTGCTGGACGAGCCGACCCGCGGCATCGACATCGGCGCCAAGTCGGAGATCTACCAGATCATTCATAACCTGGCCGCCAGCGGTATTGCGGTGATTGTGGTGTCCAGCGACCTGATGGAAGTGATGGGCATCTCCGATCGCATCCTGGTGATGAGCGAAGGCGCGCTGACCGGCGAGCTGAGCCGCGATCAAGCGGATGAAGCACGCCTGCTGCAATTGGCACTCCCGCGTTCGCGGGCTTGAAGAATAAGAGGGTGTAGGCATGTCTCAGGTAAAAACTGCAAAGGGCTTCTGGCCGGGTTTCAACCAGCGCAAGTTTCTCGATGACTGGGTGATGCTGCTGGCGGCATTGGGCATCTTTGTGCTCAGCGCGCTGTTTATCGACAACTTCCTCTCGCCGCTGAACATGCGTGGCCTGGGCCTGGCGATTTCCACCGTGGGCATTGCCGCCTGCACCATGCTGTTCTGCCTGGCGTCGGGGCACTTCGACCTGTCGGTGGGCTCGGTGATCGCCTGCGCCGGTGTGGTGGCGGGGATCGTGATTCGCGACACTGACAGCGTGGCGCTCGGTGTGTCCGCTGCATTGGCCATGGGCCTGGTGGTGGGGCTGATCAACGGCATTGTCATCGCCAAGCTGCGTATCAATGCGTTGATCGCGACGTTGGCGACCATGCAGATCGTGCGCGGCCTGGCCTATATCTTCTCCAACGGCAAGGCGGTGGGGGTGATGAACGAGGATTTCTTTGTGTTCGGCAACGGCCAACTGTTGGGCGTGCCGGTGCCGATCATCATCACCGTGCTGTGCTTTGTGTTTTTTGGCTGGCTGTTGAACTACACCACCTATGGGCGCAACACCATGGCGATCGGGGGGAACCAGGAAGCGGCGTTGCTCGCCGGGGTGAACGTTGATCGCACCAAGATCATCATCTTCGCCGTGCACGGCCTGATCGGCGCCTTGGCCGGGGTGATCCTCGCCTCGCGCATGACCTCGGGCCAGCCGATGATCGGCCAGGGGTTCGAGCTGACGGTGATTTCCGCCTGCGTGCTGGGCGGGGTGTCGTTGAGCGGCGGCATCGGCATGATCCGCCATGTGATTGCCGGGGTGCTGATCCTGGCGATCATCGAGAACGCGATGAACCTGAAGAATATCGACACCTTCTACCAGTACGTGATTCGTGGTTCGATCCTGTTGCTGGCGGTCATCATCGACCGCATGAAGCAGCGCTAGACCGAACACCTCCCACCTTTGGATCGCCACTGTATTGAGGGACGGTATTTGCCATAATGCCCCCGCTTTCATACCTATAGGCCCGATATGCAGGAAAACGCCCACACCCCCGTCAAAGACGCTGCCCCCACCGGCACCCAGACCCTGCTGCGTGGCCTGGGCGTCGTGCAGGCGGTGGCGGCCGGTGCGCGGGATCTGAAAGAGATCGCCAGGCGCATCGGCACCACCCGCAGCACCACCCACCGCCTGGCCAGTTGCCTGGTGGAAGAGCGTTACCTGCGCGTGGTGCCGCAAGTCGGCTACCTGTTGGGGCCGAAGTTGATCGAGCTGGGGTTTCAGGCCCGCGAAGAGCTGCCGCTGGTGACCCTGGCGGTGCCGTACCTGGATGAGCTGTCGGCATTGACCGGCGACACCATCCACCTGGCCATTCGCGAATACGACGATGTGCTTTACCTGCACAAGAACCCTGGCCGCAACGGTCCGGAAATGCGCTCGCGGGTCGGCCATCGCATGCCGTTGGCGCGCACGGGCGTGGGCAAGGCGATGCTGCTGGATGACTCGGTGCAAGAGTGGCAGCGCTTGTACGAGACCAGCCTGCCGGCGGGTGGGAAAAACCTGCAATGGCCGCAGCATCCAGAACAGTCCTGGGCGCAGTTCGAGCAGCGCATGCGTGAGTATGTGGTGGGCGGGTATGCGTTCGACCTGGAAGACAACGAACCGTCGATCCGTTGCGTAGCGGCACCGGTGCGCGATGCCAGCCGGCGAATCGTCGCCGGCATCAGCATCGCCAGTACCGTGCCCTACATGCCGCTGGAGAAAATGGCCGAGCTGATCCCTGTGATCAAACAGGTCGCAGCGCGGCTGTCGGCGGAGTTGGGTGCGAAGGCCTGATCAGACCTTCAAGGTTGCCATGTCGATGACAAAGCGGTACTTCACATCACCGGCGATCATGCGGGTATAGGCCTCATTGATCTGGCGGATGTCGAGCATTTCGATGTCGCAGGTGATGCCATGCTCGGCGCAGAAATCCAGGACTTCCTGGGTTTCGGCAATGCCACCGATCAGCGAACCGGCCAGCACTTTACGCCCCAATACCAGTTTGGCGGCGTTGACCGGTGGGGCCACGGGCTCGATCAGGCCAACCAGGATGTGCACGCCATCAAAGCGTAATACGTCGAGGTAGGGGTTCAGGTCGTGCTGCACCGGGATGGTGTCGAGCAGGAAGTCAAAGCTGCCGGCGGCGGCTTGCATCTGTTCGGCATCGGTGGACACGATCACATGGTCGGCACCCTGGCGGCGGCCTTCTTCAGCCTTGCTCGCCGAGCGGGTGAACAGTGTCACTTCCGCGCCCATGGCCTTGGCGAACTTGATGCCCATATGGCCCAGGCCACCCATGCCGAGAACCCCGACCTTGTCGCCAGCCTTGACGCCGTAGTGCTTGAGCGGCGAATAGGTGGTGATGCCCGCGCACAGGATCGGCGCGGCGCTGGCCAGGTCGAGCTTGGCCGGGATCTTCACCACGAAGTGCTCGCTGACCACGATGCTGTCGGAGTAACCGCCCATGGTGTTGCTGCCGTCGACGCGGTCCGGTGTGGCGTAGGTCATGGTCGGGCCTTCGAGGCAATATTGCTCCAGGTCCGATTTGCACGCTTCGCAGTGGCGGCACGAATCGACCATGCAGCCGACACCGACGAGGTCGCCGACTTTATGCGCGGTCACGCGGGCGCCGACGGCGGTGACCTTGCCGACGATCTCGTGGCCCGGCATCAGCGGGTACACGGCGATGCCCCATTCGTTGCGCGCCTGGTGGATGTCGGAATGGCACACGCCGCAGTAGAGAATCTCGATGGCCACGTCATCGGCGCGCGGGCTGCGGCGTTCAAACGACATGGGGGCGAGGGGAGTGGTGGCCGACTGAGCGGCGTAACCGATGGCGGTATACATGGCGAAAACCTCGCAAAAGCAGGGACAGATGAGGCGGGCCATTTTCCGCGTCACCCCCTGATGCGGCCATGGCGATTGCTCCGAGTCTCATGCCTATTCGTCCGGGAGTGCCCCCTGTTTGGATTCATCTGCGGCCAGACCTGCGATGATGCTCTCATCCCTTATTCGCGAAGTTTTTTGCCATGCTGTTGACCCGCCATGTTGATGCCAACGCCACGCTGGTTGCCCTGATCGAGGGGCTGACGTCCCGCGACGGTTTCTCCCCGACCCACCTGCCGGGTGTGCAAGTACTGCGCGCCAGTTGCGACGTGGCACGCGGTCCGCAGATCTACGAGCCGAGCCTGATGTTCGTCGCCCAAGGCAGCAAGGTCGCCTACCTGGGCCCGCGTACGCTGGAGTATGGCGCCGGGCACTACTTGATCCAGGCGATGCCGGTGCCGTTCGAGTGCGAGACATTCGCCATGGCGCCCGGTGCGCCGCTGCTGGGGGTGACCGTGGGCATCGACCGCGTGGTGCTGGGTGAGTTGGTGATGGCCATGGGCATGCAGGCCGGTCCGCCGCCGACCGCGCAAACCCTGGAGTCGATGAGTTCGGTGGTCCTGGATGACGCCATGCGCGGCTGCGTGGAGCGGCTGCTGCAGTGCCTGCACGATCCACTGGAAAGCCGGATCATGGGCCCGGCGCGGGTGCGGGAATTATTGTTCACCGCCTTGCGCGGCCCCCAGGCCGATGTGCTGCGCGCCTTGGTGGAACAGCAGGGGCAGTTTTCGCGGATCGCCACGTCGTTGAATCACCTGCATGCCCATTACGCCGAGCCGCTGAATATCGAGACGTTGGCGGGGTACGCGCATATGAGTGCGTCGACGTTTCACGAGCATTTCAAGCGTTGCACGCTGCTGTCGCCGGTGCAGTACTTGAAGCGTTTGCGCTTGCTCAAGGCTCAGCAGTTGCTGCTGGTGGAGGGCATGGGCGTGGCGCAGGCGGCGCATAGCGTGGGGTACCAGAGTACGTCGCAGTTCAGTCGCGAGTACAAGCGCTACTTCGAGCGCAACCCTGGCGAAGAGCGGGCTGCCTAGTCATTTCAGGCAAGCCCCCTCCCACAGTTGTCCGAGTTTGACTGCATAAAAAAGGCTCCCATTCGGGAGCCTCGCTTGGCTTACATATTCGGGTAAGTCGGCCCGCCCGCACCTTCCGGTGTGACCCACGTGATGTTCTGCGAAGGGTCCTTGATGTCACAGGTCTTGCAGTGCACGCAGTTCTGGGCGTTGATCTGGAAGCGCTTCTCGCCGTCTTCCTGGGTGATCACTTCATACACGCCCGCCGGGCAGTAACGCTGCGCCGGTTCATCGTAGAGCGGCAGGTTGGTGCCGATCGGGATGCTTGGGTCTTTCAACTTCAAGTGGCACGGCTGCTCTTCTTCGTGGTTGGTACCGGAGATGAACACCGAGCTCAACTTGTCGAAGCTCAACTTGCCGTCGGGTTTCGGGTAGTCGATCTTCTTGCTGTCCTTGGCCAGCTTCAGGCAGGCGTAGTCCGGCTTGGTGTCGTGCAGGGTGAACGGCATCTTGCCGCCGAGGATGTTCTGGTCGAACCAGTTGAAGCCGGCGCCGATGATCGGGCCGAACTTGTGCATCGCCGGGCCGAAGTTGCGGCTGGCGAACAGTTCTTCGTAGAGCCAGCTTGCCTTGAAGCTGTCGACATAGTTGGTCAGCTCATCGCCGCCTTCGGATTCGGCCAGCAGGCGTTCGGCCACGGCATCGGCAGCGAGCATGCCGGACTTCATCGCAGTGTGGCTGCCCTTGATCTTGGCCACGTTCATGGTGCCCAGGTCGCAGCCGATGAGCGCGCCGCCCTTGAAGACCATCTTCGGCAACGAGTTGATACCTCCCTTGGCCAGGGCGCGTGCGCCGTAGCTGATGCGCTTGCCGCCTTCCAGGTACTGGGCCAGCACCGGGTGGTGCTTGAGGCGCTGGAACTCATCGAAGGGCGACAGGAAGGTGTTGCTGTAGGACAGGTCGACGATCAGACCAACCACCACCTGGTTGTTTTCCAGGTGATAGAGGAACGAGCCACCGGTGTTCTCGTTGCTCATGATGTCCAGCGGCCAACCGGCGGTGTGCACCACCAGGCCTGGCTGGTGCTTGGCCGGGTCGATTTCCCAGATTTCCTTGAGGCCGATGCCGTAGTGCTGGGCGTCGGCGTCGCTGTCCAGGTTGAAACGCTGGATCAACTGCTTGCCGATATGCCCACGGCAGCCTTCGGCGAACAGCGTGTACTTGCCGCGCAGTTCCATGCCGGGGGTATAGACGCCTTCCTTTGGCTGGCCTTCACGGTCGACGCCCAGGTCGCCGGTGATGATCCCGCGCACCACGCCGTTTTCATCGAACAGTGCTTCCTGGGCGGCGAAGCCTGGGTAGACTTCCACGCCCAGGTTCTCGGCCTGCTGGGCCAGCCAGCGGCACAGGTTGCCCAGGGAGATGATGTAGTTGCCTTCGTTGTGCATGGTCTTGGGCACGAAGAAGTCAGGCACCTTGGTGGAGGTGTCGGCGCTGCGCAGCACATAGATGTCATCGCGCACCACGGGGGTGTTGAGCGGGGCGCCGAGTTCCTTCCAGTCCGGGAACAGTTCGTTCAGGGCGCGGGGCTCGAACACGGCACCGGAGAGGATGTGTGCGCCCACTTCGGAGCCTTTCTCGACCACGCAGACGCTGATTTCCTTACCGGCTTCGGCGGCCTTCTGCTTCAGTCGGCAGGCGGCAGACAGGCCCGCCGGGCCAGCGCCGACGATGACCACGTCGAATTCCATGTATTCGCGTTCCACAGGCTATCTCCTACTCAAGGCTCAACAGGCTTTTTTTCTAATGGGTGGAGGTTCGGTGTCGTGTCCGTCATCGCCGTGCGCAACGGCAGGGGATGACCCACCTGTCTCTCTAGGTGGCGCATTATATATAGACCACTGTCAGCGTCCAATACAAACGTTTGTTTGAATTGCCCGCAGGCTAGGTAAATCAAAGCAACGCGGCTTATGACTGGCCATTTTGCCGTATTGACCAGAATAGGCGTTCCGGTCAATATACGGTCGGTTTTGCACAGACCGTAGGCAGACTGTAGGTTTCAAGAGCACGTCCAAAAGCACGGCAAAGGCAAAACAGGTGACGCGCGTTTAATTGATGGCGCGCAGTTTACACGCCGCGATAAAGAATGACCTCCCAGTCACCACTGACGAACGGTCATCACTTCCCGTGAGCAAGGTCATTCGCCGCCGTTTTTGGAGGTGCCCTTGTGTGCCGATGAGCATCAACCGCCAGGTTCGCCTAGGCGACTTTCTTTTCACCGGAGAGTAACGAGGAATCCATGAAGGTTCTTGTAGCTGTCAAACGCGTTGTCGATTACAACGTGAAAGTTCGCGTCAAGGCGGACAATTCCGGCGTCGACCTTGCTAACGTCAAGATGTCGATGAACCCTTTCTGTGAAATCGCCGTGGAAGAAGCCGTACGCCTGAAAGAGAAAGGCGTGGCGACTGAAATCGTTGTGGTTTCCATCGGCCCGACCACTGCTCAAGAGCAGTTGCGTACCGCCCTGGCACTGGGTGCCGACCGCGCTATCCTGGTCGAGTCCGCTGAAGAGCTGACCTCCCTGGCCGTGGCCAAGTTGCTCAAGGCCGTTGTCGACAAGGAACAGCCTCAGCTGGTGATCCTCGGCAAACAGGCGATCGACAGCGACAACAACCAGACTGGCCAGATGCTGGCTGCACTGACCGGTTACGGCCAGGGCACCTTCGCTTCCAAAGTCGAAGTGAGCGGCGACAACGTTGCCGTGACCCGTGAAATCGACGGCGGCGCGCAGACGGTTTCCCTGAAACTGCCGGCCATCGTCACCACCGACCTGCGTTTGAACGAGCCGCGCTACGCGTCCCTGCCAAACATCATGAAAGCCAAGAAGAAGCCTCTCGAAGTGCTGACTCCGGATGCTTTGGGCGTTTCCACCGCCTCCACCAACAAGACCGTCAAAGTCGAAGCGCCGGCTGCACGCAGCGCGGGCATCAAGGTCAAGTCGGTGGCTGAACTGGTCGAGAAACTGAAAAACGAAGCGAAGGTAATCTAAAAATGACTATCTTGGTAATCGCTGAACACGACAACAAGGTGCTGGCCCCGGCCACCCTGAACACTGTTGCTGCTGCCGCTAAAATCGGTGGCGACATCCACGTACTGGTCGCCGGTCAAGGCGCTGGCGCAGTGGCTGAGGCTGCAGCCAAAGTGGCTGGCGTGAGCAAAGTACTGCTGGCCGACAATGCCGCTTACGCTCACCAACTGCCGGAAAACGTCGCCCCTCTGGTAGCAGAGCTGGGCGCTGGCTACAGCCACATCCTGGCTGCCGCCACTTCCAACGGCAAAAACATCCTGCCACGCGTTGCCGCGCAGCTGGACGTTGACCAGATCTCCGAGATCATCTCGGTAGAAAGCGCCGACACCTTCAAGCGCCCGATCTACGCCGGTAACGCGATTGCCACCGTGCAATCGACCGCTGCCGTCAAAGTCATCACCGTGCGTGCCACCGGTTTCGACCCGGTTGCCGCTGAAGGTGGCTCGGCTGCCGTTGAAGCTGTTTCCGCGGCCCACGACGCTGGCACCTCCAGCTTTGTCGGCGAAGAGCTGGCCAAGTCGGACCGTCCTGAGCTGACCGCTGCCAAGATCGTCGTTTCCGGCGGCCGCGGCATGCAGAACGGTGACAACTTCAAGCACCTGTACGCCCTGGCCGACAAGCTCGGCGCTGCGGTCGGCGCCTCCCGCGCGGCCGTCGACGCAGGCTTCGTACCCAACGACATGCAGGTCGGCCAGACCGGCAAGATCGTTGCGCCACAGCTGTACATCGCCGTCGGTATCTCCGGCGCGATCCAGCACTTGGCCGGCATGAAAGACTCCAAGGTGATCGTCGCGATCAACAAGGACGAAGAAGCACCGATCTTCCAGGTGGCCGATTACGGCCTGGTGGCGGACTTGTTCGAAGCCGTACCTGAGTTGGAGAAGCTGGTCTAATCCAGCCGCTTCACTTATAAAGAGCCCGGTCTAGTGACCGGGCTTTTTTTGGCCCGGGCTTTTTTGAACGCCGGAGAAACCGCCATGGAACTGCGCCCCTGGGCCGTACTGCTGGGACTTACGCTGCTGCCGAGCCTGACCCAGGCAGCCGGCAAATGTGATCGCCTGGTGATCACCGGCAGCCCGGACGCACCGCCGCTGCTGTGGCGCGATCCCCAAGACCCGACGCACCTGATCGGCGCCACCGCCGATGTCTTGCAACAGGTAGCCAAGGAGCTTGGGTTGAAAATCGACCTGCTCTACGGCGGCAAGCGTTCCCTGGCCCTGGACGAAGTGCGCAGCGGGCGCATGGACATCCTCGCCGATGCACCGCTGAACCTTGGCGAGCTGGAAACCCTCGACTACATCCACCCGGCGCTGGTACAGCTCGATTATCTGGTCTGGACCCGCAAGGATTCGGCGCTGGCCTATACCACGGCGGCCGACCTGCATGGCCACAAGGGTGCAGTGTCGGAGCGAGCACGCTTGAGCCGCGACTTTGAAACCTTCGCCGGCCAGCAACTGACCCTGCAACGCCTGCCCACGTTGACCCCGGCCTTCCAGAAACTGCTGCTGGGGGAAGTGGACTACGTGCTGGCCGGGCGTTACTCCGGCATGGCCATGGCCCAGACGTTAGGGATGAGCAATGACCTGGTCGCCCGCGACGTGCCCGTCGATCAGCCCGGCCTGTACCTGGCGATTTCCCACAACTCGGCCTGCAATGATCCGTGGCTGCGCGGACAGCTGGCCAAAAAGATGACAGAATTGCCCGGGTCTGGTGTGACGGAAGCCGCGCTGCAGCGCAATCTGGAGCGTTGGAAAGCGCAATTGCAACAACCCGTCGGCACCCCAACAAAGTAGGGATTTTCAGTGACTCTTCGACCTTTTTTCGCGGCCCTCGCCGTTGTCGCTCTGGCGGGATGTGCGGCCGATCCTGCGCCGAATGAACAAATTCGCCTCACCCAGCAAGCCCTGGAACAAGCCAACGCCGTGGGCGCCAGCGCCGATGAATCACCCGAACTGAAACTGGCCGAGGACAAATTCGCCCAGGCCAAGGCCGACATGGCCGAGCAATCCTACAAGGACGCGCGCATGCAGGCCGAACAGGCCGAGCTGGACGCGCGCCTGGCCGAAGCCCAGGTACTGACCCGCAAGAGCCAGGAACAACTGAACGTGCTCAACACCCGCATCACGCGCCTGCGCAAGCAATTGCAGCTGGGAGAAGCCCAATGAACCCGATGATCCGTGGTCTGGGCTGTGCGGTGCTGCTGGGCAGTGCGGCACTGGGCGGTTGTGCCAGCCACCCCAATGGCGAACAGGCCTTGCAACAGGCGGGCAGCGACTTCCAGAAGGTCAAGGAAGACGCCAACGTGCTGCGTATCGCACCCAAGGACGTGATCCGCGCCGGCGAATCCCTGGCGCGGGCCGACCGTTTGTCCAGCTACTGGGGCAGCGGTGCCGACGTGGTGCATTACGCCTACCTGAGCCAGCGCTACAGTGCCATCGCCCGCGAACACACCGAGCAGACACTTAACGAAGAGCGTGCCGCCAAGCTCGAACTGGAACGCCAGCGCCTGCAATTGGCCCTGCGCGAAAGCAAGCTGATCAGCGTGCAGCAGCAGGGTAAATGGCTCGAAGAACAGATCGCCAGCCTGACCACCACCCAGACCGATCGCGGCCTGGTGATGACCCTGGGCGACGTGCTGTTCGATACCGGCGAAGCGGAGTTGAAAAATTCGGCCAACCGCACGGTGTTGAAAATCGTGCAGTTCCTGCAACTGAACCCCAAGCGTGTGGTGCGCATCGAGGGGTACGCCGACAATACCGGTGGTCAGCAGGAAAACCTCAAACTGTCCCGTGATCGTGCGCAGTCGGTGGCCGATGTGCTGGTGGACCTGGGGATCGATGAGAAGCGCATCCAGGTTGAAGGCTACGGCGACCAGTACCCGGTGGAAGCCAACGCCTCCGAGCGTGGCCGCGCGCAGAACCGTCGCGTGGAAATAGTGTTCTCCGACGAGAAGGGC
This sequence comes from Pseudomonas sp. NFACC25, assembly GCF_900100935.1. Classification (NCBI taxonomy): domain Bacteria; kingdom Pseudomonadati; phylum Pseudomonadota; class Gammaproteobacteria; order Pseudomonadales; family Pseudomonadaceae; genus Pseudomonas; species Pseudomonas sp. NFACC25. The sequence continues at coordinate 10,893 of NZ_FMUC01000026.1, forward strand.
CAGTTGGGCGCCGCTCGCTGAAGTCTTGCGCAAATCAAAAGGGTGGGAGGGGGCTTGCCCCGGTACAAACCGGGGACATCGTTTACATTTCTAACCGGGGACATGGTTTACAGGCTAATACGCATGATCAGGAGGTAACTGATCATGCCCTGGAACCAAGAGTCCCCCATGAATCAAAGAATCAAGCTGGTAGCTGATTGGCTTTCTGGCAACTTCACTAAAAGTCAGTTGGCACGCCGCTTTGACGTTAGCCGACCTACCGTCGATAAGTGGGTTGCCCGGCACGACGGCGACTTGAGGTCTTTATCCGAACTGTCCCGGCGACCTCACAACAGCCCAAATAAAACCGACGACGAGATTTTGGCCCG
>NZ_FMUC01000029.1:0-2272 GCF_900100935.1 Pseudomonas sp. NFACC25
GGGTCCAGGCTGTGTGAAAACGCACTAAATACGTCGAAAGTTGAGAACGACGGGCGTTGTCTGCGAAACCAGCAGACGGAAGCGCGAATAGCACTAGTCAGCTACATAGACGTTCGTAATGCTGCTTGGGCCGCGTTAGCGGCCCAAACAGCCGCTAACTGGCGAGCCAAGCGGCTGGATTCACGCCCTGATCGCCTCAAGCAGTCCTGCAATGCCGAAGATGCTCATCATTCGTTTGAGGTTGTAGGCGAGTACATGAAGGCTCATTTCGGTACTTACTCGCGGAAGTGTTTTGGTCAGGAAGTGGGTGGCTCCCATCCAATATTTGAGCGTTCCAAAAGGATGCTCAACAGTCTGGCGGCGAACCTTCATCTTCCCCGGGTCGTGTTCCAGCCGAACCTGCGTCGCGTCGATTACCGCCTCATGTTCCCAGCGCTTCACTCGGCGCTCCTTACCCGTCGTACATTGCTTGTGCATTGCGCAGGACTGACAGCCCGAGAAGTAGTAACAATGCAATAACATGCCGTCTTCCATCGACGAATGCCGCCGGGTCAGTAGCTGTCCCGCAGGGCATCGATACTCGTCCGACGCCGCAAGATAGATGAAGTCCTGCTTACCGAATCGGCCTTCGGCTTTGCTGCCCGATGTCAGGGGTTTCGGCACGAAGGTAGTGATGCCGGCTTGCTCGCAAGCAAGGATTTCCAGCCCCTTGTAATAGCCTCGGTCGGCCACCACCGTGAGCGATTCAGCCCCGATCTCTGCACGTGCCTGGTGCGCCATATTGCTCAGTTGCCCGCGATCATTACCAACGTTGGTCACCTCATGGGCAATGATGAGATGGTGTTTGTCGTCGACCGCTGTTTGTACGTTGTAGCCAACCGCTCCGGTGCCTCGGCCGCTCGTGGCCATTGAGCGTGCATCTGGATCGGTGAGGGAAATCTGCTGGTCTGGACTTTCGTGGAGCCGCGCCTCGATTTCCTTGAGTTTCTGCATCTGCTTTTTCAGTGTTTCTATCTTTTCTTTCAGCCGCACCGCTTTGACCTCGGCCACTTCGGGTGTTGCCCGATCCGCCGAATCCATCGCCGCCAGATATCGATCAATGCTCTGCTCGATCTGCTGCATGCGCGCCTTCACCTTGCCTTGAGTGAAGTTGCGGTCGCGATTATTGACGGCTTTGAATTTGCTGCCGTCGATGGCGATGATCGATTGGGAGAAGAGATTGAGGTTGCGACAAAGAACTACGAACTGGCGGCATACGCTGCGAATGGCTTTGCCGTTGTCTTTGCGAAAGTCGGCAATGGTTTTGAAGTCCGGAGCCAAACGCCCCGTTAGCCACATCAACTCGACGTTGCGCTCGGCCTCACGCTCAAGCCGGCGGCTGGACTGAATCCGATTGAAATAGCCGTAGATATAGATCTTTAGCAAGACCGCTGGATGATAGGCCGGACGACCCGTTGCAGCAGGATCAACACCTTCAAACCCAAGTGCCCCCAAGTCGAGTTCATCGACGAAAACGTCGACCACTCGGACTGGATTTTCTTCGGTTACGTAATCGTCCAGGCACTCCGGCAGCAGCGTCACTTGCGTGCGAGCCTCACCTTCAATAAATCGCTTCATGATCGCCCCCGATACGATCTCAACGATCAGAAGGTTAGACAATCATTAGCGCTTCACACAGCCAAGGTCGATGGGCGAGTCATCAGGCTACAGCTGAAACTCAGCGGCCCCACCCAATAGTAGGCTTCAAAGCCCCGAAAGTTGCGGCCTCAGAGCTAAGTAATGTTGTTCGGGAGGTTCTTTTACCTACAAAAAATCAGCAATCACAAGGGGTTTCTCTGTGGCAAAGATTGACTCGTAAATTGCTTCGTAGGGTGCCTCACGAGCCAACCAAGCGCTGGCGCTGTAGGCTCGAGCCTTGCAAAAAAACGATAGATGCATCTCATCTCCGCGCTCGAACAGTCGGAAATACTGCGCCTCCATTTCAGAACAAAGGTTGTCGAACAGCACTGGATCTAGTTTTGACAGCGTGACCATAATTTCGGCTGGGTCTAGCCCAGCGTCACTCGCCGCCCATAGGACAATACGAGTAGCCACGTCCAATTTTTTGCTTGGAATGATCACGTCCAATGCATGTTGAATATCTGGGTAGCTGGATGCCAAACGTGAAGGCATGTCTTTTTCCTGACCCGCTTTAGATGGAATGTGAAAGACCTGAGGTTGTTTGTCTAATGCTATTGATTCATCGGCAATGTTTTCACACAGCCTGGGTCGA
>NZ_FMUC01000024.1:0-55496 GCF_900100935.1 Pseudomonas sp. NFACC25
GTGTTCAAGGACGGCCGCTACGTGCGCACCTTCGATGACATGAGCGCGCTGACCCACGACCAGTTGGTGACCTGCATGGTCGGTCGCGACATCCAGGACATCTACGACTACCGCCCGCGCGAGCACGGCGAGGTGGCGCTCAAGGTCGACGGTTTGTTGGGCCCGGGTTTGCGTGAGCCGATCAGTTTTGAGGTGCGCAAGGGCGAAATCCTTGGCCTGTTCGGGCTGGTGGGGGCAGGGCGCACGGAGCTGTTCCGTTTGCTCAGCGGTTTGGAGCGCGCCAGCGCCGGCAGCCTGGAGCTCTGCGGTGAAGCACTGACACTGCGCTCACCGCGTGATGCCATCGCCGCCGGTGTACTGCTGTGCCCGGAAGACCGCAAGAAGGAAGGCATCATTCCGCTGTCCAGCGTCGCCGAGAACATCAATATCAGCGCCCGTGGCGCCCACTCTTCGTTCGGCTGGTTACTGCGCGATGGCTGGGAGAAGGGCAATGCTGACCAGCAGATCAAGGCAATGAAGGTCAAAACCCCGACCGCCGCGCAAAAGATCATGTACCTGTCCGGCGGCAACCAGCAGAAAGCCATTCTCGGCCGCTGGCTGTCGATGCCGATGAAGGTCCTGCTGCTGGACGAGCCGACCCGCGGCATCGACATCGGCGCCAAGGCCGAGATCTACCAGATTATCCATAACCTCGCGGCCCAGGGCATTGCGGTGATCGTGGTGTCCAGCGACCTCATGGAAGTGATGGGCATCTCCGACCGCATCCTGGTGCTGTGCGAAGGCGCGATGCGCGGCGAACAGACCCGTGAACACGCGACCGAATCCAACCTGCTGCAACTGGCCCTGCCGCGCGGCCTGGCGAACTGAGAGAAGACCATGACCACTCAAAACAACGCGCTGCCGACGGCACGCAAACCCCTCGATATGCGCGCACTGCTCGACAACTGGGCGATGCTGCTGGCGGCGGTGGGCATCTTTGTCCTGTGCGCCTTGCTCATCGATAACTTCCTTTCGCCGTTGAACATGCGTGGCCTGGGCCTGGCGATTTCCACCGTGGGCATTGCCGCCTGCACCATGCTGTTCTGCCTGGCATCGGGGCACTTCGACCTGTCGGTGGGCTCGGTGATCGCCTGCGCCGGCGTGGTGGCGGCGATTGTGATGCGCGACACCGACAGCGTCATGCTGGGCATCGGCGCGGCGTTGCTGATGGGCCTGATCGTGGGGCTGATCAACGGCATCGTGATCGCCAAGCTGCGGGTCAATGCGTTGATCACCACCCTGGCGACCATGCAGATCGTGCGCGGCCTGGCCTATATCTTTGCCGACGGCAAGGCGGTGGGCGTATCCCAGGACCAGTTCTTTATCTTCGGTAACGGCCAACTGTTGGGCGTACCGGTGCCGATCCTGATCACCATCGTGTGCTTCCTGTTTTTCGGCTGGCTGCTCAACTACACCACCTACGGGCGCAACACCATGGCCATCGGCGGCAACCCGGAAGCGGCGTTGCTGGCGGGGGTGAATGTCGACCGCACCAAGATCCTGATCTTCGCCGTGCACGGCCTGATCGGCGCATTGGCCGGGGTGATCCTCGCCTCGCGCATGACCTCGGGCCAGCCGATGATCGGCCAGGGTTTCGAGTTGACGGTGATTTCCGCCTGCGTGCTGGGCGGGGTGTCGTTGAGCGGCGGCATCGGCATGATCCGTCACGTGATCGCCGGGGTGTTGATTTTGGCGATCATCGAGAACGCGATGAACCTGAAGAACATCGACACCTTCTACCAGTATGTGATCCGCGGTTCGATCCTGCTGCTGGCGGTGGTCATCGACCGCATGAAACAACGCTGATGGTGGTAAACAAGCCGGTTGTAGTGAGCGGGCTTGCCCCGCGCTGGGGCGCGAAGCGGCCCCAACACAGTCACTGCATTCTTCCAGGCTGAACCGGGTCGCGGGTTTCAGGGCCGCTTCGCGCCCCAGCGCGGGGCAAGCCCGCTCACCACAAAAAAAGCCCGCTTCGTTAACCGAAGCGGGTTGATGTCAGGTTAATCAGCGGAGAACTTGAAGACGGTGTTCTGGGTATACGTCTGCCCTGGATTCAAAAGGGTCGAGGCAAACGTCGGTTGGTTAGGCGCATCCGGATAGTGCTGGGTCTCCAAGGTGAAACCACTCCAGTGCAGATAGGTCTTGCCACCTTTGCCCTTCACCGAACCATCCAGGAAGTTGCTGGTATAGAACTGCACGCCCGGTTCGCTGGTGTAGAGCTGCAAGCGCCGGCCTGACGCCGGGTCGTGCACCTCGGCGGCAAGTTGCTTGACGTCGCCCTTGGTGTCCAGCGCCCAGTTGAAGTCAAACCCACCCTGTTTCGGCTCGGCAAATTTGAGCTGCGGGTGATCTTCCTTGATGTGCTGGCCGATCGGGGTGGGCTTGAGGAAGTCCATCGGCGTGCCCTTGACCGGCGCGAGTTCGCCGGTAGGAATCAAGGTGGCATTCACCGGCGTGTAATGGCTGGCATGCAATGTAGCGACGTGCTTGAGGATGTCGCCGTTACCCGCACCGGCCAGGTTGAAGTAGCTGTGATTGGTGAGGTTGAGTACCGTCGGCTTGTCGGTGGTGGCCTTGTAGTCGATGTGCAGTTCGTTCCTGTCGTTGAGGCGATAGGTGACTTCGGTTTTCAAATTACCGGGAAAGCCCATCTCGCCGTCCTTGGACAGGTAGCTCAGCTTCACGCCGACCGAGTCCTTGTCCTTGACCGGCTCGGCCTTCCACACCTGCTTGTCGAAGCCCTGGGCGCCGCCATGCAGTGAGTTGGGGCCGTCGTTGAGCGGCACCTGGAAGCGCTTGCCATCGAGTTCAAAGGCACCGCCGGCCAGGCGATTGCCGAAGCGGCCGATGGTTGCGCCGAAAAACGCCGTACCGGCTTGATAGCCTTGCACGTCGTCAAAGCCCAGCACCACGTCGTCGACCTTGCCGTTTTTGTCCGGCACTTTCAGCGACTGCAACACGCCGCCGTAGGTGATCACCGTGGCTTGCATGCCGTGGCTGTTGCGCAGGATGTACTGTTCGACGGCGGTGCCGTCGTTGGTTTTACCGAAAGGTTTTTGCTCGCTGCTCAGGCCGGCCGCCTGGGCGCCGCCGCTGGCGATCAGCATGGACAGCGCCAGGCCGGACAGCAGGTATCGAGGGTGCTTCATGGTCGAACTTCCTTTTGTTGTTTTGAGTGGAATAGTTCTACTAATAGCGATATTTTGTCGGTTGGACAGCGAATTTATAGCCTTTAAAGCCGATTTCGTAAAATAAAATAAGACTAATTGATCGAGGCATCCTTTTATGAGTACTGAACACGCCGTTTATCCCGACCTCAAGGGCAAGACCGTACTGATTTCCGGGGGCGCCTCGGGGATCGGCGAATTCATGGTGCGGGCCTTCGCCGTGCAGGGTGCCAAGGTCGGGTTTGTGGACCGCGCGCAAAGCCAGGGCGAACGCCTGGCGGCGTTGTTGAGTTCCCAGGGGCATGCCGTGGAGTTCGTGTGTTGCGACATCACCGATGAAATCGCCTACAAGGCGGCCATAGGGCGCTTCGAACATTCCCTGGGGCCGATCAGCGTACTGGTGAACAACGCCGCCAATGACGTGCGCCACACCCTGGAAGAAGTCGATTCGGAAACCTTCGACAAGCTGATCTCAGTCAACCTCAAACACGCCTTCTTTGCCGCCAAGGCCGTGGTGCCGATGATGAAACGCGCCGGCAGCGGCTCGATCATCAACCTCGGCTCCGTCGGCTGGATGATGGCCTCCGCCGGCTACCCGGTGTACGCCGCCAGCAAGGCCGCCGCCCACGGCATGACCCGCGCGCTGGCACGGGAACTGGGGCCGAACCGTATCCGGGTGAACACACTGGTGCCGGGCTGGGTGATGACCGAAAAACAGCTGGCCATGTGGGTGGATGACGCCGCCAAGGAACTGATCAGCCGCTGCCAGTGCCTGCCCGGCAGCGTACTGCCGGAACACATCGCCAATATGGCGCTGTTTCTCGCGTCCGATGCCTCGGCGATGTGTTCGGCGCAGAACTTTATTGTGGATGGCGGCTGGGTCTGAGCCGAACACGTCAGTTCAGGCAACCCAAATCAATGTGGGAGGGGGCTTGCCCCGATAGCGGTGGTTCAGGCAGTACTTCTATAACTGATCCACCCTTATCGGCGGCAAGCCCCCTCCCACATTTGAACTGCTGTGCTTAGGCGATGGGGTAACGCCTGAACGCCGGATGCTGCTCCAGCCTTTCGGCATGCCGTTGCAGGTTGGGAAATGCATCCGCCTTGACCACCGATGCCACGGTGAACTGGCTGAACGACCAGGCCACCGCCGCCGTAATCGACGCCTGGGTCAATGCTTCGCTGTCGCCCAATTGCTTGTCCAGCAACCCATAGGCCGCAAGCAATTGCCCGCTCACGCGCTCAAGCCATGGCGCATGCAGCTTCTCGGCCGGGCGCAGGTTGTGTTCATAGACGATCTGCACGCTCTTCTCGCAGGCTGCCAGCGCCAGTCCCAGAACGTGCAAGTCCTTGGCCAGTGCCGCCGGTTGCCGGGGCAACAGCTTCCTGTCAGCCGGGGCCAGGGTTTCCAGGTACTCCAGGATCAGGCTGGAGTCCATCAACACCGTGCCATCGTCCAGCACCAGGGTAGGGGCCTTGACCACCGGGTTGATCTGCGCAAATTCGTCGAAGGTGCGGAACACGGACAGGGGTTCATGCACGAAATCCACCCCGTACAGGTCCAGGGAAATAGCCACGCGGCGCACGTAGGGCGAGTCCAGCATGCCGATCAGTTTCATGAAGCCTCCATTGCTGTCAGGTTGACGAGCCCAAGAGATTAAGGGCACTCCGTCGCCCGGCGCAATTGTTGATACGCCTGCACCAGCTGCTCCAGGCTGAACGCCAGGTTGCGCCCGCTGGGATTGGGCAGCACCCACACTGACGCGCCGCCCAACATCTTTGGCTGCAAGCCCCAGGCGATCTCGCGTTGGCCGCTCAACGCGCTGTAGCCGGGCTTGCCGAGGAACGCCACGAAGCGCGGCGCGCAGTGGCGGATCTTGTGTTCGAAGCCCACGGCGGCCTGGGTGAACTCATGCCGTGCCAATTCGCCCGCGCTGGCCGTGGGACGTTCCACCAACGTGGTCAGGCCGCAGTGGTAGTGCAGCAGCGTACGCCCGTGCTCGGGGCGGATTTCATGGGGTGTGAAGCCGGCCAGGTGCAGGGTGCGCCAGAAGCGGTTGCTGCGGTTGGCGAAATGCAGGCCGAGGGCGGCGGAACCCTTGCCGGGGTTGATGCCGCAGAACACGACCTTCAGGTGATTGGCGAGAATATCTTCAAGTCTGTCGGCCATGTGGGGTATCTGAATGTGAGCCAATCGGTAAGATGCGCTTTGAATTCATCCATCCCAAGCGCCTCAGGAGCAGTGAGCATGACCGATTCATCCAGCTATGTCCCACCCAAGGTCTGGACCTGGGACGCTGAAAGTGGCGGCACCTTCGCCAGCATCAACCGGCCCATCGCCGGCGCCACCCATGAAAAGCAATTGCCGGTCGGCAAGCATCCGCTGCAGCTGTATTCCCTGGCCACGCCCAATGGGCAGAAGGTCACCATCCTGCTCGAGGAACTGCTGGCCCTGGGGCATAGCGGTGCGGAATACGACGCCTGGCTGATCAAGATCGGCGACGGCGACCAGTTCGGCAGCGGCTTTGTCGGGGTCAACCCGAACTCGAAGATTCCGGCCTTGATGGACCATAGCGGCGCCCAGCCGATTCGCGTGTTCGAATCCGGCGCGATCCTGCAGTACCTGGCCGAGAAGTTCGGCGCCTTCTTCCCCACCGAGCCGGCGGCCCGCGCGGAATGCCTGTCGTGGTTGTTCTGGCAGATGGGCAGCGCGCCCTACCTGGGCGGCGGCTTCGGGCATTTCTATGCCTATGCGCCGAGCAAGATGGAATACCCGATCAACCGCTTTGCCATGGAAACCAAGCGCCAGCTGGATGTGCTGGACCAGCGCCTGGCCGTGAGCGAATACATCGCCGGGGATGAATACACCATCGCCGATATCGCCATCTGGCCGTGGTACGGCGGGCTGGTCAAAGGCCGCTTGTATGGGGCGGCCGAGTTTCTCTCGGTGCACGAGTACAAGCACGTACAGCGCTGGGCAGACGCGATTGAGGCGCGGCCGGCGGTGCAGCGTGGGCGGCGGGTGAATCGGGTGTCGGGCGAGGAACAGTTGCCCGAGCGCCATGATGCAAGTGACCTGGACTGATTGAGATCCAAGTGTGGGAGGGGGCTTGCCCCGATAGCGGTGGATCAGTCACGGATGTATCAACTGACCCACTGCCATCGGGGGCAAGCCCCCTCCCACATTTTGATCGCCTTATCTTCGATTTACTTGTAGCGCTGTTCGAACACCGCCACCTGTTCGGGCTTGATGAGCTCGAACGGCACCCACACCTCGGACTCGATCGGCTCGCCCTTGATCATCCTGATCGCCGACTGTACCGCTTGCGTGGCCTGGGCCTTGGGGTCCTGGAATACCGACGCCGTGAGCATGCCGCGCTTGATCGCCGCCAGACCGTCGGGCAAGCCGTCGATACCGATAATCGCGATCTCGCCCTTGGCCTTGCCCGCCTGTTGCAAGGCCATGGCCGCGCCAATCGCCATTTCATCGTTATTGGCCACAATCGCATCGAACTGCGTGCCGGCCAGCAGCCAGTTGCTGGTCAGGTCCATGCCCTTGTTGCGTTGCCACTCGGCGCTTTGCTGCTCCACCACCTTGATGCCGGGAAAGTCCTTGAGCACCTGCTTGACGCCTTCGGTGCGGTCATGGGTGGCGTTCTGCGCGAGGTCGCCCATGATGATCGCCACATTGCCTTTGCCGCCGAGCTTTTCCGCGAGGTAGCGCATCTGCAGTTGCCCGGCCTCGATATCGTTGGATGCCACGGTGATCACGCCCTTGGGCAAGGTGCGCTCATCCGGGTGGCGGTTGACGTACACCAGCGGCGTCTTGGCCGCCACGGCGGCGCGGGTCATGTTGGCGGTGGCGGCGGTGTCCACCGGCAGCACGATCACGGCGTCGACTTTCTGGTTGAGAAAGCCTTCGACCTGGTTGAGCTGGCGCACCACGTCGCCCTGGGCGTCTTCGAACTGGATCTGCACGTCCTGTTGCTTGGCGGCATTTTCCAGGCCGGTGCGCACGTAGGTCATGAAGTTATCGTCGACCCGCGCGATGCTCACGCCGATGCGATACGCGGCGAAGGTCCATTGGCTGAACAGCAGTAAAAACGCAGCAACAAGCAATGAATAGCGATGCATGAGGATGTTCCTTTTATTGTTATAGGGTGAACGCTTGATGGAAACGCTCCAGGGCCAACTCGCTGTCGCCGCTGGCCCAGCCTTCGAGGCCGACCACGCCGTTGTAACCCATGGCGTGCAGGGCCCTGGCTATGGCCGGGTAGTGGATTTCGCCGGTGCCGGGCTCCTGGCGTCCGGGCACGTCGGCCACCTGGATTTCACCGATGGCGCTGCCTGCGCGCTGGATCAGTTCGATCAGGTTTCCTTCGCCGATCTGCGCGTGGTACAGGTCCAGGTTCATTTTCAGGTGCGGGCTGCCCACGGCTTCGATCAGCGCCAGGGTGTCGTCGGCGCGGGCGAACGGGGTGCCGGGGTGGTCGACCTCGGTGTTGAGGTTTTCCAGCAGGAACACGCGGCCGGCGTCTTCGCCCAGGCGCGCGATTTTTTCCAGCGCCTTGCACGCGCTCAGCCACATGCGCCCGGTGGTCTGGCTCACGGGCTGCACCGGCAGGCCGCCGTCACCGAGGCCGGTGCCGTGCAGGTTGAGACTGGGGCAATTCAGGCGCTCGGCGACGCCGATGGATTCGCGCGCGCTGTCGAGCAGTTGGCGGATGCCGTCGGGGTCGGTGAGGGTGCCGCTGATATAGCCGGTCATCGAAGTGAAATCGGCGCCGGTGGCGGCCAGGGCGCTGATGTCTTTATTGGTCCAGTTCCAGATTTCGGCACTGAAACCCAGTGCATGGATGCGCTTCACGCGCTCGACGAAGGGCAGGTCGAGAAACACCATCTCGGCACTGATCGCCAGTTTGAACGGGCTCATCAGCGGGCTCCCTGCACGGCCACGGCCTTGCCGGTCTCGAACGACTCGATGCAGGCACGGGCAATCGCCAGGGCGGCGCGCGCGTCTTCACCACTGGCCATGGGCTTGGCGCCGCTGCGCAGGCAGTCGACAAAGTGGTTGAGTTCGGCGATGTAGGCGTCGCGCAACAGGTCGGTGTCCATGCGCTGGGTGTCGGCCTGGATGCCCTCGGCCAGGTAGCGCACCAGGTCGGAGTCGTTGACGCTGCCCATGCTCAGCATGCCGGCGCTGCCGAACACTTCGCCGCGCACGTCGTAGCCGTACACCGCCTGGAAGTTGGCCTCGGCGGTGGCGATGGCGCCGTTGTCGAAGCGGATCGCGACCACGGCGGTGTCGAGGAAGCCTTTGCTTTTGTACTCCGGCGCGATCAATGCGTCGGCCATCACATACACCTGCACCGCTTCGGCACCGGGGTTGAGGTAGCGCAGGGTGTCGAAGTCGTGGATCAGGGTTTCCAGGAAGATCACCCATTGCGGCGAATTGGCCGGGTTGTTGAGTGCCGGGTCGCGGGTCAGCGAGCGCAACAACTGCGGCGTGCCGATGCGGCCGGCCGCCACGTCGAGGTGGGCCGTGCGGAAGCTCTTGGCGAAACGCCGATTGAAACCGACCTGCAGCGGCACGCGCGCATCGGCCGCGGCGGCAATGGCGCGGTCGGCTTCGTCGAGGGTGATGGCCATGGGTTTTTCGCAGAAGATCCCCTTGCCGGCGCGGGCGGCGCTGATCACCAGTTCGGCGTGGCTGCGGGCGGGGGCGGCGATGAGGACGCCGTCGATGTCCGGGTCGTCGAGCAGCTGCTGTGGGTCGGTGTAGACCTTGTCCACGCCCAGTTCGGCCGCCAGGCGTGCGGCTTGGCCGGGAGTGGGGTCGGCGATGGCGGCGAGGGTTGCGCCGGGGATGTGTCGCGCAGCGGTCAGGCCGTGGAAGCTGCCCATGCGACCTGCACCGATCAAGCCCAGGCGGATGTTCTGTGTACTCATGAAATAACCCCTTTTTATTGTTGGCCGCAGGACAGCCCTGGCTGGCAAAGGGGCTGGAGCAAAGGTTATGCCAATTTATAACTGTCTGATAATTAAGGCTTTATAAAATACAATAAACAAAATGTGTTCATTCTGATGACATGCCTATACTGACATGTCAAAAACATGAACATGGATACCGCCCGATGAGCATGGCGTTCAGCGTACAAGACCTCGACTACCTGGCGGCCCTGGGGCCTGCGGCGCTGAACGACGGCCCGGTTGCTGCGCTGGAACAGGCGTGGCGCGCGTGCCTGGCCGGGCGGGTGCAGCGCCCAGCCGAGGTGCGGCAGGTGATCTGGGATTCCTGGCGCCGCAGCGTAGAGGCGGGTATCGACCCGGATGACAGCCAGTACCGCTTCGTGGCGCCCCACGATCTTGCTGCCACCCTGGCCACCCACCGCGTCCTGATCGCCGCCGCCGCGCAGGTCATGCATGGTTTGCTGGCCTATAACCCGCGAGGGCATATCAACCTCACCGACGCCGAGGGCACCACCCTGTATTTCTGCGGGCTGGACATCACCCCCGTCGGCAGCCGCCTGCTCGAATCGGTCCAGGGCACCAACTGCACCGGCCTGGCCCTGGCCGAAGACCGCCTGGTGTACGTGCTGGCCGAGGAGAACTTCGGCAGCGGCCTGCGCCAACGCCGTATGCACTGCGCCGCCGCGCCGATCAGGAATGCCCAGGGCCAGACCCTGGCGATGCTGACCCTCACCGCCGAACCCGGCTGGTTTCATTTTCACACCCTCGGTACCGTACAAGCGGCTGCCGAAGCGGTCTCCCGCCAGATGGCCCTGCAAGCGCTGTTGGAAGAGCAGCAAACCGTGCTCGAAGTGCTTAACGAAGGCCTGGTGGTGCTCGATGAGCGTGTCTGCATCAAGGCGCTCAATCGTTATGCCCGGCAACTGTTCGGGGTGGGGCTGGAGCTGATCGGCAGCCCCTTCCAGCGCCTGGGCCGCAGTGAATTGAGTGACGCCATGCTTTTACGCGGAGGTGAGCCGGTGCGTGACCTCGATTGCACCTTCCACCTGCACGACCGCAGCCAGCTCGCCTGCCTGGTCTCGGTGTGCCCGCTGGAGCAGGGCGGGGTGATCGTGTCCCTGCGCGAAAACCGCCGCATCCGTGAAATCACCCGGCGCATCATCAGCACCCAGGCGCGCTACACCTTCGATACCATCCAGGGCACGTCGCGGGCGATCCAGGACGCGCTGCACCTGGGACGCATCGCCAGTCGCAGTGAATCCACCACCCTGATCCTCGGCGAAAGCGGCACCGGCAAGGAGCTGTTCGCCCAGGCCATCCACAACGCCAGCGACCGCGCCAACGGTCCGTTCGTGGCGGTCAACTGCGGCGCGATCCCACGGGACCTGGTGCAGAGCGAGCTGTTCGGGCACGTCGAAGGCGCATTCACCGGCTCGGCCCGGGGCGGGTCGGCGGGCAAGTTTGAACTCGCGGATGGCGGCACCATCTTTCTGGATGAGATTGGCGATATGTCCTTCGACGCTCAGGTCAGCCTGCTGCGGGTGTTGCAGGAAGGCGAAATTACCCGCGTCGGCGCGAAAAGTTCACGGCCCGTGGACGTAAGGATCATTGCCGCCACCCACCGCAACCTCAGCCAGGCGGTGGCCGAAGGGGCGTTCCGTGAAGACCTCTACTACCGCCTCAACGTCCTGAACCTGACCGTACCGCCGCTGCGCATGCGCCGTGAAGACATCCCGTTGCTGGCGCGGCACTTCCTCACGCGCTGCGCCCGTTCGCTGCGCAAATCGGTACAGGGCTTTGCCCCGGATGCGCTGGAATTGCTCTCGGCCTACGCCTGGCCAGGCAATGTGCGCGAGCTGGAAAACAGCATCGAACGCGCCACCAACCTGGCGACGGGCGAACTGATCCAGGCGGCCGATCTACCCCTGGAAACCAGACCGCGCGCCACGCTGCGCCACCACGAACCTCAGCCCGCCCAGGACCTGAGCAGCCACGAAATGCACGCCATCGTCGCCGCCCTCAAAAGCACCGGCGGCAACATCCGCCTGGCCGCCCGGCAACTGAACGTGTCCCGGGGTGGGCTGTACAACAAGATGAGTCGGTTCGGGTTGAGTGCCGCAGATTTTCGCGGCGCATAGGGTCGACATGTGGGAGGGGTTTTGCCCCCGATAGCCATAGGTATCTACACAACGTTGGCTCAACGCTGAAAGCGCGGCGGATAGGGCTGTCGTGGTGAGCGGGCTTGTCCCGCGCTGGGCTGCGCAGCAGCCCCAAAACCAGCCTCTACAGAGTGTCTGATACACCGCGATCTTCTTGACTGGGGCTGCTGCGCAGCCCAACGCGGGACAAACCCGCTCGCCACAGGGAGATTTGTCAGGGTCTGAAAAGTTGCGTAGATGCCCTTGCCCCGATAGCGGAGTGTCAGTTGACATCTACTTAACTGATCCACCGCCATCGGGGGCAAGCCCCCTCCCACATTTTGATCTCCATGTATCAGGCACACATGTTCTCCGACGTCACAATCTGCGGCGCGATATACACCCGATGCCGCTCCGGATCAAACCCCTCGGCACTCTGCAATTCCACCAGCAACTGCACCAGCGCGTTCGCCGTCTGCCTGGGCTGGGAATCCATCACCACATCGATCAACCCCTGGCTCAGCGCCTGGCGTGACAGCGCCGTGGACTCCTGCAAAATGCAGCACAACGCCGGGCGCTTGGGCAGTTGCGCCAGGGCGCTGATGATGCCGTCGCCACCGCCACCCACCACGCACAGGCCGCGCAGGTCGGTGTGGCGGGTGAGCAGGTCGAGGGTGGCTTCTTCGGTGATGTCGCAGTTGTCCAGGTTGATCAGCGGCTCCAGCGGTTTGAGCCCCGGGGCGTGTTCGGCCAGGTAGCTGTGCAGGCCTTCGACCCGTGCCTGGTGACCGAGGAAGCGATGGCCGCCGAGCAGGATCCCCACGCTGCCTTTGCGTGCGCCGCAGGTGCGGGCGAGCAGCCAGCCCATGGTGCGCCCGACCACGTGGTTATCCTGGCCCACATAGGGTTCCAGGGCTTGCTCGTGAATATCCGAAAGCAGGGCCACCACCGGCACACCGGCCTCGCGGATCTGCGCCAGGCAGGCGTTGATCAGCGGGTGGGCGAAGCTGACCACGGCGAGGGCATCACACTGCACGGCCAGTTGTTCGATCTGCGCGACGATGACGCTGGGTGTGCGGTCGTGGATGTAGTCGAATTGGCAGGTCAGGTTGGCGCTGGCGTGATGCTGCGCCGCCTCGCTGATCGACTGCGCCAGGTGGGCATAGAACGCCTGGGCGGTGCCCAGCAGCAGGATGCCGAAGCGATAGGTGGGCCGGCGTTCGCGTATGCGTTGGCCGATCAGCCGCGCCGCAAAATAGCCCACCGCTTCGGCGGCCTGGAACACCTGCTCGGCCGTCTGCGGATTGACTGGCGCGCGCGCATTCAGCACGCGGTCGACGGTGGCCACGCTGAGGCCCGCATGGGCGGCGACGGTGGCGATGGTCGGGCGTTTATTGTTGTTCATGACAGCCCCCTTGAGCGTCTTGATAGAAAACTATCAAGCCCCGCTGGGCCTGGATGATAGCTTGATAGGGAATGGATTCAAGGCCTTGAGGGTGATTTAGCCGCGCTCTATCGTTGGTTTCGCAAAGCACCTGAAACCTCTCGCTTGCGGAGAACAATAACAATGCCTGAACACACCGCTCACACCGCTCGGCGCGACTACAGCCTCACCGGCCCCGAAGCTGCCCGCGCGGCGGAAAAAGGCCTGGTCTCGGCCAGTTGGTACCAATCGCCGATTTCCCGTAAACGCATGAAAGAACTGATGCAACGCCGCGACGGCCCGGCCTTGCTCGACACCGCTATATGGGTGAGTGCGCTGTTCGCCACTGGCTTCGGCGGCTACTGGTTCTGGGGCACGTGGGCCTGCGTGCCGTTCTTCCTCGCCTATGGCGTGCTGTACGGCACCGCGTCCAACCCGCGCTGGCACGAAACCGGCCACGGCACCGCGTTCAAGACCCGCTGGATGAACGACGTGCTATACCAGGTCGCAAGCTTCATGTGCATCTTCGAACCCCACGTGTGGCGCTGGAGCCATGCCCGGCACCACACCGACACCATCGTCGTCGGCCGCGACCCGGAGATCGTCGAGCCACGCCCGCCTAGCCTGCCGATGATGTTTCTCAGCCTGTTCAACCTGCCCCTGGCCTGGAAGACCTTCAGCGGTGTGGCGCGCCATGCCATCGGCCAGATGAGTGCCCAGGAGGCGGATTTCATCCCCGAATCCGAGTGGCCCAAGGTGTTCCGCGCCGCGCGTATCTGGGTCGGTATTTATGCGCTGGTGATCGGCACCGCGTTGTACCTGCACAGCTGGTTGCCGCTGATGCTGGTTGGGCTGCCAAGTATCTACGGCGCCTGGCTCGGCTACGTGTTCGGCCTCACCCAGCATGTGGGCCTGGCCGAAGATGTGCTCGACCACCGCAGCAACTGCCGCACCATCTACATGAACCGCGTGCTGCGCTTTATCTACATGGACATGAACTACCACCTCGAACACCACATGTACCCGATGGTGCCGTACCACGCCTTGGCGCAATTGCACGAAGAGATCCGCAGCGACTGCCCGCCGCCGTACGCCAACCTGTTCGAGGCGTACAAGGAGATCCTTCCGACGATCTGGAAGCAGCGCAGCGATCCGACTTACTTCGTCCAGCGTCCCATCCGCCCCAGCGCTGAACCGGCCGCCAGGGCCCCGATGCATGCAGAAGCCACTGCCGGCTGAATCCCACCCAAGAACAAGAGAAAACGCCATGAACGATCAATGGATCGACGTCTGCGCCGTGGGCGAAATAGACGCGGAAGACGTGCTGCGCTTCGACCACGGGGCGCACACCTACGCGGTGTTCCGCTCGGCGGACAATGAGTTTTTCGCCACCGCCGGCCTGTGCACCCACGAGAAAATCCACCTCGCCGACGGCCTGGTGATGGACCATGTGATCGAGTGCCCCAAGCACAACGGGCGCTTCGATTACCGCTCGGGCAAGGCCCTGGGCGCGCCGGTGTGCGTCAACCTCAAGACCTACCCGGTACGGGTCGAAGCGGGGCGGGTGTTGCTCGCCGTCACGGCTTGATGATGGACGCAGCCCTGATCATCGTCGGCGCCGGCCATGCCGGTGGCCGCGCGGCACTGACCCTGCGCGAGGAAGGCTACAGCGGGCGCCTGATCCTGATCGGCGACGAACCGTACGTGCCCTACGAGCGGCCGCCCCTTTCCAAGGGCCTGTTGCAAGGCAGCATGGACCTGGCCGGCTGCAGCCTGTGCGACAGCGCCCGGCTCGCCGAGTTGGGCATCGAACATATCGCCGGTAACCCGGTCCGCGAACTGGACCCGCCGCAGCACCGCCTGCAATTGGCCGACGGCCAGTGGCTGTCCTACGCCGGCCTGTTGCTGGCCACCGGGGGCAGGGCGCGGCGTCTGCCCCAGGCGCAGGCCAACGTGTTGTACCTGCGCACCCACGATGAAGCGCTGGCGCTGAAATCCGCGTTGCGGCCCGGAGCGCGGCTGGTGATTGTCGGCGGTGGGTTTATCGGCCTGGAAGTCGCGGCGACCGCTCGTGGCCTGGGCTGTGAGGTGACAGTGCTCGAAGCCGGGCCACGCTTGGCGGGCCGGGTGCTGGCGCCGGTCATCTCCGAGGCGCTGCTGCAGGTGCATCGCCAACAGGGTGTCGACGTGCGCTTGAATGTGGCGTTGGAGTCGATCCATGCAGAGGCGGTGCAACTGGTGGACGGGCAGTTACTGCCCTGCGACCTGGTGGTGGTCGGCATCGGCATGCAACCGAATATCGAGCTGGCCGTGGCGGCGGGGCTGGAGGTGGGGCAGGGCATTCGCGTCGATGCGCATCTGCGCACCAGCGTGCCGGACATCTACGCGGCAGGTGACGTGTGCGAGTTTCGCCTCGGCGGTGAGTACCAGCGCCAGGAAACCTGGCGCAATGCCGAGGCGCAAGGGCGGCATGCCGCATTGAACATGCTCGGGCGTGAGGAGCCGTTCGAAGCGCTGCCCGGCTTCTGGTCCGACCAGTACGACTGGGGCTTGCAGACCGTGGGCGTGATCACGCCGCTGACCGTCAGCCGTGCCTTGCCGGGCGCGGGGCTGTTGCTGTTCTACCTCGACGCCGACCAGCACTTGCAAGGCGCCTGCGGCTGGGGCCCCGGCAACAGCGTGGCCAAGGACATCAAGCTGTGCGAACGCCTGATCAACGCGCGCATCGCCCTGAACGCGGCCAGCCTGGCCGACCCCGACGTGTCCCTCAAACACCTGCTGCGAGGCTGATATGCGCCAATTCCTGGTATTCCAATCCCTCTGGGCGATGCACACCGAGCCCGGCCCCCTGGAGGCCCAACTCGACCGCATCAAGGCCGCCGGTTTCGACGGCATTACCGATCACTACTGGCACGCCGCCGATGTCGCGCGCCTGCACGCCGCCGCCACGGCGCGGGGCCTGCGGATCGAAGGCCAGTTGTTCCCGCAAAGCGTCGACGACCTGGCGGCCGCACTGGATGTGATCAGCCGCCACGGCTGCCACCACCTCACCCTGCAAGCCGATGTGCGCCCGCGCACCCAAACCGAAGCCGCCCGCTTGATCGAAGGCTGGCAACGCCTGGCCGAGCAGGTGGATTTTCCGGTGCTGCTGGAAACCCACCGCTATCGCCTGACCAACGACCTGCTGTTCACCCTCGACCTGCTGGCGCAGATGCCCGATTTGAAGCTGCTGGCCGACCTGTCTCACTACGTGGTCGGGCGCGAGCTGCCCGAGCCCGGCGCCGTTGAAGACGATGAGCAGATCCGCACGATCCTGCGCCACAGCTGGGGCTTTCATGGTCGTGTGGCCAGCAGTGAACAGGTGCAGGTGTCGCTGGCGTTCCCCCAGCACCAGGCCTGGGTGCAACGCTTTACCCAGTGGTGGCGCTACGGGATCGAGGACTGGCTGGCCCGCCCCGACACCCCGCACAGCCTGTCCTTCACCTGCGAACTGGGCCCGCCGCCCTATGCCATCACCGGTGCCGACGGGCGTGAAATCAGTGATCGCTGGGCCGAGGCGTTGCAGCTCAAGGCCTTGATTCGCGACGTGTGGCAGGCGTGCCGGAAATGATCTGCTAACCTGCGCGGGTTCACTCCCGCCCTTAGCCTGGATTTGCCCCATGCCGACTTCCTCCGTTCAGCCGCCTCTTGAACCGCAGTCCGTCTGCCACCCGATCACCAGCAGCGCGATCTTTATGGTCGCCACCATCGCCCCCGGCAGTGAAGAAGGCGTGCGCGCCTGGTGCGCAGACATCGCCGGGCTGGTGCGTTCGGTGGGCAAGCGCGTGCCGGCGGGCAACCTCACCTGCGTCTGCGGCTTTGGTTCGGATGCCTGGGACCGCTTGTTCGGCACGCCGCGCCCGGCGGCGTTGCACCCGTTTCGGGAGTTCGGTGTAGAAGGGCGCATGGCGGTGTCGACGCCCGGCGACATCCTCCTGCATATCCGCGCCGAGCAGATGGACCTGTGCTTTGAACTCGCCACCCAGCTGATGACAGCGCTGGGCGATAGCGTGAAGGTGGTGGATGAAGTCCAGGGTTTCCGCTACTTCGACATGCGCAGCATCATCGGCTTTGTCGACGGCACCGAGAACCCGGTGGGGCGCAAGGCCGTGGGCTTCACTATCGTTGGCGACGAAGACCCCGGATTCGAAGGCGGCAGCTACGTGCTGGTGCAGAAGTACCTGCACAACATGACCGCCTGGAACGGCCTGACGGTCGAAGCCCAGGAGAAGGTGATCGGGCGCACCAAGCTGTCGGATATCGAGTTAGGCGAAGACGCCAAGCCGAGCAATGCCCACAGCGCCCTGACCGTGATCACCGACGAGAACGGCGAAGAAGTGAAAATCCTGCGCGACAACATGCCCTTCGGCCGCCCCGGTGCCGGGGAGTTCGGCACCTATTTCATCGGCTACGCACGCTCGCCGCAGCCGCTGGAGCAGATGCTGGAAAACATGTTCGTCGGCCGCCCGGCAGGCAACTACGACCGCTTGCTCGACTTCAGCACGGCGGTCACCGGCGGGTTGTTTTTCGTGCCATCGGCCGACCTGCTCGAAGCACTGGCGGAGCGTACGGGCGGGCTATAAGGCAAGGCAGTTCAAATGTGGGAGGGGGCAAGCCCCCTCCCACATGAGATTGATGCCGGGTTGAGACGGGGTGTTATATCAACCCAGCAACCCGGTACTGACCGCCACAATCAGGAACACCCCCAGCAGCGCGCGATAGATCACAAACGGCCAGGTGGAGAACCGCTCGAGGAACTTCATCAGGCCCCAGATCGCGAAGAACGCCGAGACACTGGCCACCACCAGCCCGAACAACAAATGCGGCCAGGCATGGGCGGGCATATCGGCGTGCAGCAGCACCCACAGCTCCTTCAAGCCGGCGAGGGCGATGGCGGGCAGGCCCAGCAGGAAGGAAAAGCGCGCGGCTTCTTCGCGTTTGAAGTTGAGGAACAGGGCCGCGGTGAGGGTCGAGCCGGAACGCGATACGCCCGGAATCAACGCGCCGATCTGCGCGACCCCGACGATCAGCGCATCCCGCAGGCGCATCTGGCTGACCTCGCGAGTATGCCGGGCACGCAGCTCGGCCGCCGCCAGCAGCACCGCCATTACCACGCAGGAAATACCGATCACCAGCAGCCCGCGCAGCGGCGAATTGCAGGCGTTCAGGGTCGACGACAAGGCCAGCCCGGCAATCCCGATCGGAATGGTCGCCAACACAATTGCCACCGCGAGCTTGAACCATGGATCGTTGTAGTCGCCCCGGCGCACCGCGCCGATGCTGCCCGTGGTCACTTGGCGCACATCGCGCCAGAAGTAACTGACCACCGCCGCCAGTGCCGCCAGCTGCATGGCCGCCGAAAACGCCGAACCGGGGTCTTGCCAGCCGAGCAGGGCAGGCACCACACGCATATGGGCGGTGGAGGAGACCGGCAACAATTCGGTAATGCCCTGGATCACGCCCAGGATAAAGATCTGCAGGTAATCCAGGGAGGCGAAGCCCACATCCAGGCCGGCGGTACAAACGTTGGTCAAAGTGCGTGTCCTTGAAAAAGTGGCGAGCCGGCGGAGTTTATTCGAAATGTTTCAGCGCTTCGGCAGGGCTCGCCGCTATTTGCAATCGGTTCAGCAAGTAGAAAGGTTCGCGGCACTATTGGACTGCGCCGAGGTTTTGTGAACAATGGCGCCCTGCGTTTTTTGACCGAGAGCCCCATGCCTGAAACCACCGTGGAATTGATCCAGACCGGCCCCGAAGAAGCCGAGCTGATCCGCAATCTCTACCAGTACTACGCCTATGAATCGTCGGACTGGGAGCAGGAAGATGTCGAGGCGGACGGCCGTTTCTACATCCATGACCAGCACCTGAACCGCTATTGGCAAGACCCGCACTGGAGCGCCAACCTGTTGCTGGTGGACGGCTATATCGCCGGCTTCCTGCTGATCGAAGGCAGCGAGTTGCCGGGCATCGACGCCCTGGAACTGGCCGACCTGTTTATCCTCAAGCGCTATCGTCGCAAAGGCATCGGCCGCGCCATCGCCACCCAGGTGTTGTGCAGCGGCGAGGCGGATTGGCTGGTGCGGTTTTATGACCAGGACGAAGTGTCCCAGGCGTTCTGGCGTACGGTGCTGGATAACCTGCCGCGCCCAGTGCAGGCCCTTGAGCTGGCGGATGACCCGCAGTTGATGAGTTACCTGGTTACGCGGGCGGTGTTGCATTAAAGGTGTGCTGCATCGCCTGAGGCGGCTGCCCGAACGCCCTTAGAAACGCCTGGCGCATGCGCTCGCGATCACCGAAGCCGGTTTCGCGGGCCACCACTTCCACCGGATGACGGCTGGTTTCCATCATCGCCCGTGCGGCTTCAACCCGCAGGGATTCGATGGCCTTGGCCGGCGTCTGCCCGGTTTCTTCGCGAAATACCCGGCTGAACTGGCGCGGGCTCAGCCTGGCCACCTCGGCCAGGGCGTCCACCGACAGGTCATGGGTGAGGTTTTCGCGGGCGTAGGCCAGGGCCAGTTGCACACGGTCGGACTTGGGGTCCAACTCCAACAGTGCAGACAACTGCGATTGCTCGCTGCCCCGACGCTGGGCGATCACCAGCTTGCGCGCAATGCGTCGGGCGAGGTCGCTGCCCAGGTCGTTCTCCACCATGGCCAGCGCCATGTCCACCCCGGCACTCATGCCGGCGCCGGTCCATACCTGGCCGTCAACGATAAACAGCTTGTCTTCTTCCAGGCGGATATCCGGGTAGCGCTTGCGAAAGGCCGGCGCGTGGATCCAGTGGGTGGTGGTGCGTTTGCCGTCGAGCAAACCGGCCTCGGCCAGCACGAAGATGCCCATGCACAGCGACGCGACACGCCGCGATTGAGCCGAGGCGGCCTTGACCAGTGCCAGCAGGTTGGCCTCCGGCAGGCGAAACTCCAGGTAACCGCTGACGATCAGCGTGTCATAGCCTTGGGGCCGCAGGGGCGAGGTGTTCACCGAGAAGCCCTGGGACGTCATCACGGCGCCGCCGCTTTCCGACACCAGGTGAAACTCATAGGCGGGCTCTCCACGCAGCAGGTTCGCGCACTCGAACACCGAGCCCAGGCTGAGGCTCAGGGATTGGAAGTTCGGGTAAACCATCAGCGCAACGCTGTGCATCGCATGTCTCCAGGGGCGTGGGAGGGTGGATTGTCGGCGGCTGCCGGGAAAACGGCAACCGACTTCGGGTCATGTCCGGAATCCTTGCGCATATGACATTGTGAGGGGTTGGCGTGGTCCCTAACATTCCCTCAACGAACTAGACGACTGGTCTAATCGGACGGAGTGAAGCATGAGCAGCGAAACTAAAAGTGCACGGCAGACCATTCTCGACACGGCGCAGTTGATTGTCGGCCGCAAAGGTTTTTCTGCGGTGGGCTTGAACGAAATACTGCAAGCCGCCCAGGTGCCTAAAGGTTCGTTCTATCACTACTTCAACTCCAAGGATGGCTTCGGTGTCGTGTTGCTCGACACCTACTTCGACAACTACGTGCACGGCATGCAGCAACTGTTCGACCAACCCGGTCTATCCCAGCACGCCAAGTTGATGCGTTATTGGCAGGCCTGGATCGACAATCAGACCGGTTGCACCGATGCGGGCAAATGCCTTGCCGTCAAACTGGGTGCGGAGGTGTCAGACCTTTCAGAGCCCATGCGCCTGGCGCTGGAACGTGGCACGTCGCGCACCATCGATTTACTCGCCATCGCCATACAGCGTGGCCTTGAGGACGGTTCCCTGAACGTCGACCAAGCCCCTGCAAGCCTGGCCCGGCGCCTGTACGCGCTGTGGCTGGGGACCAGCGTCATGAGCAAGATCACCCGGACATCCGCGCCGTTTGATGAGGCGTTGCTGCTGACCCGACAGCTGTTGGGTTGCCCTGGACACACAGACATTCACTGATCGAGGCACTGGAAAATGAAAGTATTAATGGTACTGACCTCTCACGACCAGCTTGGCGACACCGGCCGCAAGACCGGCTTCTGGCTCGAAGAATTTGCCGCACCCTATTACGTGTTCAAGGACGCGGGCGCCGAACTGGTGCTGGCGTCCCCGGCCGGTGGCCAGCCGCCCCTGGACCCGGTGAGTGACGCGCCCGACGCGCAAACCGAGCAGACCCGCCGCTTTGCCGCCGACCCTGCCGCGCAACAGGCCCTGGCCAGCACGGTCAAGCTGGACACGGTCAACGCTGACGACTTCGACACCGTGTTCTACCCAGGCGGCCACGGCCCGCTGTGGGACCTGGCAGAGTCGCCGGTGTCCATCGCCCTGATCGAGTCCTTCGAGCGTGCCGGCAAGCCCATCGGCTTTGTCTGCCACGCACCGGGCGCCTTGCGTCACGTCAAGGCGGTCAATGGCGAGCCGCTGGTCAAGGGCCGTCGCGTCACCGGCTTCTCCAACTCGGAAGAAGCGGCGGTGGGCCTGACCGAGGTGGTGCCGTTCCTGATTGAAGATGATTTCAAGGCACTGGGCGGCAACTATCAGAAGGGCGCCGACTGGCAATCCTTCGTGCTCGAAGATGGTTTGCTGATCACTGGGCAGAACCCTGCCAGTTCCAGTGACGTGGCCAAGGCGCTGCTCAAACTCACCGCGTAAGTTAATTAACCCTTTCATTCATTGGCGACTTGCAACAGTCGCCAATGCTTTTGCTCGTCTCGAATTTGGAATACCCCAATGACTAACAGCGTTTTAAGTACCCCGGTCAAACTGGGTCATCACACCTTGAACAACCGTATCGTGCTGCCACCGTTGACACGCCAGCGCAGCGCCCAGCCCGGCGATATCGCCACCGACCTGATGGCCGAGTATTACCGCCAGCGCGCTACGGCCGGTTTCATGGTCAGCGAAGGCACCCAGATCGAACCCCGTGGCCAGGGTTATGCCTGGACGCCGGGCATCTACACCCCGGCGCAGATCGACGGCTGGCGCAAGGTCACCGACGCGGTGCATGCCGAAGGCGGGGTGATCTTTGCCCAACTGTGGCATGTGGGCCGTGTGTCCCACAACGCCTTGCAGCCTGACGGCGCCGCACCGGTGGCACCGTCGGCGATTCAAGCCCGGCAAGCCAAGGCCTTTATCCAAACCGGGCCGGGGGTCGGCGAATTGATGCAGCCGCCGGTGCCGCGAGCGTTGAGCGTGCTGGAGATCGAAGAATTGGTCGGGCAGTACGCCCAAGCGGCGCGCAATGCCCTGGACGCTGGGTTTGACGGCGTGGAAATTCATTCGGCCAACGGTTACCTGGTCAACCAGTTCATCTCGGCCCATGCCAACCAGCGCGACGATGAGTACGGTGGTTCGCTGCACAATCGCCTGCGCTTTTTGCGCGAGATCGTCGAAGCCGTCAGCAAGGTGGTCGGGCCGGAGCGCCTGGGCGTGCGGTTCTCGCCGTTGTTCAGCGGCACCGACCAGGACCGTGTGTACATCGGCCTGGTGGAAGAAGACCCGCACCACACCTACATCGAAGCGATCAAGGTGCTGGAACAGTCGGGCATCGCCTACGTGTCCATCGCCGAAGCCGACTGGGACAACGCCCCCGTGCTGCCCGACAGCTTCCGTGAGGCCGTGCGCAGCACCTTCAGCGGTCGCATTATCTACGCCGGTCGCTACACCGCTGAACGCGGCGCGAAACTGGTGGACGCCGGGCTGGCGGATTTGATTGCGTTCGGACGGCCGTTCATTGCCAACCCGGACCTGCCGCAACGGCTATTCAAGGGCTGGCCGTTGAACCCGCTGCGGGAAGAGGGGATGTATGGTGGCGGTGAGGTGGGCTACATCGACTACCCCACCTATTCCGAGTAAGAACGCGGTCAATGTGGGAGGGGGCTTGCCCTGATTCCAGCCATTTAAGAAGGAACACTATTAACTGTGGTGAGCGGGCTTTTTGTGGTGAGCGGGCTTGCCCCGCGCTGGGCTGCGAAGCAGCCCCAATAAGGGCGCTGCAGTGTGTCAGGCAGCTCCGGGGCTGTGTTTGGGGCTGCTGCGCAGCCCAGCGCGGGGCAAGCCCGCTCACTACAGGTTGCTGCTTGCGCCTCACACATTTGCTTTGTGTTGCCTGCTGGTTACTCTACCCGCAACACAATCTTGCCGATATGGTCCCCACCTTCCATCCGCGCATGGGCCTGGGCGGCGTCGGTGTAGGCGTAGACCTTGTCGATGATCGGCAGGCAACGCCCGGCTTCCAGTACCGGCCAGATGTACTCGCGCAACTGTTCGGCAATCGCGGCTTTTTCAGCCTTGCTGCGCGCACGCAACAGTGAGCCGGTAATCACCGCGCGCTTGCCGAGGATGGTCAGCAGGTCGACGTCGTTGGCCTTGGCGCCGCCGAGGAAACCCAGCATCACCAGGTGCCCGTCCATGGCCAGGGCCTTGAGGTTGTTGTTCAGATACGAGCCGCCCATGATGTCGAGGATCACATCCACACCCTGGTCGTTGGTCTGTTGCGCGATGACCTCGGCAAAATCCTGTTCCCGGTAGTTGATCGGCTCGCCGCCCAGCTGGGCGATGGCCGCGCATTTGTCGGCGCTGCCGGCGGTGGCGAAGGCCTGGATGCCGAACTCGCGGCACAGCATCAGCGCGGTCGTACCGATGCCGCTGGTGCCGCCGTGGATCAGCACGCGCTGGCCGGTGTGGGCATCGCCGAGGCCGAACAGGTTGGCCCACACGGTGAAGAAGGTTTCCGGCACGGCGGCGGCTTGAATCCAGTCCATGCCTTCAGGAATCGGCAGCGCCTGGCTGGCGGGCACCGTGCAGAACTGCGCATAGCCGCCGCCATTGGTCAGGGCGCAGACCTTATCGCCCACGGCGAATTCGCTCACGCCGTCGCCCAGCGCGGCGACTTCGCCCGCCACTTCCAGGCCAGGCAGCGGGTTCATGCCGGGTTTCATCGGGTACTTGCCGGCGCGTTGCAGGGCGTCGGGGCGATTCACACCGGCCGCATGCACGCGAATCAGGATCTCGCCGGGGCCCGCCACCGGCACATCTGCCCGGCGTGGTTGCAGCACCTCGGGGCCACCGGGGGTGGTGATTTCGATCAGGGTCATTTCTTTGGGAAGCGTCATTTCAGATTACCTGCAGCGATGAGCGTATGGGTTGGGACCGCGTCGGACGGCCGGCGGTTCAGCAGGCGCATGCCCGGCTCCAGGGCCAGGGCGACCACTATCGCCCCGGCGGCGATCAGGAACAACAGCGCATGCTGGCCTCCGCTGACGTTGAACAGGGCGGAATAGGCAAACCCCGAGAGTGCCTGGAAAGTCGCAAAGGACACCGTGGCACGGCTCCACGCGACCTGCTGCTGATGATGGTCGGGGAGCAGTTCGTGCACCCGCGCCAGCGCCAACGGCACGATGCCCGGCGGGAAAGAACCGAGGATCACCGCGAGTACCGCCAGGCCAGTCAACGAGCCGGCAAACGGCAACGCACCGACGGCAATTGCCTGCACCACCAGCACCACGCGGATGCTCAAGCGCGCCCCCAGTTTGTCTGCCAGGAACCCGTAGGTGACCGGCCCCACAATCGACCCCAGGCCGTACATCACCCAGATCATCGCGCCGATATGCGCCCCGGCCCCCAGGCCACGGGCCACGTAATCCACCAGGAACACCATCGCCGGTACCAGCCCCGCGGCCATAAAGGCGTATTGGGCGAACAGCAGGTACACGCCGGAAGGCGTTGCTACGGCCGCGCCGGATGGCGGCGCGTCTTCATGCAGCGTGCCCGCCGGCCAGGCGAACCAGCTGGCGGCGGTCAGCACCACGGCCAGCAGGCCGAGGCCGAACCAGGTCTGCTGCAAGCCCAGGCTCAGCAGCGGCGGCACCAGCGTGCCGGAACCGGCGATGCCCAGGCCGATGCCGAGGAAGATCGCGCCACTGGCCAGGCCCCGGCGTGCGGCCGGTACATGGGGCAACACGGTCGCCGCCACCAGCACCATGATTGCGCCACCGGCAATCCCCGACAGCAGCCGCCAAGCGAAGAACCACACCACCGACAGCGGGAAGCCACAGGCGAAGAACGCCAGGGTCACCGCCACCATCATGATGCGCAGCGCGGTCCTGTTCGAGGTGCGCTGGGCAATGGGCCGCCCGATCAGCGCGCCGATCAGGTAACCCACCAGGTTGGCGGCACCGAGGTACACCACGTCATTGGCGCTGAACCAGTGGGCCTGGATCAGCGACGGAATCAACGGCGTGTACGCAAAGCGTGCCAGGCCGATGCTGACCAGGCTGGCGCACAGGCCGGCGAAGATCGGCAGCCACACGGAGCGGCGGGGTGGGGCGTGAGTGTCGAACATGATGGCGGTCCTGGGTATTTTTCTCTGGTGCCCAGCATATCCAGGTTTTTGGATGCAATAATGCAGCGAATACACGTCGCTGTGATGCAGATATGCAGCATAAGGAAACCGCATGAATTGGGATGATGCACGGGTGTTCCTGGCGGTTTGCCGCGAGTCGACGTTGCGCGGGGCCGCACGGGTATTGGGGGTCGACCAGGCCACAGTCGGGCGGCGGGTCAACGCCCTGGAAAAGTCCCTGGGTGCCACGCTGTTCCTGCGCACCTCCGAAGGCTACGCCCTGACCGCCGTCGGCGAGGCCGCCCTGCACTCGGTGGAAAAAATGGAACGCTCGGCTCTGGAACTGGAGCGCCAGATCCAGGGCCTGGATGACCGCCTGACCGGCACCGTACGGGTCAGCACCACCGACTCCCTGGCCATCGACTTCCTGATCCCGGCGATTGCGCGCCTGCACATCCAGCACCCGGATGTGCGCGTGCAGCTCGACGCGTCTACCCAGTTCCTGAGCCTGGCCAAACGCGAGACCGACATCGCCGTGCGCAACACCCGCCCGGACAGCCCCGACCTGATCGCCCGGCGTCTCGCGCGCTGGCCGGTGGGGTTGTTTGCGTCCCAGGCCTATATCGATCGCCAGGGTACGCCGGAGCCGGGCAGCCTGTTTGAAGGGCATGATCTTGTGGTCTATCAACCGTACCTGCAAACCCAGAAGGACATGACCCTGGTCTCGGAACCCCTGGGCCGTGGGCGCATCGTCGCCGCCCTGAGTTCCAGCCTGTTGGTGCGCCGCTCCATCGCCGCCGGGATCGGCATCGGCGAAATCCCGATCCTCACCGGTGAGCGCGACGGGTTGGTGCGCCTGTGGCCGGAGCGCACGCGGCCGTTGCCTTACGACGTCTGGCTGGTGACCCACGCCGACCTGCGCCACACCGCACGGGTGCGAGCGGTGATCGATGAAATCGTCGCGGGGTTTGCCGGCACCGGGGAGTGAGGTCAGCACACGGTTGCAAGCGTGCGTACCGCTCTGTGGACACAATCGAGGTCGATAACCTGTCAACCCACCGGAGCGCATATGAACGAATCAAGACACCAGGACCTGGGGCTGTTGTTTCTGCGAGGCAGCGGGGCGCTGTTCCTGCTGTGGGTGCATGGCCTGCCCAAGTTGCTCAACTACAGCGAGCAGTTGAAGCAGATCGAAGACCCGTTTCACCTCGGCGCCCATGTCACCTTGCTGCTGGCGATTTTCGCCGAAGTGTTGTGCCCGCTGCTGATCATCGCCGGGGTGCTGGTGCGCCTGGCGTGCCTGCCGATTCTGGCGGTGCTGTTGATTGCGATGGTGGTGGTGCATCCGGAGTGGACGCTGCTGGAAGGGCAATTCGGCTGGCTGCTGTTGATCATGTTCACCACGCTGCTGATCAGCGGGCCAGGGCGCCTGGTGCTGAGCCAGCGTTTCTCCTGAGCAAAAAAAGGCCGGGCGAGCCCGGCCAAAATAAGGAGCGGGTGTTTTAGCGATTGAGGAACGCCAGCAGGTCTTCATTCAAGGCCTGAGCGTGGGTCACGGCAAAACCGTGGGGCGCATCCTTGTACACCTTCAGCTCGGCGCCCTTGATCATCTCGGCCGCCACCTTGCCGGTGGTCTCGAATGGCACGATCTGGTCACCGTCACCGTGGATCACCAGGGTCGGCACGTCGATCCTGGCCATGTCCGGGCGGAAGTCGGTCTCGGAGAAGGCGGTGACGCAATCCACGGTCGACTTGAGGGACGCCAGCATGGCGATTTGCAGGGTCTGGGTCAGCGTACCTTCGGAAACGACCTGGCCCTTGTTGATGCCGAAGAACGGCGTGTTGAAGTCAGCGATGAACTGCGCACGGTCTTTCAGCAACCCGGCCTTGATGCCGTCGAACACTTCGGTCGGCACGCCCTGGGGATAATCGGGCTTCTGGCCGAAGATCGGCGTCACTGCGCCCAGCAGCACCAGGCCGGCCACGCGTGCACTGCCGTGGCGTGCGATGTAGCGGGCGACGTCGCCGCCGCCCATGGAGAAGCCCACCAGGGTCACATCCTTGAGGTCCAGGTGTTCGATCAACTGCGCGATGTCGTCGGCGAAGGTGTCATAGTCGTTGCCGGTCCACGGCTGGTCCGAGCGGCCAAAGCCACGGCGGTCGAACGCGATGGTGCGAAAGCCACGACTGCTGAGGTATTCCATCTGGTATTCCCACATGTCGGCATCCAGCGGCCAGCCGTGGCTGAACAGCACGGGCTTACCGCTGCCCCAATCCTTGAAGTAGATCTGGGTACCGTCTTTGGCAACGAATGTGCTCATGGAAAACTCCTTGATTGAGGGACTGAAAAACCAGCCTCACTATTGCCCGAAACCGGGCCGGGGGCTTGTACGGGTGTGCTTGCCTGGGGTCACCAACTGAACTTGAGCTCGACCCCCAGGTAATTGCTGTCATCGCCGCCGGCATCGCGCAAGGTGCGGCCGACCGCGTAGTGCACCGCTTCAACCGCGCCGGTGAGGTTTGGCGTAAACACATAGTCGGTACGCAGCTGACCATAGGCACCGGTCCAGCGTTCACCCTGGCCTGCGGTGCCGGCGACGGGCAGGTTCGGCTGGGTGTACACCGCGTCGCTGGTGGTCTGGCGCCACAGCAGTCCGACGGCGGTCTGCACGCTGAGCTTGTCGATGGGCTTGACGGTGATCGACGGTTTGACGTGAATCAGGTTGCTGTAGCCCGTATAGCCGGCCAGGGAAAAATAGTAGCCGTTGGGGAACAGCGGGTTGAACGTGCCGACGGTGCCGTCCCCGGTCTTGCGGTCGCCCGAGGCAATGTCCAGCTGCAGGCCGATGCGCGGCTTCCACGTCAGGCTCTCGAAGGTGTACCCCGTGCGGCTGCCACCGGCCCAGGCGCGAATATCCTTGCTGCCCACCGAGCCGCTTTGCAGCATGGCTTCGATGTCCCAGTCGAATCCCTGGGCCGCACCGCCCAGGCGTGCGTCGAACAGATGGCGGGTTTCATCGCCGTCCGCGTCGAGGTAATGCGCGGCACTGCGTTCGTACACGCCGTAGTAGGCCGACAGCTCATTCTTGCCGCCCACCAGCCGCTCGACCCGCAGCATGTGGAAGCGCGCGTCACGGTTGGATGTGTCGTCGAAGTGCCGATCGTCCTGATACTGCACCGGCTGGCTGGCGATCCCGATAAAGCGCCAGTTGGGCGTCTCCCAATCGGCCCACAGCGCATCGAAGGATTGCCGCACATTCGGGCCGTCCCGCGATGAGATGAAACGTTGCAAGTCGAAGGCGAAGTCCTGGCGCCCGACACGGGCCTTGAGGGTGCCGCTGCCGAAGGCATTGACGTATTCGGCGAAGGCCAGGCGCAGATCGACGCGGTTCTGATCGGCGCCGCCGACCGTGGTCTTGTCGTAGGCGCGTACGTCTTCCAGTTGGGTGAAGAGCCGCCAGTGTTCGTTCAAGTGCAGGTCGGCGTGCACCTGGAAGCGCTGGATCAGGTAGCGATCACGCTTCACGCCCTTCACCCCAAAACCACTGGCATCGTTCATCTCGAAGCGCTCGCGCAGCGTCGCCCCCAATGACAAATAGGTGAACGGGTTGGCGCTGGACAGCGGGATGTACTTCAAGCTGTCCAGCAGCTGCGTGCGCAACGCCGGATCCTTGAGCACCGACCAGTCCTCCTGCCAGCGGTTGGCCTTGATGGCCGGTCGTGCCGGTTGCTCGTCGGCGTGGGCGCTGCCGACCAGCAGCGGCCACAGCACGGCCAGGCCCCAGCCTGTGCGGCGAATCATTTTGTGGCGTGGAGCTGGTGAATTTCCGCGACGTAGCCGCCGGGGAACTCAACCACGGCGCTGCGACGGCCCTTGCTGTCAAAGGCCGGCACCAACACCCTGGCGCCGGAACCGGTGGCCTTGCCCAGGGTGGCCGTCAGGTCAGGCACTTGGTAACCGGTGGTCTCGTGGCCGAAGGGGTAGGGCAGGTGGCCGTTGGTGACCAGCACCGCCATGCGCCCGAATGGCGACTCGATATCGACGCGACGGTAAGTGCCAGTGGCCTGACCCACATCGACGCCAGGCGCGTGTTTGTCATCGGCCAGGACCTTGCCGTGGGAGAAGCCCAGGAACGCTTTGATAAAGGCGTCAGCGCGATCGGTGGACAGGTACACGCGGTTTTCCGGCACGGTCTGGAACGCCGCGTAGTCCGGGGTCTTGGTGTGCCAGTAGAGCTGCATGTTCACGCCACCCGGCCATTGCACCACGGCGTCTCGGCCAATCGGGTCCGGGAAGTCGCTGACGATAACGGCGGCGCCGTTTTCCCGCGCGGCGTTGAGCGCCGCGTCCATGTCCTTGACCAGGTAGCCGTTGCGTTCCTGGCCGAAGGGGTGCGGGATCGGCGTGGTGAAACCGAACAGCGACACCGTGCCCGCCGGCGTCTGCAGCAGTTGCGAGGTGGTGCTGCTCGGCACCGGCAGCACGTTCACCACCACCTGGGGCGTGCTCTTGCCGCCAAAGGTGGCGAGGAAACTCTGGGCGAAACGGTCCACATCCGCCGGGGCCACATACACGTGGCTGGTGTCGTATTGCGGCGCCACGGCCACGCTCGGGGTTGCCGCGAAGGCATTGCCCATCATTGCGCTCGCCAGCAGCGTCAATGCCACAGATACCTTGATTGCTTTGCTGCCCATGCCCACTCTCCAGCACTTCTACGGGATTGAAAGCCGTGAGGTTAGGGGCAGGGACGCGATGGAAATTGTACAAACGTGCTCGGTTGAACGGTTCAGCGTCTATGCTGGTCCACTGACCTCTACCGTCAGATCACACAGGTGAACGAAATGGCCAAGACCTACAGCTACGCCGCCCAGAACGCCACGGATGCCCTCAAGCCCTTTACCTTCGAGCGCCGCGCGCCGGGGGCGGACGACGTACAGATCGACATCCTCTACTGCGGCGTGTGCCACTCCGATCTGCACACCGCGCGCAACGAGTGGAACAACACCCTGTACCCGTCGGTACCCGGCCACGAAATCGTCGGCCGCGTGACGGCGGTGGGTGGCAATGTGAAGAAATTCAAGGTCGGCGACCTCGCCGGCGTCGGCTGCATGGTCGACAGCTGCCAGCACTGCGCCTCCTGCGCCGAGGGCGAGGAGCAATACTGCGAGAGCGGTTTTACCGGCACCTACAACGGCCCGGTGTTCGGCGGTGAAAATACCTTTGGCGGCTATTCGGACAGCATCGTGGTCAAGGAGAAGTTCGTGCTGCGCATCTCCCACGACGATTCCAACCTGGCCGCCGTCGCGCCGCTGTTGTGTGCGGGCATCACCACCTACTCGCCGCTGCACCACTGGAAGGTCGGGCCCGGCAAGAAGGTCGGTGTGGTGGGCCTGGGCGGCCTGGGGCACATGGCGGTGAAGATCGCCCATGCCATGGGCGCCCATGTCACGCTGTTCACCACCTCGCCCAACAAGCGTGAAGACGGCCTGCGCCTGGGCGCCGACCAGGTGGTGGTGTCGAAGAACCCGGACGAAATGGCCAAGGTCGCCAACAGCCTGGACTTCATCCTCAACACCGTCGCCGCGCCGCATAACCTCGATGCGTTCCTCAACCTGCTCAAGCGCGACGGCACCATGACCCTGGTCGGCGCCCCGGACAGCCCGCACCCGTCGCCGACGGTGTTCAACCTGATCTTCAAGCGCCGCAGCCTGGCCGGTTCGCTGATCGGCGGGATCCAGGAGACCCAGGACATGCTCGACTTCTGCGCCAGGCACGGGATTGTCTCGGACGTGGAGATGATCGACATCCAGGGCATCAACGAGGCGTATGAGCGCATGCTCAAGGGCGATGTGAAGTACCGGTTCGTGATCGATATGGACAGCTTGAAAAAGGAAAGCCACGCGGCTTGAAAACTGCTCCGGCAAACACTGGGGGCAATGTGGGAGGGGGCTTGCCCTGATGCCCGTCAGTTAAGGGGGAACGCTGTAACTGTGGTGGTGGTGGTGGTGGTGGTGGTGGTGGTGGTGGTGAGCGGGCTTGCCCCGCGCTGGGCTGCCCCGCTCACCACAACAGCTCTATCTGCCGGGGGGACAGCGTTTAGACAAAGTTGTGTAGATACCTATGCCCCTCCCACATGGGTGCTGTGTTGCTCAAACGGTCATCGAACACCTCAAGGCCGCTGCGGCTTCACCGAGGTGCCGAAGGTATTGCCCATGCGCACGCTGGTCGCCGCCGGGGTGGCCAGGCCGAGCTTGTTCGGCTGGCGTTTTTCCACGGCAATGCCTTGCGCCTCGCGGTTTTTCTTCGCGGCTTTGGCCGCATTCGTATCGTTACCCATCTGCTGGCTCAGGCAGCCATAGTCGGGCGCCTTGTAGCCATCCACCGAGACGTCGGCGCAGTTGCCGGCGTGGGCGTGCAAGGGCAGGGCCGTGCACAGCAACAGGCTGGCGAGGAGCGGTAAGCGTTTCATCAAGGCCTCCTGGCGGGCCCGAGGGGGTGGGCCGGTTGGTGTGCAAGTCTAGTGCAGCGGGCCTCTCGTCACCGTGATGTTTTTTTTGCTATCACCGTAACATCAGGTTCATAAATTGGCCTCAGGATGACGGTTTTCTAGGGCGCGTCGGCCGTGCAGCGATGCAGAGCAGGGGGTGAACAGGAGGGCTGGAGGCGCGCCGTATGCGCCCTGGTCTTGCTGTTGCTGCTGGCCGGTGGTCGCATCGCGCAGGCGGAGTCACCGCTGCTGCTGTTGAACCTGCCGGCGCAGGACCTGGAACATGCACTGCAAGCGTACAGCCGCGCCACCGGAATGGCGGTGCTGGTCGACCGCGAACTGACGCGGGGCCGGCGTTCCATCAGTGTGCGCGGGCGTTTTACGGCGCAGGAGGCTCTGGCGATGTTGCTGACGGGGAGTGGCCTGATGGCGCGTTATGCACGCGATGATGCGTTCACCTTGCAGTTGCCCGCGGTCAGCCAGCCGCCTGCCACCCGTGGTGGTGCGGCACGCAACGCCGCACGGATCAACAACAGCTACGCCACGGCCTTGCAGCAGGCCATCGAGACCAGCCTGTGCCGCTCGCCGCTGACCCGGCCCGGCAGTTTTCGCGCGCTGGTACAGGTGTGGGTCAACCCCCAAGGGCTGATCGAACACAGTCGGTTGGTCAGCTCCACCGGCGACGAACAACGCGATGAAGCACTGGTACGCAACCTGGGCGCCACGCGGGTCGAACGACCGGCACCGAGCTCGCTGCGCCAACCGGTGACTTTACTTTTGATGCCCGACACCACAGGAATGCGCATGGAATGCACAGCAGCAAACGGAGCCTGGGGCGGATGAAAAATACCGGGCACAGTACGATGGTCGGGTTGTTCCTGGCCTCCTACGACGACTTCAAGGTGCGTTTGCGCAAGCGCCTGGGCTCGGAGGACCTGGCCAACGATGTGCTGCACGAAACCTACCTGCGGGTCGACCGCATGGAAGTGCCGCCCAACCTGGCACAACCCAATGCCTACCTGTACCGCATGGCCTTGAACATCGCCGCCGACCGCCGCCAGGCCGACGCGCGCCTGCTCACCGGCAGCGAGGTGGAAGAACTGCTGCAAAGCGCCGACGAAGCCCAGGACCCGTCACGGGTGGTGGGCGGCCAGAAAGAAATCCAGTCCCTGGTCAAGGCGCTCTACGAACTGCCGGCCCGCCGCCGCAAGATCCTTATCGCCGCCCGCCTGGAAGAAGCCCCGCACCTGGAAATCTCCCAGCGTTTCGGCATTTCCACACGCATGGTCGAGAAGGAAATCAAGGCCGCCCTGGGCCACTGCGCCAAGCGCCTGGAAAGAAAAGTGATCCAGCGGTTCGGTCCCGGGGCCGGAAAACCGTCTTAGAGTCGAGTCCCTGATAAAACCGTGAGTATTTGCGCGCTTGAACATTTTTAGCCTCAGTGCCACTCGGCAATCCGCCGCCAGCCCCCTGCACGACGAAGCCCGCGACTGGCTGGTCCTGCTGACCTCGGGCCGCGCCACCGTGGCCGATGCCAAGGCGCTCAAGGCCTGGTGTGCGCAAAGCCCCGAGCATGCCCAGGCGTTCGAGCAGGCCAAGGCGATGTGGCAGCAACTGGCCCCGGCGCTTGAGCAAGTCTCGCAGCCGCGCAGCTTTGGGCGCCGGGCGTTCCTGGGCGGCGCGATTGCCGCATCGGCCGCCATGCTCATGGTGCAGGTCGGCTCCCCCGGTGGTTTTGCCGGCCTCACGGCGGACTATCGCACCGAAGTCGGCGAACAGCGCCAAGTGCTGTTAAGCGACGGCGTCAGCCTGGAACTCAACACCCAGACGCGCGTCAGCCGCGTGGGCCAGGGGCTTGAATTGCTCGAAGGCGAAGTCGAGGTGATCGCCCATTCCGCACAACCGCTCAAGGTGCTGGCGGGCGAAGGCTGGGTGAGCGCGGCGCAGGCACGTTTCAACCTGCGCAACACCGACCGCACGGTGTGCGTGACCTGTATCGAGGGCTGGCTGTCGGTGGCCGTGGCCGGGCGCAGCGTGCGCCTGGAAAGCGGCCGGCAACTGAGCTACGACGCGTCCGGCCTGGGCGAACCGGTGGTGGTGGACACCCAGGCGGTCGTGGCCTGGCGCGAACAGGTGCTGGTCTTCAACAACGCCACCCTGGCCACGGTGGTGGACGAAATCAACCGCTACCGCCCGGGGATGCTGGTGCTGCTCAACAAGCAACTCGGCCAACGGCGCGTCCAGGCGCGGTTCAGCCTGCAGCAGTTGGCAGGGGTGGCGCTGTTGATTCGGGATGCGTATGGGGCCAAGTGTACGGAGTTGCCGGGTGGGGTGGTGTTGTTGAGTTGAGGCCTGCCGCTCGTCGGGTAACTCCGATTTTTACGCTGTAAAAGAGCCGCGATCACCCGTTGTTCTACGCCTGTCGCTTTCAGGTATGCCTGTGTGCTCATGGGCTGAGCGACCGGTCTTTCCCCTCTGACAGACCTCCTTTCTTATCTTCTCTGAATTTTCTCTTTTGTTTGTAGGGGAAGAGATTTTTAACGTATGAAAAAACCAGGAAACACGCTCTTCAAGTCTCACTGCCTATCCGATTTCTTCCTTCGACTTACATTGTTCGGAAGCCTCTGACAGTCCTCGAACGGCTGTGTGACAGGCAGGGCGACGACGTCAAAAACGCCGAACTTTTTGTAACTTTTCCTCTTTTCCTTAAGCGTTTCAGCCTCGGCAGCATGGGTGCTCTTTCCATTTGAGTACCTGTGTGAGGGTGAAGGGATGCCAGCTGTTTTCCGACCTGCGCTGCTGGGGATGGCGCTGCTTTCAGGTCCGCTTTATGCCGCGTCCACCGTGTCGCCCGGCGACCGTGAACTGGCCCGTGAGCGTCAGCAAAAAGTGTTGGAAGAACAGCGTCGCCGCCTTGAAGAGCTGCAACACCTGCCGGGCCAGATCACTGCACCAACCGCCCCCGCGCCGCTGGACGACGGCCAGTGCATCACCCTCACGCGCATCAATGTCGAAGGCGCTGCGTTGCTGTCGGCGGCCCAGCGGCAGGCGCTGCTGGAACCCTGGCAGGGGCGTTGCCTGGGGGTGCCTCAACTCAACGCAGCGCTCAAAAGTCTCACTGATCATTACCTGCATCGCGGCTACGTCACCACCCGCGCCTACCTGCCGCAGCAGGACCTGAAAAATGGCGAGCTGACCATCATTGTGGTGGAAGGACGCCTTGAAGGACTCGACAGCTCATCGCTGGCCAGCCCGCTGGAGTCCGCCATGACCTTCCCCGGCACCGTGGGTGAGGTGCTCGACCTGCGTGAGCTGGAGCAATGGGTGGATCAGCTGTCGCGCTTGCCCTCGCGCCAGCCGCAGCTTGAGGTCCTGCCGGGGCAGGCGGTGGGCGGCAGTCGCGTGACGCTTAAAGGCGAGCGCTTCAAACCCTGGCGCGTCTCGGCCAACCGTAACAACCATGGCGATACCAGCACCGGTCGCCAGCAGGCCGGTATCGGCCTGGACTGGGACAGCCCCCTGGGCCTGGCGGATCAGTTGAGCCTGCGGGCCAACCGCGACACCGTCAGCGACCGCTGGCGCCATTCCCACAGCCAGAACCTGTTCTACAGCCTGCCGTATGGTTGGTGGACCTTCAATTTCAGCCACGGCCAAAGCTACTACCGCACGCGTAACGACCTCTCCGGGTTTGCCTTTGCGCTGTCAGGTGAAACCTCCAGCCAGCAGTTGCGCGCCGAACGCGTGCTGCACCGCGATAACCTGGGCAAGACGGCATTTAACCTGGGCCTGAGCCACCTGCGCACCCGCAACTACCTGGAAGACGCGTTGCTGCGCACCTCCAGCCATCGCATCACTGAGCGTCAACTGGGCTTCAACCATGGCCGCCGAATCGGCAATGCCTTTCTCAATCTCGATGCCGGTTGGCAACAGGGCATCGGTGCCCTGGACGCCCAGCGCGATCTCTCCAGGCAGCGCGGCGCGCCTACCTCGCGCTATCAGAAATACACCCTGACCCTCAGCTATTTGCAGTCCTTTCGCTGGCTGGGCCAGTACTGGAGTGTCGACAGCCTTGCTACCGGCCAACACGCCGAAGACGAACTCTATGGACCACAACGCCTGAGCGTCGGCGGCCTTGGTGCTGTGCGCGGGTTTCAGCAACAGAACCTGTCGGGCAACAGCGGCGGCTACTGGCGCAGCCAGGTGCGCTGGCGCCAACCGGTTGCCTGGGATGCGCTGCGCCCCTGGGTGCACGAAGTGGGCGTGGGCTTTGGCTACGACGTCGGTGTGATCAGCCGCGGCCCGCATAACCCTGAGGTGGCCGGGCGCCTTACCGGCCATGCCTGGGAGTTCAGCGCACGCGGCACTCACCTTGCGGCGTCGCTGGCGCTCGCCCGTTCCCTGGAGCGCCCGGCCGTCGTTGAGCGCCGCGAACACCCGATCTACGCCCGAATCGAGCTGTTTTTCTAATAACAACAAGGAACCTTGCCTATGGACGTGCGCAGCCCGTTTAACCAGTGCCTGGCCCTGAGCCTGGCGGGAATCATCTTTCTCAACCCCATTGTTGCCGCCGCCGCAGAGCTGAGCGTGGACCCGGCCAGCCCTGGCACCAGCGTCGGCCATGCACCCAATGGCGTGCCGGTGGTGAATATCGCCGGGCCTAATGGCAGCGGGCTGTCCCATAACCTGTTCACCGACTACAACGTCGGCAGCCAGGGGCTGATCCTCAACAACGCCACCCAGGCCACGCAACACACCCAACTGGGGGGTGTGATCCTCGGCAACCCAGGCCTGCAAGGGCGAGCCGCCAGCGTGATCCTCAACGAAGTCACCGGTGGCAACCGCAGCCACTTGGGGGGCTACACCGAGGTGGCCGGGCAGGCCGCGCGGGTGATCGTCGCCAATCCCCATGGCATCACCTGCAATGGCTGCGGATTTATCAATACGCCTCGCGCGACATTGACCACCGGCAAGCCAGTGATCGAGGGTGGGCGGCTGGATCACTTTCGCGTAGAGGGCGGCGATATTGCAGTGGAGGGCGCCGGGCTCAATGCACGCAATGTCAGCCAGTTCGACCTGATTACCCGTACGGCCAAGCTGAATGCGCAGTTGCATGCCGACCACCTCACCGTCATCACCGGCCGTAACGATGTCAGCGCCGACAGTTTGCAGGCCCACGCCCATGCCGAGGATGGCCGGGTCAAACCGCAACTGGCCATCGACGCCAGCGCACTCGGCGGGATGTACGCCGGGACGATTCGCCTGGTGGGCACTGAACAGGGCGTAGGCGTAAGGCTGGCGGGCGATATGGCCAGCACCGCCGGCGACATTGTGATCAACGCCAATGGCGGCCTGAGCCTGTCCCACACCACCAGCGTCGGCGCACTCACTGCCAGGGCCGAGTCGATTGACTTGCAGGGGCCGACCTTTGCGATGGGGGATGTCGACCTGCAGGCCCAGGGCGACCTGGTGGTGCGGCAAACCCTGGCCAGTGCCGCAAATGTGAGCGTGGAAGGCACCTCGGTCAGCAACCAGGGCAAGGTTGTCAGTGGCATCCTGGAAGATCGGCGTATCGCGGGCAAACAGCTGACCATCCAGGCCCAGCGCCTGGATAACCAGGGTGAACTCAACGCCAGTGGCCACCTGGAAATCACCAGCGGCAGCCTCGATAACAACGGCCGGATCGCCGCCGACAGCGCGAGAGTCGAAGCTCGCCAGACCCTGAGAAATAACGGCCAGGTCGTCACCGCCCGCGAACTGGACATTGTCGCCCATCAGGCCGTCAACCACGCCGGGACGATTCATGCCGAAGGCGATCTGAGCCTGGTCGCCGACACTGTCGAGAACAGCGGCAAGATCGTGGGGGCGGGCAGTGAGCTGAGTATTGCGGCCGGCACGTTCACCAACGCTGGCGAACTGCTCGGCGACCACCATCTGCAACTGCAGATCGATGGCGATCTGAAGAACACCGGCCTCATCGCCGCCAAAGGCGATGCCGTCATCAGCGCATCAAACCTCACCCAAGACCACGGCCAGATCCTCAGCGGTCAAGACATCCAACTGCGCGTGCGCGATGTACTGCACAACCTCGGCGTGCTCAGTGCAGCGCGGCATATGCAGATCAATGCCGCTCAGTTGAATAACCATGGGAGCGTCGGCAGCCAGGGCCATTTCCTGCTCACTGCCAGCGTCACCAACACCGGCCTGCTGTTCAGCGGCGGCGACCTGCACGTGCGCGGCGAGCATTTCAGCAACCTCGAAGGTGATCTCTACAGCGTCGGTGATTTCAGTTTCACCGGCACGCGCTTCAGTAACCTCTCCGGCAGCGTGGAAACCGAAGGCAACCTGCACATCAACGCCCGCGAGTTCGAAAACGCCCGTACCCACCTTGCCCTCGAACGCGAACTGGTCGGCGGCAGCATCCAGTGGGTCTGCGGCCAGCACTGCGACGGCGACGACAGCTTCAAGCGCGGCACCATCTATATCAGCGAAACCTGGCGCGAAACCGCCGCGCCCAACTCCACCCAGGCCGCGCGACTGGTGGCCGGCAAACACCTGAGTATCGACGCGCATACCCTGGAAAACCGCTACAGCCTGCTCGCCGCCAATGGCGACATGCATCTCGCCGCCCACCGCCTTATCAACCAGGGCGCGGCCTCCCAGACCGGTACTTCCAGCACCATCATCGGCACCCCCGGGCGCATCGACAAAGCCCTGTGGGACCAGATGGAGTTCCACGACCTGCCGGCCTTCAACAATGCGCCGTTCGACCCGGTGCGCTTTGCCGAACTCAAGGCGCGCTCGACAGGGGAGGGGTTCAGCAACCCCGGCACACTCACGACCTGGCGCGAGGATGGTCGCGCAGTCTATGCCGCTACCCTGCAAGCCGGCGGCAGCCTCAACCTGCAGGCCAGCGAGTACCTGCAAAACGGCACCCTGCGTGAAAACACCCTGGCGCAACTGACGGGCGAAACAGGCCACAACCCCAACGACCTCGAACTGAGCCCTGATCGCCTCAGCGAAGACCTGACCCAACCGCCGGAATTCCAACTGCCCAGCGGTGAATACGGGCTGTTTATCCCCAGCAGGAATCCGGGCAGCCCCTACCTGATTGAGACCAATCCACTCTTCACCCACCTTGCCAACTTTCTCAGTTCCCAGTACCTGCTCGACAAGATCGGCTACAACAACGACGAAGCCTGGCGGCGCCTGGGCGACGGCTACTACGAAAGCCGCCTGATCCGTGACGCCGTGCTGGCGAAGACCGGGCAACGCTTTCTCGCCGGGCTGGAGAGCGACGAGGAACAGTTCCGCTACCTGATGGACAACGGCCTCAGCGCCCGCGACAGCCTGCAACTGAGTGTCGGCGTCGGCCTCACCGCGCAGCAGGTGGCGGCCCTGACCCACGACATCGTGTGGATGGAAAAACGCCAGGTGCAGGGCGAAGACGTGCTGGTGCCGGTGCTGTACCTGGCAACGGTCGATGCCCATAACCTGCGGGGCGGCAGCCTGGTGCAAGGCCGGGATGTCAACCTGGTCAGCGGTGGCGATATCGTCAGCGTGGGCACCTTGAAAGCCTCGCAGGATCTGACCGCTATCAGCGATGGCAGCCTGCTCAATGGCGGCACGATCAGCGCCGTTGACCGCATCAGCCTGCTGGCCAGCGACAGTATCCGCAATGCGATGGCCGGTGAGATCCGTGGCAGTCACATCGATCTCACCAGCGTGAGCGGCGACATCATCAACGAACGCACCGCCCACGCCAGGCATCAGGGCGACGGCACCCTCGTCACCCATCTCGACACCGCCAGCCGGATCAGTGCCGGACAGCAACTCACGCTTAATGCCGGTCGTGACATCACCAACCGTGGTGATATCAACAGCGCTGGCGATGCCAGCCTGAGTGCGGGGCGCGACATCAACCTCATCGCCGTCACCGACACCCAACAGGTCCGCACCACGGAAAACGGCGGCCACCGCGTCACCCAACACAGCCGCACTGAACAGCTCGGCGCCAACCTCAACGCCGCCGGTAACCTGAGCCTGCACGCCGGGCGCGACATCACGCTATTGGCCAGCCAGGCCAACGCCGGCAAAGACTTGACCGTCGCCGCCGGTGGCAACCTCCACCTATTGGCCGCCGCCAACGAGACCGATCATGAGGTCAACAGCAAACGCGACGGCGCCAGGGTCCATGAGCAAACCACCCAGGTCCGCCACGTGGGCAGCCAGCTCACTGCCGGCGGCACCCTTACCGCCAGTGCGGGGCAAGACATCGTGCTGCACGCCAGCCAGGTTCGCAGCGGCAAGGATGCGTATCTGGTGGCCGGTGGGCAGTTGCAGCTGCTGAGTGCCAATGACAGCGACTACAGCCTGTATGACTACAAGAAAAAAGGCAGCTTCGGCGCACTCAAGACCCAACGCGACGAAGTCACCGACCTGCGCGCGGTGGGCAGCCAGGTCACCACTGGCGGCAACCTCAACCTGATCAGCGGCGGTGACCAGCTTTATCAAGGGGCCAGGCTGGAAAGCGCTGCGGACATCGCCATCACCAGTGGTGGAGCGGTGACCTTCGAAGCGGTGAAGGACCTGCATCAGGAGAGCCACGAGAAGACCAACAACAACGCATTCTGGGTGTCATCCAAGGGCAAGGGCAGCACTGACGAAACGCTGCGCCAGAGTCAGCTGGTTGCCGGGGGCGCCATTGCGATCAAAGCCGTCGACGGTTTGAAGATCGACATCAAGCAGGTCAACCAGCAGAGCGTCACCCAGTCCATCGATGCGATGGTCAAGGCCGACCCGCAATTGGCTTGGCTCAAGGACGCAGAGCAACGCGGGGACGTGGACTGGCGTCAGGTCAGGGAAGTCCACGACAGCTTCAAGTACAGCCACTCCGGGCTGGGCCCCGCCTCGCAAATGATCATTGCCATCGTGATGTCGGCAGTCATCGGGCCCATGGCGGCGGCTGCCGCGGGGGGCGGCGTAGGCGGCGCCATGGTCGGTGCAGTAGCCACCGGCGCGTCGACCAATGCCGGCGTCAGCGTGGTCAATAACCGGGGCAATCTCGGTGCGGTTCTCAAGGATGTGACGGCGTCCGATGCCATCAAGGGCTATGGGATTTCGGCGATCACTGCCGGGCTGACGGTGGGCCATTTCGATCGATGGACCGGCACCCACACCCAGACCGACATAGGCAAAATTGTTACATCCGGCTCGCTGGGCACCTGGAGCGGTGTCGGCCAGTTCGCAGCCAACCAGGCGCTGCAGAACGGCACCTCTGTGTTGCTGAACAAAGCCCTGGGGCAGGGCGGCAGTGTCAGTGACGCGCTGAAAAATGCCTTGTTCAACACCTTGGCGGCCGCCAGCTTCAACCTGGTCGGGGATTACACGAAAAACCTCCTGGCGGACGGCTCGGCCCCGAAGGTGGTGATTCACGCCATGGTCGGTGGGTTGCTGGCGGAAGCCACCGGCGGCGACTTCAAAACCGGCGCATTGGCTGCGGCGGCGAGCGAAGCGCTGGTTGGCCACCTGGATGACTTGGTCAAGGGCAACGACAACCTGCTCACCATGAGCTCGCAGATCGTCGGCGTGCTCGCGGCTGCGGCGCAGAGCGATACGGACGCAGCCAAGCTGGAGACCGGCAGTTGGGTGGCGAAGAACGCCACGCAATACAACTACTTGTCACAC
This sequence comes from Pseudomonas sp. NFACC25, assembly GCF_900100935.1. Lineage (NCBI taxonomy): Bacteria > Pseudomonadati > Pseudomonadota > Gammaproteobacteria > Pseudomonadales > Pseudomonadaceae > Pseudomonas > Pseudomonas sp. NFACC25. The sequence continues at coordinate 41,254 of NZ_FMUC01000024.1, forward strand.
AACCAACTGGAGCGAGCCGCCAAGCAGATAACGCGATGCACCGACGCCTCCTGCATCGAAGACACGACGCGCAAATTCATAGAACTGAGCCTGCAGCAGGACATTGACGCGATAGTCAGCTGCCAGGCCGACCCCGACTCTTGCGCCGCACGCTCCATGGAAGTCGCCAACACCCAGGCGAACCTCAACGCCATCCGCGATATCGCTGACGACGCCTCGCCTGAGGCCCGGGCAGCAGTACAGAACCTCATCAACGGCAACTACGAATTCCAGGAAATGTTAGCGACCGCCACGACCGAGCACTCGGTGGGTGCGATGGTCGATTCGCTCAAGGCGAAATGGGAACTGAGCGACGCTCAGGCGCAGGACATTGCGGACAATTTGAAGATCGCGCTGGCGGTTGGGGTGGGGACAGCGGCGGGGGTGGTGGCTTATAGGCGGGCTGTGGCGCGTGGTACAAAAGTCTCGCAGGGCCTGACAGGTGACACCGGCGCCGCTTTACCTCGAGTGAGCAACGGTGTTCCACTTGATCCGCGTCTACCTGATCCAGTGGCTGGCCTGGAGTACACGCCAAAAACGCTGAGTTCCTCCAATCCTAACATTGCTAACTCCCAGGTTAACGGCTATGTCGGCGAGTTGAAATTGGCAAATGATGTTGCCGCCTTGCCCAATCAAACGGTAGTCCGGTACGGCGATGCTATAGGTACGCGCGGCGCAGATCTGGTGTCTGTCAACTCAGCTACAGGTGAAGTCACTTTGTGGGATAACAAGTATCGTAGCAGTGCTCAAAGTGTGCCATCTTCTCCAACGTTTACGCCTGGTTCGAATGCGCTGGATGGAGCAGTTTCCAACGCGCAGACAGCAATCAGAAATTCAAATTTGCCGGATTCAGTAAAGCAGCAAGCCATTCAAAATTTGAGAGATGGTAATTTCAATGCCAATACAGTGGGCTCGGGTGCTGCGAAAAATTCAACACCTGTTAGGTTTTGCGGAAATAACCCTTGTTGAGGATAATTCATGCTCTTTGACCCAGTCAAAACCAGATTTAATGGTTTCAGTGAGGCAATGCTTAAATGGCAATTGGATACGCAGTATGATCCAAAGCGGCCAATGGGGAATGTTGCCAAGTCTGATTTGTCCGATGTGATTTCAGCATGGCTAGTTGGCCTCCAAGGCGAGATTGCACCGGTACTTCCCCGCTCTCTGCAATGGATAGATAAGGCCATAGAAAACGACGAGGAATTCGGGCCAGACATTAATGCTCACAGGACAATATTGCACTGGGCAAAAGCTCTGGGTGAATGGATGGAAACGGGCTGGAATTCTGAAGGCGAATGGGGCGCGGCCCGTGTGTATGAGGAAGCTCGCTGGCGTTACGAAAAACGCCCTTGGTCAACGCATGATATTGTCAAAACTGGCCTGGATGACTACATGGCTTTTGCATATCAGAGCGGCGAACACGACGAAGGCTTTGAGGCAGGTATTGAGATGTATCAACGTTGGAGTGGCAAAAGAGAAATATTGCTATCCAGCACTTTGAAGCCCCGAGACTTTGGCTATGCTTTGTGCCTTCATCGAACTGCCCGTCAGGAGTTTAATGAAGACGAACTTTTTAAAGCTGGTAGAAAAATGCTTCAGGCCAATTTGCAAAAAACTTGGTTGGGCGGTGGGCAATATATTCGTGCAGCTACGTGGCTCAAGATTGTCTACTGGCACAACGATGAAGCTCTGACACCGTTACAAACTGTTTTGAAAGCATACGAAAACATGCCTAAAGTACCTCGGCCGGATTTTGTTTCAATAGTATGATCTTTTTGTAATGTCGAATCGATTTGGGGCAAAAGCGACAGGTGGTGCCGGTGAAAGTGCAGGCGCCATGCGCCGATTGGACTATGAAGGTGCTCCCTACCACGGAAAAGTCGAGAATGCAGTTAATGGTCGAGCTCCGGTTAATGGTCAAGAAGCGCTAGATTTTTCGATTCAAGTTAAACGGAGTCTGACCCCGAGTGATCTCAGATGATTGCCAGTTTTGAGACTGGGGGTTATCCATCAACACCTGTAGGAAAATTGGTTGGTACGCAATCTACGATGCCGGATGGTTCGCGTGTCCGTGTCATGCAAGCAGATAGCCGTAGTCCTCAGAGGGCTTCGTTTGAAAATGCTAATGGTGGGCCAATAGATCCAACAACGTGCAAGCCACCACAGCCACCGAAAGGTATTTCTAAAATCGAAAGAAAACAGTGGATTAGAGAAAGAACGCATATTGAGCAGGTGGACTAATGTTTGATTTTTTAAAGCTTGTCATGTCATTTTCCTCACTTCGTATTAATAGTATTGAGTGGGATGGTGATTTTTTGAACGTTTCTGGAGACGGTTGGAGCTTTAGCAGTAGTAGTGCCTGGAGGGTGTCTAAGGATGACGACATGTTGTTTGCATGTAGGGATGATCAGGCAAGTGTGCGTATTAAAGAGTTGGTAGGTCTTTCAGTTGGAAGTGTTTCGTGGATCGCCCAGAATCAGCCCGTAGATCCATCTCTTGCACTTTCTGATGGTAGAAGGCTTGATGTATTTTGCTCTTCTGTTTGCGAGCCTTGGGTAATGACTCTTCCGAATAATATTGTTTATGTTGGGAATTCATAAAGTGCAAAAGGAACAGGGCAAGCTTTACGGGAAGTTGAGATTGTTTCTGGCAGTAAAGGTGCGTGGAATAAAGAGTTGAATAAGTCTGTGCCGAATACCGTATATAAGGTCTATGTGAATAAAAACTTCCCAACAGATGGCTTGAGCCACGTTGAGAGGGTCGAGTCAAATCTTTCATTAATAAAATATGATCGGAGTACATATCAGCAATGTGTGGCAGGCAAGTGCGGCGTTAGTGGGGGCGAGGGTGGGCACTTGATTGCTAGTATGTTCAACGGACCTTGGGAGAGATTGAACCTTCTTCCCATGAATGGGAACTTAAATGAAGATACTTGGAAATCTATGGTGAATGCATGGGCGTTCGAACTTAAAGGGGGTAAATAGGTTGGCGTGAAAATTCTTGATTATTGCAAATTAGTGCGATTTAAAGAAAATTAATGCCAGTCAGAGCAACTTAGAGTAACTCAGTGCAACTTCTCTCGGGTGTGGGGTCAGCACGTTTTTGTTGAGGCACGTTACCGACTGTTTACAAACGAGCTGCGCCATTCGTAACCAATCGACCGGACCAGTGGTGAAACAGTAAGCTATAGTGCTGTGCCCATTTATACAGGTACAAACCCAATGCCAACCGGTGTAATGTTGTCTGCTCGTGGGGCAGGCGGTTTTACTCTTGATGTATAAATTCCGAACGTGAGTGGAGTTAAGTAAGAATGATAAATAAACTGATTGCTCTCCTTTCACCACCCTCTCAGCGAATCTTTGATAATGCGGCTTGGGCGACCTTTGAATCTGAGGGAGGTCTGCGATTACCATCTGATTTTAAACAGTTCATATCAATTTACGGATGTGGAGCAGTAGACGATTTCGTATGGGTGTTAGATCCATTTTCAGAAAACTCAAATTTGAATTTTGACAAAAGCCAATATTTTATAGATGCGTACGCTGTAATGAGGCAGGAATTTTTATCGGACTATCCAAGACCAGATTACCCTGCGGAAGGCTCTTTTCTTCCTTGGGCGGTAACGGATAATGGAGAAACTTTTGTTTGGTTGGTTGATGGGGAGCCAGACTCATGGAAAGTTGCTATTCATAGCTCGGATCAGGGGGAAGAGGAAATCTACAACTTCGGCTGTGTTGAGTTTATTTTAAAGCTGCTTAGCAGAGATATTTCGTCAAAAATTCTACCTGGTCAGTTTCCTCCTGTTGATCTAGATAAACATTTTTTACAGCTGCTGATTAGATGCAAAAGGAACTGCGAGCGGCTTGCCGTCTGGTGAAGCGAAATTAGTCGATAACGGTACACCAGCGGCTGATGATGCGAGTTTTACAGAAACATCCACATTAGGATGGACGAACATCTCGAGTGACGCTCGCGCGGTGGTCCGGGACGTCGAGTACTATTCAGGTGTGCCGATGCCCTCTAATCAGCGCACGCAACTTGCAGATGAGTTGCGTCAGGTGGATCACACTTATGTCGCACCCAGAAGCGACTATCAAGCCTTACAGCGTGAATACAATAGCCAGCGAAATAATCTCAAGCGTGAGTGGGAGTTGAATACTGGCTTGATATGGCCGAAGACGGAGAGTGGTGTGGATTTCCAAGCGCACCTTGTGATACCACAGCAGTATGGTGGACCTAACCAATGGTGGAATTTGCATCCGGTGCCGGGTGGAAGTGCTCACCAAGGTGGCGTTCATGCCCCAGCAAGTCCAACAACTACAGCATTTCCGCAGAACCCTCCGAGGCGACCATGACCATGTACGAAAAATTAGAAGCCTTCAATGCACTCGCATGCGTGCTATTAGAGCGTCTGACCCCTGTTTCTTCTGATGACGTGAGTGGGATGCGACAGCAGTGGCCAGCAGCTCCCGATGATTACTTTACTTTTATGCAGGAGCGGGGGCATGGTGAGATAAAGGAGGACGACTGCGCGCTGTCGCTTTTGACTATTCAACCCATATTGTGTCCTGCGGCAGACTACTTTGGTGATGATGGGTTTTATAAAGACGGACCCTATGAATCGGGTGCTAAGGGCGAGGTGTGGCTGTTCGGCTGGGATAGCACCGGGACTGCTTTCGGTTTCGACAGTGGAGACAGCTGGCGATTGTTGGAAATCGACAATATGCGTTGGATAACGCGACTTGACTTGTCGTTTCGTCAGTTCGTCGAAGGGTTGTTGGTTTGTTATCCGCAGCGGCCGATAAGCTTTGCGAATGGAGTTTGGCGCGACTCGGGAGATGTTTCTTACACCCTGTCGGAGCTTCGTTGGTTGTAATGGTGGCTATGAGCTAACCGGTGACTGGGGGCGAGTAGCTATTAAGGGAGAAGCTGTAGATGTAATTGTGGAATATTAGTTGGTCAAAAAGCCATGGATGGAACAGTTCTTCTAAAGTTTGCATGGAGTCGACTTCTAGGAGGTGGCGAAAAATTAATATACTCCTCGAAAAAGATTGCGTTCATTAGTGCTCATTATTTGCTGATGGGGATTTTGGTGACCTTGAAAGGATAGAGCTGGAAGGTTTTAACAAGCTAGGAACTGTCGAATTTTGGTCTAAAGGTTGGGTGGGTATTGATATATATGACTGTGCTCTTGATGAGCAGGTTATGAATGTGTTGCTTTCTCCAGAAGAGGAAGAATCTGTTTCTCAGGCATTTGAGAGTTTTGTAAGGATATTGACGCAAGATAGTTGATGGTGCAAAAGGCGCAGTAACGGCTCTAGAGACAACCAGTCCTGTTGTCGTGACTGGGAAGTGCGCAATTGATAAGGTACAAAGTTACGAGGGGGCTCTTCGAGACGTATAGATGGCCCGTCTGTTTCACGCTGTCATATATCACGGTGATATTGACGGCTGGAGAAAGGATATTAAAGCCGGTGCCGAAGGCCTCGGGTTGCTGCTGGCTCGAATCGAAGGTAATCAATTTGTTATTACCGATGGCCGCTCCATTCCTCTTTCAGAGTGCAAAATAGAGTTCTCTTAAACTTGCTCCACTGACACCGGCCTTGCGCCGGTGTTTTTGCACCCTACCTGCACACTTTCTGCAGTTAAGTGGGGGGTAAACGGGGTCTGACCGAGTGATCTCCAGATCACCCAACAGGTGTTCCAACGCTAATCTCAGAGACAAAGTTGACTCAAGGCGCAGGAAGATATAACTATGTCGTTCTTCAGGATGGTCAGTTAGTGAACCGACTGCTCTGCAATGGCTTGCGCTCGACAACTACATGAGAAGCGCGAGTGGGGGACGGCTATCTCAGTGGCCCCACCACCTGCCGATACTTCTCCACCCCCTGCGGCGTCTCCCGCACCAAACTGATCTCCAGCCCCAATGGATCCTCACGCCGATTCCCGCTCAACTGCCGCCAGCCCTTATCCGCCTCCCACACCCGCACCTGCAGGTCACGGACCCCGCTCAACACCACCACCCCATCTTTCGCCGCCGGCAGCGGATAGCGGTCTCGGGCGGGGGCCGCAGCGCGATACAAACTGTCGCCCTTGAGCCACCAGCGCACCCGTTGCAGGCCATCGCCGGCGACGGGTGCGCTGCGAATGATGTCCAGCCGAAAGCCTTTGCTGTCGGAACTGCGCACGGTGATCGCCGCCAGTCCATCGAGCTTTTCTGCACTGTTCTTTGAGGGCTCCGGGGCGTTCAGTTCGACGCTGGCGCGCAGGCTGATGTCGCGCTGCAGTTGGTTGAGGGTGCGCAGCAGCACTTCGGTCTGTTCGCTGCTTGCCTGCAGGTGCTGGTCGGCGCGGGTGACGCTGTCCAGGCCGCGCCAGGCGATTACGCTGACCACGGCCATAAGCATGATCGCGACCATCACTTCGATCAGGGTGAAGCCTTGTTCGGAGCGCTTCATGGCTGGCTCACCACGCGCATCAAGCCGGCGGTGTCGCGTTGCAGGCTGAGGCTGTGTTGGCCGTCGGACAGCACGATGCGCACGGGTGGGTTGATCCATTCGGCGTCGAGCACCAGGGTTTGCCGGGGTTCGATATTGATGTGCATCGGTGTGCTTTCCCACAGGCGCGGGCGCAGTTGGGTGTCGCCCTGGAACGCTTCGACGCCGCTGCCATCGTCGGTACGGCGGTTGAAGCGAAAGCCCTTGGCGTCGGCGCGCCAGGTGATCGGGCGGCCGTCCGCGCGGGCTTCGGCCTGGGCCACTTGCAGCAGTTGGCTCAGGCGCTCGGCGTCCTTGCGCAGCAGGTGCAGCGGGTCGGGCTTGATGGTCAGGCTGATGGCGGCGCTGGCGATGCCGATGATCACCAGCACCACCATCAACTCGATCAGGGTGAAGCCTTGCTGTTTCATCGGTAGGCCCCTCGAAAGCTGGTGAGCTTGTGAAATAAAAACGTGCGAATTGGCCTGTAGGCTGGTGCCATGGACAAACAGGAGGTCCTTCCCATGGCATTCACCCTGCGTTTCTCACCGGCCCACGGTGTGCAGATCGTGGCGTTGCTGGCGGCATTGGCCGGTGTGGCGGTCTGGACGCCGCTGCTGCTGACGTCCGCCGAGTCCCATACGCCCCAGGCCGCGCCCCAGGTGCTGGCGGCGCGCAGCGATAACCCGGCGCTGCAATGGTTTTCCAATGCGCCGGCGGCGTTGCAGGTCAAGGTCTCTGGGGTGCTGGCCGGGGCGCGCGGTGCGGTGGCGATCCTCAGTCTCAACGACGGCCCGCCGCGCAGTTTCCTGCTGGGCGAGCGCCTCAGCCCGGGCGTGCGGCTCACGGCCATCGAAGGCGACGGGGTCGAGATCGAGCGCGGCGGCGAGAAGCTGCGCGTCAACCTCGACAAGTTGCCCGATGGGCCGGCCTTGCCGCGGCTCACTCGGCCCTGACCTGTGTCTCCACGCGGGCCAGCGGCGGCGCCTCGCGGCTGGCGTCGAGCACCTGCACGTTGACTTGAAACAGGCGGCCATCGCGACTGATGGTCTGCTCGCACCGCAGTTTCAAGCGCCCCTGGTCACAGCTGAAGGTCTTTGTGCCGTCGCGCAAATGCCCCTCCAGGCGCAACTCCGCCAGGCGACTCTGCGCCGCCAGCAACCCCATGGATTTGTCCCGCAGCAGGCCGTTGCCCTGGGTCATCAACCCGGCCACGCGGATGGCGGCGGCCATCGCCACAGCGATAATCGCCAGCGCCACCAGCACCTCGATCAGGGTAAAACCTTGCTCCTTGCGACGGCCGTACATGGCGTTCTCAAAGCCGGGAAACAGGCCCGCAGACTAGCGCCGGCAGTTGACCGATTGGCGACCGAAACTCCCGAGGATTTTCAATACGACTGACATGTGTTCTTGCAACACTGCGCCACGAAATGTACCCAAGCCAAGGAATGTCGAGATGGATATCGCGCGCCTAACATCCCCATTGCCAGGCCCTCGCGGCCAGCGTGGCTTCACCTTGATCGAGATCATGGTGGTGGTGGTCATCCTCGGGATCCTCGCGGCGATGGTGGTGCCCAAGGTCCTCGATCGCCCGGACCAGGCGCGGGCCACCGCCGCGAAACAGGACATCGGCGGGTTGATGCAGGCGTTGAAGCTGTATCGCCTCGATCACGGCACCTACCCGAGCATGAACCAGGGCCTGAAAGTGCTGGTGGAGCGCCCGGCGGATGCCAAGAACAATAACTGGCGCGCCTACCTCGATCGTTTGCCCAACGACCCCTGGGGCCACCCTTACCACTACCTCAATCCGGGCGCCAACGGTGAGGTCGATGTGTTCTCCCTGGGCGCCGATGGCCAACCGGATGGCGATGGCGTGAATGCCGATATCGGCTCCTGGCAGTTGTAAGGCGCGCCATGAAAGGGTATTCGCCCCCAGCGGCGAAGCAGCGCGGCATGGCGATTATCAGTGCCTTGCTGATCGCGGCGGTGGTGGCGGTGATCGCCGGCGGCATGCTCACGCGCCAGACCGTATTCACCCGCAGCCTGGAAGCCGAACAGTCGCGCGTGCAGGGCCAATGGCTGTTGCTCGGTGGCCTTGAACGCAGCCGGCAGATGCTCTGGGAGGCGCGCCAGAAGGACGCGCTGACCCGCCTTGACCAGCCCTGGGCGCGGGCCCAGACCGGCGTGTTCGAGGGGCGGATCGACGATGAACAGGGCAAGTTCAACCTGCGCAACCTGGTTAACCGCCAACAGCCCGACGCCGAGCAATTGCAGAGCTTCGAGCGCCTGTGCCGCACCCTGGGCGTGGCCCCGGCCGTGAGCCGGCGCATCAGCCAGCGGGTGATTGCCTCCTACGAACAGAACGGGCAGCCCGCCAAATACCCGATGCTGCGCAGCCTCGACGACCTCAGTGGCCTCGAAGGCCTGACCCCGGAGGTGTTGCAGCGCCTGCAGGCGTACGTCAGCGTGCTGCCCGGTAATACCTGGGTCAACGGCAACACCGCCAGCGCCGAAGTGCTCAGCGCGGTGGTGCCGCAGCTCAGCCTGTCCCAGGCCCACGGGCTGGTGGCCGAGCGCGACAACGGGCATTGGTTTATCAACCGTGGGGATTTCGTCAACCGTCTGCACTTGCCCCAGGTGGAGTTGGAAGCGGTGCAAGTGGGCATCACCAGCGAGTGGTTTCGCCTGCAGGGCCAGGCGCGCCGCGAGCGCCGGCGGGTGACGATCGACGCGTTGCTGCACCGCCCCGAAGACCGTGAGCCCAGGGTGATCTGGTCGCGGGTGGGCGTATGAAACGCCTGCGCATTGCCTTGCCGCCGCTGGATCAGGTCCGTGCTGAAAGCCAGGTGAAGTTTGCCTGGCTCGAGCGTGGCGTGGTGGTGGCCGAGGGGCAGGAAAGCCTGGCGCAACTGGGCAAGCGCCGGCAGGCGGTGGACTGCTTTCTGCACCCGCGTGACAGCCTGCTCACCAGCCTGGAGCTGCCGCCATTGCCCGCAGCAAAGAACCAGGCGGCGGTGGCCTGTGCGGCCCAGGCGCTGATCCTCGGGCCGGTGGAACAGATGCACGTGGCCCACGGCCCGCGCGAAAGCGATGGGCGCGTGCAGGTGGGCTGGGTGCCCAAGGCCGGGCTGGAACGGCTGGGCCAGGTCTTGACCCAGGTGCAGCTCAAGCTGCGCGGCCTGTACCCGGCGCCCTATGCCTTGCCGGTGGGGGCGGCGGCGTTGGACGACGGCTATCTGTTGACCCGCGACAGCCTGCAGCAGGGCGCTGTGCACCCGCTGGGGTTGCAGGCGCTCGACGTGCCGCTGGTGGCGGAGGCGCAGCGTTGGAGCGGCGCGGTGCCTGGCTGGGGCTTGCACGCTCGCCTCGGTCAAGCCTCCGGCGCCGGATGGGGCAGGGCGCTGGCCTGTGTGGCGCTGGCCGCTGCCATCTGGACCGTCGGCCTCAACCTGTATGCCGCGCGCCAGGTCGACGAAGGCCAACGGCTCAAGGCGTTGATGAACCAACAGGTACGCCAGGCGTTTCCTGAATTACCCGTGGTGCTCAACCCCTTGCAGCAGGCCCGTCAACAGTTGGCCGCACGTCAGAGCGGCGCGGCTGCCGATTCGGGCCAACGCTTCAGCAGCCTGCTGCAACTGGCAGGCAGCAACCTGCCCTTTATGGTGGGCAGCGTCGACAACCTCAATTTTGAACAGGGCACCTTGCACCTGGCGTTACTCGCCGACAGCCGCAACCCGGCGGCCGAGGGCGAGTGGCAGGCCGCGTTGGCCCAGGCCGGTTTTGCCGCCACGCGCGATGAGCAGGGCTGGAGCATCGGCCCGGCGCCGGCCACGGAAAAAACGGAGGCCGGCGATGAATAGGTGGCTGCGCCTGCGCACCCGGGCCCAGGTGTTCTGGAGCGGCCTGGCCCTGCGCGAGAAACGCCTGCTGATCGGCGCCGGGCTGGTGTTGGCAAGCCTGCTGACCTGGCTGGTGCTGGTGCAGCCGGCGTTGAAAAAGATCGACTACTGGCAGGCCGAAACCCCCAGGCTGCGCGCCCAGGCCGAAGCCTTGCAGGTGCTGTTGCAGGATGTCGCCGCGCCGCGCCAGGCCGACGAAGCCGCGTTGCGCCAGGCCCTGGACAGTGCCGGCCTGCAAGGGCATTACCAGGTACAGGCGCTGGAGGCCGGCGGTTGGCGCCTGACCTTCGACAACGCCCCGGCCGACGCCGTGGTGGGCTGGCTGCTGGGCAATCCCCGTTCATTTTCCCTGGAGGTGTCCGAGGCGCGTTTGCAACGTGCTGCGGATGCCGTCGATAACTCGGCCGGCACTGTGTCCGGGACCGTTCGCATGGATCAGGCGCCTGGCGCTAAGGAAGCTTCATGAAGTGGTCAGTCCTCCCTTTTCGCAAGGCCGCGCCGTTGCTGTTGCTGGCCTTGAGTGCGTGCAGCAGCCCGTCAACCACGCCGTTACTGGTGGACAGTGAGCTTGGCCAACCCCTGGCCGATACCCGTCGCAGCGGCGATACCCTGCTGGATCGCCAGCGCGACGAAGCGCCGAAACCGCGGGTCCAGCACCCGGTGACCAACAGCGTCCGTGGCCAGGCCCCGGCGCCAGTCAAGGCGCGTAACCCGCTGGGTGACCAGCCGGTGCAGCTCAACTTCGTCGATGCCGATATCCAGGCGGTGGTGCGCGCGCTGTCTCGTGCCACCGGCCAGCAGTTCCTGGTGGACCCGCGGGTAAAGGGCAAGCTCACCCTGGTCAGCGAAGGCCAGGTGCCGGCCCATCAGGCCTACGACATGCTGCTGGCGGCCCTGCGCATGCAGGGTTTCAGTGTGGTGGATGTGGGCGGCGTGGCCCAGGTGGTGCCGGAGGCCGATGCCAAGTTGCTCGGCGGGCCGATCTACAGCGCCGGCAGCAGTGGCATGCAGACGCGCACCTTCCGCCTGCAATATGAAAATGCGGTGAACCTGATCCCGGTGCTGCGCCCCATCGTGTCGCCGAACAACCCGATCAACGCCTACCCCGGCAACAACAGCATCGTCATCACTGACTATGCGGAAAACCTCGCGCGGGTCGCCCAGATCATCAGCGGCATCGACACCCCCAGCGCCATCGACACCGATGTGGTGCAGATTCAAAACGGCATCGCCGTGGACATCGCGGCCATGGTCGCCGAACTGCTGGAAACCCAGGGCGCTGACCAGACCCAGAAGATCAATGTGGTCGGCGACCCGCGCTCCAATTCGATCATCATTCGTTCCGGCAGCCCCGAGCGTACGGAGCTGGCGCGCAACCTCATCTACAAGCTCGACAATGCCCAGAGCAACCCCAGCAATATGCACGTGGTGTACCTGCGCAACGCCCAGGCCGCCAAGCTGGCCCAGTCGCTACGCGGGCTGCTCACCGGCGAGAGCGATTCCGGGGTGAGCGACGATGGGCGTGGCAAGCTCAGCGCCATGGGCGGCAATGGCAATAGCAGCCAGGGCACGAGTAATGCCCAGAACAGCAGCGGCACGCCCACCGGCAGTGGCGTGCAGTCGGGCTACGGGCAAGCCACCGGTTCCAGCACCAGCACCAGCAGCGGCAATACCGCCAACGAGCAGGACACCGCGTTCAGCGCCGGCGGGGTGACCATCCAGGCCGACGCCACCACCAACACCCTGCTGATCTCCGCGCCGGACCCGCTGTACCGCAACCTGCGGGAAGTGATCGACATGCTCGACCAGCGCCGCGCCCAGGTGGTGATCGAAAGCCTGATCGTGGAAGTGGGCGAGGACGATGCCACCGAGTTCGGTGTGCAATGGCAGGCCGGCAACCTGGCGGGCAAAGGTGGCTTCGGTGGCGTTAACCTGGGTGGCAGCGGTGTCGTGGGCACGCCCGCCAGTCCCACCAGCATCGACGTACTGCCCAAGGGCCTGAATATTGGCGTGGTCAACGGCACCGTGGATATTCCGGGGATCGGCAAGGTGCTCGACCTCAAGGTCCTGGCCCGTGCCTTGAAGAGCAAGGGCGGCACCAACGTGCTGTCCACGCCGAACCTGCTGACCCTGGACAACGAAGCGGCGAGCATTTTCGTCGGGCAGACCATTCCATTCGTCACCGGCAGTTATGTGACCGGTGGCGGCGGTACCAGCAATAACCCGTTCCAGACCGTGCAGCGCGAAGAGGTGGGGCTCAAGCTGAATGTACGCCCGCAGATCTCCGAGGGCGGCACGGTGAAGCTGGATATCTACCAGGAGGTCAGCACCGTGGACACACGGGCATCGGTGTCGGCGGGCACGGTGACCAACAAGCGCGCGATCGATACCAGCATCCTGTTGGACGATGGGCAGATCATGGTGTTGGGCGGGCTGTTGCAGGACGGCTACAGCCAGAGCAACGACGCGGTGCCGTGGCTCTCGGATATTCCGGGGTTGGGGGCGTTGTTTCGCAACGAGAAGCGCAGTGTGAGCAAGACCAACCTGATGGTGTTTTTACGGCCCTACATCATTCGCGATAGTGGCGCGGGGCGCAGCATTACCTTGAACCGCTATGAATTCATGCGTCGTGCCCAGGGTGGGTTGCAACCGGAGCACAGCTGGGCGATGCCGGATGTGCAGGCGCCGCAATTGCCGTCGGTGGAGAAGGCGATTCCGGGCGGGCAGCAGCAGGGGCCGAGGGCGGTCATTCGCGCGGTGCCTGTAGGTGCACGACCATGAGCCTGCTGTACGCAGGACCAAATGTGGGAGGGGGCTTGCCCCCGATGAGGGGGTGTCAGCCACAGATGTACAACCTGACCCACCGCTATCGGGGGCAAGCCCCCTCCCACATTTGCACTGTGTATTCCTGTGGGAGAGGGGTATGAGCCTGTTGCCTTACGCCTGGGCCAAATCCCAACGCATCCTCCTGCGTCCCGGCGCCGACGGCATGCTGCTCACCGTCTGCCCCTCAACCCCCGGCTGGTCGATCAGCGAAGTACGGCGCCAGTTCGGCCAGGCCCACCTCGAGCAGGTACGCGACGATGAACTCGACGGCCTCCTCGCCAGCGCTTATGCCGATACGGGCAGCGCCGCCGCCGTGGTGGGAGCGGCGGAAAACGAGGTCGACCTCGACCGCCTGATGCAGGACATGCCCGAGATCACCGACCTGCTCGACACCCAGGACGGCGCGCCGGTGATCCGTATGATCAACGCCTTGCTCACCCAGGCCGCGCGGGACGAGGCCAGTGATATCCATATCGAGCCCTATGAAACCCACTCCGTGGTGCGCTACCGCGTCGACGGCACCCTGCGGGATGTGGTGTCGCCGCGCAAGGCGCTGCATGGTGCGCTGGTGTCGCGGATCAAGATCATGGCCCAGCTCGACATCGCCGAAAAACGCTTGCCCCAGGACGGTCGTATCGCCCTGCGCGTGGCCGGGCGGCCGATTGATATTCGTGTGTCGACCGTGCCCACCGGGCATGGCGAACGGGTGGTGATGCGCTTGCTCGACAAGCAGGCCGGGCGGCTGCAACTGGAGACCCTGGGCATGGAGCCGCAGCTGCTGGCGCGCCTCGACACCTTGATCCGCCAGCCCCATGGCATCGTGCTGGTCACCGGGCCTACGGGCAGCGGCAAGACCACCAGCCTGTACGCCGCGCTGGCGCGGCTGGATGCGAGCACCAGCAATATCCTCACCGTGGAGGACCCGGTGGAATACGACCTGCCGGGCATCAGCCAGATCCAGGTCAACGCCAAGATCGATATGACTTTCGGCCTGGCCCTGCGG
>NZ_FMUC01000010.1:0-204161 GCF_900100935.1 Pseudomonas sp. NFACC25
CCCACGCTGTCCCACTGATACTGGGTCAGCGCGCCATGCTCATCCTCGCGGGCCACCGGCCGGCCAAGATCGTCATAGCGATAACGCTTGATCCCGCCATTGGGCAACTGCTCCTCAATCAGTTGCCCCCGCTCATTCCACACCAGCCGATGGCAACTGTGATCCGGGGACCAAACCCCAACCAGTTGCCCGTATTGGTCGTAGCTGTAATCCGTAACATGTCCGTCGGGATCGGTCTTACGAATGACATCGCCCTGGTCATTGCGCTCGTACTTCCAGACCGCCAGACCCCGCCTTACAACCCGTACGAAGCCATTGTCATGCTCGTAGTACGTCGGCTCATCATCCCCGGGAAATAACGCCACCAACCTTCCGGCTTCGTCGTACTGATACGCCGTCACCGCCCCCAGTGGATCCTGCTCAACCGTCAGCCGGCCTTTGGCATCGTAGGATTTGAAATGCGAAGCACCGTCCGGATCAATCCGCTGCACCAGCCGCGCCCGGTCGTCATGGACGTACACTTCCTGACTGCCATCGGCGTTATGCAGCGTGACCCGGCCGTCGTCCCCCCAGGCATACCGCGTGTCCATCTGGGAAAAACTGGCCCAATGCCGGACACATCGCGCGGCCTTGCCCGCCCGTTCCCATTCCCAGAAGAAACTCGCCCCACCGGCCAGTCCGCGCTCAAGAATCACGTGCTGATCGTCGTAGCGATAAACCTCGCTTTCGCCGACGGCATTGGTCGCCGAGACCAGTCGGCCAGCGTCGTCATAGGCGTAGGAAACGACGTTCTGCTCCGTCACCCATTCGTAAGGCTCATACCCCTTGGCGCGCTGAACCTGATAGTCCACCGCGACGATGTGGCCGGACGAGTAACGCAAAAACAGCGCACACCCCGCGCCGTTATCCAGCCGCTCAATCCGCCCTAGAAAATCCCGAGAAATCCGCAGCCGGTTGTCGTACGCATCACTGATCGAGACCAGCACACCGTCGCGAAAGTGATAAAACCGCGACGCCTGGGCCAACACCAACTCATCCGGCGACGTACCTAAATAGATCGCTGCTTCCGCGAGGCTATTGGTGATGGCGGGTCGAGCAACAGTCGGTAGTGGAAACTCAATCGAGCGGTTCTCATGGTCCGTCCAAACGACGGAATCGCCCGACACCGCAAGCCGATGCGCCAGCGAATGACTCCAGCCAAACCCCAGCCCGCCATCCACTTCCACCGCACTGGTGCGGTACAACCGTGTCCACTCGAACGGCAAGATCCCATCCAACGTGCCGTCGGTGAGGGTGAGCAATTCCTCCCCGGTAACCATCGACACCGGGCAGCCGTTGGTGACGGTCTTATCCGAAGAAGCCGCCGCATCCCCGTTCGGGTTTTTCCCCGAAACAGGCACATCATCGACAGGCTCCTGCCTGACCAACACGGTCTTCTGTGTCTTGTTACGAACCGCCGGCACGGGGTTCGAAACCACATGCTCCCCCGCCTTCAACGGTGCCACCGGTACGGTCTTGATCGCTGTCGCGGGGCCACCGAGCAGCAAAGGCTTCACCGCCTCGACATGCGCGTCCAACGTCGGCCCCACCAACTGATCAGCCAGCCTCTCCAGCCACTTGCGCGCTCGTCCGGATTTGATATGTCCCAGCACCTGAGCGCCCAGGCGAATCTGCACGCCCATGCCACGGGTCGCCCAGATCAGGAACAGATTGATCAACACCTCACCGCTGATCTCGCCCAGCACTTCATACAGCTCGGGCGGCGGCAGCAGGCGTAGCCAACTGACCATGGCCGACAGGTAGATAAACAGCAGCGGCTCATCGCTGAGCACCAACAGCCCCCTTGCGATGGCGTCGTTGCCCAGCCTCAGCAGTTCATCGAGTTCAGTCTGGGAGATGTAGGCCAACAACTTCTGGCTGTTGGCCTTGAGGTCCGCCAACAAGTCATACAGCTGCTTGACGTTGTCCCACAGGTTGTAGAGCGCCTTGGCCATCCCGCTTGAAAACGCCAAAGCTTGCATCGCGCTACGCTCGGGCGGCGTGGCGTTGGCGAAGTCGTCCCATTGGGGCTGGAAGGTCCTGGTCCATTCGTCACGCAGGTGAACTTCCAACCCCGCGATCACCGACTGATAAGACCCATACAGCGCCTGGACGTGATCCTTGGAAACGTTGGGATAGAAGGTGATTTGGTACGGCAGGTTGCGATCACACTCGGTGATTTCGAGGAGGCCGCTGGGGCCGATGGTCTTGTGGATCGGCTCGCCCAACGGGCCGCCATTGGGATCGACGCGCTGCAGCATCACCGGCGTGTTGCCGATGGGCACGAAGCGCGTGCTTTCGAACATATGCACCAGGGTCAGGGTGCCGTTGGCCGGGCACGTGGCGACGGTGCTGCTGGGGATGATTGAGCGATTGATCGGCGCGACCAGCGCTGCCTCATCGCCGACCTTGAAGACCTGCTCGACCTCCAGCGCCGAAGCGCTCCAGAAGCTCCCGGCCCACTCATCAAAGGTATTCAGGCAACCGCGAAAGTCACGAAAGACGCGCTCAACGTCCGGTACCTTGGCATCCATGGGGGCCAGGACAAAGCTGGCAATCACGGGACTCAAGAGGCCGCCCCGACAACCAGGGCATTAACGGGTAGGTGCATCGGCGGTCCCTCGCACTGAATGATCAGGCGAGAGACTTTGGAGGGCTTCGTCAGGTAAAGAAGTCGGCGCTATTCGCCAGGACGGCTAGGAGGGTTCGCCAAGACTTCGGGTAAACGCAGAGTCGATCGTAGGAGTCAGATTACAGGTGGAGAAGCCCTACAGCTTCAGTTGCCCAATCGCCTTGCTCAACTCACCAGCCAACGTCGCCAGCTCATTGCTGGTGGTCGCCGAATCCACGGTCTGTTGCACGGTGTTCTCGGTCACATCACGAATGCTCACCACTGCGCGGTTCATCTCTTCGGCCACGTGGCTTTGCTGTTCGGCGGCGACGGCGATCTGGGTGTTGCTTTCACGCATTTGCGCCACGGCGCTGGTGATTTCGGCGAGCGCCGTGCCGGCTTCCAGGGCTTGTTGTACGCAGTCGTCGGCCTTGAACGAGCTTTCCTGCATGAAGTCCACCGCGTCGCGGGTGCCGGCCTGCAGCGCCGAGACCATGCGGGTGATTTCGTCGGTGGAGCTTTGCACGCGCTTGGCCAGGTTGCGCACTTCGTCGGCGACCACGGCAAACCCACGGCCCATTTCCCCGGCGCGAGCAGCTTCGATGGCGGCGTTGAGGGCGAGCAGGTTGGTCTGTTCGGCGATGCTGTGGATCACACTGACCACGCTGTTGATTTTCTGGCTGTCCTCGGCCAGTTTCTGGATCATTTCGGCGGTCTGTTGCACGCCGGAAGACAGGCCGGCGATTGAATGCTGTACGCGGGTGACCACGTCCTGACCGCTGCCAGCGAGGGTGTCGGCGGCCTGGGACAAGTCGCGGGTGGCACCGGCATGTTGAGCGATATGGTAGACGGTGGCGGTCATTTCGTTGATGGCGGTGGCGGCCTGGTCGGTCTCGCTTTGCTGGCCAAGCATGCCGTGTTGTACCTCATTCATGCTGCTGGCCAATCGAGCGGCACCCTCGTCCAGAAGCCTGGCGGTGCGCGCCACGGTGCTGACCACGCGCTGATAACCGGCTTGCATGGCATTGAAGGCGCTGGCCATCTGGCCGACTTCATCCTTGCAGGCCAACGGCACGCGGGCCGACAGGTCGCCGGTTTTCTCCACGTGCAGCATCACGTCCTTGAGGGTGTTGAGTTGGCTGAGCAGGAAGCGGATCAGCAATTGCGAGGCGCAGAGCATCGCCAGCATCAGGATCAGCACCGCCACGGCATAGTTGGCGAAGCGTTCACTGAATACCTGGCTCAGGCTGGGGGCGTGGGCGAGCACGGCGATGTATTGCCCATCAGGGCGGGCGATCACTTCGGCGCCCATCAGCGTGTTTTCGCCGAACAGCGGCATGGGGTTGAGTTCGACCCAACCCGTGTTGCTGCTCAGGGCTGACAGATCCTGATCGGCCAGCTGTGGGACTTGGCCGCGGGCAAACGTCAGCCAGTGCTCGCTCTTGGGCAGGGCCTTGTCGACCGGCCAGGCTCCGAGCAATTGCGCCTGGGCCTGTGCCGAGGCCTGGGACGCATGGCTGCGCGATTGCTGTTCGAGATGCACGGCGTACAGCACCAGGAGCAGGGTCGTGATAAAGGCGACCGCGTTGACGGCCCAGAATTTGTATTTCAGCGAGATATTGCTAAGCCAGGCACCCATGGAAGGTTTTCTCTGATAGCGGAAACAGCATTGGCAAGGTGCCATTATTGTGCCGCTACTCCGCAAAGCGGTTTTGACATGGGTCAATGCACCGCATCAATCCACGGCAGGCAGCCCAAAAAACGCGCGGGCACAGGCGGTGCTGTGCTGAGCCAGGTCCTCGGCCGTTTCGTTGCGGTGCAGGGCGACTTCGCGCAGCACTTCCGGCAGGTAGGCGGGTTCGTTACGGCCGTTTTTCGGCTTTGGACGCAGGGTGCGCGGCAGCAGGTAGGGCGCATCGCTCTCCAGCATCAGACGACCACGGGGAATTTCCCTGACCAACGGATGCAGGTGCGTCCCACGGCGCTCATCACAGATCCAGCCAGTAATGCCGATGTGCAAATCGAGATCGAGGTAGCTGAACAGCGCCGGTTGTTCGCCGGTGAAGCAATGCACCACGGCGGCGCTCAGGTGGTCGCGGTAGTCCTTGAGGATCTCCAGCAGGCGCTGGTTGGCGTCGCGCTCGTGGAGAAACACCGGCAGTTTCAGCTCAACCGCCAGAGCCAAGTGCTCTTCGAGGACTTTTTCCTGCTGCGGGCGCGGAGAGAAATCCCGATTGAAATCCAGCCCGCATTCGCCCACCGCACGTACGCGGCTTTCGTTGAGCAAACCACGCAGGCGCCTGGCGCTATCGCCGTTCCAATCGCTGGCGGAGTGGGGGTGGATGCCGGCCGTGCTGAACAGGCGCTGGCCGCTGTCATCGAGGTTGACGCACAGTTCCAAGGCCTGTTCGCTGCCGTCGACGCTGGTGCCGGTGAGCACCAATTGTTGCACCCCGGCGGCATAGGCGCGGTCGAGAACGGCCTGGTGCTTCTCGTCGAAACTGGGGTTGGTCAGGTTGACGCCGATATCAATGAGTTGCATGGTGCTATCTCCGCCTGCGGCCGGAAAGCATATCAGAGCTGTAGATTTATAAGAAAAACGAAGAACTACAACGAGTTATAGCTGTCTTTGAACGTCGCAAGTGACATCGTGATTGGCTGCACGCCTTGCACTGTGCCACCGTTGCGCGTCTTGCCAGCGCTTAAAGCGCTCTGTTTCTGACCCCCAACGCCTCGTTTTTCGCGAGGGTGTTGGCCAGTATTCTTTCCGGAGAGCGGATGATCCGACCCTCGGCGTTGCTTATGTTGTGCCTGACGCTGCTGCTGCCCGCGGCGGCGCTCGCGCGTCTGGACGGGCCGCTGGAAGTGACCAGGCCCGGCAAGGTGCGCGACCTGGCGGAGATTCGCTCGAGTCGCACCCTGCGTGTACTGGTGAACCAGAGCCGTAACAGTTCCGGCGAGGTCCAGGGCCAGGCCATCGGTGTCGAATACCATCGCTTGCGTGCGTTCGAGCAATACCTCAATGGCCACGCCCGTGATGGCCAGGAAATCAACCTCAAGATCATTCCCAAGGCCAAGGACCAACTGCTCGGCGCACTCGCCCGTGGCGAAGGCGACCTGGTGGCCCCCGGTGAATTGCTGGATGTGAAGGCCGCACACAAGATCAGCACCAGCGATCCGATCGCCAGCGGTGTGCCGTTATGGCTGGTGGGGGTGAAGGGTGAGCGGCGGTTTACCAAGCTGGAGCAACTGTCCGGGCGTACCCTGGCGCTGACCACCGGCAGCGCGGCGGCGGATGCCATCAGCCAGGTCAACCAGAAACTGGCCTTGCACAAACAGCCGCCGGTCAAGGTGGAATGGGTGGACCCGACCCTGGCGGTGGAGGATGTGCTGGAGATGGTCCAGGCGGGCATTTTTCACCTGACTATTGTCGAGAAGCCGATTGCTGAGCGCTGGTCGAAGATCCTGCCCAAGTTGCGCTTCGACAAGCAGGTGGCAATCAGCGAACCGGGCGACGAGTACTGGTTTGTGCGCCAGGATGCCTCGATGCTGCGGGCCAGTATTGATCGATTTCTCAAGACCTATCGCACGCCGTCCGACCAGGATGTGGCATTCCAGCGCATCTATCGGCGCCTCTACCAGGTGCGCAACCCGCTGGCCCGCGTCGACCGCCAGCGCCTGGAAAAACTGCGCCCGGTATTGCAAAAGCACGCCCGTGAGCAAGGCATGGACTGGCTGAACCTCGCGGCGCTGGCGTTCAAGGAGTCGGCTTTCGACCCGGGTGCGCGCAACAGCGGCGGCCCTACCGGCCTGATGCAGATCACCCCTTCGGCAGCGCAGCGGGTGGGCGTCAACAACATCGAAAGTCTCGACAGCAATGTGCAGGCCGGCGCGCGTTACCTGGCGTTGATCCGTCGCAAATTCTTCGCCAGCCCCAAGCTCAACGAGCGCGAGCGCATGGCCTTCGTATTGGCCGCGTACAACATGGGGCCGGAGCGGGTGCAGGGCATGCGCACCGAGGCCAGGCGTCGGGGACTGAACCCCAATCAATGGTTCTTCCAGGTGGAGCGCATCGCCATGGAGCAGGTGGGGATGGGGGGCGTCAGCTATGTTAATAGCGTCAACAAGTACTACTTGGCGTTCGATCGGGAGCGAGAGTCCCTGGAACCGCAGGCGCCGAAAATCGCCTCACGGAAATAATCTATTTTTTCGATGTTAATCAGGCAGTTTTTCCGCTTTTATCATTGCTTAAACTGATTAATATAGCGGCCAACCAACCCCTACTTCGAAAAGGATCCACCCCATGAGCCCAATGATCAAAAGCGTACTGTCCACTCGTGCCGGCTACGGCCTGACCATCCTGCGCATCGTCGTCGGCATCATCTTTGCCGCCCATGGTTCGCAAAAACTCTTCGGTTGGTTTGGCGGCTATGGCCTGGCGGGCACCGCCCAGTGGATGGAAAGCATTGGCCTGGCGCCGGGTACCCTGATGGCGCTGCTGTCGGGCGGAACCGAGTTCTTTGCCGGCCTGGCACTGATCATCGGTTTGCTGGTACGCCCGGCGGCATTGGGCCTGACCATTCTGTCGCTGGTGGCGATCTTCTCGGTGCATATCCATAACGGCTTGTTCATGGCCAACAACGGTTATGAGTTCGCACTGGCCCTGCTGGGCGGCTCCCTGGCGGTGCTGCTGGAAGGTGCTGGCAAACTGTCTGCCGACCGCGCCATCGCCAACTGACACCGGCACAAAACTCTGAAAAGGCCCACCACTGTGTGGGCCTTTTCGTTGCTCGGGATTCTTGACACCGCCCCACCGGCTTCTCTAGGATGCTGCCCATGCGCCGATTTAAACAGCTAATTGCGGGGCGCCACTGGGTCTTGATAGAACCCGACAGAAGCTTGTTCTCCCCTGGGGAGGCAACTTCGAAATACCGCTAAAGCGCTGGTTCGGTGTTGCCTCTCACCTGCCCGCAGACTTTTGAGGCAGAGACACGACACGATGAATGCACTACGCCCCCTGATACGCCTGGCCCCGATCACCGCGGACCTCACCCAACGCAATCCAAAAATCCTTCTGGGCGGCAAGCATCAGCCTACGCTCTTGCGTTATCTGGACGGGTGGCCACGTCGCAGCGGACGGCCATCGGCATTCTTGATTCAGTTTGTGGAAGATGGCGATTCTCTTGCCCGGTTTGCGAATAACAGCTTCGATCTTGCGGTTATCCAGGCCCCCAGCGCCAGCGACGCGCAGGAAGTCATCCGACAATTGACCCGCATTGCCCGGCAGGGGCTGATTGCCAGGCGTTGAACTCAGTAGAGCGCGACGCTCGCCTGTAGTCGACGCCGTCGATTGCACAGGAAAACCACCCAGGCAACCAGGCATAGCATCAGGGGTATCGCCAGTGCCACGAGCATTTTTATGGCGAACTCCAGGCGATGTACCTGCGCGTATGCCTCGGCTTTCAAGGCATGTAATTCCATTGGCAAGCGCAGTCGCTCCTTGTTGAGTGCAACCAATTGGGTGGTGGTGTCCACGGTCTGGGAGCCGAGCTGCACCTCCGTTGTGCGCAGCATTTGCCATTCATGTTCTGTCCGTAGCAGGCGTTGTTCCAATTCAGTCGCCTTCTGCGTGTAGGCGTGTACGGCGCTGTCGCGCATCCGTTCCAGCCTGTTTGGCGATCTTTGCGTCGACGCGTGCGGGCGAATATTGGTCAGTACATCACTGGCGGACAAGTTATCCAGCGTATTCAAGATAAACAGTGTGTTGCTGTCGGGCGCTGGGCTATTGACTTGATCCGTGAGCAAATCAGTGTCGGCGACTACCACCACATGGATCTGCGCCGCTTTTTGCACTGCTGCCGGCTGTCCTTCCACGTCATCGAGGAATGCTGAATAGGCAGGCCCCTCTATACGGGCTGCAATCACATGGCGTTGTGTTTGGCTGGAGGCCTCATCGGCCGTTGAATCGAGCTCGGTTGCCGAGGCAAGCCGGTCGGTTTCCTGCAACTCGGATTGCAGGGAGCTTTGCAGGAGAGGGGTCAGCGTCGTGCGGCCTTTCTGGCGGCGAAACAGCACGCCGCTGCTTGATACCGTCACGTTATTCAATTTCCAGGTGCTCGGATCGCCTGTGTTCATTGCCTGCCGGGGCAGGTTCAACCTGCCCGGATGCTGCACTGTGAACTTCCCTTTCACAGGTGTGTGCGACGCGGCGTAGCGGTGATCGAGCAGAAACTTGTTCGCCGGCATCTGTATTCCCCAAGCGGCAAGCAAATCAGTCAGTCGGGTATTGGCGGATGGGGTGTTCGAGCTTTGCTCGCTAAACGGGTCGATAAATGCCATCAATTTACCGCCCTTCAATACAAATTGTTCAACCGCATATAACGATTGTTCAGGCAGCGCCTGTGGATGCACGACCATGAGCGTCTTGACCTGTTCCGGCACGCGCTCGGTGCTTGCTCCCAGATTGACCAGGTTGAAATGTCGCTGCAGTTCCTTCAACAATCGGCCCGCGGATTCTCCCATCGCGAGCCCTGACAGCAGTCCGATAGCGGGGCGCTCCGGATGCTGCAACTTGTAGATCAAATGACTGATTTCATATTCGAGCAATGGCTCACGATCCAGGCTGAATGATTCGATGCGTTGCGCTCCATAGCCGGCTCGGGTGCCGATCAGGCCCATGAATCCCGCATTGTCGTCGAGGCCAAACAACCTGGCTTTGTAGGCGTCCTCTGAAAAAGGCATGGGATCAATAAGGTGCAGGTTGATCATGCCTTTTGCTGCTTTTTCGTACTCCATCAACCGGTCTTCGATGCGCTTGCCATAGCGTTTCAAGGTGTAGCTTCGTCCAGGGCTGTCATGGGCATTGAAATAATACAAATCCACAGGGTTTTCCAATGACGCGAGTAACTGTCGTACTTGAGGCGATAGGGTATGCGTTTTTCCTTGTGAGAAGTCCCATCGGATATTTGGAATTTTTCCTACCCAAACTAAGTTAAACGCCAGGAATAGTAACAGGATAACAGTGAGTGTCATGCCGGTGCGCAGAGTAGGTCGCATGGAGGGCTTTCCTTCTCAGCTGTGTCTATAGTTGAGAGTGACGGTCGTCGCTGCGAGAAAGGCCAAGATCATGCTGATGAAGTAAAGCATGTCACGAAGCGTGAACTTTCCATTGTCGATAGCGCTGTACCTCGAAAAAGGGCTGAGGGAGACCAGGCTGTCCACCGCCCAGATGGGGGCTTGATGTTCAAGTGCATCGAGCAAATAAGAGAGTGCGCTGACGATAAGCATAAAGCCTACAGTCAGTATGAAAAGGGCAGTGCGTTGCCGTACCAGTGTGAAAATAAAACAACCGACGGCTAGATAACTGCCCGCCAGTAGCCAGCTCGATATAAATTGCGAGGCAATAACGCTGTTGTCCGCCACTCCCAGGTAGTTGGCAATGATCACGAGAGGGAAGGTCAATATCAGGGCTGTGGCCGCCACGACCCAGGCTGCTAGAAATTTGCCGATAACCCATTCAAACGTGGTGATGGGTAATGTTTTCATCAGGTCGAGAAAACCGGCATTGGACTCGTCCGACCAGAGTTGTGCCGCCAGTACTGGAATCAGCAATAAATAGAGCCAGGGGTGTAGCTGGAAGAAAACCTGCAAGTGACTGCTGTCCTGTTCTGGCCAGGCGCTCATGTGCAACCCCAATGCCACGGACAGTACTGAAAAAATGGCAATGCTCAGATAGGTGCCGGGTGTACCGGCATAGTGGACGAGTTGACGCTTGAATATGACGGGCAGCAGTTTCAAAGGGGAGTCTCTCGGCTCAGATAATGAACTACGTCGCTGAGGCGACCAGGCTCCAGGCTCAGTGAGTTGATTTTCCAGCGACGATTGGCAATGAGCGTATTGATATGGGGGTAGATGGTGTGCCCCGGCATGGCCAGGACGGTCACCGTGCCGGGTGCGTGCCGATGTTCTTCGATGCCTGCCACCCCCGGCAGTACGGCGAGAGCCAGCAGGTCCAAGGGGGCATCTGCGGCGAGGGTGACCGCCTGGAAATGGCGAGAGTCGCGTTGCAGATCTGGCATGGGGGTATCGGCCACCAGGCGATCACCTGCGATCACCAGGGCGCGTGTACAGAGTTCGGATAATTCATCGCAGTGTCGGGAAGCGACGATCACGGTCATTTCTTGCGTCAATGACTGGATGAGGCTCCTGAATTTGTATTTCTGATCAGGTGCCAGCCCCTCGGTCGGTTCATCCAGTAATAGCAAGGCAGGGGCGTGCAGGATGGCCTGGGCAATGGTGACTTTGCGCTTCAAACCGATGGAGAGAGCCTCGAGGGGAGCGTTGAGCACCGGCAACAACTCCAGTTGCGTAGCGGCATAGTCCACCTGTGCGCGTTTTTCGGTGCCGCGCAGTCCGCGAAGGGCCGCGATGTAGTCAAGGAATTCTTTAACCGACATCGTAGGATGACTGACGCATCTGTGAAGTTGGTAGCCGATGAGTTTTTTTGCTCTTAATGGATGGGCTTTAGTATTGAAGCCTTGGATGTTTATATGCCCGCTGGAAGGCGTGGTCGAGCCCGATATTACGTCGAGAAGGGCCGTTTTAACTGTAGGATTTTCTCCGAATAGTCCCAGGCATTCCTGTTTGTTTGCGCTGAATGAAAAATCGCTGATTATTTTCTTATTGTTTAAATGTTTTGTCAGGTTGATGATTTCGATCATTTAGCGTGGTGTGGTCGTGGAGGGAGAGTTTGAAAAGGGTACGAGCAATATCTGTTTTTGGGAACGCCGCTCAGCATTAATAGGAAAAATCCTACGGGCGCGCTAGGCAAGTCGCTGAAACAATTGTTTTGTGTTTTTAACCTTTAATTATTGAGTGATGGTCTGAAGGTTATAGAGACTTTTCGAATTTTGTAATGAGGCCCGATCACCATGATGCTTCTACGTACCCTTGTTCTTGAACGCGACGGTCAAGATGCTCCGGTTAACGGTGCATTGCTCTGTGGGTTTGCTGTAGGCCAGATTGCCTCCAACTTTCTTGTTTATAGCTTGGATGAAGAGGTTGAGCCGGCGAGTTCCAGGGTGTATGTCGCAGCCTTGCGCAAAAAACTTGATCGGTATTTTCTGGGGGGAGTGGAGTCCAAGGAGGACCTGCATGTGGCAATGCATGTTTTCAAGCAAATTCTTACCTCGGCGGCGGCAGGCACTAAAGCCGGTGTTACCGAAACTCAGGTGCCTTATCATTTTATCGATTTAAAAGGCTGCAAGCTGCCGCCTGCGAGGCCCGAAGAGCATCATTCGGTGATCATCAAGAAGGCCCTGGTGATGAAAGTGATCTCCCTGGGAATGTCTGCGCCGGTGCTGCCGGCAATCGAAAGTGCTTCATTAATTGTGCCTTCCATTCGTTTCTCGTCGAAAATGAGTTCATCTGTCAGGGGGGCGAATCCACCCGAGCCTACTCCGCTTCCCGTACCTGAACCTGTCGTAGAAGAGCCCCGGCAGATGTTGGTCGACGCGCCTGTGGCCATCGTCCAGGATGTACCTGTTGTCCTGAATGAGCCAAGCGCCCCGGCGCAGCCGAAGCTTTCGGCGCCCGCGGACGACGACCACTTGTTTGAAGTAGGCAGTACGCTGACCAACCTGGCTCGTGTTGCTCAGGAGCTGGCCCAACAGAAACTCGCTGCGTCGGAGAGGGAAACCGCGCTTGATCAATGGCAGGCCCGCTTGCAGCAGGAGCAAACCCAGTTGGATGAAAGGGGCCGGGATCTGGAGCAGCGCACCGCTCAACTGCATGACCAGTCCCTGGCCGTCAGTCAACGGACCGAAGCCCTGAAGGTGATGACCTCGCAAGTCTCGAGCTTACGCCAGAGCTTGCGGGGCGTGCTGCTTGAATTGGATCAGACGTTGGATAGCTAGACAGGCCTGGCTACTTTCCTGGGTTCATTTATCATCAGCGCCAGCGAACCGACGCCTGGATGTGATTTCCTGCCTTATCGGTACCTATGGACATTGCCTGGGGATGCATGCGTTTGAGTACCAAGCTGATAACCAAAGAAGGTCATGAAGCGCTGAAGAAAGAGTTGGATTACCTGTGGCGCGAAAAGCGCCCGGATACCACGCGCAAGGTGACATGGGCTGCTTCCCTGGGGGATCGCAGCGAGAATGCCGACTACCAGTACAACAAGAAGCTGCTGCGCGAAATCGACCGGCGGGTGCGTTACTTGCGCAAGCGCCTGGAAGACATGCGTGTGGTGGAATACATGCCCGAGCAGGAAGGGAAGGTGTTTTTCGGCGCCTGGGTCGAGATTGAAAACGAACAGGGCGAGACCAAGCGTTTCCGTATCGTCGGCTATGACGAGATTTATGATCGGATGGACTATATCTCCATCGATTCACCGATGGCCCGTGCGCTGCTGCGCAAGGAAGTCGACGATGAGGCCATTGTGCAGACCCCGGGAGGCGAGGTGTGCTGGTGGATCACCGCTATCGAGTACGTGAAGTAAGCGACGTTGACCCGCCCCCCGCAAGGCAGGCGGGTCATTGACCGCTCAGCCCTCGCGCAAAACCGTCAGCGGGCTGGCATTCAGCGCACGGCGCGTGCCGAACACCCCGGCACCGCCGATCAATACGGCGCCGATCACAGGCAGCAGCAACAGCCAGGGGTGCGGTTGCCAGGCCAGGTCGAAGGCATAGCGGTACAGCACCCACGTCACCAACTCGGTACCCAGCGCCGCCAGCAAGCCGCTGACTGCGCCCAGCAAGCCGAACTCGATGCGCCGCGCCTTGACCAGCAGCTTGCGCTCCGCGCCCAGTGCCCGGAGCAGTGCACCTTGGCGAATACGCTCATCCAAGGTGGCTTGCAGGCCGGAGAACAGCACCGCCATCCCAGCGGCCAGCACAAACAACAACACGTACTCCACCGCCAGTGTCACTTGGGCGAGGATGCTGCGCAGCTGCTCCAGCAGCGCCTCGACCTGCAGGATGGTCACCGCCGGGAAGGCGCGGGACAGATCAACGATCTGCTGATCATGCCCTGGCGCGAGGTAGAAGCTGGTCAGGTAGGTGGCCGGCAGGTCCGTCAAGGTTCCCGGTTGGAAAATCATGAAGAAGTTCGGCTGGAAGTTATCCCAGTTGATGGTTCGCAGGCTGGCAACCCGCGCCTCACGGTTTTCCCCAGCGATGGTGAACACCAGGTGATCGTTCAACTTGAGCTTGAGGCTCTGCGCGACCTTGGCTTCTACCGAGACTCCGGGCATTCCATCGGGGGGTTGTTGCGACCACCATGAGCCTTCGGTCAGGGTATTGCCCGGCGGCAGGTCGGCGGCCCAGGTCAGGCTCAAGTCCCGTTGTACGGCGCGGTCACCGCTGGAGTCCTTGCTGACTATTTCCTGTACCGGCTCGCCATTGATACTGATCAACCGACCTGGCACGACCGGGTACAGCGGCGCGGATTGCGCCTGCACTTCCAGCAGGCGGGCACCAAAGGCGTCCTTATCGGCCGGCAGGATATTCAAGGCGAAATAGTTGGGGGCGTCCTTGGGCAGCTGGTTTTGCCAGGTGTCCAGCAATTCGCCACGCAGCAGGGCGATCAAGCCCATGGACAACAGGATCAGGCCGAATGCCAGGGACTGGCCCGCCGCCGCCAGCGGGTGGCGCAGCAATTGGCCCAGGCCCAGGCGCCACGGCAGGGAGGCCCGGGCCAACAGGCGTCGCAGGCTTTGCAACAGCAGCAGAAGCAAGCCCCCCAGAACCAGCGCGGCAACCACGCCGCCGCCCAGCAGGGCGAAGGTCAGCACCAGGTCGAGGCTCAGGCGCCACATGATCAGGCCCAGGGCGAACAACGCGGCGCCGTAGACCATCCAGGTGCTGGACGGGATAGGCAGCAGGTCGCGCCTCAGCACTCGCAGCGGCGGCACGCGACCGAGGGCGGCCAACGGTGGCAGCGCGAATCCCGCGAGAGCAACCAGCCCGGTGCCGATCCCGGCAATGGCCGGCAACAGTCCACCAGGCGGAACATCCGCCGGCAACAGGTCGTGCAGGAAATAGAACAGGCCAAACTGTGCCAGCCAACCGAGCAGGGCGCCGGCCAGGCTCGCCAGCAACCCCAGTACGCTCAATTGCAGGCTGAACAGCAACATGGCCTCGAGTCGCGATAACCCAAGGCAACGTAGCAACGCACTGGCGTCGAAACGGCGGGTGGCAAAGCGGTTGGCCGACAGGGCCACGGCGACGCCGGCCAACAGCACGGCCACCAGGCTGGCCATGTTCAGGTAGCGCTCGGCTTTGCCCAGGGCGCCGCCGATCTGCTGGTTGCCGTCCCGTGAATCCTGAAGACGCTGGTTGGCAGCGAGCCCCGGCTTGATCAGGTCACGATAGGTTTGCAGCGCGGTGCTGGCCTGCGGGCCACGCCACAACTCGCGGTAGCTGACGCGACTGCCTGGCTGGACTACGCCGGTGGCGTCCAGGTCCGCCAGGTTGATCATCACCCTGGGCGTCAGGCTATAGAAGTTGCCGGCGCGATCCGGCTCGTAGGTCAGTACGCGTGCCAGGCGCAAGGTCTTCATACCCACATCGATAGTGTCGCCGACGTTCAGGTCCAGTGCCGTCAGCAGCCGCGACTCGACCCAGGCTTCACCGGGTTTCGGCCCGCCGCCCGGGGTTTCGTCCCCAAAGGGGGCTGCTGCGCTCTTGAGTTGACCGCGTAGCGGATACTGCTCGTTGACCGCCTTGATGCTGGAGAGCTGGATACCATTATCGGTGGCAATGACGCTGGAAAACTCAACCACACGGGCGTGATCCAGGCCCAGTTCGGTCCCGGATCTGATTTGTTCGGGGCGGGCCGGTGAGCTGCCTTCGAGTACCAGGTCGGCGCCGAGGAACTCAGTGGCGCGCAACAGCATGGCGCCGTTGAGGCGGGCGCCGAAATAACCGATGGCGGTACTGGCGGCCACGGCCACCAACAGGGCGAAGAACAACACACGCAATTCGCCGGCGCGGGCATCGCGCAGTAATTGGCGCAGGGCAAGACTGAACAGGCGCAACAGCGGCAAACGTGCCATCAAGGCTCCAGGGGGGCGACCATCAGGCCGGCTTCAAGGCGGATCAGGCGTCGGCAACGATGAGCCAGGCGCTCGTCATGGGTAACCAGCACCAGGGTCGTGCCGCTTTCTTTATTGAGCTCGAACAGCAGGTCGCTGATGCGCTCGCCGGTGTGGCTGTCGAGGTTGCCGGTGGGCTCATCGGCAAACAGCACGTCCGGTTCGGCGGCAAAGGCGCGGGCAATCGCCACCCGTTGCTGTTCGCCCCCGGAAAGCTGGCGTGGGGAATGGGTCAGGCGCTGGCCGAGGCCCACGCGCTCCAGCAGGTGTCTGGCGCGTTCGCGGGCGTCCTTGCGGCCATCCAGCTCCAGCGGCAGCATGACGTTCTCCAGCGCATTGAGGCTGTCGAGCAGTTGAAACGACTGGAACACAAAGCCTACGTGTTCGGCACGGATGCGTGCGCGCTGGTCTTCGTCGAGGGTGCTGAGCGCCTGGCCGGCGAGGGTGACTTCACCGCTGCTGGGCAGGTCGAGGCCGGCGAGCAGGCCGAGGAGGGTGGATTTACCGGAGCCGGAGCTGCCGACGATAGCCAGGCTATCGCCCTTGTTCAGTTCCAGGCTCAGTTCGTGCAGGATAGTCAGTTCACCTTCCGCGCTGGGAACCACTTTGCTGAGGTTCCGCGCGGTGAGAATGCTTGCGCCCATGGAGAATCCGATGCGAATGTGGTTTTTGAGTGCTGGCCTGGCCTTGATGTGCATGGCCCAGAACGCAGCGGCGGGTACAGTCCTGATCGTTGGCGATAGTATCAGTGCCGGTTTCGGCCTGGATACCAGCAAAGGGTGGGTCGCATTGCTGCAGCAACGGCTCAAGAAGGAAGGTTTCGACGATAAAGTGGTCAATGCCTC
Source organism: Pseudomonas sp. NFACC25 (assembly GCF_900100935.1). Classification (NCBI taxonomy): domain Bacteria; kingdom Pseudomonadati; phylum Pseudomonadota; class Gammaproteobacteria; order Pseudomonadales; family Pseudomonadaceae; genus Pseudomonas; species Pseudomonas sp. NFACC25. The sequence continues at coordinate 16,592 of NZ_FMUC01000010.1, forward strand.
CATCAGCGGCGACACCAGTGCCGGAGGCCTCGCGCGCCTGCCGGCGGCGCTCGCAGCGCATAAGCCGGACGTGGTGGTAATCGAATTGGGTGGTAACGACGGCTTGCGCGGGCAGCCGCCGGCGCAATTGCAACAAAATCTTGCGTCGATGATCGAGCAGTCCCAGGCCAGCGGTGCGAAGGTACTGTTGCTGGGCATGCAGATTCCGCCCAATTACGGGAAGCGCTATGTCGATGCATTCGCCAAGGTATTCAATGACGTCGCAACGGCCAAAAAGGTGCCGTTGGTGCCATTTTTCCTGGAGGGTATCGGTGGCAACCCGGCGTTGATGCAGGCTGATGGACTGCACCCGGCTGTCGGCGCCCAGGGCAAATTGCTGGAAAATGTCTGGCCGACGCTAAAACCGCTGCTATGACGCTTTTCTACCGGCAGGCTTTCGGCTAAGGTGGCGCCCCCCCGATCTGGAGCCCCCGATGTCGCGTCCTGCCTGGTCCCTGTTTAACTACCAACTGATCGAGCCGGACGAGCAGCTGGATCTGTTCGCCTGCCAGGAAGTGCGGGTGCATCTGGTGACGCGTCAATTGGAACTGGGCGGCTCCATCGACCGCACCCTGTGCGGTACGTTATTGCCGGCGCAGCCGCGTTGGTCCCTGGTCGACCGTTCGATTTTCCAGGACCAGCGCCTGTGCCCTTTGTGCCGGGCGATCCTGGAGTCGCAGAAGCGTGGCACGCCGCCAATCTGGCCCGAGTTGCGTTTCGAGTTGTAGGGGGCAGCTAGAAGTCCGCTTCACGTATACAATCGATTTTTACCTACCCGTCGTTCTGCGAAGGATTTTCCGGATGTTGTCGCGCCTTTCCGTCGTCACCTGCTGCCTGTCTCTTGCTGCCTTGTGTGCGGCCGGTCCTGCCGCCGCCTTGCAGTTGCCCCTGCCACCACCCGGCGAAGACATCGTCGGGCAGGTCCAGGTGATCAAGGCCAAGTACGAAGACACCTTTGCCGACCTGGGTACCACCTACGACCTGGGCTATTCGGAAATGGTCGCGGCCAATCCGGGCGTCGATGCCTGGTTGCCGGGGGCGGGGACCGAGATCGTCCTGCCGACGCGCTTCATCCTGCCGCCGGGCCCCCGTGAGGGCATCGTGATCAACCTGGCGGAATACCGGCTCTACTACTTCCCCAAGGGGCAGGACGTGGTCTACACCTTCCCGCTTGGGATTGGCCGTGAAGGCTGGGGCTCGCCCATTGCGCACACCAGCATCATCGCCAAGACGCCGAACCCGACCTGGACGCCGCCGGCCTCGATCAAGGCCGAGCACGCCGCCAACGGCGACCCGTTGCCCAATGTGGTGCCGGCCGGCCCGGACAACCCCCTGGGGCCGTTCAAGTTCACCCTGGGAACGCCGGGTTACCTCATCCACGGTTCCAACATGAAGTTCGGCATCGGCACCCGTACCAGCCACGGCTGCTTCCGCATGTTCAACAACAACGTGCTGGAAATGGCCGGCATGGTCCCGGTGGGGACGTCGGTGCGCATCATCAACGATGCCTACAAGTTCGGCAGCAGCGGCGGCAAGGTCTACCTCGAGGCGCATACGCCCTTGAACGACGATGGCACGCCGTCGGTGGTCGACAAGCACACGGCAGTGATCAACGCCTTGCTCAAGCGTGAAGACCTGGCCAATAACCTGCGGGTGAACTGGGATCAGGTGCGTGATGTGGTCGCGGCCGAAGATGGCCTGCCCACCGAGATCGGTGTGCCAGGTGCTGCACCGATAGCTTCCAGCGCGCCGATCGACCTGCAGCAATAAGCGTCCGGTCCGCTGCTGAGCCCGCCACGGCCTTGCGCTGCGGCGGGCTTTTTATTGCGCGGGGTTCTGGTCCGAATCGCAGGCAATAAAAAGCCGATCCAAGAATGGATCGGCTTGATAACAATCCCGAGGGATTATTACTTGCGGCTAGCTTTTTCAAGCATACGCAGAGCGCGCTCGTTAGCTTCGTCAGCAGTCTGTTGTGCTTTTTGAGCAGCAGCCAGAGCTTCATCAGCTTTACGGTAGGCTTCGTCTGCACGGGCCTGGGAGCGAGCTGCTGCGTCTTCAGTTGCAGTCAGACGAGCTTCGGTTTCTTTGGAGACGCTGCTGCAACCGGTAGCCAGAACTGCGGCCAGAGCCAGAGCAGAGAATTTCAGAACGTTGTTCATCGTGTTCCCCTTCAAGGACTTTCTATTAAATGGCTACTTTCTCAGAGTGAGCTAATAGCCGGCGTACATACTACCCATTACTTGTAGTAAGTAAACTGACGTAGCGCAAGAAGCAAAAAAAATTCTTGTACCGAATCTATTTTGGCTAACCTTTTTGAGGTTTGTATAAAAACTGTCCAGTTTTTTTCATTCGGATGAAAATTGGATCCAGGCTGAAAGGGCCAGCCCGCATGTGCCGGGCCTGGCAACCAGATGAAAATTTATATATCCACGCCGACACTTTGGTTAGGCTTGAGGATGCTTGCCCGAGCATCTTTTACGCATGTAGAGGTGACTTTAAGAGCGCCTGTTCGTCTCAAGGTTCAACTGCCGGCAATGTTCAGGCTTTCGGTCACCGGTTGATCGAGGCCCTTTCTATATCCACCAGCGGCAGGGATGACGGGCACGCCTTGAGCAATTACAGGATTGCTGCCTACTATTCCCTACGTGCTGGTTGTGAGCGCTCAAGGTTTTCTCGTTGTCGAAACCGGCACGGGGTGGCGTAGATGTTCCTTCGCCGGAAAAACATCGGTAAGGTAGGGGTCAGAATCCAAGACCCGCGAGGAGTAGTGATGAGCGAGGCGTTGTCCATCCACCATGACCAGGCTGGTCATCAGTTCGAGACCAATGTGGACGGTCATCGTGCCTATCTGACCTATATGGACCTCGGGAAGCAGACCCTGGACATCTATCGGACCTTCGTGCCCAACGCACTGCGCGGCCGTGGCATTGCTGCCGCGTTGACCGAGGAAGCGTTGAAGTTTGCCGAAGAGCAAGGCTACACGGTGATCCCGTCGTGTTCCTATGTCGAACGCTACATGGAGCGCCACCAGCGCCATGCCGCGAAGCTATAACGCACAACATAAAATGCAGCATGAAAAACGCCGGGCTCAGCCCGGCGTTTTTGTGTGCGCACCCTTCAGATACAGGTTCAGCTGCGTTTGCGTTTCGGCAATACGTCCTTGAGCTTGGCGTGCATGCTGCGCAGGGTGTTCTCGGTGGCGGACCAGTCGATGCAGGCATCGGTGATCGATACGCCGTACTGCAAGTCGGCCAGGTCCTTTGGAATCGCCTGGCAGCCCCAGTTCAGGTGGCTCTCGACCATCAGGCCGATAATCGACTGGTTGCCTTCGAGGATCTGGTTGGCGACGTTTTCCATCACCAGCGGCTGCAGCGCCGGGTCCTTGTTGGAGTTGGCGTGGCTGCAGTCGACCATGATGTTCGGCTTGATCCTGGCCTTGTTCAGCGCCTGCTCGCAGAGCGCCACGCTGACCGAGTCATAGTTGGGCTTGCCATTGCCGCCGCGCAACACCACGTGACCGTAGGCATTGCCCTTGGTGGTGACGATGGAGACGCCGCCTTCCTGGTTGATACCCAGGAAACGGTGAGGGCTGGAGACCGATTGCAGCGCGTTGATCGCCACGGTCAGGCCGCCGTCGGTGCCGTTCTTGAAGCCTACGGCCGAAGACAGGCCGGATGCCATTTCGCGGTGGGTCTGCGACTCGGTGGTGCGCGCGCCGATGGCCGACCAGCTGATCAGGTCCTGCAGGTACTGCGGGGAGATCGGGTCGAGGGCTTCGGTGGCGGTGGGCAGGCCCATTTCGGCCAGGTCCAGCAGCAATTTGCGACCGATGTGCAAACCGTCCTGGATCTTGAACGAGTCGTCCAGGTACGGGTCGTTGATCAAGCCTTTCCAGCCCACGGTGGTACGCGGCTTCTCGAAATACACGCGCATCACCAGGTACAAGGTGTCGGACACTTCCGCCGCCAGCACTTTGAGGCGCTCGGCGTATTCGTGGGCAGCCTTGAGGTCGTGGATCGAGCAAGGCCCGATCACGACGAAGAGGCGGTGGTCGGTGCCATCGAGAATGTCACGGATGACTTCGCGGCCCTTGGTGACGGTCTGCAGGGCAGCGTCGCTCAGAGGGATTTCGCGCTTGAGCTGATCGGGTGTGATCAGGGTCTCGTTGGATTCGACGTTTAGGTCATTGATCGGTAAATCAGCCATCGTGTTACTCGCCAGGGTCACGGGTGCCGGCCGCCAGCCATCCCCGTGCGGCGGGCACAGCATGATTTGAATGCAGGGGGGAGGAACCTTAGCGCGTAACACGGGCCCGCGACAATGGGCAAAGCCCGCTTTAATCCAGCGCTGGCCGCACAAACGTCTCGTGGGCGAACTCGCCGGCATGGCGCGCCACCCACTCACGGGCCAGGGCTTCGAGTTGCTGCGGGGTGGGCTCGGCATCTTCGTGCTGGCGGCAGTAGCGCTCTATCCGGCATGCTTGTTCACCCATTCGCGCACCGAACAACGCATGTTCATCGGTAAACGAAATGCCCACGCGGTAGCCGTTTTCCACCTTGCGACACCACGCCACATACCCCGGATAGCGGGCCGTGGCGCCCAGGGAGGGAATGTGCAGGTCAACGGCCGTGCCCTGGCGCCATGGGCGGGGCCAATTGCAGGCAACGCCGCCCAGTCCGATAGTGTGCAGGCGTTGGCGGGGGATGGCGGGAGAGGGACGTTGGATTAACTCGACAGCGACATCATCAGGGTGAGGTAAAAAACGACCCATGTACACGGACTCCGAGCACCGTCCAGTTGACGGCGGTGGCAGCAGTATAGTGAAGGAACTGGAATTGACCGACCTGGATATTGACCAGCAATTGCTGGGATTGCCAGGTATTTCGCTGGTGGTGTTCACCAGCGTGGGGTGTTCCAGCTGCCGTTGGGCACGCCAGCAGTTGCCGGGCTGGCGTTTGCCGGTGGACCGCGTGTGCTGGGTGGATGCCGGGCACAATGGCGGTGCGGTCGAACGCTACCAGATCTTTCATTTGCCGGCGTTGTTCGTGGTGTGCGAGGGTCAGTTCCTCGGGCAAATACAGACACGTCTTACGCTTTCTGACCTGACCGAAACCATTGACCAAGCACTTAGCCGCACTCCGGAGGAACTGCCATGACAGTACAGTCGCCACGTATCGGCATTATCGGCACCGGCGCCATCGGTGGCTTCTATGGAGTGATGCTGGCACGTGCTGGCTTCGACGTGCACTTCCTGCTGCGCAGCGAATATGCAGCGGTCAGCGAGCACGGCCTGCGCGTCAATAGCCGTGTGCATGGCAACCTGCAACTGCGCCCGGTGCAGGCCTACGCCCATGCCGCCGACATGCCGCCGTGCGATTGGTTGCTGGTGGGCACCAAGTCCACCGGCAATGTCGAGCTGGCCCCGACCCTCGCCCAGGTCGCGGCGCCGGACGCCAAGGTGGTGTTGCTGCAAAACGGCCTGGATGTCGAAGACAGTCTGCGTGAACACCTGCCGCCATCCCTGCATCTACTGGGCGGGCTGTGCTACATCGGCGTACACCGCTCCGCGCCTGGCGTCGTCGAGCATCAGGCGTTGGGCCGGGTCAACCTGGGCTACCACAGCGGCACGGCCGCCAACGATGAGGCCCGTCAGAAGGCTATTGTCGAAGCCGGTGCCGCGTTGTTTCATAAGGCCGGCATCGAGTCCCAGGCCATGGCCAATGTGCATCAGGCCCGCTGGCACAAGCTGGTGTGGAACGTGCCTTACAATGGCCTCTCCGTACTGTTGGGAACGGGTACCACGGCAATGATGGCGGACGAATCCAGCCGCGAGCTGATCCAGGCGCTGATGGCCGAAGTGGTGCAGGGCGCCCATGCCTGCGGCCATGAAATCCCCGCCAGTTACGCCGAGCAGATGTTCGCCATGACGGAAACCATGGACGATTACCTGCCCAGCATGTACCACGACCATATACATAAACGCCCGCTGGAACTGGCGGCGATCTATGGGCGACCGCTCGCTGCCGCCAAGGCCGCGGGTTGCGAATTGCCACGAATGCAGGCGCTGTACCAGGCCTTGAGCTTTATTGATCGGCATAACCGCTGATTCGGGGGACGTACCATGGCAAAGGGATTGGGCGACAAACTGGTGCTGGCGATTTCCTCGCGGGCCCTGTTCGACCTGAGCGACAGCCATAAGGTCTACCTGGCCCAAGGGGTGGAGGCCTACCGTAAATACCAGATCGAACACGAGGAAGAGATCCTCGAGCCCGGTGACGCCTTTCCGCTGGTCAAGAAGCTGCTGAGCCTCAATGCGAGCCTGGGGCGTGCTCGGGTCGAGGTGGTGCTGGTGTCGCGCAACAGTGCCGACACCGGCTTGCGCGTGTTCAATTCCATCCAGCATTACGGCCTGGATATTTCCCGCGCAGCCTTTGTCGGTGGGCGTAGTCCTTATCCTTATTTGGCGGCGTTTGGCTGTCATCTGTTTCTTTCCACCCATGCTGAAGATGTACGCAGCGCCCTCGATGCCGGCTTTGCCGCCGCGACGATTCTGTCGGGCGGTCCGCGCCGGGCGTCCAGCGAAGAGCTGCGGATCGCCTTCGACGGTGACGCGGTGCTGTTCTCCGATGAGTCGGAGCGCGTGTACCAGGCCGGTGGGCTGGAGGCGTTCCAGGCCAGCGAGCGCGAGTCGGCACGCCAGCCTTTGCACGGTGGCCCCTTCAAGGGTTTCCTGGCGGCACTCAACTTGTTGCAGCGTGAGTTTCCAGACGAGGCCTGCCCGATCCGCACAGCCTTGGTCACCGCCCGTTCGGCGCCTTCCCACGAGCGGGTGATCCGGACCTTGCGTGAGTGGGACATCCGCCTGGATGAGTCACTGTTTCTCGGCGGCCTGGAAAAGTCCGCCTTCCTGGAGGCGTTTGCCGCGGATGTGTTTTTCGATGACCAGGCCGGTCACTGCGAGAAAGCCAGGGAGGTGGTGGCCACCGGGCATGTGCCCCATGGCATCAGTAACGAGGTGAGGATTCAGGCCGAGACCTAGGCGCGCTGCTAAGCTCATTCAATCTCCTCCATCCTGGCCGTCCGGGAGGTTTTATGATTCGTTCGATGCTGTACGCCACAGACCTCGGTCTGTATGCGCCGTATGTGATGCAACATGCACTGGCGCTGGCACGAACGTTCAAGGCTGACCTGGATGTGATTCATGTGGTCGAGCCCATCGGGTTGTTCGCCGAATCGGTGTTGCAGAGCTACCTTGATGAGAAGGCCTTGAGTGAATGGCAGAGCCAGGGGCTGAGCACTGTCATGGCGACCATCGAGCAGCGGGTGCTGGACAGTTTTCGCGAAGAATTGGGGGACGAGGGCCAGGACCTGGAACTGATTCGCTCGGTACGGGTGATTCAGGGCGACCCCTGCGAAGTGATACTCGAGCAGTTGCGCAAATTGTCCGTCGACCTGTTGATCGTCGGCAGCCACAGCCATGCCACGGCGGCCGCCACACCGCTTGGGCGCACCGCCGCACGGGTGCTGCAGTTGTCTAGCGTGCCGGTTTACCTGGTGCCTGCGTTACAGCGTCGACGCAGTGATGACGTGTGATGGGTAAAAAACGATAAAAAGTTCTAGATTTATCCGTCAAACCTTTAATATAGTTATATACCGTCGCTGATACCCGTGGCGTCTATCTGCTTTGAGGGACACATATGAAGCTTCAACAACTGCGCTACATCTGGGAAGTGGCGCACCACGACCTCAACGTTTCCGCTACCGCTCAAAGCCTTTACACCTCCCAACCCGGTATCAGCAAGCAGATCCGCCTGCTCGAAGACGAGCTGGGCGTCGAAGTGTTCGCGCGCAGCGGCAAGCACCTCACCCGTGTCACCCCGGCCGGTGAACGCATCATCACCACCGCCGGCGAGATCCTGCGCAAAGTCGAGAGCATCAAGCAGATCGCCCAGGAATTCTCCAACGAGAAGAAAGGCACCTTGTCGATTGCCACGACCCACACCCAGGCGCGTTACGCATTGCCGCCGGTGATCCGCGATTTCATCAAGCAATACCCGGACGTGGCGCTGCACATGCATCAAGGCTCGCCGATGCAGATCGCTGAGATGGCCGCCGACGGCACCGTCGATTTCGCCATCGCCACCGAAGCCCTGGAACTGTTCGGTGACCTGGTGATGATGCCGTGCTACCGCTGGAACCGTTGCGTCGTCGTGCCCCAGGGCCACCCATTGGCCAAGTTGCCGAAGCTGACCCTGGAAGCCCTGGCCGAATACCCGATCGTCACCTACGTCTTCGGTTTCACCGGCCGCTCCAAGCTCGACGAAGCCTTCAGCCATCGTGGCCTGACGCCGAAAGTGGTGTTCACCGCCGCCGACGCCGACGTCATCAAGACCTATGTGCGCCTGGGCCTGGGCGTGGGCATCGTCGCCAAGATGGCCGTCGATACCAACCTCGATAAAGACCTGGTGGTGCTGGATGCCAGCGAGCTGTTCGAGTCCAGTGTGACCAAGATCGGCTTCCGCCGTGGCACCTTCCTGCGGGGCTTCATGTGCGACTTCATCGAGAAGTTCGCCCCGCACCTGACCCGCGAAGTCATGGCCAAGGCAATCCAGTGCCACAACAAGCAGGAACTGGAAGAGCTGTTCGACGGCGTGGAATTGCCCGTCCATTAAGGGCGTTATTTGGCCTCGGTAACCGTAAAGTGTTGCCGGGCGCCTGCCACCAGGATCTCCACCTCATCACCTTCGAACTTGCCCAGCAGGCTTTTGCCCAAGGGTGAACGCGGGGTGATGACGGTCACCGGTTGCCCGACCACGTCCACCTTCAAACCCGCCGCATCCGGTGCCAGGAACAGCCACTGCTGGCGGCCGTTCTCGTCTTCCAGGCCCAGCAATGTGCCGACTTCTATGCCACGTTGATCATCGTACGCACGCAGTGGCAGGTTCTGGCATAGCGCCAGCGCCTGCTTGATTTCCTCGACGCGCCTGGCTTGCCCGGCTGCCAGGTAAGACGCCTCCAGCCCGAGGGTGTCGTATTTGTTTTCGGCGATATTTTCTTCGTGGGTCGCGGTTTCGTAGGCGGTCTGCGCGGCGCGCTGGGCGATGTCGAGGTCGACGGTGAGTTTTTCCAGGATCAGCTGGTGAACGGCGTGTTTATTCATGGTCATCAATCGCAGAATTGCAGGACATTGGTCCGGGTCTTTTCATTCGGTGCGTTCTGGTCCTGCTGCAGCCAGAACTGGCATTTTGGGTTGGACAGGTTGCGTGCGTTATTGCGGGCCTGGTCCAGGGCCTGCTGTTGTTCATGCTTCTGCAGGTTCTGTTGGTATTGCTCGAACATACGGTTCGGCGGCTCCGGTGCAACCGGTGCGGGTTTACCCAGTTGCTCAACGGCCTGGGCTACAGGCGCCAGGCTTTGCGGGAACAGGTAGCGCGACGCCAGCCAGGTGGTCAGCGCAATGGCGATAAATCCCAGCCACAGCCCCAGGGCAATGGCGAGCGTGAGCTTGGGCAGCGACAACGAGCGATCGGACATGATGGCCTCCTGGCAGGCATTAACGGCATGGCGGCGATTGTCGCACAGCCGCTGTGCAGAATAATCGCGATCAAGCCTTCTGCATTGGCGCATTTATGCGGACAATCGAGCCTTTGAGCGTTGGAGCGCGGAATGAAAGCCCGCTGGGATATTTTTTGCAGCGTCGTCGATAACTATGGCGACATCGGCGTGACCTGGCGCCTGGCCCGGCAATTGGTGGCGGAGCAGGGCTGCGAGGTGCGCTTGTGGGTCGACGACCTGCGCGCCTTCGAGCGTATGTGCCCCGAGATTGATGTGCGCCTGGACCAGCAATGGCAAGAGGGTGTCGATGTGCGCCATTGGCCGGCCGTGTGGTCGAGCGCACCGGCAGCCGATGTGGTGATCGCCGCCTTCGCCTGCCAGTTGCCGCCTGACTACATGGAAGCCATGGCCGCGCGTGAACGCACGCCGTTGTGGATGAACCTGGATTACCTCAGTGCCGAAGACTGGGTAGTGGGGTGCCATCGGTTGCCGTCGGTGAAGTTCAAGGGCGTGCAGAAGTACTTCTTTTTCCCAGGGTTCCGACCCGGTACGGGCGGGTTGTTACGCGAGGCCGGGTTGCTGGAACAGCGTCAGGCGTTTCAGCAGGATGCCGCTGCACAGCGGCAATTCCTGCAAGGCTTGGGTGTGTTTCCGGCACCGGGTGCGCGGCTGATCTCGTTGTTCGCCTACGAAAACGCCGGGCTGGCCAGTTGGCTGGATGCACTTTCGACCGACGGGCACACCACTCATCTCTTGGTGCCGGAAGGGCGCATCCTCGGTGATGTACAGCATTGGCTCGGTGTCGAAGGCCTGGCGGTGGGGGACGTCCATCAACGCAACGCCCTGACCGTGCAGGTGCTGCCGTTTGTGCGCCAGGAGCAATATGACCGCCTGCTGTGGTGTTGTGACTTCAACGCCGTGCGCGGCGAAGACTCGTTCGTGCGCGCCCAATGGGCCGGGCGGCCGCTGCTGTGGCACATCTATCGCCAGGACGAAGACATCCACCTGGACAAGCTCGACGCCTTCCTGGACCTGTACACCGCCGCCCTGTCACCGGCCGCAAAGGCTGCCCTGGTCGAGCTCTGGCAAGCCTGGAACACTGATGGCGATATGGCACAAGCGTGGAAAATACTGCTGGCGCACTGGCCTGAGTTAAGCCAGCACGCGCAGACGTGGTGTCTGGAACAAGGCTTGCAGGCCGATCTTGCGACGGCGCTGGTACAGTTTTATGAAAGTTGGATATGATACGCGACCTTGATTTTTGTAATCCCATCCAAATTTCGGATATACGCAATGAAAACTGGTAAAGAACTGAAACCCGGTACAGTGATCCGTCTCGAAAACGACCCTTGGCTGGTTCAGAAAGCTGAGTTCACCAAGTCTGGTCGTAACAGCGCAATCATGAAGACCAAGCTGAAGAACCTGCTGACCGGTTACAAGACCGAGATCGTCTACAGCGCCGATGACAAACTGGACGACGTGATCCTCGACCGCAAGGAAGCGACCCTGTCCTTCATCAGCGGCGACACCTACACGTTCATGGACACCACCGACTACACCATGTACGAGCTGAACGCTGAAGATATCGAAGCCGTTCTGCCGTTCATCGAAGAAGGCATGGAAGACGTCTGCGAAGCTATTTTCTTCGAAGAGCGCCTGGTTTCCGTAGAGCTGCCGACCACTATCGTGCGTAAGGTTGCCTACACCGAAGGTTCCGCTCGCGGTGACACTTCGGGCAAAGTAATGAAGCCTGCCAAGCTGAGCAACGGTACCGAACTGCAAGTAGCCGATTTCATCGAAATCGACGACCTGATCGAGATCGACACCCGCGAAGGTGGTTCGTACAAAGGTCGCGCCAAGAAGTAATTCCGGCCCCGCCGATACGAAAAAAGCCCGACCTAGCGTCGGGCTTTTTCGTGGGCGCTGCTTTTTTACTTCAGGTGTTGCTTGAGCTCGTCGGATGCCTGCAGCAAGGCCGAACGCACCGCTGGTACCTGGCTGACCACGTTGAGCAAGCCGTAGTCGTGGATCATGCCGTTATAGCGCACGGCGGTCACTGGAACCCCGGCCTGGTCCAGCTTGCGCGCATAGGCTTCGCCTTCGTCACGCAACACGTCGGCACCGGCGGTCTGAATCAGCGCGGGCGGCGAGCCCTTGAGCTGATCCGCGGTCGCCCGCAGCGGCGAGGCGTAGATCTCGGCGCGCTGATTGGCGTCGGTGGTGTAGTTGTCCCAGAACCACTTCATCATGTTCCTGGTGAGGAAGTGCCCTTCGGCGTACTGGTTGTAGGACGCCGTCTCGAAGTTGGCATCGGTCACCGGCCATAACAGCAGCTGGAACTTGATCGCAGGTGTGCCCTTGTCCTTGGCCATCAGGCTGACGACGGCTGCCATATTGCCGCCGACACTATTGCCCGCGACCGCCAGGCGTTTGCCGTCGACGTTGATGTCCTTGCCATGCTCGGCGACCCACTTGGTTGCGCCGTAGGCCTGGTTGATCGCCACCGGATAGCGGGCTTCCGGTGAAGGCGTGTAGTTGACGAAGACCGCCACGGCCCCCGAACCCGCCACCAGATCGCGCACCAGGCGCTCGTGGGTCGGGTAATCCCCCAACACCCAGCCGCCACCGTGGAAGAACATGAACACCGGCAATGTGCCCTTGACCCCGGCTGGCCGCACGATGGTCAGGTCCAGCGGCTGGCCATCGACCTGAATGGTCTTCTGGCTCACGTCCGCCTTGGGCAGGGTCAACTTCACACCGGCCTGGGCGCCCGTCAGCACGGCACGGGCTTGCGTGGGTGTCAGTTGTTCCATCGGTTTGCCGGTGCCGGCGTTCAACACATCCAGGAAGGCCTGGGTACTGTGTTCAACGTCGCCATTGGCGGCAAACGCGTGAGTGACGGACAGGGCGAGCAGGCTGCCGGTCAGCACTTTGGCAAATGTGTTCATGTTCTTCTCCAGTGACAGCGGCAGTGGTTAGACGGTTACGTGCAGGCGCACATCGACGTTGCCACGGGTGGCGTTGGAGTACGGGCAGACTTGGTGCGCGGCGTCGACCAGGCTTTGCGCATCGTCCTCGGCCAGGCCTGGCAGGCTGACGTGCAGGTCGATATCCAGGCCGAAACCGCCAGGGATCTGGCCGATGCCGACGTGGGCAGTGATCGAGGCATCATCCGGGATTTTGCGTTTGGTCTGGCTGGCGACGAATTTCAGGGCGCCGATAAAGCAGGCCGAGTAACCGGCGGCAAACAGTTGTTCCGGATTGGTGGCCTGGCCGCCGGCGCCGCCCAACTCCTTGGGAGTGGAGAGTTTGACGTCGAGGATATTGTCGCTGGAAACAGCGCGACCATCACGGCCGCCGGTGGCGGTGGCTACTGCGGTATAGAGCGTTTGCATGGTGTCGTCCTCTTGGTTTTTAGCGCTAAAGTTTTGCGCGCTAATTAGTTGGTGAGGCAAATGTATAGCGCTAATGTTTAGTGTGCAAGATAAATGTATAAATATTTTTTCAGTCGCTGCAAACCAGTGTGGGAGGAGGCTTGCTCCCGATAGCGGTGTTTCAGTCAAAAGATTCGTCGACTGATAAACCGTCATCGGGAGCAAGCCCCCTCCCACAGGTTGAGTGTTTTGCCGTGTTCAGATCGCGTTCTGCAGGTTGCCCCGCAACGCAAGCAAGTCAGCCTGCAGCTTGCGCAATTGGTCCAGCTCCAAACCGCTGGCGCCGAGAATGCACTGTGGAATGCCCATGGCCTTTTCCTGCAAGGCACGCCCGGCGCCGGTCAGTTCCACCACCACCACGCGCTCATCTTCACGGCTGCGGGTGCGGCTGAGCAGGCCTTCGGCTTCCAGGCGCTTGAGCAGGGGCGTCAGGGAGCCCGGGTCGGTCAGCAGGCGGCTGCTGATTTCTCCGACGGTCAAACCATCTTCTTCCCACAGCACCATCATGGCCAGATACTGCGGGTAGGTCAGGCCGAGGGCTTGCAGCAGCGGTTTGTAGACCTTGGTCATCAGCAGCGAAGTGGAGTGCAGGGCGAAACACAGTTGGTTGTCCAGCAACAGGGATTCGCACGGGGCGGGATTTTTGCTCATGGTGGTGCCTCAAAAAAAGCGTGTCTGCCTGGAATCTAGCGGGCAAATCTTTAATGCGCCAGATAATTCTGTGCGGGTGGTCAGACCAGTCCGCTTTGCAGTGCCAGATCCCAAGGCGGCACGGGGCTGAATCGGGACTTGAGGTATTCCAGCAGCAACCGGCTGCGCGCATTGGGCTGCTGTTCCAGGCGCAGTGCATAGATCCCGGTGGTCTCCGGGGTGGGTAGGCCGTCTTGGCAAAACAGCGGCAGTAACTCGCCGCGCACCAGGTACTCACTGGCCAGCCAGGTGGGGAGGTGGGCGATCCCCAGCCCGGCGAGAGCGCCCGATAACAGCGCTTCAGCGTTGTTTGCGCTCATGCGGATGCGCCGCGGGCGATATGTTGCACGTCGCCCGTCCAACTCGAAGCGCCACGCGAACATCGGCGCCAGGCCGTCCCAGTCCAGGCCGTCATGCTCGCTCAATTCGCGAGGGTCGGCCGGGGTGCCACGGCTTTTCAGGTAGGCCGGACTGGCGCAGGCGATGCGCACGATACTGGCCAGGGGCGTGGCGATCAGCCGGGTATCGACGATATGCCCGGCGCGCAGCACCAGGTCGACCTTGCCCAAGTGCGCGCCCTGCATATCGACAAAGCTGTCGATCAGATGCAGGTGCACATCCAGCCCCGGGTACACATTCAGAAAGTCGGCGATCACGGGCGCCAGATGCCGTCGCCCAAACGCTGCCGGTGCGTCCACGCGGATCAAGCCCTCGGGCGCATGGCTCAAGGAGACCGCTTCCGCCCGCGCCAGTTGCAGCTCGCTGACAATCCGTCGTGCCCGCTCGGCGAAGGCGAGGCCCGCCGGGGTCGGCACCACCGCGTGAGTGCTGCGCTGGAACAGGCGGCTGCCCACGGAGCTTTCCAGGCTGTCGATGCGCCGCGCCACCGCCGAAGGGGTCAGCGGATGGCGACGGGCTGCGGCAGAAAAGCTGCCGGTTTCCAGTACATCGAGAAACAGGCTCAGTTGATCGGTCAGCGTGTTGGGATTCATCGATGCGCGCTTATGCGAGATTGGCACAGCCATTGTGCGTTGCTGTGCGTTTCCGCGCCAGGGTCGACTGCGTAGCATGCAGGGCCTGGGAATGTGGAGTAGCGAGCGGTGTTGGATTTAGCGGTGTATCTGGTATTGGGCGTGGCCCTCGGCACGGTCGGTGGCCTGTTTGGTATCGGCGGTGGGCTGATTGCGATCCCGGTCCTCGGCGTATGGTTCGGCCTGGACCAACAACTTGCCCAAGGCACGGCGCTGGTGATGGTGGTGCCGAACGTGATGCTGGCCCTGTGGCGTTACCACCAGCGCAATCGCATCGAACTGCGCCACGCCCTGCCGTTGGGCATCATGGGCTTCAGCTTTGCCTGGCTCGGCTCGATCTGGGCTGTGGGGCTGGATGCAGGCGCCATGCGCATCGGCTTTATCGTGTTCCTGCTGACGCTTTCGGCTTACAACCTGCTGCGCATGTTCACGCGCAATGCACCGCCGACGGCACACATGCGTTATTCCTGGCCCTGGCTTGGCGTGTTGGGCGCGGCGTCCGGTTCCATGGGCGGTTTGTTTGGGGTGGGCGGCGCGGTGGTGGCCACGCCGGTACTGACCAGTGTGTTCGGCACCACCCAGGTGGTCGCCCAGGGCTTGTCCCTGGCCTTGGCCCTGCCCAGTACCGGGGTGACCCTGGTCACCTATGCCTGGCACCACGAAGTGGACTGGCTGATCGGCATCCCCCTGGCTGTCGGTGGCCTGCTCAGTATCAGTTGGGGCGTGAAAGTCGCCCACGCCCTGCCGGAAAGGCTGTTGCGCGGCCTGTTCTGCGGCTTCCTGGTGCTGTGTGCGGTAATGCTGACCTTTAAAGTCTGAAGCCTTCGAGGATGTACTCCGCCAGGCAATCGGTGATCGGTGAGGCCATCAGGGGGTTACGCAGCAAACGCAGGTTCATTGACGGCAAGGGCGGTAGCCCTTCCTCGCTGCCGAGTATGCGCAGGTCTGCAGTCACCAGGCTTTCCATGCTGACCATGGCCGCCAAGCCCGCGCTGACGACTGCCTGGATCGCCGCCCCATTGGTGCTGTGATAGGCGAGGCGATAACTGCGCTCGACCGAATCCAGTGCCCCCAGGGCCCACTGGGTGTAAAGGCAGTCAGCACCGGAAATCGCCAGGGGCAGGGCGTCGTGCTCGTCTACGCAAAAGCACGGTGCTGCGGCCCATACCATGCGTTCGGAACGCAACAGTTCCCCGACATCATTCCCGGGCTCTCGGCTGATCACGGTCAGGGCCAGGTCCCGGCGCTGCATCAGCACCGTGGACGCCTCGCAGTGCATCTCAATCTGGATCAGCGGGTACGCCTTGGAAAACCGTTGGAGAATCCCCGGCAGGAAGCGCATCACGTAGTCATCCGGTGTGCCGATGCGTACCAGCCCCACCATATGCGGCTCGCGCAGGGTGTTGAACACTTCGCTGTGCAATTTCAGGATGCGCCGCGCGTAGCCCAGCAGCACTTGGCCCTCGGGGGTAAGCCGCACTTGCCGGCCATCGCGCTCGAACAGTTTGCGCTGCAGCACGTCTTCTTCCAGGCGCTTCATCTGCATGCTCACCGCCGATTGGGTGCGGTTGACCCGTTCACCGGCGCGGGTGAAACCGCCTTGGTCGGCGATGGCGACGAAAGTGCGCAGTACCTCAGTGTCGATGCTCGGGTAGCCGGACAATTGATCAATCTCCGAGATGTATTGCATAAGAAACATTCGTTGGATTGATCTTAAGGCCAAGCACACACTCGCGTCATCCCCATTGGAGGGCGAGAAGATGAAAGGTCAAAGAGGCTTTGTGTTGATGGCAAAACGTCCGTTTTCCGGGCTGTTTCACAGGATTGCCCGTTGGCAGGCGCTGCATGGGGAACGCCAGGTCCTGGCCAGCTTGAGCGATGATGCGCTCAAGGACATCGGGCTCAATCGCGGCGACGTTGAGCAGGATCTCCATCTGCATTTCTGGCAAGACCCGCTGCGAAAATGACCCCGGATGCAGTAGGGTGGTTGGCGAGCCCACATGGAGAACCTCATGGCCGCCGACCTGTCTTTTTCCCTCAAGCAAGCTCGGCGCATGGCGCTGGCGGCCCAGGGATTTTCCGGGCGCCAGGCGCCCGTACTGATAAAAGCTGCGCACATCAACCGCGTGATCGAGCGCTTGGGCGTGTTGCAGATTGACTCGGTCAATGCGCTGGTGCGCTCTCATTACTTGCCGCTGTTTTCCCGCTTGGGCGGTTACTCGCCGTTGATGCTTGAACAGGCGGCCTGGAGCCAGGGCCGGCGGCGTTCGCTGTTTGAGTATTGGGGGCACGAGGCCTCGTTGCTGCCGATGGCGTTGTATCCCTTGATGCGTTGGCGTATGGAGCGGGCGCAGCAGGGACGGGGCATCTATTCGCAGATGGCGCGCTTCGGTCGTGAGCAACAGGCCACGATCCAGCGCGTTTTGCAGACTGTCGAACAGCAGGGCGCGCTGGGCGCGGGCAGTTTGTCGACCCGCGAAGAGCGAGCCGGACCCTGGTGGGACTGGAGCGATGAAAAGCACGCGCTTGAGTGGCTGTTCGCCGCCGGCCTGGTGACCGTTGCCGGCAGGCGTGGTTTCGAGCGGCTGTATGACTTGCCCGAGCGCGTCATCCCGGCTGACATCCTCCAGCAGACGCCATTGACCGAGGCCGAGGCCCAGCGTGGCCTGTTGCTGCACAGCGCCACCGCCTTGGGTGTAGGCACCGAAAAAGACCTGCGCGACTACTTCCGCCTTGACCCCGCCGACAGTCGCAGTCGCCTGGCGGAATTGGTTGAGGACGGGCAATTGCAGGTGTGCCAGGTGCAAGGCTGGAAGCAGGCAGCATACTGCCTGCCCGGGCCAAAAGTGCCACGCAAGGTGTCGGCCAGCGCACTGCTGTCGCCCTTCGACTCGCTGGTCTGGGAGCGCAGCCGCACCGAGCGCCTGTTCGATTTCCGCTACCGCCTGGAGATCTACACCCCGCAACACAAACGGGTGTACGGCTACTTCGTGCTGCCGTTTTTGCACAACGAGCGGATCGCTGCACGTATCGACCTGCGGGCCGAACGCGCCAACGGGCGCCTGGCCGTGCATGGGGTGCACGAAGAGGAGCCGGGGCTGGATGATGAGGGAATGCAGGCGCTGGCCCTGAACCTGCGGCAAATGGCCGACTGGCTGGGGCTGGAACAGGTCCAGCTCAATTGCCAGCGGCCGAGTGCCGACCGGCTGCGGTTTGCCATGCTGCACGTGTAGGAGGAAGGTACTTTCGTGGCGAGCGGGCTTGCCACAACAAGCCCTATTTTCCAAATGTCTGCTAGCGTTTGACCTGCTTCAAGGTCTCGGCAATCAGGAACGCCAACTCCAGCGACTGATCGGCATTCATCCGTGGGTCGCAGTGGGTGTGGTAGCGGTCCGACAAGCCATCTTCGGTGATCGGCCGTGCGCCGCCGATGCACTCGGTGACGTTCTGCCCGGTCATCTCGATATGAATCCCGCCGGCATACGTGCCCTCGGCCTGGTGCACCTGGAAGAACTCCTTGACCTCGCCGAGGATCTGCGCAAAGTCGCGGGTCTTGTAGCCGCTGCTGGCCTTGATGGTGTTGCCGTGCATCGGGTCGGAGCTCCACAGCACCTGCTTGCCTTCGCGCTGCACCGCGCGAATCAGCTTGGGCAGGTGGTCGCCGACTTTGCCTGCACCCATGCGCGCGATCAGGTTGAGGCGGCCGGGGTCGTTGTCGGGGTTGAGGATGTCGATCAGGCGGATCAGGTCATCGGGGTTCATGCTCGGGCCGACCTTCACGCCGATCGGGTTGTTCACCCCGCGCAGGAATTCGACATGGGCGCCATCCAACTGACGGGTGCGGTCGCCGATCCACAGCATGTGGGCCGAGCAGTCGTAGTAGTCGTTGGTCAGACTGTCGCGGCGCACGAAGGCTTGTTCGTAGTTGAGCAGCAGCGCTTCATGGGCTGTGAAAAAGCTGGTTTCGCGCAACTGCGGCGAACTGTCCATGCCGCAGGCGCGCATGAACGCCAGGGTTTCGTCGATGCGGTCGGCCAACTGGCTGTATTTTTCCGCCAGGGCGGAGTTGGCGATAAAGTCCAGGTTCCACTTGTGCACCTGGTGCAGGTCGGCAAAACCGCCCTGGGCAAAGGCGCGCAGCAGGTTGAGGGTGGCGGTGGACTGGTGGTAGGACTGCAGCAGGCGGTCCGGGTCCGGCACGCGGCTTTTTTCGTCGAAGCCGATGCCGTTGACGATGTCACCACGGTAGGCGGGCAGGGTGATGCCGTCGAGGGTCTCATCGTTGGCCGAGCGCGGCTTGGCGAACTGGCCGGCCATGCGCCCGACTTTCACCACCGGGCAGCCGGCGGCGAAGGTCATCACGATGGCCATCTGCAGCAGCACCTTGAAGGTGTCGCGGATTTTTGCGGCGGAGAACTCGGCAAAGCTCTCGGCGCAGTCGCCACCTTGCAGCAGGAACGCGCGACCCTGGGTCACCTCGGCAAACTGACGGCGCAACTCGCGGGCTTCCCCGGCAAACACCAGCGGCGGATAGCTGGCCAGGCTCTGCTCCACTTGCAACAAGTGCGCAGCGTCCGGGTACTGGGGTTGTTGCTGGATTGGCAGGGCGCGCCAGCTGTCGGGGCTCCAGGGTTGGCTCATCATGAACTCGATTGGGTGGTTGACGGTCGGGCGCCAATGTTATCAGCAATTAGTGCGTGACCTGTTGCCGCCGGTTGGCCGACAATCGCGCCTTTGCCGTGGGGTAACCCCTTTAGGAGTAGTGATGAGCGAGGAGCGTGTCGAGCGCCTGCTGGCCGAAGTCCATGATGATTTCGGCATGATTCGTGTGCTCGAGGTGGCCGATTACCGGTTTCTCGAGTTTGGCGACGCCATCGAGCAAAGCTGCGTGTTCACCGCTGACCCGAGCTGGCTGGAGTACGACTACACCCGCGCGATGCTGATCGGCGCGTTGTGCCATGAGCAGCCGGAGAGCGCACTGTTCCTCGGCCTGGGAGCTGGCACCTTGACCCAGGCCTGCCTCAAGTTCCTGCCGCTGGAGGATGTCGAAGCCATCGAGCTGCGCCCCGATGTGCCGCGCCTGGCCATCGAATACCTGGGGCTGGATGATGATCCGCGCCTGTATATCCGCATCGGCGACGCCTTGGAACTGTTGGAGAGCGCTGAATCGGCGGACCTGATTTTCGTCGACCTCTACACGGATGTCGGTCCCGGCGTCGGACACCTGGCCTGGACCTTCCTGGAAAACTGCCAGAAGAAACTCAACCCCGGCGGTTGGCTGGTGATCAACCAGTGGGCCACCGACGATGGCAAACCCTTGGGCGCGGCGCTGCTGCGTGGTTTGTACCACCGGCATTATTGGGAACTGCCGGTGAAGGAGGGCAATGTGATCCTGTTGGTGCCTTCGGAGCTGGACCAGGCGCTGGATATGGAGGCGCTTTCTGCTCGGGCTGAGTTGTTGGCGCCGAGTCTGGGTTACTCGTTGCAGGCGTTGATCAAGGCGATTCGTCCGGCTACATAAGCTAGATGCCCTTGAACACCCCCGGCCGCTTCTCGACCATCGCCCGCACGCCTTCCTTGGCATCCTCGCTGTTCAGCAATTTATCCACCATCGGCGGCAGCGCGGCGGCGGCAACGGTTTCGCCTTCCATGTGTGCCAGGCGGGCCGACATCAAGGTGGCCTGGACGCCAAGCGGCGCCTGGCGCGCGATGCGGCTGGCGAGTTCGATGGCGCGGGGCAGCAGGTCTTCACTGGCCATGACTTCCTGCACCAGGCCCAGGCGCAGGGCTTCATGGGCGTCGAACTCATCGCCGGTGAGCAGCCAGCGCATGGCGTTGCCCCAGCCGGCGATCTGATGAAAGCGCAATGTCGCGCCTCCAAACGGAAAAATCCCACGTTGCACTTCCATCTGCGCAAAGCGGGTATTGCTCGCGCACAGGTTGATATCCGCCGCGAGCATCAACTCGATACCGATGGTCAGGCAGTAGCCCTGGGCCGCGACGATCACCGGTTTGCTGACCCTGGGGCCGGCGAAAACGCCCCAGGGATCGCAACCGCCCAGGGGCGGTTGCCAGCCTCCAGCCATCACGGCGCTGACATTGGCCAGGTCCAGGCCGGCGGTGAAGTGGTCACCGTGGGCAAATACTACGGCCACCCGTGCTTCGTCATTTCGATCAAATTCGCCATAAGCCAGGCTCAGTTCATTGAGCAGGTCCAGGTCAAAGGCGTTGCGCTTGGCGACCCGATCCAGTCCCAACAGCAGGACATGGCCCTGGAGTTCACGGCTGACGCGGCTGCTGCTGGCTTGATTCATCGGGTGTGCCCTCGGGCGCAATGAAAGGTTTCAGACCAAAGGGTCTCGATGCAAGGTGAACCGTTTAAGCGTTATGACCAGCAGGGCCGGGCCTTTGAAAAATAGACCCTGCCGCGCTTATCTGCAAAGACTGTGATGCAGCGCGTTTTATCGGCGCCTGGCGATAAAAAAAGCTCCCTTTTTCAGGTATTTCCGGTATAGTGCGCGCCGGCCTTTAACCGGGCCGCGTTTAGGTAGCGCAATTCCCCGAAGTCAGCTTCGGCTGCACGTCCGCACAGCGGACTCTCCCTTGACGAATCTTTTTCATTCATTCGTTTTCGCAAATCCCCGCCGACAAAGCAGCCAGGGCGACTCTTGAGTCTCAACACGGCATGCGCAGCTTTGGAGCATGGGTCTTTGCGGATGCACTTAGAGGCAGACCCATGACCCAGGAAACCGGCGGCTTCGCCGCTTTTAATCTTAACCCGAACATTCTCGCTGCCGTCATCGCGACCGGCTACGAAGAACCTTCGGCGATTCAGCAGCAATCGATCCCGATCATCATGGCCGGCCAGGACATGATTGGCCAGGCGCAAACCGGTACCGGTAAAACCGCCGCGTTCGCCCTGCCTATCCTGCACTGCATCGATCCTGCCAAGCGCGAGCCGCAAGCCCTGATCCTGGCGCCAACGCGTGAGTTGGCGCTGCAAGTAGCAACCGCTTTTGAAACCTACGCCAAGCAAATGCCAGGCGTTACCGTTGTTGCCGTCTACGGCGGCGCGCCGATGGGCCCGCAACTGAAGGCCATCCGTAATGGCGCTCAGATCGTCGTGGCCACCCCGGGCCGTCTGTGCGACCACCTGCGTCGCGACGAGAAAGTCCTGTCGACCGTGAACCACCTGGTTCTGGACGAAGCCGACGAAATGTTGAAGCTGGGCTTCATGGATGACCTGGAAGTCATCTTCAAGGCACTGCCTCCGACCCGTCAGACCGTCCTGTTCTCGGCCACTCTGCCACAGTCGATCCGTGCCATTGCCGAACGCCACCTGCGCGATCCGCAACACGTGAAGATCCAGACCAAGACTCAGACCGTTACCGCGATCGAACAGGCTCACCTGTTGGTTCACGCTGACCAGAAGACCTCGGCTGTATTGAGCCTGCTGGAAGTCGAAGACTTCGACGCCCTGATCATGTTCGTGCGTACCAAGCAAGCGACCCTGGACCTGGCCAGTGCCCTGGAAGCCAAAGGCTACAAAGCCGCTGCGCTGAACGGTGACATCGCCCAGAACCAACGTGAGCGCGTGATCGACTCCCTCAAGGATGGCCGTCTGGACATCGTTGTGGCGACCGACGTAGCGGCTCGTGGTCTCGACGTTCCGCGTATCACCCACGTGTTCAACGTTGACATGCCTTACGATCCGGAATCCTACGTTCACCGTATCGGCCGTACCGGCCGTGCCGGTCGCGAAGGTCGTGCACTGCTGCTGGTGACGCCACGTGAGCGCCGCATGCTGCAAGTGATCGAGCGTGTAACCGGTCAGAAAGTCGCCGAAGTCCGCCTGCCGGATGCCCAGGCCGTTCTCGATGCCCGCATCAAGAAACTGACCAACAGCCTGTCGCCGCTGGTGGCTGACGCTGAATCGACCCACGGCGACCTGCTGGACCGCCTGACCGCCGATATCGGTTGCACCCCGCGTGCCCTGGCTGCAGCCCTGCTGCGCAAGGCTACCAACGGTCAGGCCCTGACCCTGGCGGCCATCGAGAAAGAGCGCCCACTGGTGCCGAACAACGCGCCACGCGGTGATCGTCCAGAGCGTACCGGCGACCGTCCGGACCGTGGTGATCGTGAGCGTCGCGCTCCGGTTCCATTGGCAGAAGGCCGTGCCCGTTGCCGTACCGCGCTGGGCGCACGTGATGGTATCGCTGCCAAGAACCTGCTGGGCGCTATCCTCAACGAGGGTGGCCTGGCACGTGAAGCCATCGGTCGCATCCAGGTCCGTGACAGCTTCTCCCTGGTGGAGCTGCCGGAAGACGGTCTGGAAAAACTGCTGACCAAGCTGAAAGACACCCGCGTTGCCGGCAAGCAATTGAAGCTGCGTCGCTACCGCGAAGATTGATCCGCCCTTGGGCTGATTGATCGCACATAAAAAATCCCCGACTGGTTCGGGGATTTTTTTTGTCCGCTGTTAACCGAAGCGGTAGATGTCCATACCCAGCGCGCCCATGGTGAACCCCTGGTGTGCAACGCTGAAGTCACCCCCGGCGCCGCGCGCAAAGTACAGCGGCAACAAATGTTCATCGCTGGGATGGCTGCGCACGGCGTGGGGCGCCTGGCGACGGTAATCATGCAAGGCCGCCTCGTCGTTGGCGGCGAGTGTCTCCACCATCCAGTCACGGAAGTCGCGTGCCCAAGGCTCGATACTCTCAGGTCCGGCCTGCCAGTTCAGCTCCCCCAGGTTATGGGTGATGCTGCCGGAGCCGATCAACAGCACGCCCCGTTCGCGCAAGCCGGCCAAGGCATGCCCGATGCGGGTTTGCAGGGCAGGGCCCATGTGGCTGGGCAAGGAGACTTGCACCACTGGAATATCCGCTGCCGGGTACATCAGCGAGAGCGGCACCCAGGTGCCATGGTCAAACGGGCGGCGCTCATCGATTCGCGCCTGCAAGCCGTCGGCATGAAGCAGTTCGACAATTTCGCCGGCCAATTGCGGGTCGCCCGGTGCCGGGTACTGCACGGCGAACAGCTCCCGGGGGAAACCGCCGAAGTCGTGCCAGGTCTCGGGCGCGGCACTGCCGCTGACCAGCAGTTCCTGGCTTTCCCAATGTGCCGACACCACCACAATTGCCTTCGGCCGCGGCAGTTCAGCGGCCAGGCGCTGCAGGGCGGGGCCGCTGGCGCCGGGTTGCAGGGCAAGCATGGGCGATCCGTGGGAGATAAACAGGCTGGGCAACATAAGGAAGGTCCTGAGGTTTAACATGGGCCCATCTTCAATCAGATCATTGATCTAAATCTAATATAAGTTTTAGCGCTTTTTGATCGAATTTTCGGAGGTGATTCCATGGAGCCCAAATTTTGGCAGGAGCGCTGGGCGCGCAATCAGATTGGCTTTCACCTGCCCGAGGTCAATCCTTACCTGCTGCGGTATTGGCCTGTGCTTGGCCTTGCCCAGGGCGCCAAGGTGCTGGTGCCGCTGTGTGGTAAAAGCCTGGACCTGATGTGGCTGGCCAGCAACGGCTATCACGTATTCGGCGTTGAGCTGTCGGAGCAGGCGGTAGAAGCCTTTTTCAGCGAGCAGAACCTGACGCCGCGCATCACTCGGCACGGCGTGTTCAAGGTGTACCAGGCTGATTTGATCGAAATATGGTGCGGCGATTTCTTTGCCTTGGATGCCGGGGCACTGGCTGACTGCACGGCGCTCTACGACCGTGCCGCACTGATCGCCCTGCCGCCGCTGATGCGCGCGCAGTACGCCGAGCAGTTGAACAGCCTGTTGCGGCCAGGCTGCCAGGGACTGCTGATCACCCTGGACTACGACCAGACGCAAAAAGCCGGCCCGCCCTTTGCGGTGCCGGATGATGAGGTGAAGGTGCTGCTGGGTTTGCAGTGGCGCCTGGAGGTGCTCGAAGCCCAGGATATCCTGGGTGAGAGCTGGAAGTTCGTGCAGGACGGTGTCACGTGTCTTGAAGAGCGCGTTTATCGGCTCACCAAGGGGTAAAACCCGCGCACAAAAAAGGGGCGATCCAATCGCCCCTTTTGCATTACCGGGTATCAGCCCCGACGACGCAGCGCGTCGATACGCTCTTCCAGCGGCGGGTGGCTCATGAACATGCGAGCCAGGCCCTGCTTGACACCACCGTTGATGCCAAAGGCGGTCAGGCTGTCGGGCATATGCACCGGCAGGCCCTGTTCGGAGCGCAGGCGCTGCAGCGCACTGATCATTGCACTGGTGCCAGCCAGGCGCGCGCCGGCTTCGTCTGCACGGAACTCTCGTTTGCGCGAGAACCACATCACAATCGCGCTGGCCAGGAAACCCAGCACCACTTCGGCAAAGATGGTCGCTACGAAGTAGGCGATCCCGCGGCCGCCTTCGTTCTTGAAGATCACCTTGTCGACAAAGTTGCCGATGATCCGCGCAAAGAACATCACGAAGGTGTTCACCACGCCCTGCACCAGCGCAAGGGTAATCATGTCGCCGTTGGCTACGTGGCCGATCTCGTGCGCGAGGACCGCCTTCACCTCATCGGGTGAAAAGCGCTCGAGCAGCCCTTGGCTGACCGCCACGAGGGCGTCGTTCTTGTTCCAGCCCGTCGCAAAGGCGTTGGCCTCGTAGGCAGGGAAAATCCCGACCTCGGGCATTTTTATACCTGCTTCCTGAGACAACTGCTCCACGGTCTGCATCAGCCATTGTTCATGGCGGGTGCGTGGTTGAGTGATGATCTGGGTGCTGGTGCTCATCTTCGCCATCCACTTGGAGATGAACAGCGAGAACAGCGAACCGGCAAAACCAAAGACCGCACAGAAAATCAGCAGCTGATTGAGGTTCAGATCAACCCCGTTGGCCGCCATGAACCCGTTGAAGCCGAAAAGGCTCAGGGTGATGCTGGCAATCAGCACGACCGCCAGGTTGGTAGCCAAGAACAGCAGGATGCGCATCATGGTTGTAGAGTTCTCCTCATGCTTAATATGTCGCGTACTGCGGGGTATATAAGGTGCGGCTTGGGGTGATTCAACCGAGCGACTATTTCAAACTGTGTCCTACAGCCTGAATGTAGAGCCTTGAAGGGATTTTCCGATGATGAATACTACCCGTGAAAAGCTATTTTTTGCCTTACGGGCCCGTAACTACAGGGGCTTGTGGATGTAGAAACGCAAATGCAGTACGGGGAATGTGCATAGCCAGAGAAGTGTTGCCAGATAATCGCTGTACGACCGAATGCCGGTCGTACAGCGCCACGTCGGTTACTGGCGATAGGACTTGAGGAAATTGCCGATACGGCCAATGGCCATGTCCAGGTCATCCACGCGGGGCAGGGTCACCACTCGGAAGTGATCCGGCCACGGCCAGTTGAACGCCGTGCCCTGGACCACCAGCAGCTTTTCCGAGAGCAGCAGGTCGAGCACGAATTTCTCGTCGTTGAGGATCGGGCAGACCTTCGGGTCGATCCTCGGGAAGGCGTACAGCGCGCCCATGGGCTTGACGCAGCTCACGCCCGGGATTGCATTGAGCAGCTCCCAGGTACGGTTGCGCTGTTCCAGCAGGCGGCCCTGGGGCAGGATCAGGTCATTGATGCTCTGGTAGCCGCCGAGGGCGGTCTGGATTGCGTGCTGGCTCGGCACGTTGGCGCACAGGCGCATGTTGGCCAGCATGTCGATGCCTTCGATGTAGCTCTGGGCATTGTGCTTGGGCCCGGAAATCGCGATCCAGCCGGAGCGGAAGCCCGCCACGCGGTAGGACTTGGAGAGGCCGTTGAAGGTCAGGCACAGCAGGTCCGGCGCCAGGGAACCGGTGCAGATATGCACCGCATCGTCGTAGAGGATCTTGTCGTAGATCTCGTCGGAGAACACCACCAGGTTGTGCTGGCGTGCCAGCTCGAGCATGCCCAGCAGCACTTCCCTGGAGTACACCGCACCGGTGGGGTTGTTCGGGTTGATGATCACCAGGGCCTTGGTGTTCGGCGTGATCTTGGCCTTGATGTCGGCCAGGTCCGGGAACCAGTCGGCGCCCTCGTCGCACAGGTAATGCACCGGGTGGCCGCCGGCCAGGGTCACGGCGGCGGTCCACAGTGGGTAGTCGGGTGCTGGCACCAGCACTTCGTCGCCGTTGTTGAGCAGGGCCTGCATGGACATCACGATCAGCTCGGACACGCCATTACCCAGGTAGATGTCTTCGATGCCGACGCCTTCGACCTGCTTCTGCTGGTAGTACTGCATCACGGCCTTGCGCGCGCTGAACAGGCCCTTGGAGTCGCTGTAGCCCTGGGCGGTGGGCAGGTTGCGGATCACATCCTGGAGGATTTCATCCGGCGCTTCGAAACCAAAGGGCGCCGGGTTGCCGATGTTCAGCTTGAGGATGCGATGGCCTTCCTCTTCCAGGCGCTTGGCGTGCTTGAGCACCGGGCCGCGAATGTCGTAGCAGACGTTGGCGAGCTTGTTCGATTTGCTGACCTGCATGGCGATGTGATCCTGAAAATGAACGATCCAGACGGTGTGGGCACTACCGTACTGTGAATGCTGCAAGGCCCGCACCCATAAATACGTTTGAATGCCGGTAGCGCGGGTGCCAGACTGGCGTTTTGAAGAGGCGCAATCATACGTGCCGCCTGATCCATGGAAAAGATACAGATCAGGCTTTTTCAGTTGCCGAGGTGTACCGATGGAAAAGTTGCAGAAAACCGTTGAAGAATGGAAGGCAATGCTCGATCCGGAGCAGTACAACGTGTGCCGTCTCAAGGGCACCGAGCGTCCTTTCAGCGGCAAGTACAATGAGACCCGGACCGATGGCGTGTATCACTGCATCTGCTGCAATGCGCCACTGTTCGATTCGACCACCAAGTTTGACTCCGGCTGCGGCTGGCCGAGTTTCTACGCGCCGATCGCCGACAGCGCAATGATCGAGATCCGTGACGTCAGCCACGGCATGATCCGCACCGAAGTCACCTGCGCCCAATGCGATGCGCATCTGGGCCATGTGTTCCCGGACGGTCCGCCGCCGACGGGGCTGCGGTATTGCATCAACTCGGTGTGCCTGGATCTTGTGCCCCGTTAACTCGACTGGCGTCGGGCCCCTGTAGAAGCGAGCTTGCTCGCGAAAGTCGTCAACGATTACACGGGCATTCTGGTTCAGCCCGGTGTCCTTGAGTTTTTCGCGAGCAAGCTCGCTCCTACAGAGTGTTGATGAGGTGTCATCAGTGCGGTCAATTAAATTGCACGCAATTGAATTGCCTACTATGTTTCATCCTCTTTCTCCCTTATCGAGGCACTGCCATGAGCAACAACCTGCTGAGCATCCCTTGCACCACCATCAAGGGTGAGCAAAAGACCTTGGCCGATTTCGCCGGCAAGGCCGTCCTCGTGGTCAACACCGCCAGCAAATGCGGCTTCACCCCGCAGTACAAGGGCCTGGAGCAACTCTGGCAGCAGTACAAGGACCAGGGCCTGGTGGTATTGGGCTTTCCTTGCAACCAGTTCGGCAAGCAGGAGCCCGGTGACGAAGGGGCGATTTCCGAATTCTGCGAGCTGAACTTCGGTGTCAGCTTCCCGTTGTTCAAGAAGATCGACGTCAATGGCAGCGATGCCCATCCACTGTTCGTGCAACTGAAAAAACAGGCACCGGGCCTGCTGGGGTCCAAGGGCATCAAGTGGAACTTCACCAAGTTCCTCATCGGCCGCGACGGCCAGGTGGTCAAGCGCTTCGGTCCTGCCACCAAGCCGCAGGACTTGACCCAAGAGATCGAAGCCTTGCTCAAATGACCGACCTGCCCAGCGTGTCCCTGGCCCTGGACAACCAGCTGTGTTTCAAGCTCTACGCTGCGTCACGCGCTGTCACCCGTGCCTATAAGCCGATGCTCGACCAGTTGGGTCTGACCTACCCGCAATATGTGGTGATGCTGGTGTTGTGGGAGTGGCACGCCACGCCTGCGCTGCAGCCGACGGTCAAGGCCCTGGGGGAGCGCCTGATGCTCGACTCGGGCACGCTGACGCCGCTGCTCAAGCGCCTTGAACAGCTTGAGTTAGTGACGCGTCGGCGCAGTGCCAGGGATGAGCGTGAAGTGCACTTGAGCCTGACCGAGGCCGGTGTGCAACTGCGGGACCAGGCCCATGGCCTGAAGACCCGCCTGTTGTGTGATCGCGGCATCGACCTGAATCAGGCCGATGCCTTGCGCGATGGTCTCGACCAGTTGCTTGCGCAGCTTAAAGACTTGTCGTCCCAGGCACCCACAAGTCCAGCAGGGCATTGAGTTCTTCGCGGCGGAACGGCTTGGCCAGGTAATCATTCATCCCCGCCGCACGGCAGCGCTCGCGCTCTTCGGACAGGGCATTGGCGGTCAACGCGACAATCGGCAGGTCCGGCCAGCGTCCGCTGCGCCGAATCTGCCGGCTGGCCTCATAGCCATCCATCACCGGCATGTTGCAGTCCATCAGCACCATATCGAAGCGTTGTTCTTCAAGAAACGTGAGCGCTTCGCCACCGTGGGCAGCCACGATCACTTCGCAGCCCAGTTTGCTGAGCATGCCCTTGGCCACCAGTTGGTTGACCGGGTTGTCCTCCACCAGCAGGATGCGCGCCCGATGTGCGAGCGGTGCGGCATCCAGTTGGACGGGGTCAAGCACCAGGTGCGCGTCGGTGCGCAAGTTGCGTTGCAGGATCTGGTACAGCGCGTTGCGGCTCAAGGGGCGTGCCTGTTGGTGCAACGGCGCCAGTGCCGCCACTTCTTCGCTGGGCATGAAGTTGCCATAGGCGGTCACCAGCAGGATGGGCGCGGTGATGCCCGGCCGTATGCGGAACAGGCATTCCGGGCAGTCGGTAATCAGCAGGTCGGGGGTTTGCCCGCTCAAATCGTCATCCATGGTGAAACAACGCAGGGACAGTCCCCAGCAGGGCAGCAGGGCCGTGAGCAACTCTGTCAGGCCGCTGCCGGCGTTGGTGATGGCGATGACCTCGCCTTTGAGAGGCGCTGGCTGCACCGCGGGCAAATGGGCCGGCAGTGGCAGGTCTGCGCAGAACTGGCTGCCAAAGCCCACTTCCGAGCTGATACTCAAGCGCCCCTTCATCGCTTCGCACAGGTTGTGCGTCAGTGCCAGGCCCAGGCCCGTCCCGCCATACTGGCGAGTGATGCCGGCGCCGGCCTGGGTGAACGGTTGGAAGATTTTCACCTGCGCTTCCTGCGCAATGCCGATGCCGGTATCGCAGACTTCAATGCGTACGCCGCCGTCGTGGGTACGCAGGCGCACATCAACCCGACCAAAGCGGGTGAACTTCAAGGCGTTGGAGAGCAAGTTGCTGACAATCTGCCGCACACGGGTCGGGTCACCGAGCACCTGGGCCGGGAACTGCGGGTCGATCAGGCAGCTCAGCTCCACGCTCGGTGCGGCGTTCTGCGATAACAGGTTGGCGGTGTCTTCCACCAGCGCGCCGAGGTCGAAGGGGATGCGCTCCAGCTCCAACTGGCCGGCGTCGAACTTGGACAGGTCGAGAATATCGTTGAGCAGTTCCACCAGCACTTTGCCGGAGTCATGGGCGATAGACAGTTGCTGGCGTTGTTCGGCGTTCAACGGGCTGTCCAGCGACAGTGCGATCATGCCCAGCAGGCCGTTGAGCGGGGTGCGGATTTCGTGGCTCATGTTCGCCAGGAAGGCCGCCCGGGCCTGGGCCATGCCCAATGCATGCATCTTGGCGGCTTCCAGCTCATCGTTGGACTGGGTCAGCCGCTGGTTGCTGGCCTTGAGTTCAAGGGTGCGCGCGGACACGATATGTTCCAGTTGCCCCAGGTATTCGGTCAGCCGATCCTCGGCGTGGCGGCGCTGCTGGATTTCGGTTTCCATGTTTTCGAATTGCTGGTTGGCGACGTCCACCAGCACCCCGATTTCATCGTGCTCATGCCCCGGCGGGCAGTCCAGGCGTGCCTGCTTGCGGGTGCTCAGCTCACGAATAATGCGCACCAGCGGTTGGGTCAGCATGACGTAGAACAGGCCCAGCAGAATCCCGGTCAGCAACAGGCTGCGTGCGAACCCGTTGAGCAGGGTGATCTCGGCGCGGCGCAGGAACCGGCTGCCAAAGGCGTAGGTGTCGACGTCCAGGCGCAGTACGCCAAGTGACTCGTTGGGCATGTGGCTCAGGAACAGTTGGTCTTCGAACTGGCGGTTGGCGCCAAACATGAAATCACTGATAGGGCGGTAGGTGCTTTCCTTGCGTGGCCGGTCGACATCGGCCAGCACCACGCCATTGTTGTCGATCAACTGTGCGCGAATGATGGCGGGGGAGTGCAGCAGGCCCAGGGTCAGTTCCTGGGCCAGTTCGGCATCGATGTTGTAGGCGATACGTGACGCGGGGTTATGGCTGATTTCGATCAGCGAACGTATTTCGCGGTTGATGGATGCGTCTTCGCTGGCATAATCAATGCCGATTTGGATCAGGCTGAGCAAGGTTCCCAAGACGAAACCGACCAGCACCGTCAATCTGGCTTGTTTATAAGACAAGCGGTGGGCGAACTTGATATCCATTGAGTGTTGAACCACTTCACGTTTCCCTTCGCCCGGCAAGCATAGCTGAACATCCACACGCCCAGGCCTGCCCGGCATGAATCGTTTTTACGCAGCCCCAAGCGGTCTGTCGCAGGGTTGCCAATACGCCATCTTTTGCAAGAACTTGCCAGAGGAATAATCGTGGATTCTCGATTGAGTGCCTTTCTGGAGCGAGCCGATGCCGTGCTCGCCCGCCTGGAACCCTTGTTGCCCGCGCCGCGCCAAACCATCGACTGGAACCAGTGCCTGGCCGCCCGTTGGCAGCGCGAGGGCCGCAGTGGCTTCCTGTTGCCGCTGGACGTGAGCCTGGACATGCGCTTGTCCGACCTGATCGGTGTGGACAAGCAACGTGAAACCCTGGCGCGCAACACCCAGCAGTTCCTGGATGGCCTGCCTGCCAACCATGCGTTGCTGTGGGGTTCGCGGGGCACCGGTAAATCGTCCATGGTGCGCGCTTTGCTCGCTCAACACGCCAAGGCCGGTCTGCGCCTGATCGAAATCGAGCGTGACCACTTGGCCGACCTGCCGCGGGTGGTTGAACAATTGCTCAAGTTGCCGCAACGTTTCATCCTGTTCTGCGACGACTTGTCGTTCGAAGCCGGCGAAGGCGACTATCGGGTACTCAAGAGCGTGCTGGATGGCTCCCTGGAACAGGCCCCTGAAAACGTGCTGCTGTATGCCACGTCCAACCGCCGCCACCTGGTGCCGGAAAACCAGAGCGACAACGATAACTGGAAGCGCGTGGACGGTGAGTTGCACCCAAGCGAGGCGGTGGAAGACAAGATTGCCTTGTCCGACCGCTTTGGCTTGTGGCTGTCGTTCTACCCGTTCACCCAGGAACATTTCCTGGACGTGGTCGAGCACTGGATCGGTGAGCTGGCGAACAAGGCGGGTTTGCAGTGGCAGCGCGATGAGGACCTCGACATTCTTGCCGTGCGCTGGGCCACCGGGCGCGGCAACCGCAACGGTCGTTGCGCGTATCAATTCGCCCGTTACTGGGTGGGTCTTAAATTGCTGGAGCGTCAACCATGATCGATTTACAACAAGCCGGCGCCGGCCTCGGTGGCTATGCCCTGCTGAGTGCCCAGCTGGAGTCGCTGCTGGCCGATGAGCGTGATTTCATCGCCAACAGCGCCCAGTTTTCGGCTTTCCTGTTCAGCCAGCTGGATGACCTGAACTGGGCGGGCTTTTACCTCAACCGCAATGAAGAGCTGGTGCTTGGCCCGTTCCAGGGGCAGATCGCCTGTGTGCGTATTCCGTTCGGCCGTGGGGTGTGCGGCGCGGCCGCGGCCTCGCGGCAAACCCAGCGCGTAGACGATGTGCACGCGTTCCCCGGGCATATCGCCTGTGACAGCGCGTCCAACAGCGAACTGGTGGTGCCACTGGTCAAGGACGGCGCATTGATTGGTGTCCTTGACCTCGATAGCCCGTCGTTGGCCCGCTTTACCCCCCAGGATCAGGCCGGTATCGAACAGCTGGCGGCGATTTTCCTGCGTTTGACCGACTGCTGATCGAAATAGGGGGCGCAGCCCCGCCCCTTATCGGCCATCCAGTTCGTCAAGCCGCACTTGCAGCATCCTCTCCAACTCCAGCATCAGCTTCTCCAGGGATTTCACACCCGCTTCGATCAGGGGCCGATCATCGCCCCGGGCACAGGCCTGTTCGACGGCTTCGCATTGCGAGGCCAGCGCAGAGGCTTGAACGATGCGCGCGGCCCCCTTGATCTTGTGAGCCTGTTCGATGATCTCTTCGGGCAAGGCCTGCGCAGCGATCAGTGCAACCAACTCCTGGCGATCCTGGCGACTGCTGCTCAGCAACTCCTCCAGCAACAGGCGGCTCATGTGTGGATCGCCACCGGTAAGGGCCTCGAAGTTGCCGATGTCCAGGGTCATGCCGCTGGGTTGAGGACTGATCTTCGCCAGTTGCAGCTCCAGCGCCGTAAGGTTGATGGGTTTGAACAGGCAGTCATTCATGCCCGCCTGCGCACAGCGTTGTTTCTCTTCGGGCTGGGCATTGGCGGTAAAACCCAGTACCACGCAAGGCGTCAGTTGTTCGCGCTCCTCGTATTCGCGGATCGAACGACTCAGTTCGTAGCCATTCATGATCGGCATGTTGCAATCGGCGATCACCAGGTCAAAGTGCTCCTGGCGCCAGGCCTGGAAGCCGGAGGCGCCGTTCTGGGCGGCGGTGTACTGATGGCCCAGGTAGCCGAGCTGCTGGCACATCAACAGGCGATTCGCCGGATGATCGTCCACCACCAGCACATTGAGCACCGGCACGTTCGAGGTCTCGGCGGGCTTGAGTTCTTCGGCCACCTGCAGCGCCTGCAGGCGATTCATCTTCAGGCTCACATGCACCTGGGTGCCCACCATGGGCACGCTGCTCAGGCTCAGTTGCCCGCCCATCATCGCGCACAGGCTGCGACAGATCACCAGCCCGAGGCCCGCACCGCTCCTGGCCAGCTGTCCTGAGTTGTCCGCCTGGGCAAAGGGTTCGAACAGGCGCATCTGGTCGTCCCGGCTGATACCGATGCCGGTGTCCTCCACCACCAGTTTCATCTCGACCTGCTGCGGCAGTTCGGTGGCCGATACTTCCACCTTGATCTTTACCTGGCCACGTTCGGTGAACTTGATGGCGTTGCTGATCAGGTTGGACAGCACCTGCTTGAAGCGCAGCGGGTCGATCAGCACTTCGGTGTGCTCCAGATCAGGCGTGAACTCCAGCAACAGGCTAAGGGTCTTCTGGCGTGCCAGGCCGTCGAAGACACGCACCACCGACTCGATCACCTCCCTCAGGTTGACGCGTTCCGGTGCCAGGCTGAGGCGCCCGGATTCAATCCGCGCGATGTCCAGGATGTCGCCGATAAGCTCCAGCAGATCCTTGGCCGAGTTGTAGGCGACTTCGATGGCCGGGCGGTCGAGGTGGCCCTGGTCCGCCCGCTTGAGGGTCAGCTCGAGCATGCCGATCACCGCGTTCATCGGCGTGCGGATTTCGTGGCTCATGGTGGCGAGGAACGTGCTCTTGGCCCGATTGGCTTCGTCGGCTCGCTCCTTGGCGGTGCGGAGTTCGTCGAACAACTGGCGTCGTTCACTGATATCGATCCAGCCACCGATGATGCCCTGGACTTCACCGACGGAGTCGCGGTACGGCAGGATCCAGTGGTAGATCGTCAGTTTTTTTCCGCGAATATGCAGGGTGCGGTCCAGGATCAGCGGGTTGCCCTCGGCCACCACGCGCTGATAGTCGGCATGGTATTGCGCCGCCTCGACTGCAAGGGCTGTACTGATCTGGACCGCGCTTTTACCTATCACGTCCTCGCGCTTGACGTCGAACGCCTGCAGGTAACTGTCGTTGCAGGTCTGCAGCAGCCCCTTGTTGTCACGCACGTAGATCGGGTGCGGGGTTTCATTGACCAGGGCGCGCATGAACTCGAACTGATCATTGAGGGCGCGCTCGGCCATTTTCCGGTGCTTGATCTGGCGGCGCATGTACGCGTTCCAGCTCAGGGAAATCAGCAGCAGCAGGCCGGTCCCGATGACGATGCGCGCAATCAGTTGGTGATAGTCGCGCCAGTAACTGTCCGAGGCCGCGGTATAACCGCGCCAACGACTGTTGATCACGCCGAGTTCGTCCGGGGCGATGCTGAGCAACGCCTTGTCGAGAATCGAGCTGAGCTCGGTGGCGCTGCGGGACGTCGCCAGCCCGAAGGTGGCCGGCATCGTGCCGATGCTGAAGCTGATTTGGATCTTGTCCTGGAGTATCTGCGAGGACAGGAAGTAATTGGCGACCACCAGGGTATTCACCGCGCCCTCTACATGGCCTTGTACCAGCAGTTCGGCTGACTTGAACGTGTCGCCGGTATCTACCAGCTGAATCTTTGGGAAGTGCTCACGCAGGAATTTTTTCAGCGGACTGCCCTGCGTGATCGCCAGGCGCTTGCCCTCCATTTCCTCAAGGCCTGTGGGGGCCTGGCCGTCCTTGCGTGTCAGCATCACGTAGGAGTTTTCCAGGTAGGGGCGACTGAAGTTCAGTTGGGCTTCTCGCTCGACGCTGGGGATGATTGCGCCGACGATGTCCGCTTTGCCGCTCTCTACATGCTCGATCATGGTGTTCACATCACGCCCGCGCTGGATCTCGAAGCGCAGCCCGGTGCGCAGGCGAATCAGTTCCAGCAGGTCGGCGGTAATGCCGCGAAAATTGCCATCGGCGTCGAAGAAGGTCAGCGGCGCAAAGGTAGGGTTCACGATCACTTTGACGACCGGGTTTTCCCTCAGCCAACGTTCTTCGCGAAGGGTCAGTTGCAGCTTTTGGTCGGTCAGGAGGATGTCGCTGCCAGCACTCCAGCGTTTGGCAATGGTTTCCCGTTCGGCAGCGGGCACGGCCCTCAGGACGGCGTCGACGATGCTCAACAGCGTCTGCTGTTCCTGGGGCATGGCAAAGCTGAATCCATAGGCTTCATGTTTGCCGAAGTTCGCCATGCGAATGTTTTTCAGGTAACCCTTGTTGATCATGTAGTGGGTGGAAATGGTATCGCCGAGAAAGACGTCTGCCTGGTCGAAGGCCACTGCATTCAAGGCGTTTTGATAAGAAGGATAGGCACGGATGATTGCCTTGGGGTAGAGCCTTTCCACTTCGTGCAGTGGCAGATAGTGATAGACCAGTGCCAGGCGCATGCCGGCCAGCCCATCAGCCAGGCTGCGGGTTTCGCCTTCGCGGGTCACCAGCACTGGCCGGTCCACGGCGTACGGCTCCGACAGGGTCAGGTTGGGATTTGCCGCTTCAAAGCTGTTGGAGGAACCCAGTAAATCGATTTCACCCGCTTCGAGGGCATGAATGGCGGCCTCTCGGGAGGGGTAGCGCAACACTTTTACCGGTACGTCCAGCGCCATTGCCAGCAAGCCGGCGTAGTCGGCGGTGAGTCCCTCATAGTCACGCCCGCTGGAGGTGAGGTCAAAAGGCGGGTAGTCAGGAAACGCCGCGCCCAGTACCAGTTCGCGTTTGTTCTGGAGCCATTGGCGCTGGGCCTTGTTCAGGTAGGGTTCCAGCTGCACGGAGCTCGCACGACTCAAAAGGTTGAAATGCTCCGGGCTTGCTGGAGGGGTGGCAGGCACGGCGGTGCTGAAGCACAAACCGGCACTCAATATAATCAAATAGTCCTTTATACGCCTGGGCATCCGGTTTCTCACACTAGCGCGTTCCGTTTTGCCATCTCGATAAGTTCTACCAAGGACTTGGCTTGAAGTTTCTGCATCAGTCTCTTTTTATAAGTACTTACTGTTTTATTGCTCAGGAACATACCTTTGGCTATTTCCTTGTTGGTGCGGCCTTGTGCAAAAAGTTGCAGTACCATCAACTCCCGGTCGTTAACCGCCTTGAACAGTTCAAGTTCCTTGCAGGCCTCATCGTTGGGGTTCAAGGCTTGGCTGGGGAAGTAGTTATAACCGGACAGTACAGCGCGGATGGCGCTCATCAGTTCGCTCAGGTCACCTTCCTTGCACACGTAGCCATCGGCTCCCGAACGCATGCAACGCGTGGCAAACAGGGTGGGGGATTGAGCCGTCAGCACCAGGGTTTTCATCGACGCGTTCATGGCGTTGAATCGGCAAAGCACTTCCAGTCCGTCGAGTTTTGGAATGCTGATGTCGAGGATGATCAGGTCCGGCATGCATTCGCGGACCATTTGTATGGCGTCGCATCCGTTATCCGTTTCGCCGACTACTTTGAAGTTTTCTTCATGTTCCAACAACATTCGTATGGCAAGTCTTATCACCGGATGGTCGTCAATAATAAAAACTGTATTCATGATCATATTCCATGCAAGTACAAATAAAGCGGGCACATTAGCTCAGAAGCCGATGGGTAAGCATGAACTTGGGGGGTGGCAGGTATAAAACAGGAAAGTTCCTACATTAAAAAAGGTAAAAGCCTACCTGTCTCTAAGGAGCTGTAACGCAAGAGGCCAAGGTTCCGCAGGGGCATGGGCCGAAGGAACATGGCAAGGACTTTACGGTGGTTATGCGCGATTTTTCCGACCGGTCGATCTGTTTAAAGTCCTACATTTATAACGTGAGTAATGTATGGGTCAAATGTTCAAGCTCATCTTTATTCAACGGCTTTGGCAAGTAGCCGAGCAAGGGCAGGCCACGTTTGAGGGCTTGGGTTTGCAACGCTGAAAGTTCTGCCTCGGGAAGTCCGCTGAGCAGGATGGCGGCCTTGATAAAGCATTGGCGACTGGCGATTTCAATCAATTCAAGCCCGGGCAGGTCGGGCAGGCACTGGTCACAGAGGATGATGTCGAAGGGCGCCTCGGCCTGGGTCATCAAACGGATCGCCTGCTCGGCGTTTTCGGCCGGGGCCAGGTGCTCGAAGCCGAAGCTTCTCAGCAGGCATTGGGTGGCGAGGAGCTGAAAGGGATGGTCCTCCACCAACAGGATCCGAAAGGGGTAGTGGGGCATAGAAGGCACACGGTGAGTCAAGC
Organism: Pseudomonas sp. NFACC25; assembly: GCF_900100935.1. Lineage (NCBI taxonomy): Bacteria > Pseudomonadati > Pseudomonadota > Gammaproteobacteria > Pseudomonadales > Pseudomonadaceae > Pseudomonas > Pseudomonas sp. NFACC25. The sequence goes on from NZ_FMUC01000010.1 coordinate 54,355, forward strand.
GTCGATAGGGGGCACGTAGGAACTGTTCGCCAGACCTGCCCGGAGCGTGCGCGATTATTCTTCGGGCGCTTGTGCGAATTCGATCAGGCCGCTCTGTTCCCATCGTAGGCAGATTCTGTTCAGTGGACAGGCGGCGTGATCAGCCAGGTTATTGAGGGCTGGAGCGCCCGGTCATCTCCCGTGCCATCTCGGTGGCATAGCTGTCGGTCATGCCGGCGATGAAGTCGATCATGCGCAGGAACGACCTGTGCAGCGGCCACGCAGGGTCCGGCGCGTTGTTGCCCAGCAGGTCGAGAATGCGCCGGTTCTTGAACGACGGCGTGCGTCCGCCGTGCTGCTCCAGGGCCGCGCCGCAGAAGGCGTTCAACAGGATTTCCAGGGTGGTGTAGGCGCCGATCTCGTGGAGGGTCTTGCGCTTGTCCTGGAAGATTTTCTTGCGCGCCATGTCCTTGGCATCCAGCACGCAGCGTTTGGCGGGGCCGTGCATGTGCTCCACCAGGTCGCCGGGCAGGGTGCCGGCAAGCAAGGCCTCCTGTTGTTCGACGAAGGCGCGCGCCGCGGCGTTGGTCAAGTGCTCGATGGCCTTGCCGCGCAGGATCGCCAGCTTGCGTCGGCGCGAGTCCTGGGCGCCCAGTTGCCGGTAGGTCTGCGGCAGGTCGTCGCCCACCAGGTCGAGCAGCAGTGACTCGACTTCGGTGTACTCCAGCAGGTCCATTTCCAGGCCGTCCTCCAGGTCGATCAAGGCGTAGCAGATGTCGTCTGCCGCCTCCATCAGATAGACCAGTGGATGGCGAGCCCAGCGTTGTTCCTCGAGTTGCGGCAGGCCGAGCTTGCCGGCGATCTGTTCGAGGATCGGCAGTTCGCTCTGGTAGCAGCCGAACTTGTGTTTCTTGTAACCCAGGGAGTCGGCGTGGCGGGCGGTCCAGGGGTACTTGAGGTACGTGCCCAAGGTCGCGTAGGTCAGGCGCGTGCCGCCGTCGAACTGGTGGTATTCCAGTTGGGTCAGTACCCGGAAGCCTTGGGCATTGCCTTCGAAGTTGAGGAAGTCATTGCGCTCGGCGCTGCTCATGTCGTCCAGCCAGCCGCGCCCCGCTGCCTGCTGGAACCAGTGGCGGATGGCGTCTTCGCCGGAATGCCCGAACGGCGGGTTGCCGATGTCATGGGCCAGGCAGGCCGATTGCACCACCATGCCCAGGTCGCTCGGGTCGCACCAGTCGGGCAGGGCGCTGCGCAGGGTTTCGCCCACGCGCATGCCGAGGGAGCGGCCTACGCAACTGACTTCCAGGGAGTGGGTCAGGCGTGTATGGATATGGTCGTTGCTGGACACCGGGTGCACTTGGGTCTTGCGGCCCAGGCGGCGAAACGCGCCGGAGAAGATAATGCGGTCATGGTCTTTGTGAAACGGGCTGCGGCCGAGTTCTTCCGGGCTGTGCAGGGGTTTTCCAAGGCGTTCGCGGGTAAGCAGGGTGGGCCAATCCAAGGCGGGTACTCTCCGTACGGTGAATGACCCGCCCAGCTTCCCGGTTCCGCCTTGGCGGGGCAAGCGAAAATCTACAGGCCGGCCGCGTCGATATCGATTAACAGCAAGCGCTGACCGTTATCGAAGAATTGTCCGGCGGTGAGGCAGTACTGGTTGGTGGTGGCGTCGCGGTAAGTCGAGGACAGCGTCAGGCGACGCTCTTCCCAACCTTCGGCCAGCAGGTGATAGAAGTACGGGCGCCATGACCAGTTGTGGCCCAGGTAGCGGCTGTCGGCCTGCCAGGCGTCCTGGCGCCATTCGAAGTTGGGGGTCAACTGGGTGCCATGCCGGTCGCATTGGTAAAAGCGCAGCAGCCAGGGGAAGGCCGGCAGTTGGGGCAAGTGATCCAGCGGGGCTTGGGCCTGTGCCCAGGATTGCAGGATCTTCATCAGTTCGGTCAATTGCTGGCGCAGTTGCATGATGCGCCCGCGTTCGGCCAGCTTCTGCTGGACATACGCCGCGCGCAGTTGGTCAAAGCGCGGCACGAAGGCGTCGGTGGCGAACCAGTCCAATTGCGCCTGGGCAAACAGATAGCCCTGCACGTAGCGCGAACCGCATTCCAGGGCGAAGCTCAGCTGCGCCTCGGTTTCCACGCCTTCGGCAATGATCCAGCAGCCGGTCTTTTCCGCCATCTGCGCCAGCGCCCGCACGACGTCACTGCTCGGTCCGCCCCTGGCGGCTTGCTGGAACAGGCGCATGTCCAGCTTGAGGATGTCCGGCTGCAGCGCCAATACCCGGTCAAGCTGGGAATAGCCGGCGCCGAAATCATCGATGGCGATGCGCGCACCGGCCTCGCGATAACGTGCCACCACCTCGGCCAGGCGCTGGATGTCGCCGCCCAGTTCGGTGATCTCGAACACGATGCGCTGCGGGTCGACGCCATGGCTGTGGATCTGTTTGAGGCTCGGCAGCGCCTGGCCCGGGCGCAGTTGGTTGATCCAGCGCGGCGAGATATTCAGGCTGAGGAACCAGTCTTCGGGGGCTTCATGCAGGCGGCTTAACGCGTTGTCGCGAATCTGCCGGTCGAGACGGCGCAAGCTCGCGCCTGGCGTGCGTGGGTCGGCGAACAGCGGGCCAACGGACTGCAGGCGGCCATCAGCCTGGCGTAGACGCCCCAAGGCCTCGACGCCGGCAATGCGCCCGGTGGCGGTATCGATAAACGGTTGGAAGCAGGCGAGCGGTTGCCCGTCGATCACGGGGCCTCCTTAAAAACACTGGCGAAAAAAGACCCGGCCCTCGAAAACGAGGACCGGGCCATTCTGTTAGCAAGAATGCAGCCAGCAGGCTCAACCTTTGCGTGAATTGCCCTGCATGGCCAGTTTGATCAGCGGGATCAGGCCGGCACCGAGGCGCACCAGGCGCGTCACACTGCTGATACCGCCGCCCTTGGCGCCCTTGCCGGTGAAGAAACCGATCAGGGTTACAGCGGCCACGCCCCACAGCGGCGCGTGCTTGATGCCCAGGCCGCCCTGAAAGTTTTGGCCCAGGTTGCGCACCTTGTTCAGCGGCGCCATCAATTGCTGGGATTCGTGGCGTATCTCCTGGCGGTGCATCTCCATGCGCAGGCGGATCAAAGCCTTGCGCATTTCCCGGCGGGAGGTTTGCTGGATTTCATTCGAGCTCATGGCAGCAGGCGCTCCCGATCATTGGCCAGCTCTTCGAGGGTGGCGTGGAACGGCGTGGACTCATCGAACACCGCCGCTTTCAAGCGCACCCCGCAGAAGGCAGCGGCCAGGCTGTAGAACACGCAGAGGCAGATGATCCCGGTCAGGCGGTAGCCGGTGTCCCATACCAGGATCATCACCAGAGTCGATAACCCCACCAGCAACAACAGGGCAAACACCAGCGCCAGGCCGGCAAACAGCAGCAGGCTGACGGTACGGGCCTTCTGCTCCTGCAATTCGATGCCAAACAGTTCGACGTGGCTGTGCAGCAAGCCAAGAACGGCCGCGCCCAGGCGTCGTGAGGTGGTACCCGTGGACGAGCCAGTTTCGCCGATAGACATGATTAGCGCCTTGTGGCCAGCAGGCCGATCAGAAAGCCCACGCCGGCGGCAATGCCTACCGACTGCCAAGGGTTGGCCTGCACGTAATCTTCGGTCGCAGTGACCGCCGCCTGGCCGCGTTCGCGCAGGGAGTCTTCGGTTTGCTTGAGGGTTTCGCGGGCCTGCAACAGCGTGTCATGAATCTTGGCGCGCAGCTCATCGGCCTGGTCGCCCGCAAGCACCTTGGTGTCGTCCAGCAACCTTTCGGTGTCAGTCACCAGGGTTTGAAAATCCGCCATCAGTATTTCTTGAGCAGTCTTTGCAGTTCTTCTGGCCATGGTTATCTCCGTGATTGGCTGATCGGTACGTGTGGTTTCGAGTCACCGGTATCGGTGAAGGTTCAGTGCAATTGTCTGGTACAGCTTTTGCTTTGCCTTGGTGCGCACGCCCCGTGGCTTGCGCTGAATCCGGGCGGTCGGGGCGCAGGTCTCGAAAAACCTTACCCTAAATAACTCAAACTCGCGGAAAAACCCTGTCGGCAACGGCCGGTTGTGTTGAACGCTGCGCTAAAGCGGTTCACGCCCTCTGAAGAGGGGCGGTGCCGGTGGTGCCAATTTAGTGCGCGCAACCCCTGGCTTGAACCGCTTTGGTGCTTTTTGCCTTTACACAGGCCTGCCAACCTCCATGGAAAATCTGCAAAGTGCGGTGGACACTCTGGTCCACAGCTCCAATACCCTGTTTATCCTGATCGGTGCGGTCATGGTCCTGGCCATGCACGCCGGCTTCGCGTTTCTGGAAGTCGGGACGGTGCGCCAGAAAAACCAGGTCAACGCCCTGTCGAAGATCCTCAGCGACTTCGCCATCTCCACCCTGGCCTATTTCTTTATAGGCTATTGGATCTCCTACGGGGTGAGCTTCATGCAACCGGCGGCCGTGATCAGCGCCGACCATGGTTATGGCCTGGTGAAGTTCTTCTTCCTGCTGACGTTTGCGGCAGCGATCCCGGCGATCATCTCCGGCGGTATTGCGGAGCGCGCAAAGTTCGCTCCGCAGTTGTGCGCCACCGCGTTGATCGTGGCGTTTATCTACCCGTTTTTCGAAGGCATGGTATGGAACGGCAATTTCGGTTTGCAGGCCTGGTTGCTCAAGGCGTTCGGCGCCAGCTTCCATGACTTTGCCGGCTCTGTGGTGGTGCATGCCATGGGCGGCTGGCTGGCGCTGGCGGCGGTGCTGCTGCTGGGCCCGCGCAATGGGCGCTACCGCGAAGGGCGCCTGGTGGCATTCGCGCCGTCGAGCATTCCGTTCCTGGCGTTGGGCTCGTGGATCCTGATTGTCGGCTGGTTCGGCTTTAACGTGATGAGCGCGCAAACCCTGGACGGCGTCAGCGGCCTGGTGGCGGTGAACTCGCTGATGGCCATGGTCGGCGGCACCGTCGCCGCCCTGGTGATCGGCCGCAACGACCCCGGCTTCCTGCATAACGGTCCGTTGGCCGGGCTGGTAGCGATTTGCGCGGGTTCCGACCTGATGCATCCGGTGGGCGCGCTGGTCACCGGCGTGGTCGCGGGCGGGTTGTTTGTGTGGTGCTTTATCGCCGCCCAGGACCGCTGGAAGATCGACGATGTGCTGGGGGTGTGGCCACTGCATGGCCTGTGCGGTGTATGGGGCGGGATTGCCTGCGGCATCTTTGGTCAGACCGCGCTGGGTGGACTGGGCGGTGTGAGCCTGATCAGCCAATTGATCGGTACGGGGCTCGGTGTGGTCGTCGCGTTTGGCGGCGGCCTGCTGGTGTACGGCGTGATCAAGCGCGTGCACGGGCTGCGCCTGAGCCAGGAAGAGGAGTATTACGGCGCAGATCTGTCGATCCACAAGATCGGTGCGGTCAGTCAGGATTGATCGGCGCCTCTTCGTCGGTGCTCGGGTGCGTGTAGAAACCGTGCAGCAGGCGATAGCGGTTATGCCGGACTTCATCGACCCGCGCCTGCACCTGTTGGTCCGGCAGGCCCAGCAGGATCAAGGCGTGGGAGGCGAGCATCAGGCTTGACTCCAGCAGCTCGGGCACCACTTCGCTGGCGCCCGCGGCTTTCAATTCAGCCCACTGGCTGTCATCGCGGGTGCGCACCAGGATCGGCACGTCGGGGTTGATATGGCGGGCTTCCTTGAGCACCGCCAGGGCCACATCACTGTTGTCCACGGCAATCACCACCAGGCGCGCGCGTTCCAGGCCCACGGCACTGAGCAAGGCGCCACGGCGACAGTCACCGTAATGCACGCTGCTGTCTTCGGTGGCGGCTTCCTGGACCCGTTCCGGGTCGTCATCCAGGGCGATGAACGCCTGTTGCTCATTGCGCAGAAAGCGCCCGATGGATTGCCCGACCCGGCCATAGCCGCAGATGACCGCATGCCCGTGTAATTGCGCATTGAGGGCGGTAATTTCTTCAAGTTGTACCTGTTGGTTGGGCTTGCGGTGCAGGCGCAGGGCCATCGCCGGTGCGGCGCGCAGCAGCAGTGGGGTCAACAGCATTGAACAGAACGTCGCGGCGAGCAGCAAACCGTTGAACTCATCGGGTATCAGCCGGCTCTGTTGCATCTGCGCCATCAGGGCGAAACAGAACTCACCGCCCTGGGCCAGGGCCAGGCCGCTGCGCCAGGCGGTTTCACTGTCGCTGCCGCGCAGCTTGACCAGCGCGGCCACCACATTGCCTTTGATCAGCATCAGCGCGAGGGTCATGCCGAGGATCAACAGACTGTGGCTGACGAACAACTGCAGGTCGATAAGCATGCCGATGCTGACGAAAAACAGCCCCAGCAGGATGTCACGAAAGGGCCGGATATCCGCTTCGATCTGATGGCGGTAATGGCTTTCGCCCAGCAGCATGCCGGCCAGGAAGGCACCGAGGGCAGGGGAGAGGCCCAGCAAGTGGGTGAGCCAGGCGGTCAGCAAGACGATCACCAGCGCCAGCAGCACAAACAGCTCTGCCGAATGGGAAGCGGCGACCTCATGAAACAAGCGCGGCAGTAACCAGCGGCTGGCGAGCAACAGGCCCACGAACAACACCACGGTTTTGCCCAGCGTCAGCGGCAACGCCCAGTACCAGGCCTGTTCGCTGCTGCCGGCGAACACCGGCACCAGCGTCAGCAGCAACACCGCCACCACATCCTGGAACAGCAACACGCCGATCGCATTCTGGCCATGGCTGCTGAAGATTTCGCCGAGGCTGGTCAGTTCCTTGCTGACGATCGCCGTGGACGACAGCGCCAGCCCCGCACCCAGCAACAAGGCGATGCCCGGCGCCACACCGAAGGCCATCAACAGGCCCCCCAGCAGCACGCTGCACCCCAGCACCTGCAAGCTGCCCAGGCCAAACACCACGCGGCGCAGGGCGAGCATCCTGGTCAGGGAAAACTCCAGGCCCAGTGAGAACAGCAGGAACACCACGCCCAGTTCGGCGAGGTCGGGCAGTTCTTCGCTGTCATTCACCCAGTCCAGGGCCGTCGGCCCCACGGCCAGGCCCACGCACAGGTAGCCCAGCACGGGTGGCAGTTGCAGCCGGCGAAACAGCGCAATCACCACCAGGGATGAGGCCAGAATGATCAGCAGGTTGGCGAACACAAGCATCTCCGTTGCAGGGGGAGCGGGCAAAAAGCCGCGAGAATCGCTGAATCAGTTATAGGCCATGGTGATCTGGGTCAGGGTTTATTGTGGCCGGCGGATTTCCGGAGAGCGAACGCTGTACCTGTGGCAAGCCCGCTCGCCACAGGTTTTTGTCAGGCTTAGAATGCTTGTCTACTTACTGATCAGGGCCATTCGTCATGCTTCCTGAATGCCAGTTGTTCGGCACCCTGGGTTGCCATCTTTGTGAAATTGCCGAAGCCGAAATCATGCCGCTCGTCGAACGCGGGTTGCTGGTCGAGTTGGTTGATATCACCGACCCCGACGACCTGACCGACGCCTACGGCCTAAGGATTCCGGTGCTTCGGCGGGTGGACACCGGGGCTGAACTGGATTGGCCCTTCGATGCGGATCAGGTTGTCGCCTTCCTGCGCTGACGTTTATGCGATGGCGGGTTTCCGAATATTACGTTACTGTATGTTTGTACAGCGATTGAATAGAGGGAACGCCCGTGGTGAATGTTGAACAACTGAAAAGCAGCGTCAATCGCATGTCTGCCGATGTCGTGCGCGACGCGGTGAACGAGCTGCGCCTCGACGGCCTGGTCACGGAAGGCAAGACGCCGTTTAACAAAGTGCATTTCAATACCTGCTTTGCCGAGATCGAGGCGTTGTTCCAGCGCGCCGGTTATCACAAGCAGCTCGATGTGGTGGGTTACCAGGGTCTGTTGTACGCGCTTTACGATCCCGGCCGCTGGGAAGCGGTAGACGTGCTGCGCTGGCTCAAGGAGTTCACCGAGGCGGCGAGTGCTTCGCCGATCCTGCGCGCGGAATTGGCCAAGGCCTGAGATCCGCCCTAGGTTTCATCCCGCTTGATGCGGGATAATGCCCGCCTGTTTTTTCAAGGCTTCGAGCATGTCCACATCCGCTTTTTCCGCGTCCCAGCACCAGGCCAGCACCCTGTACCTGCCACCTGGCCCCTGGGCGACGGTGCTGGAGTGCCTGTGCGAGCACTTTGCGGCGATCAGTCGCGAACACTGGCTGGACCGCATCGCCCGTGGGCGGGTGCTGGATGTCACTGGCAGCCCGATCCCCCTGGACCTGGCCTACAGGGAAGGCCTGTGCATCTATTACTTCCGTGAAGTCCCCAACGAAAAAGTCATCCCGGTGCAGGAAACCATCCTCTACGCCGACGAGCACCTGGTGGTGGCGGACAAACCGCACTTCCTGCCCGTGACCCCGGCCGGCGAGTACGTCGAGCAAACCCTGCTGCGCCGCCTGATTCGCCGCCTGGACAACCCGGCGCTGGTGCCCCTGCACCGCATCGATCGACACACCGCCGGGCTGGTGTTGTTCTCGGCCAACCCGGCCAGCCGCTCGGCCTATCAGCAGCTGTTTCCCACGCGCCGGATCGATAAATTCTACGAAGCCATTGCCCCGGCCTTACCGGGACTGACATTCCCGTTGCTACACAAAAGCCGCCTGGTGGATGGCGAACCGTTCTTCCGCATGCAGGAAGGCCCTGGCGCCAGCAACACCGAAACAGCCGTGGAGGTGCGGGAAAAGAACGGCGACTTATGGCGCTACGGCCTGTTTCCCGTGACCGGCAAGAAGCACCAGCTGCGCGTGCACATGACCGCGCTGGGGGCGAGCATCTGCAACGATCCGTTCTACCCGGACGTGATCAAGGATGCCGTGGACGATTACGCCAATCCCCTCAAGCTGCTGGCCCAGGGCGTGCGGTTTATCGACCCCGTCACCGGTGAGGAACGCCATTTCTGCAGCCAGATCACCCTCGACTGGTAACCCCCGGAAACGACAAGGCCCGCGCGAGGCGGGCCTTGTGTGCAAGCGCTGAGGCTTACAGGTCTTTAACGGTGCGAACCTGATCTTTGTTGATGCGGGTACGCTTGCCATCAAGCTGTTCGAATTCGTAGAAACCCGAATCTTCGTTGTATTTCGGGGTGTCGACGGCCTGGATTTCGCGACCGTCATTCAGGGTGATCACTGTCGGCGAGGCGCAACCGGCGAGGGTAGCCAGGCCCAGTGCAAGCATGAGAGCGGCGATGGTCCGTTGAGTCATGGGTGTTGTCTCCAAGAGAATACTTTTTGATTGCTGACCTTGAGACGTGTGAGACGTCGCCAAAGTTCCTTGTGCGAAGGTTCATTCTGACACGTCAGACCTTGGGCGCAACAGCTCTGGTGTATTCAGGTTGGCCAGGCGCGGGTCATCGGTTGGGCATTCCAGGCCCACGCCGCCCAATTGCAGGAGGATCTTTCGCGGGCTGCGTTCACCGGCATGCCAGGCCTGTTCTACCTCGGTTCGCAGGCCGATGGGGATGATGCAGATCAAGGGTTCCCAGAATTCACCGTGGCGCACCATCACCGGCAACAAGGGATGGCGTTGTGCGGTTTCACGCAGGTCGGCGAGGAGTCGAGCGTCGATATGGGGCACATCGCACGGCAGGATCAGCAAGTGCCCATGGCGCGCGGCGGCGAGTCCCGCGCGGATACCGGCCAATGGCCCGGGAAAATCCGGGCTGTCGTCGCTTACCAGCTGGTCGGCATAGGCGGCGTACTGCGCCTGGTTGCGGTTGCACGAGATGATCAGGTCATCGGTCAGTGGCCGTACCAGGCGCTGCACGTGTGCGATCAAGGGCAGGCCGTGCCAGTCCAGCAGGCCTTTGTCCTGGCCGCCCATGCGCTGGCCGCGGCCACCGGCCAGCAGCAGGATCGAACAGGGCAGGGGGATTGAATCGAGTGGCATGTGGGTTCCGCGCAGGCAGCTGAACAGGGGCCTGTGATATAACATCGGGCCGTTCCTTCGACAACCGGACCGTGCCATGAAAGCCAAGGCCGATGCACCCTTCGTACCCCTGAATATCGCGGTATTGACCGTCAGCGACACCCGCACCCTGGACACCGACACCTCGGGCCAGGTCTTCGTCGACCGCCTCACCGCCGCCGGCCACCACCTGGCCGAGCGCGTGCTGCTCAAGGACGACCTCTACAAGATCCGCGCCCAGGTCGCCCACTGGATCGCTGAAGACGTGGTGCAAGTGGTGTTGATCACCGGCGGCACCGGCTTCACCGGCCGCGACAGCACCCCCGAAGCGGTCGGCTGCCTGCTCGACAAACAAGTCGACGGCTTTGGCGAACTGTTCCGCCAGATCTCCGTGGCCGACATCGGCACCTCCACCGTGCAATCCCGTGCCCTGGCCGGCCTGGCCAACGGCACCCTGGTGTGCTGCCTGCCGGGCTCCACCAATGCGGTGCGCACCGGTTGGGATGGCATCCTCGCCGAGCAACTGGATAACCGTCATCGGCCGTGCAACTTCGTGCCGCACCTGAAGTTGGCCGAACCCTGTGAATCCCGTGGGTAAGCCCGGCAAGACCGGCGCCCTGATGCCGGTAGAACAAGCCTTGCAACAGCTGCTGGCGATGGCCGAAGCCGCGCCGATCCGCGATCAGCACGTGCTGCCCCTGGCCGAGTGCGACGGCCGTGTATTGGCCCAGGACCTGGTCTCCACCCTCGACCTGCCGCCCTGGCCCAACAGCGCCATGGACGGTTACGCCGTGCGCCTGGCGGATTGGACCGGTGAACCCTTGCCCGTCAGCCAGCGCATCTTTGCCGGCCAGGCGCCGCAGCCGCTGGCGGCCGGCACCTGTGCACGCATCTTCACCGGTGCGCCGGTACCGGAAGGCGCGGACTGCGTGGAAATGCAGGAAAACGCCGTGGTCCACGCCGATGAGCGCGTGAGCTTCAGCGAACCGTTGCAGCCCAACCAGAACATCCGCCCCCAAGGCCAGGAAACCACCGTCGGTGAGTTGGTGCTCGCGGCCGGTACGCGCCTGGGCCCGATCGAGCTGGGCCTGGCGGCTTCCCTTGGCCGTGATCGGCTGGACGTGATCCGCCGCCCGCGTGTCGCGGTGTTGTCCACCGGCGATGAGCTGATCGAGCCCGGTTTGCCCCTCGGTCCGGGCCAGATCTACAACAGCAATCGCCGCGTGTTGTGTTCCTGGCTTGAGCGCATGGGGTGCGAAGTCATCGACGCAGGCATCCTGCCGGACGACCTGGAGCAGACCCGTTCGCGCCTGGCAGGCTTGAGCGCGGTTGATCTGATTTTGTCCACGGGCGGTGTGTCGGTGGGCGAGGCGGATTTCCTCGGTATCGCCCTGCGCGAGGAGGGTGAGCTGGCGTTATGGAAGCTGGCGATCAAGCCGGGCAAACCCCTGACCTTTGGTCATTTCCGTGGCGTGCCGGTGATCGGCCTGCCGGGCAACCCGGCCTCGACCCTGGTGACCTTTGCGCTGTTGGCGCGCCCCTACTTGCTGCGCCGCCAGGGTGTGGCAGACGTGGAGCCGCTGCGTTTCGACGTGCCGGTGGGGTTCACCTGGCCCAAGCCGGGCAACCGCCGCGAGTATCTGCGCGGGCGCATCGAACAGGGCAAGGCGATCATCTACCGCAACCAGAGCTCCGGCGTGCTGCGCAGCGCGGCGTGGGCGGAGGGGGTTGTGGAGGTGTTGGAAGGGACGACGCTGGAGGTGGGTGATCGGGTCAGTTTCATTCCGCTAAGCGAATTGCTCAACTGACCGCGGATCCAAATGTGGGAGGGGCGGTGCGACGATTCAGTAATCGTCGCCACGCTCGGTCACATCCCGCTCCACCGGCCGCGCATCCGGGTCATAGCCCACCGGGAACTTGCCCTTCAACGTCCAGGCAAATGCAATGATCTCGGCGATGGTGCGGTACAACTCCTCCGGAATACTGTCGCCCAGTTCCATGCGTGCCAGCAGTTTCACCAGCTCGGCATTTTCATAGATCGGCACTTCATTTTCCCGCGCCAACTTGAGGATGGCTTCGGCCAGGGCATCGTCGCCCTTGGCGGTCAGGGTCGGCGCCTGCTGGCCGTCGTACTTGAGGGCAATCGCCTGGCGTGGCGGGTTGGCGTTGTTCATGCGGTTTCATCCACCCAGCGTTGTTCCAGTCCGGTTTTCGGCCCGCGTGGCGGGGTGCCCAGGTGGCAGTCCAGGTCGCCGACATTCAGCCCCGACGACACCAGGCGCTCGCGCAGGCTGCCCAAATGGCTTTCGATCAGGCTGGCGGTGAAAGCGCGGGTTGCCCACAGTTGGCTGGACAGCTTGCCCTGGGTCAGTTGCGCCTGGACCTGCAACGGCCCCAGGGGCTCCATGTCGAAGGCCAGTTCGACGCGCCAGAGCATCTGTTTGGGCTCCTTGGAATCCTTGCGTTCGGGCTGGTCCTTGTCCGGCGCCGGCTCTTCGCGCTGGAACTTGACCTGCAACGGCACGATGTCCTGCAGGGTGCGCATGGGGATCTCCAACTGCCAGGTGGTTTGCAGGCGGCCATCGGCGGTGGTGCCGGTTTGCTCCAGGCTCGACAGCTGGTGGCTCTGCAGGCGGGAAATGGCCCCGGCGGCCAGGCGCAGCAGGTTTTCCAGGTCGCCTTCGCCCTCCAGTTTCGCCATCAGCCGCTCCGGCAGTGGGAAGCTGACCGGCGCCTGCCGCGCGCCGACCTGGCCGAGGGTGCCCAATGGGCTGCGCACAAAGTTGGGCAGCACCTGGGCCAGGGTGTTGGCGGCAAGAATGGCATTCAGGTTGGTGCTCGCGGGCAGGGCGGGCAGCAGGTCGGCGACCAGGCGCAGCAGCGCGCCCTTCATATCCAGCGGTGGCACCTGCGGGTTTTGCCCGGCGAGTAACTTGGCTTCAAGAAAGGCGCCGCTGTTCTGGATCACCTGGGCCAGCACCTTGGGGTTGCTCACCTGTGCCAGGTCGGGCAAGGCCGCCAGCAAACGGTCGGCGGCAGCGCGAAGGTCGGCGGAGGTGCTGTCGCCGCGGGGCAGATTTTGCAACGCCGTGAACACCGCATCCAGGGAGCCCTGGCGACTTTGCTGGGTCGCCAGTTGCTGGGTGACGGCCAGTTGATCCTTGAGCCCGCTCAACGGCACAAAATTCAGGGTTTGCGCGTTCTGCACCACGGCGCTGAGCAAGCTGCCCACGCGCAACGGTTGCGGGCTTTCCAGTGTCAGGGTCGCGCCGGCCAGGGCGCTATTGAGTACGGTCACCAACGAACGGTAGATCGCCGGCTGCGCGCTGCCTTGGGGCAGGGCCTGGGTGGTCAGCACCTTGGCCTGCAGCAGTGTGCCTTCCGGCATCCTGGCCGTATCGATACGGGTGAGGGCGGCAACATTGGCGCTCAGGGCTTGTTGCAGGCTGATGGCCAGGTTGCCTGCGGGCGTCTGGCTCACGGCCACATTGCTGCCCAACGGCAAGGGTTGTGGGCTGCTGGCTTGCACCAGCGTCTGGCGGCCGCCTTCAAGGGTCAGCTTGAGCAACAGCTGAAACGCCTCACCGCCTTGTTTCAGGGCGAGCACCTCGGCATTCACGGTTTTGCCCGGGTCGATCAGCCCGATCTGCGGCTCCAGCAGTTTCAGCAGCGCCCCGGGCGCAGGCGCAGGGCTTTGCCCGGTTGCCGGGGTGGGAGGAAGCGTAGGAAGGTTGATCTCGCCGGTCATCGTGCGCATCGTCTCTGGGGAAATAGCCCTCTTTAGCGTAGGGCATCGCATGTATAATGCCGCCCGTCTGCAAAGAGAGCGGTAAAAACCTCACAACTATTTGATCCAGCTCTCTAAAATCGGTCGCCAAAGCCGTTATTGTGCTTCTTTCTATAACGGCCGCTGCACCGCCGACTTGAACCGTAAAGGCCCGTGATCTCTTGACCAGCCCTCTTCTTGAAGCCGTAGCGCTCTCCTGTGAACGCGACCTGCGCCTGCTGTTCGAGCACCTCGACCTGCGTGTGGCGGGCGGCGACATGGTGCAGATCAGCGGCCCCAACGGCAGCGGCAAGACCAGTTTGCTGCGCCTGCTGGCCGGCCTGATGCAACCCACGGCCGGTGAAGTGCGACTCAACGGCAGGCCCCTCGACGAACAACGCACCGAACTGGCACGCAACCTGATCTGGATCGGCCACGCCGCCGGGATCAAGGATGTGCTCACCGCCGAAGAAAACCTCAGTTGGCTCAGCGCCCTGCATCATCCCGCGACCCGCGACGCCATCTGGCAAGCCCTGGCCGCCGTCGGCCTCAAGGGGTTCGAAGACGTTCCCTGCCACACCCTGTCCGCCGGCCAGCAGCGCCGCGTGGCCCTGGCGCGCCTGTACCTGCCTGGCCCGCCGCTGTGGATTCTCGACGAACCCTTCACCGCCCTCGACAAACAAGGCGTCACCCAATTGGAACAGCACCTGGCGCAGCACTGCGAGCAGGGCGGCCAGGTGGTGCTCACCACCCACCACACCCTGGCGCGCATGCCCGGCGGTTACCGCGACCTCGACCTGGGGCGGTGGTCGGTATGAGTGTGTTTGCCCTGTTGATCGCCCGCGAAGCCCGCTTGCTGTGCCGCCGCCCGGCCGAACTGGCCAACCCGCTGGTGTTCTTTGCCATCGTGATTGCGTTGTTCCCGTTGGCGGTCGGCCCGGAGACTAAACTGTTGCAAACCTTGTCTCCGGGACTGGTGTGGGTCGCGGCCCTTTTGTCCGTCCTGCTCTCGCTGGACGGGCTGTTTCGCAGTGATTTCGAAGACGGTTCCCTCGAACAGTGGGTCCTTTCGTCGCACCCCCTGCCACTTCTGGTCCTGGCCAAGGTACTGGCACACTGGGCTTTTTCCGGCCTGGCGCTAGTCTTGCTCTCGCCACTGCTGGCGATGATGCTGGGATTGCCCGGCGAATGCCTGCCGATCCTGTTGCTGAGCCTGCTGCTCGGCACCCCGGTACTCAGCCTGTTGGGGGCGGTGGGTGCCGCGTTGACCGTCGGCTTGAAACGGGGTGGCCTGTTACTGGCCCTGTTGATTCTGCCTTTGTACATCCCGGTACTGATCCTGGGCAGCGGCGCGTTGCAAGCCGCGCTCATGGGCATGCCGGCGACCGGTTACCTCCTGTGGCTTGGCAGCCTGACCGCCTTGGCGGTAACCCTGACACCCTTTGCTATAGCCGCCGGCCTGAAGATCAGCGTCGGTGAATAATGAGGTCTGACTGGGCGGTATACGCATAGTCAGTAAAGACCCTACGCTTCTTGCCAAGACAAGAAGCAACCGTGATGGAAACAGCAATGAACTGGACCTGGTTTCACAAGCTCGGCTCGCCCAAATGGTTCTACGGCATCAGTGGCAGACTGCTGCCTTGGTTCAGCCTCGCCGCCGTGTTGCTGATCGGCATCGGCCTGGTCTGGGGCCTGGCCTTTGCACCGCCGGACTACCAGCAAGGCAACAGCTTTCGCATCATCTACATCCACGTGCCTGCCGCGATGCTGGCCCAGTCCTGCTACGTGATGCTGGCGGTGTGCGGCGTCGTCGGCCTGGTGTGGAAGATGAAACTCGCGGACGTCGCCCTGCAATGCGCCGCGCCCATCGGTGCGTGGATGACCGCCGTGGCGCTGGTCACCGGCGCGATCTGGGGCAAACCCACCTGGGGTTCGTGGTGGGTGTGGGATGCGCGACTAACGTCGATGCTGATCCTGCTGTTCCTGTACTTCGGTCTTATTGCCCTGGGCAACGCGATCAGCAATCGTGACAGCGCCGCCAAGGCCTGCGCGGTGCTGGCGATTGTCGGCGTGATCAACATCCCGATCATCAAGTACTCGGTGGAGTGGTGGAACACCCTGCACCAGGGCGCCACCTTCACCCTCACCGAAAAACCGGCGATGCCCGTGGAAATGTGGGCGCCGTTGCTGCTGATGGTGCTGGGGTTCTACTGCTTCTTTGGCGCCGTGCTGCTGATGCGCATGCGCCTCGAAGTGCTCAAGCGTGAAGCCCGCGCCAGCTGGGTCAAGGCCGAAGTGCAAAGCTGCCTGGGAGCGCGTGGATGAGTTTTGCTTCTTTCAGTGATTTTCTCGCCATGGGCCACCACGGCCTGTATGTCTGGACGGCCTATGGCATCTGCCTGGCCGTGCTGGCCCTCAACGTCGCCGCGCCGATCCTGGCCCGCAAGCGTTACCTGCAACAAGAGGCGCGTCGTCTGCGCCGGGAGACCGAAAAGTGAATCCGCTGCGTAGAAAGCGTCTGTTGATCATCCTTGCCATCCTGGCCGGCGTCAGTATTGCCGTGGGCCTGGCGATGAGCGCCCTGCGGGAGAACATCAACCTGTTCTACACCCCGACCCAGATCGCCAACGGCGAAGCGCCGCTGGACACGCGCATCCGCGCCGGCGGCATGGTGGAGAAGGGCTCGCTGAAGCGTTCCGGCGACTCCCTCGACGTCACCTTCGTGGTCACCGATTTCAACAAGGCCGTGACCATCACTTATCGTGGCATCCTCCCGGACCTGTTCCGCGAAGGCCAGGGCATCGTCGCCCTGGGCAAGCTCAACGCCGACGGCGTGGTGGTGGCCGATGAAGTGCTGGCCAAGCACGATGAGAAATACATGCCGCCGGAAGTCACCAAGGCCTTGAAAGACAGCGGCCAGTCCGCACCCACCCCCGCCAAGGAGGGCTAAGTGATGACGTCTGCATTGTTTATTCCGGAACTGGGCCAGTTGGCGATGATCCTCGCCCTGTGCTTTGCCATCGTCCAGGCGGTGGTGCCGTTGCTCGGCGCCTGGCGTGGTGACCGCCTGTGGATGAGCCTGGCGCAGCCGGCCGCCTGGGGCCAGTGCGCGTTCCTGGTGTTCGCGTTCGGCTGCCTGACCTACGCCTTTATGACCGACGACTTTTCCGTCGCCTATGTAGCGAATAACTCCAACAGCGCCTTGCCCTGGTACTACAAGTTCAGCGCGGTGTGGGGCGCCCACGAAGGCTCGCTGCTGCTGTGGGCGTTGATCCTCGGCGGCTGGACCTTCGCGGTGTCGGTGTTCTCGCGGCAGTTGCCGCAAGTCATGCTCGCGCGGGTGCTGGCGGTGATGGGCATGATCAGCATCGGCTTCCTGCTGTTCCTGATCATGACCTCCAACCCGTTTACCCGCATCCTGCCGCAGATCCCGGCGGACGGTCACGACCTCAACCCGCTGCTGCAGGACATCGGCCTGATCGTGCACCCGCCGATGCTCTACATGGGCTACGTGGGTTTCTCCGTGGCCTTTGCCTTCGCCATCGCCGCCTTGCTCGGCGGGCGCCTTGATGCGGCCTGGGCGCGCTGGTCGCGGCCGTGGACCATCGTCGCCTGGGCGTTCCTCGGCATCGGCATCACCCTCGGTTCGTGGTGGGCCTACTACGAACTCGGCTGGGGTGGCTGGTGGTTCTGGGACCCGGTGGAAAACGCCTCGTTCATGCCATGGCTGGTCGGCACGGCACTGATTCACTCCCTGGCCGTCACCGAAAAACGTGGCGTGTTCAAGAGCTGGACCGTGTTGCTGGCCATCGCGGCCTTTTCCCTCAGCCTGCTCGGCACCTTCCTCGTGCGTTCGGGCGTGTTGACCTCGGTGCACGCGTTTGCGTCCGACCCAGAGCGCGGTGTGTTCATCCTGATCTTCCTGCTGTTTGTGGTCGGCGGCTCCCTCACTTTGTTCGCCCTGCGCGCACCGGTGGTCAAGAGCCAGGTCGGCTTCAACCTGTGGTCGCGGGAAACCCTGCTGCTGGGCAATAACCTGGTGCTGGTGGTGGCCGCGTCGATGATCCTGCTCGGCACCTTGTACCCCTTGGTGCTGGATGCCCTGAGCGGCGCCAAGCTGTCCGTCGGCCCGCCGTACTTCAACGCGTTGTTTATTCCGTTGATGGGGCTGTTGATGGTGGTGATGGCGGTCGGTGTGCTGGTGCGCTGGAAGGACACCCCGGTCAAATGGCTGGCCGGTATGCTGATGCCGGTGCTGCTCGGCAGCGTGGCCCTGGCCGTGGTCGCCGGTATCGCCTATGGCGACTTCAACTGGGCGGTGCTCGCCACCTTCCTGCTCGCCGCCTGGGTACTGCTGGCCGGTGTGCGTGACATCGTCGACAAGACCCGCCACAAAGGCCTGGTCAAAGGCCTGCCGACCCTGACCCGCAGCTACTGGGGCATGCAGATCGCCCACATCGGCATCGCCGTGTGCGCCCTCGGTGTGGTGCTGTCCAGCCAGAACAGTGCCGAGCGCGACCTGCGCCTGGCGCCGGGCGAGTCCATGGACCTGGCCGGTTACCAGTTCATCTTCGAAGGCGCCAGGCACTTCGAAGGGCCGAACTTTACGTCAGACAAAGGCACCGTGCGGGTCGTGCGTAACGGTAAAGAGATCGCCGTGCTGCACCCGGAAAAACGCCTGTACACCGTGCAGAGTTCGATGATGACCGAAGCCGGTATCGACGCCGGTTTCACCCGTGACCTCTACGTGGCCCTGGGTGAACCCTTGGGCGATGGCGCCTGGGCCGTGCGCGTGCATGTGAAACCGTTTGTGCGCTGGATCTGGTTCGGTGGCTTGCTCACCGGCTTTGGTGGTTTGCTCGCGGCGCTGGACCGCCGGTACCGGGTCAAGGTCAAGAGCCGGGTGCGTGAAGCGCTGGGCCTGCAAGGAGCGGCGGTATGAAGCGTTGGTTGATGGTCGTGCCGCTGGCCCTGTTTCTGGTAGTGGCGGTATTCCTGTATCGCGGCTTGTACCTGGACCCGGCCGAGCTGCCCTCGGCGATGATCGGCAAGCCGTTCCCCGCGTTCAGCCTGCCGAACGTGCAGGGTGACAAGACCCTGACCCAGGCCGACCTGCTCGGCAAACCGGCGCTGGTCAACGTGTGGGGCACCTGGTGCATCTCCTGCCGCGTCGAGCACCCGGTGCTGAACAAGCTGGCCGAGAAGGGCGTGGTGATCTACGGCATCAACTACAAGGACGACAACGCGGCGGCCTTGAAGTGGCTGGCGGAATTCCATAATCCCTACCAGCTGGATATCCGTGATGAAGACGGCAACCTCGGTTTGAACCTCGGCGTGTACGGCGCCCCGGAAACCTTCTTTATCGACGCCAAGGGCGTGATCCGCGACAAATACGTCGGCGTGATCGACGAAGTGGTGTGGCGCGAGCAACTGGCCGCCAAGTACCAGGCGCTGGTCGACGAGGCCAAGCCATGAAGCGCCTGTTAGCCGCTGCCGTGCTGGCGCTGGGCTTGGCCGGTGTGGCCCACGCTGCCATCGACACTTACGAATTCGCCAAGGACGGTGACCGCGAGCGTTTCCGCGAATTGACCAAGGAGCTGCGCTGCCCCAAGTGCCAGAACCAGGACATCGCCGACTCCAACGCACCCATCGCCGCCGACCTGCGCAAGGAAATCTTCCGCATGCTGGGGGAGGGCAAGGACAACCAGCAGATCATCGACTTCATGGTCGACCGCTACGGTGATTTCGTGCGCTACAAACCGGCCCTCACCGGCAAGACCGCGCTGCTCTGGTTCGGCCCCGCCGGGCTGCTGCTGGCCGGCGTGGTGGTGATGGCCGTGATCGTCCGCCGTCGCCGCGCCGCGACTACCGATGGTTCCGACGCGCTATCCCCCGAAGAGCGTAAACGCCTCGACCAATTGCTGGACACCAAGACTGATGATTGATTTCTGGCTCGCAGCCGGCTTGCTGCTTCTGATTGCCCTGAGTTTCCTGTTGATCCCTGTGTTGCGCGGCCGCCGCGCCCAGCGTGAAGAGGATCGCACCGCGCTGAACGTGGCGCTTTACCAAGAACGTGTGGCCGAGCTGCAAGTGCAGCAGGACGAAGGTGTGCTCAACGCCGCGCAGCTCGACAGCGGCCGCGCCGAAGCCGCCCGCGAGCTGCTGGCCGACACCGAAGGCGTGGAAAAGCCCCGCGAATCGCGCCTGGGCAAGCCGCTGCCGTTGCTCGCCGCCGTCCTTGTGCCGGTGCTTGGCCTGGGCCTGTATATGCATTTCGGTGCCAGCGACAAGGTTGAACTGACCCGCGAATTTTCCCAGCCGCCGGTGTCCATGGAAGACATGACCCGGCGCCTGGAACGCGCCGCCGCCGCCCAACCGGACTCGGCGGAAGGCCTGTACTTCCTCGGTCGCGCCTATATGGCCCAGGACCGTTCCGCCGATGCCGCCAAGGTCTTCGAGCGTACCGTGGCGCTGGCCGGGCGCCAGCCGGAACTGCTCGGCCAGTGGGCCCAGGCGCAGTACTTTGCCGACCACAAACAGTGGTCGCCCAAGGTCCAGGCGCTGACCGACGAAGCCTTGAAGCTTGACCCGAAGGAAGTCACCAGCCTCGGCCTGCTCGGTATCGCCGCCTTCGAAGGCCAGCGTTATCAAGAGGCCATCGACTACTGGAGCCGCCTGCTGGCGCAACTGCCACCGCAAGACAATTCCCGCGTGGCGCTGCAAGGCGGCATTGACCGTGCTGCGGAAAAACTCAAGGAAGGCGGCGGTAGCGTGGCGCAGAAAGCGGTGATGAACGTCCGCGTGGACCTGTCCGCCGAGGTCAAGGCCAAGGCCTTGCCCAGCGACAGCGTATTCATCTTCGCCCGCGCGGTAAAAGGCCCGCCGGCACCCCTGGCGGCCAAACGCGTCACCGTTGCCGAGTTGCCCGTCACCGTCGAACTCGGCGATGCCGACGCGATGATGCCGCAGTTGAAACTGTCCAACTTCCCCGAAGTCCAACTGGTTGCGCGCATATCCCGGGCCGGTCAACCGACCACCGGCGAGTGGATCGGCCGCAGCCAACCCCTGGCCAGCACCACCACTGCGCTGCAGCAGCTGACCATCGACAGTCCGGACAAGTAATTTCGAGGAAACGCCCATGACCGCATTTGCACGCATCACCCTGCTCAGCCTGGTAGTGGGCCTGAGCGCCTGTGCGGTCCACCGCCCACCGCCTGCGCCGACCGGCCCGACCATCCCGCCGTCAGGCCCTTCGACCCAGCCGAGCACCAGGCCCTCTGGCCCGGTGACCCCGCCGCCGAAGCCACTGCCGACCAAATCGCCCACCTTCGCCCCACCACCGGGCGCCGCCAGCCACTGGGATGGCAAGATGCAGGTGTACGTGCTCGACGACCAGCCCGACACCTTCTACCGCCAGCGCACCTACTACCGCTGGAGCAACGGCTGGAGCCGCTCCATCAGCCCCAACGGACCCTGGGAAGACACCGACGTGCAGGGCGTGCCGCCGGGCTTGAGCAAGCAGTACGCGCAATGACAAAAGGCGACCTTCGGGTCGCCTTCTTCATGCCTGTGAAACCCATTCTTCCAAACACTGGAGGGCAAATGTGGGAGGGGGCTTGCCCCCGATAGCGGTGTTTCAGTTGATTAATGTCTGACTGACCTACCGCTATCGGGAGCAAGCCCCCTCCCACAGGAGATCTCCTCAGCCATCAAGCCACGGGACACTCCCGCTCCAGCGCCGCCCCCACTAACAACTGCGCAATCTCAACCATCTGTACCACCGCCAGCACCTGCCTGCGGCTTGAACCATCCAAGTGCTCGGCACAGTCGTAGGCACACACAGTCGCCGACTCCAGCATCTCGCTGGCATTGCTCAAGGCAGCTTCGGTGCTGAGGCCGGGGTGGACGCTGAAGATGAGGTTGGGTGGGGTTTGCGGGGTGTCATCCATGGAGGATGGCGGGGGATTTGGCGTGACTTTTTTCATGCAGTAAATCTCCATTCAGTTGGAGCTCACCACATCCGCGACCAAGCGGAAAGGCGGCGAGCTGTACGCAGGTTGGTCGACCAGGGAATGGAAACCCGGCAGGGCCCTAAGCCCTCCCACGCACAGCTCGCCATAACGCGAACACAATAATGCCGCTTGCGCGGCACTGTGCGCCATTCTAATCCAGGCGACCAAGCCTGATCGCTGATGAGCAGCGACTGCGAGAGGCTAACGGTGCGTTATAGCTACTGCAAGCCACAGAGATCGTAGGAAACGTCCTGTTAGCGTTTCGCTGATTTGATTGATCACCCGGAGCATGGGAGCGATCATTAGGCGATAGGCGGCACTATCATCAGGACCAGATTAACTCCCCACCCTTCAACGAGACGGACCCTCATGAACCTCTACGTCATACGCCACGGCGAAACGTGGGCCAACGCGGAGCATCGCTACCTCGGCGCACTCGACCCGGAACTGACCGAGCGGGGCCGGGAACAGGCTGTTTTGCTCAGCGAAAAACTACCCGGCGGTATTGAGGTGTTGATCGTTTCTCCACGCTTGCGGGCGCGGCAAACGGCGCAGATTCTTAACCGTGTGTTAAACCTTGAACCTGTGACGATTGACAGCTTCCGCGAGCGCGATGTGGGTGTGTTCGAAGGGTTGACTCAGGCGGAGGCCAAGGCCATGCATCCAGCGCTTTGGGCACAGGACATCACGCGCCAATGGGCGGCAGGGCCTGACGGTGGTGAGTCGATAGCTGATGTGGTCACGCGAGTACACCAAGGCTTGGTCCAGTTAACGTCGCTTTATCCAACACAGGTTGTTTTGCTGGTGGCACATGGTTTTGTGGCAAAGGTGATTCGTGCATTGGCCAGAGGGGACTTCTCGGATTTCTACACCTGGCAGCTTTCAAATGGGGCGATGTTGGCTCTGGAAGATTTTGAATTGAAGATACTTCCGGCTATCTCGCCCTTTGAAACGGACTGAATCACCGCAACACGCGACTTTCAAAAAACCTCACCAACCCGTCAGGGTTGAGTAAGCACTACGCCCAGAAAATATTGAGGCGGCGCGCACTTCGGTAATGTGGCCGCTGCCGAGGGATTGCTGGATATACTTTCCAGTGTGGGGCCAAATCGCCATTGGCCTGCGCGCCGACCTGGCCCAAGCCAGGAGTCGCGCAGGGCTTCCCGTGGTGCAACACGTCTGGCGACAAGCGAAGAGGGTGTTTTGATGGCGGGCAGGTTGATCTATCTCATCGGGCCATCGGGTTCGGGCAAGGACAGCCTGTTGGAGGCTGCACGCCCACGATTGGCCGAACGCGGTTGCCGGATTGTGCGCCGCGTGATCACACGCTCGGCGGAAGCGGTGGGTGAGGCGGCCCAGGGTGTCAGCCCGGAGCAATTCGCCGTGATGCAGGCCGAGGGCGCGTTTGCCCTCAGTTGGCACGCCAACGGGTTGTCCTACGGCATTCCCAAGGTCATCGACGAATGGCTGGCGGCGGGGGAGGACGTGCTGGTCAATGGTTCTCGCGCGCACCTGGCGCAGACCCGCGAGCGCTACCCGGATGTGTGGGTGCTGTTGCTGGCGGTGGATCAAGCCGTATTGCGCCAGCGCCTGGTGGCGCGGGGGCGTGAGGCCCTGGCGGATATCGAGGAGCGCCTGGCGCGCAATGCACGGTTCACCGCCGACCTGATCGCCGGCAATGGCTCGGGGTTGTTTGTGCTGGATAACTCCGGGCCACTGGAGCACACGGTCGAGCGCCTGCTGTGTTGCCTGAACCAGAGGCATTGCGTATTGACCTGACCCTGCTCTGCACCGGTGAGGTGCGGGGCATGTCAAGCGGCGAGATCCTGACATGCAGCGAACTCGGCGGAAAAAGTTAAGTGCATGTATCTGGGTGAAGGCGGATTTGGTGTAGTCGAAGCAGCACGGTTTTGTAGGATTATGTTTTTTTCCTGAGAATCCAATAGGTTTTTTTGCGCGAAAGTGTGTGTTCAGTTGTTTAAATTGCAAGTGGTTTAGTGCCTGTCTTAGCGCATGTTGCGCCGCCTTAAGGTGTTTCAGTACGAACTAAATCAGCGCTGTCCTGAGCGTTTTCTGCATGGGAGTTTATTGCGTCGATTCTGATTGACTCGACTCATCAACTTACTATAGGGAGCGCACTGTCCCATGATTTGCTCTGAACGTTCTCGGCTCAACTTCTCACTTGAAAACCTGCCGCCTTCCGATCCTGGCCCCTATGGTGTGGGCGCCGGTCGCAAACCAACCTTCACGACGGAACAGGCCGGAAAGTACATCACCCGCGACAACCTGCACTTCCACGACCGTAATGGCGACAAGCGGATCGATCTCTCCTATACGGTGGACCCGACGTTCAGCGCCGCGCAGCAGCGCCGAGTGCGCCAGGCGGTGCAATATTGGGAGGACGTGGCCAACATCAGTTTCAAGGAGCGGGCAGCCGGCGCCGACGGCACGGTTCACATCAAAAACAACCCGCACGGTGACCGTGGCGTCGCCAGCTCACCCTCGCGCGGCATTACCACCACCACGGCCACGGTCGGCACACTGCGAGAAAGTAGTTCGCCGGCGCAGGGCAGTCACTTTTCAGTCACTACCGTGCATGAAATCGGCCACGCCATCGGCCTGCAGCATCCGGGTGACTACAATGGCGGCGGCGCTGATTACAACAATGGTGCCAGGTATGCCGGCGATACCAAGGCACGCAGTGTGATGAGCTACTGGTCGGAGACGAACCAGGCCGGCCATAATTTTCGGTATTCGAATCCCTCTGCCCCGATGATGGATGACATCGCAGCCGCTCAGCGGCTCTATGGGGCCAATCACAAAACCCGCAACACCGACACCACCTACGGCTTCAATTCCAATACCGGCCGCGACGCCATGACCCTCACCAGTGCGAGGGATAAAGCTATCTTTTGCATATGGGATGGGGGCGGTAACGACACCCTGGATTGTTCCGGGTTTTCCCAGAACCAGAACATCAATTTGAAAGCCGAGTCGTTTTCTGATGTGGGCGGCTTGAAGGGCAATGTTTCCATCGCCAAGGGCTGCGTGGTTGAAAACGCCATCGGAGGGGCCGGACGTGATGTCTTGACGGGGAATGAAGCGGACAATCGGCTCAAGGGCGGCTTGGGTGCAGACAGGCTGCGGGGCGGCGGCGGGGCGGATATTTTTGACTACGACAAGGCCAGCGACTCCACACCGCAGCAGCCTGACCTGATCGAGGACTTTACCAGCGGGACGGACAAGATTGACGTCTCGGGTGCATTGAAAGAGGCGCGCGTCGGTGCCCTGACGTTCACTGATCGATTCTCTGGTCGCGCCGGCGAGGCATTGCTCAGGCACGACGCGGCCACCGGGCGTTCAAGCCTGGAGATAGATCTGAAGGGGAGCGGCAGCGCCGACCTGGTGGTCAAGAGCATTGGCCAGATCAAACCCGGCGATGTGCAGTGGCAGGGGCAAAAGCCGGAGGTTAAACCCGCACCGAAGGTTGTCCCCACACCGGCCCCTGCGCCGCCGCCGGCGCCCCCGCTGGATAGCAGCGCGGACCCGCTTGCAGCGTTACGCGAGGTAATGATCAAGGCGTTCTCAGCCTTGTTGCAGTGGATACAAAACATCGTCCAGCCGTCGGATGCCCGCAGATAACACTGCCATGACGAGGCGCTGACAGGCTCAGGCCTTGATCAGCGCCTGCCATGGTCGGCAAACGCCGGCGCCCTGGCCCTTGCCATGCACAGACAAGCCTGTGGGGAATACCCATGGCATGTCATTCGGTTGGCGGTTTTCAACGCTTGAGTAAAGATAACTCTAGGGTTGCTTTTATTTAGGCCGAGCCAAGGAGGCTGGTGTGCAAGGCAGGCTATTGATCAAGGCGCTGCAAGAGGCGGGTTGGGTGCTGGATCGGGTCACGGGCAGTTATCCTATTTTTACCCACCGCTATAACCCGTACACGATCCCGGTGCCGCATCCGAAGAAGGATCTGCCGCTGGGCACCATCAGAAGCATCAGGAAACGTGCCGGGCTGTTTCAGTTTTAAGGAGAGCATTCATGCAATACCCAATCTGTATCGAATGGGGCGATGACTTCACCGCCACCGGTATCCAGATCCCCGATATTCCAGGCGCAGTTACCGCCGGGGACAGTTTCGAAGAGGCCTACAACGCCGCGGTGGAAGTCGCGCACATCCTGCTGCAGGAGATCGCCGCCGAGGGCGGGGTGATTCCGATGCCAAGGTCGGTGGGCACTCATCACACCCATGAAGACTATGCCGGGATGGGCTGGGGCATGCTGGAACTGGACATCTCGCCGTATCTGGGCAAGACCGAGAAGGTCAATGTGACCTTGCCCGGCTATGTCATCCAGCGAATTGACCGGTATGTGCGCGAGCACAAGGTCAAAAGCCGCTCGTCATTTCTGGCGGATGCGGCTTTGGAGAAGTTGGTGCGTTCCTAGGCGGTGGCGACAGCCGTTTGCCGCGACGCACTGAGGAACCGCAACAACGCCACCAGCGGGAACGCGCTGCCCACCAGCATCACACCCAGCCAGCCGCCGTGTTCGTACACGCTGCTGGCAATCGCCGAGCCGAAGGCACCACCGATGAAGATGCTGGTCATGTACAGCGCGTTCAAGCGGCTGCGGCTGTTGGCGTCGAGTGCATAGATGGCGCGTTGGCCGAGGACCATGTTCATCTGCACGCAGAAGTCCAGAACCACGCCGGTCACCGCCAGGCCGATGACGCTGTACAGCGGGTGCACGAAGGCCGGCAGGAAGCTCAATACCGCAA
This sequence comes from Pseudomonas sp. NFACC25, assembly GCF_900100935.1. Taxonomy (NCBI): domain Bacteria; kingdom Pseudomonadati; phylum Pseudomonadota; class Gammaproteobacteria; order Pseudomonadales; family Pseudomonadaceae; genus Pseudomonas; species Pseudomonas sp. NFACC25. Next base: position 80,810 of record NZ_FMUC01000010.1, read on the forward strand.
AGACCATGGCCAGCAGCGATGCGCGGTGGGTGTGACCGGCATCGGCCAGGCGTCCGGCGATGGGGGCGGCAATGGCGCCGATAGCACCGACCAGGGCGAAGATCGCGATCTGGGTCTGGCTCAGGCCGTGGTTGCGCACCAGCTCCAGCGGGGCGGCGGTCCAGAACAGGCTGAACGTGGCGAACATGCAACCTTGGTAAAACGCGCGTTGACGCAGCAGCGGTTGTTCTCGCAACAGGGTGCCCAGGGAGCGCAGCAATTGGCCATAGCTGGCGCTGTGGTCCGGCTGGCGCTTGGGGATGGTCAGCATCAGCACCACGCTGATAAATACCATCAACGCGGCGGCGGCCATGAACATCGCGCGCCAGCCAAAATGGTCAGCCACGACGCTGGACACTGGCCGCGCCAGCAGGATGCCCAACAGCAGCCCACCCATGATGCTGCCGACCACCCGACCCCGAGACTCGGCGGGCGCCAGGTGTGCGGCCAGGGGGATCAGGATCTGTACCGACACCGAACTGAAGCCGATCAGCAACGACACCAGCAGGAACAGGTTCGGTTGTTCGGTAAAGGCCGCACCCAGCAGGCTGGCAATCGCCACCAGGGTCGTGATGATCATCAGCTTGCGGTTTTCCAGCAGGTCGCCCAGGGGGACCAGGAAGAACAGGCCGAGGGCATAGCCGATCTGCGTCAGGGACACAATTAGGCTGGCCATCGCCGGGGTGAGGCCGATGTCCGGTGCGATCAGTTCGATGATCGGCTGGGCGTAGTAGATGTTGGCGACGATGGCGCCGCAGCAAAACGCAAACAGCATCACCATTGCGCGGGTCATGGTGCTCGTAGCATGGGGGGTAGCATTCATGGTGTTCTCATAAAAGCGAAGGTAGATGGCGAGCGAGAGTAAAGACAAGGCTCAACGGCGAGTAGGCCGTTTGTGGTGATATCACTTATGCCGGGTGATGATACATTCAGAAACAACTGCCGAAACAGGAAATCCAGCGCCATGAAAATCACGCTCAACAAGATACTCCTGGCTTCAAGCCTCGCTGTTGCGATGGCCCTCGGCCTGGCCAATGCCGCCGATGCACCGCGCGTAGGCGTACGCGGGGCAATCACCGCGATGGACGGTGATGCGATGCAGGTCAAGGTCAACAGCGGTGAAGACGTCACCGTGCACCTGACCAAGGATACCCAGGTGCGCGCCGTTACCCTGGCCAGGATCGACGAAATAAAACCCGGCAGCTACATCGGCTCGGCCGCCATGCCCAACGCCGACGGCACCCTGACGGCGCTGGAAGTGCATGTGTTCCCACCGGCCATGGCCGGCACGGGGGACGGGCATCGGGCGTTTGACCTGAAGGAAGGCAGCAGCATGACCAACGGCACCGTCGGCGACCTGGTGGTCAGCAAAGGGCGGACGTTGACCGTGAAATACAAAGGCGGCGAACAGAAGATCGTGGTGCCGGAGGATGTGCCGATCGTCAACCTGGAACCGGGGGACCGCAGCTTGCTCAAGCCGGGGGTGAAGGTGGTGTTGTTTGCCGCGCAGGGGGCGGATGGGAAAATCACTGCCCAAGCCATTTCAGCCGGCAAGGATGGCGTGACACCGCCGATGTAACTGCAAAACCCGGATCTAAATGTGGGAGGGTTCAAGCCCCCTCCCACATTTGTCAGTTACTGACCGGAGTAGATCTGGTCGAAAACCCCACCATCATTGAAGTGGGTTTTCTGCACGGTGCGCCAGTCACCAAAGGTCTTCTCCACCGACAGGAAGTCGACTTTCGGGAAGCGGTCGGTGTACTTGGCCAGCACCTTCGGGTCACGCGGGCGCAGGTAGTTGTTGGCAGCGATTTCCTGGCCTTGCGGCGACCACAGGTACTTCAGGTAGTCTTCAGCCGCCACGCGGGTGCCTTTCTTCTCGACCACTTTATCCACCACCGACACCGGCGGCTCGGCTTCGGCGGAGACGCTTGGGTAGATCACTTCGAACTGATCGCGACCGAATTCACGGGCGATCATTTCCGCTTCGTTCTCGAAGGTCACCAGCACGTCGCCGATCTGGTTGGTCATGAACGTGGTGGTGGCGGCGCGGCCACCGGTGTCCAGCACGGGCGCCTGTTTGAACAGCTTGCCGACAAAGGCCTTGGCCTTGTCTTCGTCGCCGCCGTTCTTGAGCACATAACCCCAGGCCGACAGGTAGGTGTAGCGGCCGTTACCCGAGGTTTTCGGGTTGGGCACGATCACCTGCACGCCATCCTTGAGCAGGTCCGGCCAGTCTTTCAGTGCTTTCGGGTTGCCCTTGCGCACGATGAACACGGTGGCCGAGGTAAACGGCGCGCTGTTGTTCGGCAGGCGGGTGACCCAGTTGTCCGGCACCAGTTTGCCGTTGTCGACCAGGGCGTTGATGTCGGTGGCCATGTTCATGGTAATCACGTCAGCCGGCAGGCCGTCGATCACCGAGCGCGCTTGTTTGCTGGAACCGCCGAAGGACATCTGCAGGGTCAGCTTGTCGTTCGGGTGCTCGGCTTCCCAGTGCTTCTGGAAGGCGGCGTTGTAGTCCTTGTAGAAATCGCGCATCACGTCGTAGGAGACGTTGAGCAGGGTGACCGGTGCGGCCTGGACGGCGCCCGCGAGGGCAAGGCCGGCGGCCAGGAGAGAGGCGCTTACGAGTTTTTTCACTGCTCATTCCTTGTTGTTCGGGAGAAGAGGGGAGGCACATTGCCAGCGACTATAGCCGGGGGCACTTAGTCGCTTAAAGATTAAAAAGAACTTTGCTTATTCCACTTTCTTAAAAAGAGCGCTGCCACAGCGCGAACAGAACGCCGCGTTGGGCTCGTGGCTGTTTTTCCTGCACACCGGGCAGTCGTGTTGCAGTTGTTCACCGCGCATGGCACTGGCCAGTTCGGCCGTAAAAATACCCGTGGGCACGGCGATGATCGAGTAACCGGTGATCATCACCAGTGACGAAATCACCTGGCCCAACGGCGTCTTGGGCACGATATCGCCAAAGCCCACAGTGGTCAGCGTCACGATCGCCCAATAGATGCCTTTGGGGATACTGGTGAAGCCGTGCTCCGGCCCTTCGATCACATACATCAAGGTGCCGAACACCGTGACCAGGGTGCATACGCTCACCAGGAACACCACGATCTTCTGCTTGCTGCCGCGCAGCGCCGCCATCAGGTAGTTGGCCTGCTTGAGGTACGGGCTGAGCTTGAGCACGCGGAAAATCCGCAGCATCCGGATGATGCGGATGATCAGCAGGTACTGCGCGTCGCTGTAGTACAGCGCAAGGATGCCGGGCACGATGGCGAGCAGATCCACCAGCCCGTAAAAGCTGAAGGCGTAGCGCAACGGCTTGGGCGAACAGTACAGGCGCAACCCGTACTCGATCAGGAAGATCAGGGTGAAGCCCCATTCAATGTAGGCCAGCACATCGGCGTAGTTCTGGTGGACCTGGTCGATGCTGTCGAGCATCACGATCACCAGGCTGGCGAGGATGATCAACAGCAGGATGCCGTCAAAGCGCCGCCCGGCGACGGTGTCGCTCTGAAAAACCATGATGTAGAGCCGCTGACGCCAGTCGTTGTTGCTGTCCATAAAGCCCGCCTGAATCGAATATCGAGCAAGCCTAGGGGGATTCGAAGGGGCTGTCCATGCGGGGTTTCCTGAGTATTCGGGCGCCGGCGCGTACCAGCCAGCAGGCGAGGATAAACGGCGCGGTGAGTGCGGGCAGGTGCACGGCGGCAAAGCCCGGTGTGAGAAGGATCGCCAGCAGGATGCCGAGCAGCGGCAGCCAGGGTTGGCGCCGTGCCTGGCTCAGCGCCAGGGCCGCGAGAGCGGGGTTGTAGCTGTGCAGGCCGAGGAGGGCGGCGCTGGTGTCGTCCAGCAGCCATCCGATCAGTACGCCGCTGCTGGCGCCGATCACGGCCCAGACCGCGGCACGCCGGTTCGCCAGCCACAGGCCGAGGGCAATCAGCACGCCCGCCAGCGGCTGGTCCAGCAGCATGATTTGCGCGAGGCCGGTGAACGGCGCGCCGAGCACCGCCAGGGTATCGGGCTCGCCCAGGGCCAAGGCACTGTGTGGGACGCTGCCCAGCAGCAGCCAGCCCAGGCCGACAAAGGGCGCGGTGTAGGCGGGCAGGTCATGTGGCCAGCTGGCGTGTTTCAGCCACTGCCGCGTGAGGATCGCGCTCAGGCCGCCGCACGCCAGGATCAGCGGTGGCAACAAGGCCGACCAGGTGAAATGCTGGCTGATCAGCAAACCAAGCAGCACGCCGTTGTAGCTATAGAGTCCAGCCTGGCGCTCGGCCTTGGGATAGTCGCGACGCTGGGCCGTGAGCAACCCGGCGACACCCCCCAGCAGCGCCCCGCCAAGCAAGGCAGGGGCGCTGACCAGGATCGCCAACAGGCACAGCAGGCCGCACAGCGGATGGCGTTGCAGGAAGATCTGGCTGAAGCCGTTGAGCAGGGCTTCGGCCCAGTCGGGGCAGGTTGGGTTGTGCATGTTTAGTGAGTCAGTGGGACCGAGTTGTCTCCATCGGGGGCAAGCCCCCTCCCACACTTGATCGGGTTCACATAGTTAGATGTGTGAATGCAGTCCAATGTGGGAGGGGGCTTGCCCCCGATGGGGCCTCTACAGGCGCTAGATCAGCGTCTCTATGCGCAAGGAGTTGGTCGACCCCAGCTGCCCGAACGGCACCCCGGCAGTAATCACCAAGGTATCCCCGCGCTGCGCCATGCCCTGGGCCTGGGCAATCTCCAGCGCGGTGGAACACACCTCATCCACCTGCCTCAGTCGATCATTGACCACCGAATGCACGCCCCACGCCACACTCAAGCGGCGTGCGGTGGACAGGTTCGGCGTGAGGTTGAGAATCGGCGCCACCGGCCGTTCCCGCGCCGCGCGCAGGCTGGAGCTGCCCGACTCGCTGTAGTTCACCAGCACCGCCACCGGCAGGATGCTGCTGATGCGCCGGATCGCGCAGCTGATGGCGTCCGACACCGTGGCATCGGCCTTGGGCCGGCTGACGTCGAGTTGGGTCTGGTAGTCCGGGCCGTTTTCCACCTGGCGGATGATCTTGCTCATCATCTGCACGGCTTCCAACGGGTACTCGCCCGACGCGGTTTCCGCCGACAGCATCACCGCATCCGCGCCTTCGGCCACTGCATTGGCGACATCCGTCACTTCCGCGCGGGTTGGCGCCGGCGAGAAGCGCATGGACTCCAGCATCTGCGTCGCCACCACCACCGGTTTGCCCAACTGGCGGCAGGTGCGGATGATGTCTTTCTGGATTTGCGGCACGCTCTCCGCCGGCACTTCCACGCCCAGGTCGCCCCGGGCCACCATGATCGCGTCGCTCAGCTCGGCGATTTCCCGCAGGCGTTGTACGGCTGAGGGCTTCTCGATCTTGGCCATCAGGAAGGCCTTGTCGCCGATCAGCTCGCGAGCCTCGCGGATGTCTTCCGGGCGCTGCACAAACGACAGCGCCACCCAGTCCACGCCCAGCTCCAGGCCGAAGCTCAGGTCGCGACGGTCCTTGGCGGTGAGCGGGCTGAGTTCCAGCAAGGCTTGTGGGACGTTGACGCCTTTACGGTCGGACAACTCGCCGCCATTCAGTACGGTGGTGTCGATGGCATCGGCGTGCCGGGTGATCACGCGCAGGCGCAGCTTGCCGTCGTCGAGCAACAGGTCCATGCCCGGTTCCAGGGCGGCGATGATTTCCGGGTGGGGCAGGTTGACCCGGCGTTGGTCACCCGGCGTCGGGTCCAGGTCCAGGCGCAGGGCCTGGCCACGCACCAGTTGCACCTTGCCCTCGGCAAACGTCCCGACGCGCAGCTTCGGCCCTTGCAGGTCCATGAGGATGCCCAGCGGGTAGTTGAGCTGGCGCTCCACCTGGCGAATCAAGTGGTAGCGCCGGGCGTGATCGGCATGCTCACCGTGGCTGAAGTTGAGGCGGAAGATATTCACCCCGGCTTGCACCAGCTCGCGGATGTCGTCGATACCGTCGGTGGCCGGGCCCAGGGTGGCGAGGATCTTGACCTTCTTGTCAGGCGTCATGGCGGGCAGTCTCAAGGATCAGGATGGCGCGCACGTCATTGACATTGGTGCGGGTCGGCTCGGTAACGATCAAGCCGTCGAGGGCGGCGAAGTAGCCATAACCGTTGTTGTTATCCAACTCGTCGCTGGCCGACAGGCCCAGGGCTTCGGCGCGCGCATGGCTGCACGGGGTCATGATTGCGCCGGCGTTGTCTTCCGAGCCGTCGATGCCGTCGGTGTCGCCGGCCAGGGCGTACACGCCCGGCAGGCCTTTGAGGCTGTCGGTCAGGCTCAACAGGAATTCGGCGTTGCGCCCGCCACGGCCATTGCCGCGCACGGTGACGGTGGTTTCCCCACCGGAGAGGATCACGCACGGCGCCGCCAACGGCTGGCCGTGCTGCACGATTTGCCGCGCGATGCCGGCGTGCACTTTGGCCACCTCCCGCGCTTCGCCTTCCAGGTCGCCGAGGATCAGCGCGCTGAAACCGGCCTGGCGCGCTTTCACCGCCACCGCTTCCAGGGATTGTTGCGGGCGTGCGATCAGCTGGAAGTGGCTGCGGGCGAGCACCGGGTCACCGGGTTTGACGGTTTCCGAGGCCGGATTCTGCAACCAACTGCGCACGGCGGCCGGTGCGTCGATGCCGTAGCGCTTGAGGATCGCCAGGGCCTGTTGCGAGGTGCTGGGGTCGCCGACCGTGGGGCCGGAAGCGATGACCGTGGCCTGGTCGCCCGGCACATCGGAAATCGCGTAGGTGTAGACCGTGGCCGGCCAGGCCGCCTTTGCCAGCCGACCGCCCTTGATTGCCGAGAGGTGCTTGCGTACGCAATTCATCTCGCCAATGGTGGCGCCGGATTTGAGCAGGGCTTTGTTGATGGCCTGCTTGTCGGCCAGGCTGATGCCTTCGGCAGGCAGTGCCAGGAGTGCCGAACCACCGCCGGAGAGCAGGAAGATCACCCGGTCGTCTTCGCTCAGGTTGCTGATCAATTCCAGCACGCGCTTGGCCACCGCCAGGCCGGCGGCATCGGGCACCGGGTGGGCGGCTTCGACCACTTCGATTTTCTGGCAAGGGGCGTCGTGGCCGTAGCGGGTCACCACCAGGCCTGAGACGTCGCCTTGCCAGCAATTCTCGACGACCAGCGCCATGGCGGCCGCCGCCTTGCCGGCGCCGATCACGATCACGCGGCCGCTGCGGTCGGCGGGCAGGCAGGGTTCGAGGACGTGCCGGGGGTGGGCGGCATCGATGGCTGTGGCAAACAGCTCGCGAAGCAGGTGTTGCGGATCGACCGACATAAGCGGGCTCCCGGGTATTTTTGTTATTAGAGGTACAGCCCTTTCAAAGGGGGGTTACTTATCGCGAATCGAAAAGTTCGCCATATGCTCCAACCCCTTGATCAGCGCCGAGTGGTCCCAGTTACCGCCGCCAAGCGCCGCGCAGGTGCTGAACACCTGCTGGGTGCCGGCGGTGTTCGGCAGGTTGATCCCCAGTTCCCTGGCACCGGCCAGGGCCAGGTTCAGGTCCTTCTGGTGCAGGTTGATGCGGAAACCCGGATCGAAGGTGCCCTTGATCATGCGTTCGCCGTGCACTTCGAGGATCTTTGATGAGGCAAAGCCGCCCATCAGCGCTTCACGTACCTTGGCCGGGTCGGCGCCGTTCCTGGAGGCGAACAGCAGCGCTTCGGCCACCGCCTGGATATTCAGCGCGACGATGATCTGGTTGGCCACTTTGGCGGTCTGGCCATCGCCATTGCCGCCCACCAGGGTGATGTTCTTGCCCATGCTCTGGAACAGCGGCAGGGCACGTTCGAAGGTCTGTGGTTCGCCACCGACCATGATGCTCAAGGTACCGGCCTTGGCGCCGACTTCACCGCCGGACACCGGGGCGTCGAGGTACTGCGCGCCGTGCTCGTTGATCTTTGCCGCAAACGCCTTGGTGGCTGTGGGAGAGATCGAACTCATATCGATCACCACCTTGTTCGGCGACAGGCCCGCCGCCACACCGTCGGCGCGGAACAGCACGTCGTCGACCTGCGGGGTGTCGGGGACCATGACGATAATGAACTCGGCTTCCTGGGCCACTTGCTGCGGGGTGGCCAGGGCCACTGCGCCGGCGCTGATCAGCTCGGCCGGCGCCTTGCCGTGGTGTTCGGAAAGCAACAGTTGATGACCGGCTTTCTGCAGGTTTGCGGCCATGGGTTGGCCCATGATGCCGGTGCCGATAAATCCGATTTTAGCCATGATGAAATCCTCTTTTTATGCTCTGTGGGCGCTGGGCTTGCGGTGGTGAGCGGGCTTGCTGTGGTGAGGGGGCTTGTTGTGGTGAGCGGGCTTGTCCCGCGCTGGCTGCGTAGCAGCCCCATGGGGGGCAGTGGTAAAGCCCCCCATCACCACAGCAAACCCCCTCCCACAAGGTTTTGTGTGGTGTCGGTTAGACGGCGTTGTGGGTTTTAAGCCAGCCCAAACCCGCTTCGGTGGTGGTCAGCGGCTTGTATTCACAGCCGACCCAGCCCGCGTACCCGATGCGGTCCAGATGTTCGAACAGGAAGCGGTAGTTGATCTCCCCGGTTCCCGGCTCATTGCGCCCAGGGTTGTCCGCCAGCTGGATGTGATTGATCTCCTCCAGGTGCGCGGCCATGGTCCGGGCCAGATCGCCTTCCATGATTTGCATGTGGTAGATGTCGTACTGCAGGAACAGGTTGTCACTGCCCACCTGTTCGCGAATCGACAGGGCCTGGGCGGTGTTGTTGAGGTAGAAGCCCGGAATGTCGCGGGTGTTGATCATTTCCATGACCAGCTTGATGCCTACTGCTTGCAGCTTGTCGGCGGCGTACTTGAGGTTGGCGACAAAGGTCTTTTCCACGGTTTCATCATCCACACCCTGCGGCCGAATCCCCGCCAGGCAGTTGATCTGGGTATTGCCCAGCACCTGGGCGTAGGCGATGGCCAGGGTGACCCCGGCGCGGAACTCCTCGACCCGGTCCGGGTGGCAAGCCAGGCCGCGTTCGCCCTTGGCCCAGTCACCGGCCGGCAGGTTGAACAGCACCTGGGTCAGGCCATGGGTGTCGAGCTGGGCCTTGATGTCAGCCGAGCTGAATTCATAGGGGAACAGGTACTCGACACCCTGGAAACCGGCCTCGGCAGCGGCCTTGAAGCGCGCGAGAAAGTCCTGTTCGGTAAACAGCATGGACAGGTTGGCGGCAAAGCGTGGCATAGGGTTCTCCTTAATCGAGCAGGGAAATGGCGGTCGGAGCATCGTTGCCGACCAGGGCCAGGTCTTCGAATTCGTTGACGGCGTTGATCTCGGTGCCCATGGAAATATTGGTCACGCGCTCCAGAATGATCTCGACGATCACCGGCACTTTGAACTCTTCGATCATTTCCTCGGCGCGGCGCAATGCCGGCTGGATTTGCCCCGGCTCGAATACGCGCAGGGCCTTGCAACCCAGGCCTTCGGCAACTGCGACGTGGTCGACGCCATAACCGTTCAGCTCCGGTGCGTTGAGGTTGTCGAAAGACAATTGCACGCAGTAGTCCATTTCAAACCCGCGCTGGGCCTGGCGGATCAGCCCCAGGTAAGAGTTGTTCACCACCACGTGGATGTACGGCAGCTTGAACTGCGCGCCCACGGCCAGCTCTTCGATCATGAACTGGAAGTCATAGTCGCCGGACAGCGCCACCACCTTGCGGCCCGGGTCGGCCTTGACCACGCCCAGCGCCGCCGGAATGGTCCAGCCCAACGGGCCGGCCTGGCCGCAGTTGATCCAGTGGCGGGGCTTGTACACATGCAGGAACTGCGCGCCGGCAATCTGCGACAGGCCGATGGTGCTGACGTAGCAGGTGTCTTTGCCGAACACCTGGTTCATCTCTTCGTACACCCGTTGCGGCTTGACCGGCACGTTGTCGAAGTGGGTCTTGCGCTGCAGGGTCGACTTGCGCTGCTGGCAGTCATGCAGCCAGGCACTGCGGTCCTTGAGCTTGCCGGCGGCTTTCCACTCACGGGCCACTTCAATGAACATCGTCAGCGCGGAGCCGGCGTCGGACACGATGCCCAGGTCCGGGGTGAATACGCGACCAATCTGCGTCGGCTCGATGTCGACGTGAATGAATTTACGCCCTTCGGTGTAGACCTCGACCGAACCGGTGTGGCGGTTGGCCCAACGGTTACCGATACCCAGTACCACGTCCGATTTGAGCAGCGTCGCGTTACCGTAGCGGTGGGAGGTTTGCAGGCCGACCATGCCCACCATCTGCGGGTGATCGTCGGGAATGGTGCCCCAGCCCATCAGCGTCGGGATCACTGGGATGCCGGTCAGCTCGGCGAACTCCACCAGCAGCTCGCTGGCGTCGGCGTTGATCACACCGCCACCGCTCACCAGCAACGGGCGTTCCGCCTGGTCCAGCAGGGCCAGGGCCTTTTCGACCTGGATGCGGGTGGCCAAGGGCTTGGCCAGTGGCAGCGGCTGGTAGGCGTCGATGTCGAATTCGATCTCGGCCATCTGCACATCGAACGGCAGGTCGATCAGCACCGGGCCAGGTCGCCCGGAGCGCATTTCATAGAAGGCTTTCTGGAACGCGTACGGCACTTGGCCCGGCTCGAGGACGGTGGTCGCCCACTTGGTCACCGGCTTGACGATGCTGGTGATGTCCACGGCCTGGAAATCTTCCTTGTGCATGCGGGCCCGCGGTGCCTGGCCGGTGATGCACAGGATCGGGATCGAGTCGGCCGAGGCGCTGTAGAGGCCGGTGACCATGTCGGTGCCCGCCGGGCCCGAGGTGCCGATGCATACGCCGATATTGCCGGCCTTGGTGCGGGTGTAACCCTCGGCCATGTGCGAGGCGCCTTCAACGTGGCGAGCAAGGACGTGATCGATGCCACCCACCTTCTGCAAGGCTGAGTACAGCGGGTTGATCGCAGCGCCTGGGATACCGAAGGCGGTGTCCACGCCCTCGCGGCGCATGACGAGGACGGCGGCTTCGATTGCTCTCATTTTGCTCATGATTTTGGTGCCTCTTGCGTTTTGTAGTTGTATACAAGTGGTGTCTGTCCAAAGTGTATTCACGGCGGGAGGCACAGGTCAATCCATTTTATTGGTTGGTCTTTGCGTTCGTCGGAACCGCTTTTTTCGACGTGTGGAGCCTTTGTTTGAAAATATTGTATACAAAAATAAATGTCATTGTGTTCTATTTGTTTGATCGAGCATCTGATCAAACAGACCTCCACCGCTTTCCCAATAACAAAAGAAGGACGGCACCATGAGCGCTTTAACCTTGAAGATTGCCACCCAACTGGCCAGCCAGGCCCTCAGCGCAGGGCGCACGATCTCAGCCGCACCGCTGACCGTTGCGGTGCTCGACAGCGGTGGCCACTTGATCACCGTGCAGCGCGAAGACGGCGCCAGCCTGCTGCGCCCGCACATCGCCATCGGCAAGGCCTGGGGCGCGATTGCGCTGGGCAAGGGCTCGCGCTTGCTGGCGCTGGACGCACAGCAACGGCCGGCGTTTATCGCGGCGTTGAACAGCCTGGGGCAAGGCAGCGTGGTGCCGGCGCCGGGTGGGGTGTTGATTCGGGATCAGGCGGGGGCGGTACTGGGGGCGATCGGGATCAGCGGGGATACGTCGGATATTGATGAGCAGTGTGCGATCACGGCGATCGAAGGGCTGGGGTTGAGGGCGGATGCGGGGGTATCAGCTTGAGTGGTGTGTGACTGTAAGGGCCTCACCGGGAGCAAGCCCCTCCCACAGTCTTGAGCGTATTCACGGTTCAATAGGTAGGAGGGGGCTTGCCCCCGATTGGCACAGGCACCTCGGTGCATCAGTCCGGCGCGCAGCCTTTGAGCACCAACCGAATAATCGTCTGCGCCGCCGCTTCATAATCGGCCTCATCCAGCTTGGCCTTGCCGGTCACCGCGGAAATCTGCCAGTCGAAATCCGCATAGGTCTGCGTCGCCGCCCAGATGCTGAACATCAGGTGATGAGGGTCGATAGCCGCGATCACCCCGCGATCCACCCAACTCTGGATGCAGTCGATATTGTGCTTGGCCTGGGCATTGAGTTGTTGGACCTGCTCGGCACTCAGGTGCGGTGCGCCATGCATGATTTCGCTGGCGAACACCTTGGAGGCGAAGGGCAGGTCGCGGGAGATGCGGATTTTCGAGCGGATGTAGTTGCTCAGCACCGCTGAAGGCTCGCCCTCGGGGTTGAACGGCGTGGACGCCGCCAGGATCGGCTCGATAATGCTTTCGAGCACCTCGCGGTAGAGGTTGTCCTTGGACTTGAAGTAGTAATAGACGTTGGGCTTGGGCAGCCCGGCCTTGGCGGCGATGTCGCTGGTTTTGGTCGCGGCGAAGCCCTTGTCGGCAAACTCCTCGCTCGCCGCCCGCAGGATCTTTTCTTTGTTGCGCTCGCGAATGGTGCTCATAAAGTGCTCAGTCTCACAGATACTGTTTCTGTTTGACGGCGTCTGTTGCCGCCATTCTGCGTCGCCGCTCCTCCCCATAGCGAGCTATGAGTCGTCGCGGCTCCTTGCCTGACGACAACAGCCACTCGCCAAAAGAGAAACGTATCTATGAAACTGAGCACGGGGAGTTTCCTTGCCAGGACAGGCGGTTGCGCATGGTAGCACCGGCTATCCGCGGGCCTCAACAATGTGCCCGCAAAGCCCTGCGCCGCGTTATGCTCCGCCCATCCCTCTCTTAAGGAAGCCCGATTCATGGCAGGAAGCAGCTTGTTGGTGTTGATTGATGATATCGCCGCGGTACTCGATGACGTTGCCTTGATGACAAAGGTGGCCGCGAAGAAGACCTCCGGCGTGCTGGGTGACGACCTGGCGCTTAACGCCCAGCAGGTTTCCGGTGTGCGCGCCGAGCGGGAAATTCCCGTGGTGTGGGCGGTGGCCAAGGGGTCATTCGTCAATAAGCTGATCCTGGTGCCGACGGCGCTGTTGATCAGCGCCTTTGCACCCTGGGCGGTGACGCCCTTGTTGATGCTCGGCGGTGCGTACCTGTGTTTCGAAGGCTTCGAAAAACTCGCGCATAAATTTCTGCACAGCCAGGCTGAAGACCAGGCCGAACACACCCAATTGGTCGAAGCCGTGGCCGACCCGGCGACCGATCTGGTGGCTTTCGAAAAGGACAAGATCAAAGGCGCTATCCGCACCGACTTCATCCTCTCGGCGGAAATCATCGCGATCACCCTCGGTATCGTGGCTGATGCGCAGCTGATGCAGCAGGTGATCGTGTTGTCGGGCATCGCCATCGTCATGACCATCGGCGTCTACGGGCTTGTGGCTGGCATCGTCAAGCTGGATGACCTGGGCCTGTGGCTTACCCAGAAGCCTGGCCAGATGGCTCGCCGTATCGGTGGCGGCATCCTGCGGGCGGCACCGTACATGATGAAGAGCCTGTCGGTGATCGGCACGGCGGCGATGTTCATGGTCGGCGGTGGCATCCTTACCCATGGCGTGCCGGTGGTGCATCACTGGATCGAGGGTGTGAGCCAGAGCACAGGTGGATTGGCGTGGTTGATGCCGACGTTACTGAATGCGGTGGCGGGGATTGTTGCCGGGGCGGTGGTAGTGGCAGTGGTCAGTGTGGTGGGCAAGAGCTGGAAAGCGCTCAGGGCATAAATCGCCGACACAAAAAAGGCCATTCAATCGAATGGCCTTTTTTACGGGCGTTATTTACTCGGCAATCTGCAACTTGCGCGATTCCGTGTAGATATACCGCACCTTCTCATACTCGAACGGCGAGTTCATCTGACCGTAGCGGAAGCTGGTCTGGTAGCGCTTGTCCACCGCGCGCAGGGCCCAGATTTCCGGGTGGTTGGAGCTGACTTCGGAGACGTTGAGGAAGTTGATCTGGGACTCGGCGGTGTAGTCCACCAGCAGGCCGCCGGTGTCGCGCAGGTTCGACGGGCCGAAGATCGGCAGCACCAGGTAGGCACCGCCGGGCACGCCGTAGAAGCCCAGGGTCTGGCCGAAGTCTTCGCTCTGGCGCGGCAGGCCCATGGCGGTCGCCGGGTCCCACAGGCCGGCGATGCCGACGGTGGTGTTGAGCAGCAGGCGCCCGGTGGTTTCCAGGGAACGGTGGCCCTTGAGTTGCAGCAGGCTGTTCAACAGGTTGGGCACGTCGCCCAGGTTGTTGAAGAAGTTGCTCACGCCGGTGCGCAGGAAGCTTGGCGTGACGTAGCGGTAACCGTCGACCACCGGCAGGAACACCCATTGGTCAAAGCGGTAGTTGAAGTGGTACACGCGGCGGTTCCACGATTCGAGCGGGTCATACACGTTGAGGGCGTTGACCGACGAGCGTTCGAATTCGCGTTGGTCCAGACCCGGGTTGAACTTGAGTTTGCTCAACGGCTCCTTGAATCCGTCGGAGTCCATCACCACAGGCGCGTGAGCCTTGCTGTTGTCGGCATTGGCAACGCCTGCGCACATCAGGGCGGCAAGCAGCAGAAGATATTTAGCCACGGAAGAACTCCAGCATGGCGTCGGCGTTGACGCGGTAATTGAGGTTGCCGCAGTGGCCGCCCAGGGGGTAGACGGTCAAGCGATCGCCGAAGGTCTTGCGCAGGAAACCAAGGTCGCCCGGGCCGAGGATCACGTCATCGGCGTTGTGCATGACGGCGATTTTCGGGCTGGCGTGCAGGTAGTCCTTGAGGGCGTACAGGCTGACCTGGTCAACCAGTTGCAACAGGCTGCCGCCGTCGGAGCGGGCGCGCCACATTGGGATCACCTGTTCGGTGAGGTAGCAATCGAAGTCGCATTGCAGTGCGCGCTTGAGGAACGGCGTGAGGCTGGTGCCTTCGCTGATCGGGTACTTCGGCGGGATGATCAGGCCACGGCGGTTGATCAGGTCCGAAGTAAAGGCGATGTCGGCCGCCGAGAAGCGGAACGAGGTGCCGATCAGCATGGCCATCTGTTCGTTGGTCAGGTGCTGCTTGGATTGCTGGAAGTCGTAGAGCAGGGCGTCGTTGAGGTCGATGTAGCCCTTTTGCTGGAAGTAACGGGTCAGCTTGTTCAACACCAGTTCATAGAAGGTGGTGGTGTTGTTGATGCCCTTGACCTCGGTCTGTACCAGCTTGTCGAGGTTGGTGATCGAGGTGTAGAGGTTGACCGGCGGGTTGAGCAGCAGCACTTTCTTGAAGTTGAAGCTGCGGCGGGTCTCGTCGAGCTTGCTGACAAATGCCGCATCCAGCGCGCCGAGGCTGTAGCCGGTGAGGTAGAAGTCGGTCACCGGCAGCGAAGCGTTCTGGGCGCGCACGGCCTGCATCACGCGGTACATGTCTTCGGCATCTTCCTGGCTGATGCCGGGGGTGGCGAAGCGCGACGCAGAGGCGATGAAGTCGAAGCTGGTGGGCGACGACAGTTGCACCACGTGGTAGCCGGCCTGGTAATACAGTTTTTTCAGGTATTCGTTGATGCTGCTGTCAAACCGCGCACCGGTGCCTGCGATCAGGAAGATCAGCGGCGCGGCCCGGTCCTGCTTGGCGATGCGGTAAGTGAGTTTCTTCACCGCCCAGAAGTTGTCCGGCAGGCTGAACTCGCGCTCGGGGCGCATGTTCAGGGTGTAGTCGGACTGGTTGATCTGGTCGTCGGTCGGCAATGTCGGCCGAAGGTCGGGCGGGGTGGTGGCGATGGTCGCTTCGAACGGGTTGGTCAAAGGGTAGCCATAGCTGGCTTGGTCGATATCGACGGCCAGTGCTGACGCACTCAAAAAAAGGCTGCCCAGCAGAGCAGCACAGCGCAAGGAACGGAGCATGACTTAATCCCTAAGAGGAAACGTGCTTAATGAAGTTCGCAGGCTATGACCACCGCGTTGCCACCGAAGTGCCAGCCCTCGGCACGAAAAGTCGGAAAATAACGTCGGATTCGGGGTAATAGTAGCGAGACGATACACTTTGCCATGCATTAGTGAACACTAATTGTGTGTACGCACCTTGCTAACGGCCGCCGGCGCATTAAGCTGAGCGCCGTTTTTGCCTATCGGAGTGCTCCATGTCCCGCCGCTTGCCGTTGATTTTGCTGCTTATTGCCCTGCCGTTATGGCTGGCTGCCAGTTATGGCGCGCGTTACGGCTTTATGGAAGATGGCCAGTGGGTCGGCATCTGTGCCGACGAGGCCAGCCGCTGGGAATGCCAGGTGCGTTCGAACCTGGGCTTGATGATTCACTTCAAGGTGCTGGGCTGGGCCGCGCTGGTGACCTCGGTGCTGGCGTTTTTCGTGCCGGGCCGTGCGGGATGGGGCTTGGCGGTACTGGGGCTGGCGTTCGGGCTGCCGGCCCTGGCGTTGTACAACACCTCGTTTGCGGTGTTTGCGGTGGTGATTGCGGGGTTGCGGTTGGTCAGGCAGTCGCGGCGCGCCTGACAAGACCAATCGGGAGCAACCCCCCTCCCACATGAGAACGCAGTCCAAAGGTGGGAGGGGGCTTGCCCCCGATGGCGCTCTTAAGCCTTGCGCATCCGCAAGCACCGCCACAAAGCCACAACCATCAACCCACTGACCACCGCCCAACCCCACGCCTGCTGGTTCAGCAAGCCTTCACGGTACAGCTGTGGCGCAATGCCGGCCCCGATGATAAAGGTCAGCAAGGCAATCTCCCGGCGTGGCCCGGTCACTGGACGAACCAGGTACACCAACGCCGGCAGCAGCAGCGCCGCACTCGGGAAGCTGCGGTAGCGTGGGTCAAACACCAGTGCCAGCATCATCACGGCGCCCGCGAACCCTGCGATTGCCACCAGCCAGCCGGCACGGTGTTCCAGCCAGTTGAACAGCCGTTCGCGCCAGCCTTCACGGGCACTCAGGGCCAGTGCGGCGTGGGCCAGCACCAGCAGGTTCAGCGCTACGAGTAAACCGGCCCATGCCCACTCATCGTTGAAGCGCGCAGTCACGCGGGTCAGTTCGGCCCAGGTGCCGATGGCGCAGGCAGCCACTGCACCCAGCAGGGGCAGGGCGATCGCGGCGCGCGAGCTGCGGACGCGACCACCGAGCACCAGCGTGCCCAGCAGGATAATCCCGCCGACCCCCAGCCACAGCGGCCAGTGCGGCACATTGGTCACCGGCCCGGCGAGGATGCCCTTGTCCTGGCGGTCGGCATCGAACAGGCCCCAGTAGCCGCCCACGGCACCTTCACTGGCGCGCTTCCACGGTTGGTCAAACGCTTCGATCAGGTTGTAGTGCCAGCCATTGGCCTCGGCCATGGCCACGAAGCCACGCATGAACTTGGCCTCATTGACCCGGCTCGGCACCGCGGTTTCGCGTTGGCGGCCTTCGCTGGGCCAGCCCGTCTCGCCGATCAATATGTCCTTGGGCGCGAATTTGTTGCCAAAGGTCTGGCGTACATCGCCCACATGCTTGAGGGCTTGGTCGATGCCGGAGGGGTCATCTTCCCAGTAGGGCAGCAGGTGGATGGTCAGGAAGTCCACCGCCGGCGCGATTTCCGGGTGCTGCAGCCAGAACTCCCAGACGTCGGCGTAGGTGACCGGCTGCTTGATCTGGCTTTTGACCTTATGGATCAGCGCCACCAGCTGTTTGGCGGTGACTTCCTTGCGCAGCAGCGCTTCGTTGCCGACGATCACCGAGGTGACCACATCGGGGTTGGCGTTAGCCGAGGCGATCAGTTGGTCGACTTCTTTTTCGGTCGCGACCGGGTCGCTGCTGACCCAGGCGCCCGCCATCACCTTTAACCCATGCTTGCGCGCCAGGTCCGGCAAGGCTTCCAGGCCGGTCATGGAGTAAGTGCGGATGCACTCGAAGCGGGTGGCCAGCAGGGCCAGGTCGGCGTCCATGCGCGCGGGGCGCAGTGTGAACGGTTGGTCGAAGGGCGATTGGTCCTTGTCGAACGGTGTGTACGACGCGCATTGCAGCTTGTGACTGGCACTGGCCACATCCGGCAGCACCACCGGCCGGCCGAGGCCATACCAGTAGCCGACAAGGGCCAGCAGGCCGAGGATCAAAGCGAAGCAATAGGGCAGGGCAGGGAAGCGGGCAGTCGCGGGCATGGTCGGCTTATCTGGGGGAGCAAAGGCGCGCATCTTACCCGGATTTGCGCTATCCCAGTGGGGCTGCATAATTTTGACATGCAAAGTTCAGGCGGGATCGTGGGGTTAAGTCCTACAAAAAGTCCTACTGGCGATGTGATGTCGTTTCTTGCTTGCATGAGGTCGCTGACAGAGCAGGTCGAAGGCTGCGGCAGGTTGATGATCGACGTGTCAGCACTCCACTGATGTCGCAGCAGCCGGATCGATGCGCGTGAAGGGGGCGCGGCGCACCACATAACAACAGGTTGACGTCGCTCGACATCCGTCGGGCGCAGCACTTTCGGGGAAGTACGATGAAGATGCGACGACTCTTGGGCGCAGCTGCCACTCTGGTAGTTGCGATGAGCTCCACACTGGCCAGCGCCGACAGCAAAACCCTGAGCATCGGTTATGTAGATGGCTGGTCCGACAGCGTTGCCACCACGCATGTGGCGGCAGAGGTGATCAGGGAAAAGCTCGGTTATGACGTCAAACTGCAAGCGGTCGCCACCGGGATCATGTGGCAGGGCGTGGCCACCGGCAAGCTCGATGCCATGCTCTCCGCCTGGCTGCCGGTGACCCACGGCGAGTATTGGACCAAGAACAAGGACAAGGTGGTCGACTACGGCCCCAACTTCAAGGATGCGAAGATCGGCTTGATCGTGCCGGAGTACGTCAAGGCCAAGTCCATCGAAGACCTCAAGACCGACACCACCTTCAAGAACAAGATCGTCGGCATCGACGCCGGTTCAGGCGTGATGCTCAAGACCGACGAAGCCATCAAGCAGTACGGCCTCGACTACAAACTGCAAGCCAGTTCGGGTGCGGCGATGATCGCCGAGCTGACCCGTGCCGAAGACAAACAGGAATCCATTGCGGTCACCGGCTGGGTGCCACACTGGATGTTCGCCAAGTGGAAACTGCGTTTCCTGGACGATCCAAAAGGGATTTATGGTGCTGCTGAAACCGTCAACAGCATCGGCAGCAAGGGCCTGGAGAAGAAAGCGCCGGAAGTCGCGGCGTTCCTGAAGAAATTCCAGTGGGCCTCCAAGGATGAGATCGGCGAAGTCATGCTCGCTATCCAGGAAGGCGCCAAGCCTGATGCAGCGGCCAAGGACTGGGTGGCCAAGCACCCTGAGCGCGTAGCCGAGTGGACCGGTAAATAACCCCCCAATGCCTTGATACAACCCCCTGTGGGAGGGGGCTTGCCCCCGATTGCGGTGTGTCAGTCGTCAATGATCTGACTGGCTCACCACTATCGGGAGCAAGCCCCCTCCCACATTATTTTCGTCACCCGCAAATGTTTCTGCGCCCTCTCAATCCCTCGCTACACTCCGTCTAATACTAAGGTCGTCTGGAACCTGTTCCGTAGCCGCATACAGTGGATACGTACCAATAATAAAAAAGCTGTGCTGCGAGGATAAAAACAATGAACGACAGCATTTACCTCTCGATTCAAAACAGCCCGCGTTTCAAGGAGCTGGTAAGAAAAAGGGAAAGGTTCGCCTGGATTCTCTCGGCGATCATGCTAGGGCTGTACTCCGGATTCATCCTGTTGATCGCCTACGGGCCACAAGTACTGGGGGCTAAACTCAGCCCCGGCTCATCCATCACCTGGGGCATCCCCATCGGGGTCGGGCTGATTGTGTCGGCCTTTGTCCTCACCGGCATCTATGTGCGACGCGCCAACGGCGAATTCGACGACCTGAACAATGCGATTCTCAAGGAGGCTGCGCAATGATCCGTCGTCTATTGGCAGTATTCGGCGCTTCGGTCTTCGCTCCTGCGGTGTGGGCGGCGGATGCATTGACCGGTGAAGTGCACAAACAACCGCTGAATATCGCAGCGATCCTGATGTTCGTGGCCTTTGTCGGCGCGACGTTGTGCATCACCTACTGGGCGTCCAAGCGCAACAAGTCGGCGGCCGACTACTATGCGGCCGGCGGCAAGATCACCGGTTTCCAGAACGGCCTGGCGATTGCCGGCGACTACATGTCGGCCGCGTCCTTCCTGGGTATTTCCGCACTGGTGTTCACCTCCGGCTACGACGGCCTGATCTACTCGATCGGCTTCCTGGTGGGCTGGCCGATCATTCTGTTCCTGATCGCCGAGCGCCTGCGTAACCTGGGCAAGTACACCTTTGCCGACGTGGCGTCCTATCGCCTCGGGCAAACCCAGATCCGCAGCCTGTCGGCCTGTGGTTCCCTGGTGGTGGTGGCGTTCTACCTGATCGCGCAAATGGTGGGGGCGGGCAAGCTGATCCAACTGCTGTTCGGCCTCGACTACCATGTGGCGGTGATCCTGGTCGGGATCCTGATGTGCCTGTATGTGCTGTTCGGCGGCATGCTGGCGACCACCTGGGTGCAGATCATCAAGGCGGTGCTGTTGCTGTCCGGTGCCTCGTTCATGGCGCTGATGGTGATGAAGCACGTCAACTTCGACTTCAACACGCTGTTCTCCGAGGCGATCAAGGTTCACCCTAAAGGTGAAGCGATCATGAGCCCCGGCGGCCTGGTGAAAGACCCGATCTCCGCGTTCTCCCTGGGCCTGGCACTGATGTTCGGTACCGCCGGCCTGCCGCATATCCTGATGCGCTTCTTCACCGTAAGCGACGCCAAGGAAGCGCGTAAGAGCGTGCTGTATGCCACGGGCTTCATCGGCTACTTCTATATCCTGACCTTTATCATCGGCTTCGGCGCGATCCTGCTGGTCAGCACCAACCCGGCGTTCAAGGATGCTGCAGGCGCCTTGCTGGGCGGTAACAACATGGCGGCGGTGCACCTGGCCAACGCGGTGGGTGGCAGTATCTTCCTGGGCTTCATCTCGGCGGTGGCCTTCGCCACCATCCTCGCCGTGGTTGCCGGCTTGACCCTGGCCGGTGCTTCGGCGGTGTCCCATGACCTGTACGCCAGCGTGATCAAGAAAGGCAAGGCCAACGAAAAGGATGAGATTCGCGTATCGAAGATCACCACCATCGCCCTCGCAGTGTTGGCGATTGGCCTGGGCATCCTGTTCGAAAGCCAGAACATCGCGTTCATGGTCGGCCTGGCGTTCTCGATTGCCGCCAGCTGTAACTTCCCGGTGTTGCTGCTTTCCATGTACTGGAAAAACCTCACCACCCGTGGCGCGATGATTGGCGGTTGGCTGGGCCTGATCAGTGCCGTTGGCCTGATGATCCTGGGTCCGACCATCTGGGTCTCGATCCTGCATCACGAAAAAGCCATCTTCCCGTACGAATACCCGGCGCTGTTCTCGATGATCATTGCGTTCATCGGTATCTGGTTCTTCTCCATCACCGACAAGTCGGCGGCGGCAGAGAAAGAGCGTGCGCTGTACTTCCCGCAGTTTGTGCGTTCGCAGACTGGCCTGGGGGCGAGTGGGGCGGTTAATCACTAAGGTTGTAGCTGGATAAAGAAATGCCCCGGTCGAAAGGCCGGGGTATTTTTTTGCCTGGGGTTTATGGGGGGCTGCTACTGGCCTCATCGGGGGCAAGCCCCCTCCCACACTTGATCTATGAATACGTTCAAATGTGTGAGGGGGCTTGCCCCCGATGGCGGTAGATCAGGCGCCACAAATAAAAACGGCCTCCACTGAGGGAGGCCGTTTTCGGTGCTGCTGAAAGGTGCTTACTTGCGATCTTCCAGCTTGGTAATGTCACGCGACTCGTAGCCTGTGTACAGCTGGCGCGGGCGGCCAATCTTGTACGGGCTGGAGAGCATTTCTTTCCAGTGGGAGATCCAGCCCACGGTCCGCGCCAGGGCGAAGATCACGGTGAACATGCTGGTTGGAATGCCGATCGCCTTGAGGATGATCCCCGAGTAGAAGTCGACGTTCGGGTACAGCGAGCGTTCGATGAAGTACGGGTCGGTCAGGGCGATCTCTTCCAGGCGCATGGCCAGTTCGAGTTGCGGATCGTTGTTGATGCCCAGTTCCTTCAGCACTTCGTCGCAGGTCTGCTTCATGACGGTGGCGCGTGGGTCGCGGTTCTTGTAGACCCGGTGACCGAAGCCCATCAACTTGAACGGATCGTTCTTGTCCTTGGCCTTGGCGATGAACTTGTCGATGTTGGACACATCGCCGATTTCATCGAGCATGGTCAATACGGCTTCGTTCGCACCGCCGTGGGCAGGGCCCCACAGCGCGGCGATGCCGGCGGCGATACAGGCGAACGGGTTGGCACCCGAAGAGCCTGCCAGGCGCACGGTGGAGGTGGAGGCGTTTTGCTCGTGGTCGGCGTGGAGGATGAAGATCCGGTCCATTGCCTTGGCCAGCACCGGGCTGATCGGTTTGATCTCGCACGGGGTGTTGAACATCATGTGCAGGAAGTTTTCCGCGTACGTCAGGTCGTTGCGCGGGTACATCATGGGTTGGCCCATGGAGTACTTGTAAACCATTGCGGCCAGGGTCGGCATCTTGGCAACCAGGCGGATCGCGGAAATTTCGCGATGCTGCGGGTTATTGATGTCGAGGGAGTCGTGATAGAAGGCCGACAGGGCGCCGACCACGCCGCACATGACCGCCATCGGGTGGGCGTCGCGACGGAAGCCGTTGAAGAAGGTCTTCAACTGCTCGTGAACCATGGTGTGGTTCTTCACGGTGCTGACAAACTGGGCTTTTTGCTCGGCTGTTGGCAATTCGCCATTTAGCAGCAGGTAGCAGGTTTCCAGATAGTCCGATTTTTCCGCCAGTTGCTCGATCGGGTAGCCCCGGTGCAGCAGGATGCCATTGTCGCCGTCGATATAGGTGATCTTCGACTCGCAAGAGGCGGTCGACATGAAGCCTGGGTCGAAAGTGAAACGGCCCGTGGCCGTCAGGCCCCGTACGTCGATAACATCGGGACCAACGGTGCCGGTTAAAATGGGCAGCTCGACGGGGGCTGCGCCCTCGATGATCAACTGCGCTTTTTTGTCAGCCATGTGGCCTCCTATTTATGCTTCAAATCATCAGACAGACCCCCCACGCAGGGCCCGCACCACTATAGTGAGATAAATTCAGATGTCAATTTGCCTAAAGTCTTGCCCCAGAAGGCTTTAACCGGACTTTTTCCTCGAAATTGCCTGCCATTTACGCCTTTTATCCCGCCAGCGCAATCCGCTATTAGGGTGAGGTGCGCGCGTTGTCATTAGTAACCTAACTGTCTATACTCGGCCACCGACCGCCAAGGGCTTTTGGGCTTGCTTTCATTGGGGGTCGCACTCCCTGGGTGGTGCTTACCTGACCAGTCGCACTCCCCAACAACTTTGCCCTGATTGTTAGGGGCTCTTCAGTGTGAAAAAAAGCCGTGAATAGCCAACGACCTGTAAACCTAGACCTAAGGACCATCAAACTCCCCATCACCGGCGTTACGTCGTTCCTGCACCGTGTTTCCGGCATCATCCTGTTCCTGGGCTTGGGCATCATGCTTTATGCATTGAGCAAATCCCTGGGTTCCGAGGAAGGATACGCCGAGGTGAAGGCATGCTTGACCAGCCCGCTGGCCAAGTTCGTAGCATGGGGCCTCCTGTCCGCTCTGCTGTATCACCTGGTAGCCGGTGTGCGCCACTTGATCATGGACATGGGCATCGGTGAGACGCTGGAAGGCGGCCGCCTGGGCTCGAAAATCATCATCGCCATTTCCGTGGTGCTGATCGTTCTGGCAGGAGTTTGGATATGGTAACCAGCGTTACGAACCTATCGCGTTCGGGCCTCTATGACTGGATGGCGCAGCGTGTGTCTGCGGTCGTTCTCGCGGCTTATTTCATTTTCCTGATCGGATACCTCGTCGCAAACCCGGGCATCGGCTACGAGCAATGGCACGGGCTGTTTTCCCACAATGCGATGCGAATCTTCAGCCTGCTGGCCCTTGTAGCCCTGGGCGCTCACGCCTGGGTCGGCATGTGGACCATCGCGACCGACTACCTGACGCCGATGGCGCTGGGCAAGTCCGCGACCGCAGTCCGTTTCCTCTTCCAGGCAGTATGCGGCGTCGCGATGTTCGCTTACTTCGTCTGGGGTGTGCAGATTCTTTGGGGTATCTGATTCATGGCTAACATTCCAACTATTTCCTTCGACGCCATCATCATTGGTGGCGGCGGTGCCGGCATGCGCGCAGCGCTGCAGCTGGCCCAGGGCGGTCACAAGACTGCCGTGATCACCAAGGTATTCCCGACGCGCTCCCACACCGTGTCGGCCCAGGGTGGCATCACCTGCGCCATCGCGTCCGCCGACCCGAACGATGACTGGCGCTGGCACATGTACGATACCGTCAAGGGTTCCGACTACATCGGTGACCAGGACGCTATCGAATACATGTGCCAGGAAGGCCCGGCCGCGGTGTTCGAGCTGGACCACATGGGGCTGCCGTTCTCCCGTACCGAGCAAGGTCGCATCTACCAGCGTCCATTCGGCGGCCAGTCGAAGGACTACGGTAAAGGCGGCCAGGCTGCCCGTACCTGCGCCGCGTCCGACCGTACCGGTCACGCGCTGCTGCACACGCTTTATCAGGGCAACCTGAAGGCCGGCACCACGTTCCTGAACGAATACTACGCAGTGGATCTGGTGAAGAACGCCGACGGTGCATTCGTTGGCGTGATCGCCATCTGCATCGAAACCGGTGAAACCACCTACATCCGCGCCAAGGCTACCGTTCTGGCGACCGGCGGTGCAGGTCGTATCTACGCTTCCACCACCAATGCCCTGATCAACACCGGTGACGGCGTCGGCATGGCACTGCGTGCCGGCGTGCCGGTGCAGGACATCGAAATGTGGCAGTTCCACCCGACCGGCATCGCCGGCGCCGGTGTACTGGTCACCGAAGGTTGCCGTGGTGAAGGTGGTTACCTGATCAACAAGCACGGCGAGCGTTTCATGGAGCGTTATGCTCCGAACGCGAAAGACCTGGCGGGTCGTGACGTCGTTGCCCGTTCGATGGTCAAGGAAATCATCGCCGGTAACGGCTGTGGCCCGAATGGCGACCACGTACTGCTGAAGCTCGATCACCTGGGTGAAGAAGTGCTGCACAGCCGCCTGCCGGGTATCTGTGAGCTGTCCAAGACCTTTGCCCACGTGGACCCGGTGGTTGCTCCGGTTCCGGTTGTTCCAACCTGCCACTACATGATGGGCGGTGTTCCGACCAACATTCATGGCCAGGCGATCACCCAGAACGCCGAAGGCGTGGACGAGATCATCCACGGTCTGTTCGCGGTAGGCGAAGTGGCCTGCGTATCGGTACACGGTGCCAACCGCCTGGGCGGCAACTCGCTGCTCGACCTGGTGGTATTCGGCCGCGCGGCTGGCCTGCACCTGGAAAAAGCCCTGACCGACGGCATCGAATACGATGACGCCACCGACGCCAACATCGAGGCCGCCCTGGCGCGCCTGAACGCTCTGAACGAGCGCACTGATGGCGAAGACGTGGCAACCCTGCGTCGCGAGCTGCAAAGCTGCATGCAGAACTACTTCGGTGTATTCCGTACCGGCGAATACATGCAGAAGGGTATTGCCCAGCTGGCCGATCTGCGCAAGCGCATCGCCAACGTCAAGATCAACGATAAGAGCCAGGCGTTCAACACCGCTCGTATCGAAGCCCTTGAACTGCAAAACCTGCTGGAAGTGGCTGAAGCGACTGCGATCGCCGCCGAGGTTCGTAAGGAATCCCGTGGTGCCCACGCTCGTGAAGACTTTGAAGATCGCGATGACGAAAACTGGTTGTGCCACACCCTGTACTTCCCGGGTGACAAGCGCGTAACCAAGCGTGCCGTGAACTTCTCGCCGAAGACGGTTCCGACGTTTGAACCGAAGATTCGGACTTACTAAGGGTGGCTGCCATGTTGAAAGTCAGTGTTTATCGCTACAACCCTGATCAGGACGCTGCGCCGTTCATGCAGGAGTTCCAGGTCGATACCGGTGGTAAAGACCTGATGGTGCTGGATGTATTGGCACTGATCAAAGAGCAGGACGAAGGTTTCTCCTATCGTCGCTCTTGCCGTGAAGGTGTGTGCGGTTCCGACGGCATGAACATCAACGGCAAAAACGGCCTGGCGTGCATCACGCCGCTGTCCGCCGTTGTCAAAGGCAACAAGCTGATCGTTCGTCCTCTGCCAGGTTTGCCGGTTATCCGTGACCTGGTCGTCGATATGAGCATCTTCTACAAGCAATACGAGAAAGTTAAGCCGTTCCTGCAGAACGACACGCCGGCTCCGGCCATCGAGCGTCTGCAGTCCCCAGAAGAGCGTGAAAAGCTCGATGGCCTGTACGAGTGCATCCTGTGCGCCTGCTGCTCGACGTCGTGCCCGTCCTTCTGGTGGAACCCGGACAAGTTCCTGGGTCCAGCTGCCCTGCTGCAAGCGTACCGCTTCCTGGCAGACAGCCGCGACACCAAGACGTCCGAGCGCCTGGCTTCGCTGGATGACCCGTTCAGCGTATTCCGCTGCCGCGGGATCATGAACTGCGTCAACGTATGTCCCAAAGGCCTGAACCCGACTAAGGCCATTGGTCACATCCGTAACATGCTGCTGCAAAGCGGTGTGTAACTGACGTTGTAACAAAGCAGGACCGTTGTGCCCGTAAATGCTACGGCGCAGGCTTCAACCGGCGCCGTAGTTTTAACTTGAGCAGCGACTTACAAAGCCGCAGCTCTTATTTTGAAGAAATGAGACAAGCAGGGGCATTCGGGTTGGTACCCGAACTATCAGCGTGATCCTAAGTGGCTTGTTTTGGTCGCTGCACTTGGCCTTTTGCAAGCAAACTCGGTGTTTTCGCCGGTGGTGTCCCCAAATCGAGGGTGACCAAGCATGCAAGAAAGCGTGATGCAGCGCATGTGGAACAGCGGCTATCTTTCAGGTGGTAACGCTGCCTATGTGGAAGAGCTTTATGAGCTCTACCTGCACGACCCTAACGCTGTGCCAGAAGAATGGCGCACCAAATTTCAGACGTTGTCTTCAGACGGCAACGCTGCCACCGATGTATCGCACGCAACAATTCGCGATCAGTTCGTGCTGCTGGCAAAGAACCAGCGCCGCGCCCAACCGGTTTCCGCCGGCAGCGTGAGCAGTGAGCACGAGAAGAAGCAAGTTGAAGTACTGCGACTGATCCAGGCCTACCGGATGCGTGGCCACCAGGCGGCCCAGCTTGACCCGCTGGGGCTCTGGCAGCGTCCTGCACCTGCTGACCTGTCGATCAATCATTACGGCTTGACCAATGCCGATCTTGATACGACCTTCCGTGCCGGCGACCTGTTCATCGGCAAAGAGGAAGCGAGCCTACGCGAAATTCACGAAGCGTTGCAGCAGACATATTGCCGCACCATCGGCGCTGAGTTCACGCACATCACCGATTCGGAGCAACGCCACTGGTTCCAGCATCGCCTGGAAGGCGTGCGTGGCCGTCCGGTATTGTCCGCCGACGTGCGCAGCCACCTGCTTGAGCGCGTGACCGCAGCCGAGGGCCTGGAAAAATACCTGGGTACCAAATACCCGGGCACCAAGCGTTTCGGCCTGGAAGGCGGCGAGAGCCTGATTCCGATGCTCGACGAGCTGATCCAGCGTTCCGGTTCCTACGGCACCAAGGAAATCGTGATCGGCATGGCCCACCGTGGTCGCTTGAACGTGTTGGTCAACACCTTCGGCAAGAACCCGCGTGAGCTGTTCGACGAGTTCGAAGGCAAGAAGAAGGTCGAGCTGGGTTCCGGTGACGTTAAATACCACCAGGGCTTCTCGTCCAACGTGATGACCAACGGCGGTGAAGTTCACCTGGCCATGGCGTTCAACCCATCCCACCTGGAAATCGTTTCTCCAGTGGTCGAGGGTTCGGTCCGTGCTCGCCAGGATCGTCGTAACGACACCACCGGTGAAAAGGTCCTGCCGATTTCCATCCACGGTGACGCGGCATTCGCCGGTCAAGGCGTGGTCCTGGAAACGTTCCAGATGTCGCAGACCCGCGGCTTCAAGACCGGCGGTACCGTTCACATCGTCATCAACAACCAGGTTGGCTTCACCATCAGCAACCCGTTGGACGCGCGTTCCACCGAGTACGCCACCGACGTTGCCAAGATGATCCAGGCGCCGATCCTCCATGTGAATGGCGATGATCCGGAGGCCGTGCTGTTCGTGACCCAACTGGCTGTCGACTACCGCATGCAGTTCAAGCGTGACGTGGTGATCGACCTGGTTTGCTACCGCCGCCGCGGTCACAACGAAGCCGACGAACCAAGCGGCACCCAGCCGTTGATGTACCAGCAGATCACCAAGCAGCGCACCACCCGTGAGCTGTATGCCGAAAGCCTGACCAAGGCCGGTATCGTTGACGATGAACGTGTTCAGGCGAAGATCGATGAATACCGCAACGCGCTGGACAATGGTCTGCATGTCGTAAAAAGCCTGGTCAAGGAGCCGAACAAAGAGCTGTTCGTTGACTGGCGTCCGTACCTGGGTCACACCTGGACGGCGCGTCACGACACCTCGTTCGATCTGAAGACCCTGCAGGAACTGTCCGCCAAGCTGCTGGAAATTCCGGAAGGCTTCGTGGTGCAGCGCCAGGTTGCGAAGATCTACGAAGACCGTCAGAAGATGCAAGCCGGCGGCCTGCCGATCAACTGGGGTTACGCCGAAACCATGGCGTACGCGACCCTGGCGTTCGAAGGTCACCCGATCCGCATGACTGGCCAGGACATCGGCCGTGGTACGTTCTCGCACCGTCACGCGGTTCTGCACAACCAGAAAGACGCAAGCACCTACGTTCCGCTGAAGCACCTCTACGAAGGCCAGCCACGTTTCGACCTGTACGATTCGTTCCTGTCCGAAGAAGCGGTACTGGCGTTCGAATACGGTTACTCGACCACCACGCCGAATGCGCTGGTGATCTGGGAAGCCCAGTTCGGCGACTTCGCCAACGGCGCCCAAGTGGTTATCGACCAGTTCATCACCAGCGGCGAGCACAAGTGGGGTCGCCTGTGCGGTCTGACCATGCTGCTGCCACATGGCTATGAAGGTCAGGGCCCTGAGCACTCCTCGGCCCGTCTGGAGCGTTACCTGCAACTGTGCG
This sequence comes from Pseudomonas sp. NFACC25, assembly GCF_900100935.1. Lineage (NCBI taxonomy): Bacteria > Pseudomonadati > Pseudomonadota > Gammaproteobacteria > Pseudomonadales > Pseudomonadaceae > Pseudomonas > Pseudomonas sp. NFACC25. The sequence goes on from NZ_FMUC01000010.1 coordinate 109,882, forward strand.
CCGAGCACAACATCCAGGTGTGCGTGCCGACCACCCCGGCACAGATCTACCACTTGCTGCGTCGCCAGGTAATCCGCCCGCTGCGCAAGCCGCTGGTCGTGCTGACGCCGAAGTCGCTGCTGCGTCACAAACTGGCCATCTCGACCCTGGAAGATCTGGCGGATGGCTCGTTCCAGACCGTTATTCCAGAAATCGACACGCTGGACCCGGCCAAGGTGACTCGCCTGGTGCTGTGCAGCGGCAAGGTCTACTACGACCTGCTGGAAAAACGCCGTGCCGAAGGCCGCGAAGACATCGCCATCGTGCGTATCGAGCAGCTTTATCCGTTCCCGGAAGACGACCTGATGGAGGCCATCGCGCCTTACACCAACCTCACTAACGTGGTGTGGTGTCAGGAAGAGCCGATGAACCAGGGCGCGTGGTACAGCAGCCAGCATCACCTGCGTCGCAGCATCGGTAACCACAACAAGGCCCTGGGCCTGGAGTACGCCGGCCGTGATGCTTCCGCTGCACCTGCGTGTGGTTATGCGTCGATGCACGCCGAGCAGCAGGAAAAACTGCTGCAAGATGCTTTCACTGTTTAACGCCTTCGCGCTGACTGAAACCGAATTTTAAGGACCCACAGATAATGGCTATCGAAATCAAAGCCCCGTCATTCCCGGAATCGGTTGCCGATGGCACCGTTGCCACCTGGCACAAGAAACCAGGTGAGGCCGTCAAGCGTGACGACCTGATCGTCGACATCGAGACCGACAAAGTCGTGCTGGAAGTGTTGGCCGAAGCTGACGGCGTGCTGGGCGCAATCGTTGCCGAAGAGGGCGCTACCGTTCTGTCGAACCAGGTACTCGGCTCGATCGAAGAGGGCAGCGCTGCCGCTGCTCCTGCTGCCGCTGCTGCACCGGCCGCTGCCTCGGCACCTGCTGCCGCTCCGGCTGCGGGTGGCGAAGATCCAATCGCCGCACCGGCTGCTCGCCAGTTGGCTGAAGAAAACGGCATCAACCTGGCTTCCATCAAAGGCACCGGCAAAGACGGCCGTGTGACCAAGGAAGACGTGGTCGCTGCTGTTGAAGCCAAGAAAAACGCTCCGGCTGCCGCGCCTGCCAAGGCTGCTGCCCCGGCTGCCGCTGCGCCTGTGTTCGCTGCCGGCGACCGCACCGAGAAGCGTGTGCCGATGACCCGCGTGCGTGCCACCGTGGCCAAGCGCCTGGTTGAAGCACAGTCGAACATGGCGATGCTGACCACTTTCAACGAAGTCGACATGACCGAAGTCATGGCTCTGCGTTCGAAGTACAAGGATCTGTTCGAGAAGTCCCACAACGGCGTGCGCCTGGGCTTCATGTCGTTCTTCGTGAAAGCGGCCACCGAAGCGCTGAAACGCTTCCCGGCAGTCAACGCTTCCATCGACGGCGGCGACATCGTTTACCACGGTTATGCAGACGTCGGCGTTGCCGTGTCCAGCGACCGTGGCCTGGTGGTCCCGGTCCTGCGTAACGCCGAACTGATGAGCCTGGCTGAAATCGAAGGCGGCATCGCCGGCTTCGGCAAGAAAGCCCGTGACGGCAAGCTGACCATCGACGAGATGACCGGTGGTACCTTCACCATCACCAACGGTGGTACCTTCGGTTCGATGATGTCGACGCCGATCGTTAACCCGCCACAAGCCGCGATCCTGGGCATGCACAACATCATCCAGCGTCCGATGGCCATCAACGGCCAAGTCGTGATCCGCCCAATGATGTACCTGGCGCTGTCTTACGATCACCGCCTGATCGATGGTAAAGAAGCCGTGACTTTCCTGGTGACCATCAAGAACCTGCTGGAAGACCCGGCTCGTCTGCTGCTGGATATCTGATAGAAGCAGCTGCAGGTCTCAAGTGACAGATTGCCGGATAAGGCAGTTGGGCTTGGGGCTTGCGGCTTGAAAGCTTGCTGCTAAATAGAGGAACTATTTTCATGTCGCAGAAATTTGACGTTGTAGTGATTGGTGCGGGTCCTGGCGGCTACGTTGCCGCCATCAAGGCCGCACAACTGGGCCTCTCGACTGCTTGCATCGAAAAATACACCGACAAGGAAGGCAAACTGGCATTGGGCGGTACTTGCCTGAACGTCGGTTGCATTCCGTCCAAGGCGCTGCTGGACAGCTCCTGGAAATTCCACGAAGCCCAGGACGGTTTCGCGATCCACGGCATCAACCATGCCGGCGTGACCATGGACGTGCCAGCAATGGTCGGCCGTAAAGCCAACATCGTCAAAGGCCTGACTTCCGGCGTTGCCACCTTGTTCAAGGCCAACGGCGTGACTTCCCTGCAAGGCCACGGCAAGCTGCTGGCCGGCAAGAAAGTTGAAATCACCAAGCCGGACGGCTCGGTAGAAGTCATCGAAGCCGAGAACGTGATCCTGGCCCCAGGTTCGCGTCCAATCGATATTCCACCAGCTCCGGTTGACCAGAACGTGATCGTTGATTCGACCGGCGCCCTGGAATTCCAGGCTGTGCCTAAGCGCCTGGGCGTGATCGGCGCCGGCGTCATCGGCCTGGAACTGGGTTCGGTCTGGTCCCGCCTCGGTTCCGAAGTGACCGTGCTGGAAGCCCTGGACACGTTCCTGCTGGCTGCTGACACCGCAGTGTCGAAGGAAGCGCTGAAAACCCTGACCAAACAAGGTCTGGACATCAAGCTGGGCGCTCGCGTGACCGGCTCTAAGGTCAACGGCGAAGAAGTCGTCGTGACCTACACCGACAAGGATGGCGAACAGACCATCACGTTCGACAAGCTGATCGTGGCCGTTGGTCGCCGTCCAGTGACCACCGACCTGCTGGCTTCCGACAGCGGCGTGAACATCGACGAGCGTGGCTTCATCCACGTTGACGATCACTGCGCTACCACCGTTCCGGGCGTCTACGCCATTGGCGACGTGGTTCGCGGCATGATGCTCGCGCACAAGGCTTCCGAAGAAGGCATCATGGTGGTCGAGCGCATCAAGGGCCACAAGACCCAGATGAACTACGACCTGATCCCATCGGTTATCTACACCCACCCGGAAATTGCATGGGTCGGCAAGAACGAACAGCAGTTGAAAGCTGAAGGCGTTGAAGTTAACGTCGGCACCTTCCCGTTTGCCGCTTCTGGCCGTGCCATGGCAGCCAACGACACCGGTGGTTTTGTCAAAGTCATCGCTGATGCCAAGACTGACCGCGTATTGGGCGTCCACGTGATTGGCCCAGGCGCAGCAGAACTGGTTCAGCAGGGCGCGATCGGTATGGAATTCGGCACCAGTGCCGAGGACATCGGCATGATGGTCTTCTCCCATCCGACCCTGTCCGAAGCGCTGCACGAAGCCGCGTTGGCAGTGAATGGCCATGCCATCCACATCGCCAACAAGAAGAAGCGCTAAGCGAGATAATAAGAAACCACGGCGGAGTTGCCCGTCGTGAGCCTTGCGCGCAAGACTCACCGCGGAATATCCGCTGGACGCAGTCTTGCGCAGCTTTACGGGCCTTGAGCCCCGCAAGTTGCGCAAGCAGCAGTCACAGGTGGCGCGGCACTCATAATGAGCGCAGCGCCGAATGCGCAGTACCTAACGAAGACGGTAAAAAGCATGAATCTTCACGAGTATCAGGGTAAGCAGCTGTTCGCTGAATACGGCCTGCCAGTTTCCAAGGGCTACGCAGTAGACACCCCGGAAGCAGCAGCAGAAGCTTGCGACAAAATCGGCGGCACCGAGTGGGTTGTCAAAGCCCAGGTCCACGCTGGTGGTCGCGGTAAAGCGGGCGGCGTTAAGCTGGTTCGCAGCAAAGAAGACGCCAAGGCCTTCGCACAGCAGTGGCTGGGCAAGCGTCTGGTGACTTACCAGACTGATGCCAATGGCCAGCCAGTCACCAAGATCCTGGTTGAATCGTGCACTGATATCGCTAAAGAGCTGTACCTGGGCGCTGTCGTTGACCGTTCGAGCCGTCGCATCGTGTTCATGGCTTCCACCGAAGGTGGCGTGGACATCGAGAAGATCGCTCACGAAACCCCAGAAAAAATCCTGAAAGCCACTATCGATCCACTGGTTGGCGCCCAGCCATTCCAGGGTCGCGAGCTGGCTTTCCAGCTGGGCCTGGAAGGCAAGCAAGTTGCCCAGTTCGCCAAGATCTTCGTAGGTCTGGCCAAGCTGTTCCAGGATCACGATCTGGCCCTGCTGGAAGTGAACCCGCTGGTGATCAAGGCTGATGGCGATCTGCACTGCCTCGACGCCAAGATCAACATCGACGCCAACGCCATGTACCGTCAGCCTAAGCTGAAGACTTTCCACGATCCGTCCCAGGACGATCCGCGCGAAGCGCACGCTGCCAAGTTCGAACTGAACTACGTAGCCCTGGAAGGTAACATCGGTTGCATGGTCAACGGTGCCGGCCTGGCCATGGGTACCATGGACATCGTCAACCTGCATGGCGGCAAACCAGCCAACTTCCTCGACGTGGGCGGTGGTGCTACCAAAGAACGCGTAACCGAAGCCTTCAAGATCATCCTGTCCGACTCCAACGTCGCTGCAGTACTGGTCAACATCTTCGGCGGCATCGTTCGTTGCGACATGATTGCCGAAGGCATCATCGGTGCAGTGAAAGAAGTCGGCGTTAAAATCCCGGTTGTTGTTCGCCTTGAAGGCAACAATGCTGAACTGGGCGCTAAAGTACTGGCAGAAAGCGGTTTGAACATCATCGCGGCTACCAGCCTGACCGACGCTGCTCAACAAGTTGTCAAAGCTGCGGAGGGCAAATAATGAGCGTCCTGATCAATAAAGACACCAAAGTTATCTGCCAGGGTATTACCGGTTCGCAAGGTAGTTTCCACACCCAGCAAGCCATCGAATACGGCACCAAGATGGTTGGCGGCGTAACCCCGGGCAAAGGCGGCACCGAGCACCTGGGCCTGCCAGTGTTCAACACCGTGAAAGACGCTGTAGCTGCCACTGGCGCCACCGCCAGCGTGATCTACGTTCCAGCTCCTTTCTGCAAGGACTCGATCCTGGAAGCGGCATTCGGCGGCATCAAGCTGATCGTGTGCATCACCGAAGGCATTCCTACCCTGGACATGCTGGACGCTAAAGTTAAGTGCGACGAGCTGGGCGTAGTCCTGATCGGCCCTAACTGCCCAGGCGTGATCACTCCAGGCGAATGCAAGATCGGCATCATGCCAGGTCACATTCACTTGCCAGGTAAAGTCGGTATCGTTTCCCGTTCCGGCACCCTGACCTACGAAGCTGTGAAGCAGACCACTGACGCCGGTTTCGGTCAGTCGACTTGCGTCGGCATCGGCGGTGACCCGATCCCGGGCTCCAACTTCATCGATATCCTGAAGCTGTTCCAGGAAGACCCGAAGACCGAAGCGATCGTGATGATCGGTGAGATCGGCGGTTCGGCTGAAGAAGAAGCGGCTGCCTATATCAAGGCACACGTGACCAAGCCGGTTGTTTCCTACATCGCTGGTGTGACTGCCCCTGCGGGCAAGCGCATGGGCCATGCGGGCGCAATCATCTCTGGCGGCAAAGGCACTGCAGACGAGAAATTCGCTGCACTGCAAGACGCAGGCGTTAAAACCGTGCGTTCGCTGGCAGACATCGGCAAGGCCTTGGCCGAGCTGACCGGTTGGGCTGTCAAGTAAGCCTCGCGCTTAGCTGACGCTTTACCAGCAAAGGCCACCTTCGGGTGGCCTTTGTGCATTCTGCAGATTGTTGACGATTCAAATGTGGGAGGGGGCTTTCCCCGATTGCAGTGCATCAGCCAGCTAATGTGGGACTGACGCACCGCTATCGGGGGCAAGCCCCCTCCCACAATTTTGTTTGTATTGCCAAATTAAGTATGAAAACGCGACATCGAGATGTCGCTTATCGGACAGTCCGCCCCGCAACAGTGCGTTTGTCAGGCTAATTCTGTACCCTAGCCGCCTCTTTATGCGTCCGCCTCCCAAAAGGAAGCTGCGCGCTAGACCGGCCGGTGCCCATAAGGGCCGGCAGCATTTCCCTCATCCATAGGGAATCCCTCTCTAAATTCCGATTCAGTAGTGTGGTATTTCCTCAAATGAAAGTGTTGAAAAGCCAGGACATCCTGGCGTTGGGCTTCATGACCTTCGCCCTGTTCGTGGGCGCCGGCAACATCATCTTCCCGCCTATCGTTGGTTTGCAGTCCGGGCCTCATGTCTGGATGGCGGCGCTGGGCTTCCTGATCACCGCCGTTGGCCTGCCGGTGGTCACCGTGATCGCCCTGGCCAAGGTCGGAGGCGGCATGGACGCGCTGAGCAGCCCGATCGGCAAGATCGCCGGTGGCCTGCTCGCGGCGGCGGCGTATCTGGCGGTAGGGCCGCTGTTCGCCACCCCGCGTACCGCGACCGTGTCGTTTGAAGTGGGCCTGGCGCCGCTGACCGGCGAAAGCCCGCTGGCGTTGTTCCTCTACAGCTCGGTGTATTTCCTGGTGGTGTTCTTTGTCTCCCTGTACCCAGGCCGACTGCTGGACACCGTGGGTCGCTTCCTGGCGCCGCTGAAGATCATCGCCCTGGCCATCCTCGGCATTGCCGCGTTTGCCCTGCCGGCTGGTGAGGTGGGTGTCGCCACCCCGGAATACGTCGCCGCACCGTTTTCCCAGGGCTTTATCAATGGCTACTTGACCATGGATACCCTGGGTGCGCTGGTGTTTGGCATTGTGATCGTCAATGCGATCCGTTCCCGTGGTGTCGAATCGCCCAAGCTGATCACCCGCTACGCGATCATTGCCGGGTTGATTGCCGGCGTCGGTTTGGCGCTGGTGTATGTCAGCCTGTTCCGCCTCGGGTCGGGCAGCCATGAAGTCGCTGCCGGCGCGGCCAATGGCGCCGCAGTGCTGCACGCTTATGTTCAGCACACCTTCGGTTCCCTGGGCAGTGGGTTCCTGGCTGTATTGATCTCCCTGGCATGCCTGGTCACAGCCGTCGGCCTGACCTGCGCGTGTGCCGAGTACTTCAGCAAAATCCTGCCGCTGTCCTACAAGGCGCTGGTCGTCATTCTGGCGCTGTTCTCGCTGTTCGTGTCGAACCTGGGCCTGACCAAGCTGATTGCGTTCTCGATCCCGGTACTCACTGCGATCTACCCGCCGTGCATCGTGCTGGTGGCGTTGAGTTTCTGCAAAGACTTCTGGCAGGAGCAGGGCCGTATCGTCGGTCCGGTGATGCTGGTGTCGTTCATCTTTGGCTGCATCGACGCGCTCAAGGGCGCGGGTCTGGCGGGTTGGATGCCTTCGCAGTTGGCGAACCTGCCGCTGAGTGAGCAAGGCCTGGCGTGGCTGGTGCCCTCGGTGATGACGCTGGTCGTGGCTGTGGTGGTCGACCGAGTGCTCGGCAAGCGTAGTGAAGCTATCGCTTAACTCGCGGGCTTCGGCTTGCACTGAAATGCCCCGTATCGATTGATACGGGGCATTTTTTTTGAGCGCAAGGCAGTGTCTTTTTCTCTGCGCTAACGTCGAACAGACGCAAAAAGTTTCTCAATCTTCTTTCTGCAAGGACCCGCATGTCGTTCGTCGAAGCCAATCAGATCCACCTGCTTGCTGCCCTCTGGTTCATCCTGTGCTGGGGCGGCTACACCCGTTATGCCACCTGGAAAGCCCGAGACACCGCGTGCCTGGCCAGCGTGCTGCATTTGTATCGCGAAGACTGGATGCGTCGCATGCTGCTGCGTGACAACCGCATCGCCGACGCCAGTGTGATCGGCAACCTGGAGCGTAATGCCTCATTCTTCGCCTCCAGCACCTTGATCATCCTCGCCGGCATTCTCACGGTGCTGGGGGCTTCCGAGCGGGCGGTGTCATTGCTGGCCGACATACCCATGGTGCAGCAGGCTTCCCAGGGCATGTCGGAGATCAAGTTGCTCTGCCTGGCGCTGGTCTTTGTCTATGCCTTCTTCACCTTCAGTTGGTGCATGCGCCAGTACAACTTTGCCGCGGTGCTGGTCGGGTCGGCACCGATGATCGGTGAGCGGCATGTGTCGGAGCAGGAGCGCAAGGCGTTTGCCCTGCGTGCGGCGCGAGTGATTTCCATGGCCGCCAACCAGTTCAACTTTGGCCTGCGTTCTTATTACTTCGGCATGACCATGCTGGCGTGGTTCGTCAGCCCCTGGTTGTTCATGTTGATGAGTGCCGGGGTGGTGTTCGTGTTGTATCGCCGGGAGTTTCATTCCGACGTACTGCAAGTGATGGTGTATACGCAGACGGATACACCGATGCCTGAGCCCGCCAAAGAGGAGATTTAATGCGTGACGCGCTGAGTTAAAAACAACAGGCAAAGTAAAGCCCGCTATATAAGCGGGCTTTCTTTTTGCAGCAAAGCTATTTCATGCCGCGGTATCAGGAACCGGTGGCAGGAGTAGCTGGTGCTGCTTCTTTTGCGGCGGCTTCGTTCGATTCAGCCTGAGCTTTGGCAGCATCGGCGTTTTCTTTCGCAGCGTCGTTCACTTTATCCTGAGCTTTCGCCATGTCTTTTTGAGCTTGCTCAGAATGCGCTGCGGCATCTTGGGCTTTGTCTTCGGATTTCTTGTCGCAAGCAGCGAGACCGAGGGCAGCGGCCAACATCATGGAAATAGCTAAAGTCTTACGCATGGGGTGTTTCTCCTTAGTGAAGATATCTACTGGCCTTTCGAGCATGGCCGTTCAGCATTAGTTCCTTTTATTCCACAGATATATAAACAACGACCTCAAAGGAACTTTCGCCCGCACCGTCTATTTCGCCCATCAACACTAATAAGAGTCTGCAACGAATGACCGAAAATCCCTTGTTAGAGCGCGCGACGCGCTTTGTCTCGGCCTTGCGCCATTGTCAGGTGCTGGGTATCAGCGTTCATCATGCCAGCGAGGAGGGCATCACGTTGGTCATGCCTTACGCGCCGCAGTTGGTGGGTGATCCCCAGACCGGCGTGATCCACGGTGGCGCGTTGACATCCTTGATGGATACCGCCTGCGGCATGGCCACCCTGTGTGTCCTGCCGGAGTTCGAGGTGTGCCCGACCCTGGACCTGCGTGTCGACTATATGCATCCCGCCGAGCCGCATAAGCCGGTATATGGTTTCGCCCAGTGCTACCGGGTGACCACCGACGTGATCTTCACCCGTGGTTTTGCCTATCAGGACGACCCGCAACAACCCATCGCCCATGTGGTGGGCACCTTCATGCGCATGGGCAAGCGTCTCAAGGGCACCCAAGGGTTGGGGCGCGCCATCAAGGGAGAGCAGGCATGACCCATCGATTCAAGACCCGCCTGGAACAGGCCCATCAGCGCGGCAGCTACGAGGCGCTGCTGGACCTGATCCCCTACGCCAAACTGATCGGTATCGAATGCACCCGGCTGGGGGATGAATTGCTGTTTCGCCTGCCGGCCCACAAGGACAATATTGGTAACCCCATATTGCCGGCGCTTCACGGCGGGGTGATTGCCGGCTTCATGGAGCTGGCAGCGGCGTTGCACCTGCTGGTGTTTACCGGAGCGCCGGGCCTCCCGAAAATCATCGATTTCTCCCTCGATTACCTGCGCGCCGGCCAGTTTCGCGACACTTACGCCAAATGCCAGGTGTGGCGCCAGGGCCGACGTGTGGCGAATGTGGCGATCACCGCCTGGCAAACCACCGCCGCCGAGCCCATCGCCACCGCCCGTGCGCATTTCAAGATCGAGGACGTGGTCCGCCCTTGAAATCCTGCTCTTAGCCCCCAACTTTGATGACAACCCGCCGCCAACCCTTCAGGGCGCGGCCACTGCCATCCAATTGGAGTTTGATGACCATGAGTGTGGAAACTCAAAAGGAAACCCTGGGCTTCCAGACCGAGGTGAAGCAACTGCTGCACCTCATGATCCATTCGCTGTATTCCAACAAGGAAATCTTCCTTCGCGAATTGATCTCGAACGCCTCTGACGCTGTCGACAAATTACGTTTCGAAGCCCTGTCCAAGCCTGAACTGCTGGAAGGCGGCGCGGAACTGAAAATCCGTGTGAGCTTCGACAAAGACGCCAATACCGTCACCCTCGAAGACAACGGTATCGGCATGAGCCGTGAAGATGCGATTACCCACCTGGGGACCATCGCCAAATCCGGTACCGCCGACTTCATGAAAAACCTGTCCGGCGACCAGAAGAAAGATTCGCACCTGATCGGCCAGTTCGGTGTGGGCTTCTACTCGGCCTTCATCGTGGCCGACAAGGTTGAAGTGTTCAGCCGTCGTGCCGGCCTTGACGCCAGCGAAGGCGTGCACTGGGCTTCCAAGGGCGAGGGCGAATTTGAAATCGCCACCGTCGACAAGGCTGACCGTGGTACCCGCATCGTCCTGCACCTCAAATCCGGTGAAGACGAGTTTGCCGATGGCTGGCGCCTGCGCAATATCATCAAGAAGTACTCCGACCATATCGCCTTGCCGATCGAGCTGCCGAAAGAACAAACGGCTGCCGAAGGTGAAGAGAAGCCTGCCCAGGAATGGGAAACCGTCAATCGCGCCAGTGCCCTGTGGACCCGTCCGCGTACCGAGATCAAGGACGAGGAATACCAGGAGTTCTACAAGCACATCGGTCACGACTACGAAAACCCGCTGAGCTGGAGCCATAACAAGGTCGAAGGCAAGCTGGAATACAGCTCGCTGCTCTACGTGCCGGCCCGTGCGCCGTTCGACCTGTACCAGCGTGAAGCGCCGAAGGGCCTGAAGCTGTACGTGCAGCGCGTGTTCGTGATGGACCAGGCGGAGTCGTTCCTGCCGCTGTACCTGCGCTTTATCAAGGGCGTGGTCGACTCCAATGACCTGTCGCTGAACGTGTCGCGGGAAATCCTGCAAAAAGACCCGATCATCGATTCCATGAAGTCGGCGCTGACCAAGCGCGTGCTCGACATGCTGGAAAAACTGGCGAAGAACGAGCCAGAGCAATACAAGGGCTTCTGGAAAAACTTCGGCCAGGTCATGAAAGAAGGCCCGGCGGAAGATTTTGCCAACAAGGAAAAAATCGCCGGTCTGTTGCGCTTTGCTTCCACCCAGGGTGAAGAGGGCGAGCAGGTGGTGTCCCTGGCCGAGTACCTGGCACGTGCCAAGGAAGGCCAGGACAAGATTTACTACCTGACCGGCGAAACCTACGCACAGGTCAAGAACAGCCCGCACCTGGAAGTCTTCCGCAAGAAAGGCATCGAAGTGCTGCTGCTTACCGACCGTATCGATGAGTGGCTGATGAGCTACCTCAACGAGTTCGACGGCAAATCCTTTGTCGACGTGGCCCGTGGCGACCTGGACCTGGGTAACCTGGACTCCGAGGAAGAGAAGAAAGAAGCCGAGGAAGTCGCCAAGGCCAAAGAAGGCCTGGTTGAGCGGATCAAGGCGTCCCTGGGCGATGCCGTCAGCGAAGTGCGGGTTTCCCACCGTCTGACCGATTCCCCGGCGATCCTCGCCATCGGCGAGCAGGACCTGGGCATGCAGATGCGCCAGATCCTCGAAGCCAGCGGCCAGAAGGTCCCGGACTCCAAGCCGATCTTCGAATTCAACCCGGCTCACCCGTTGATCGAGAAACTCGACGGCGAGCAGAGCGAAGAGCGCTTTGGCGACCTGTCCCACATCCTTTTCGACCAGGCGGCCCTGGCCGCCGGCGACAGCCTCAAGGACCCGGCCGCCTATGTGCGCCGACTGAACAAGCTGTTGGTTGAACTGTCGGTTTGATACCGTTGTAGAAAAACCCGCTTCGGCGGGTTTTTTCGTTCTAGTGCACCCTAACTGGAGAAAATGATGAGCCAAGTCACCGTGCGTTCCGTGGTCTATCAGATTGATGGCCAGTCTTATGAAAGTCGCCTGGCGTTCGATGCCAGCCAAAAGAACCCGCTGCCCGGCCTGCTGATGGCGCCGAACTGGATGGGGGTAAGTGCGGGGGCCGAAGAGATCGCCAAGAGCGTTGCCGCCAAGGGCTACGTGGTGCTGATCGCCGACCTCTATGGGCAAACCGTGCGCCCGTCGAATGGCGATGAAGCCGGCGCCGCAATGATGCCGTTGAAGAATGATCGCCCGTTGCTGAACAAACGCATGCAGGCTGCCCTTGAGCAGCTGCAGGGCCAGACCGAAGCGGCAGTGGACACCTCTAAGCTGGCCACCTTTGGTTTCTGCTTCGGCGGTTGCTGCTCCCTGGAGCTGGCACGGACCGGTGCGCCATTGAAGGCTGCCGTATCGTTCCACGGCACCCTCGACACGCCGAACCCGGCAGATGCGAAAAACATCAAGGGTTCAGTGCTGGTGCTGCACGGTGCTTCCGACCCGTTGGTGCCGAAAGAGCAACTGCCGGCGTTCGAAGATGAAATGAACGCGGCCGGCGTGGACTGGCAATTGCTGAGCTACGGCGGTGCGGTGCATTCCTTCACCGACCCGCACGCCAATGTGCCGGGCAAGATGATGTATGACGCCAAGACCGCTGCACGGGCGTTCCGGTCGATGCATAACTTGCTGGATGAAGTGTTCAAGGGCTGAATCTTCAGCGCCTGTTCCAGCGTCATCGGGGGCTTGCCCCCGATAGCTATCTCACCGGCAACTCAATTCTTTCGGTTTCACCCGGCACCGTCGGCCAATCCCCCGCCGCCCAGCGCTGCCTGGCCTGCTCGATCTTCAGCGGATCGCTCGCGACAAAATTCCAATTGATCCGCCGTGGCCCATCCAGCGGTGCTCCGCCCAACACCACCAACTGGCAATCGCTTTCGGCGAACAGGGTCATTACCTGCCCGGCCGGCAATACCACCAGGCTGTGCACCTCAAGCTGCTCATCCTCCAACTGGGCTTCACCCTCCAGCACATACACCGCGCGTTCCTCGTGCTCGTCAGGAATCAGCAGGGTCGTGGCCGTTTGCATGTGTACATCTGCATACAACGTAGGCGACAGCACCGGCACCGGTGACTTGAGGCAGAAGCCACTGCCGGCGATCAGGCGAATCCGCACGCCCAGGTTGTCACTCACCGGCAGGCTCGCCGCAGGGTGATGGCTGTAGTGTCCAGGCCCCTCTTCGTGGTCCTTGGGCGATGCCAGCCATACTTGCAGGCCATGCATGCTGAAACCACGGGCCTTGAGTGCCTCGGGTGTGCGCTCGACATGGGCGATTGCACTGCCTGCGGTCATCCAGCTGACATCGCCGGCCTCTACCACCTGATCCGACCCCAGGCTGTCCTTGTGCTGCAGTGCGCCTTCGAACAGATAGGTGAGGGTGGACAGGCCGATATGGGGGTGCTGGCGGATGTTCATGCCGCTGCCCGGTGCATAGCGGGTCGGCAACATATGATCGAAAAACACAAAGGGCCCGACGCTGCGACATTCCCGCGAGGGCAGCGGGCGCAGGATCGGCTGGCCTTCGACATCTTCGGGGCGTGGGCGGATCACGGTGAGGGTGGTCATGGTGCGTCCCAGTCTGAGCGGGTTGTAGGGTAATGAGCATAACCCGCTCGACGGGAGGTTGCCGCTATTGGCTGAACGCGCCTTCAGAGAGGCGGGTTTCGATGGTGACCTCGGCGGTGGTCATCAGCTTGTGTACCGGGCAGCGATCGGCCACGCGGTGCAGCTCGTCGCGCTGTTCGTCGGTGAGTACGCCCTTGAGCGTCAGCTTGACGTTGAGCCTGTATTTGCCCTTTTGTTCTTCGGTGGCGTCGTGGGTGACTTCCACGGTCACGCCGGTCAGGGGGATGTCTTTTTTCTGGGCGTAGAGCTTGACGGTCAGCGCCTTGCACGATGCCAGCGCGGCGTCGAAGTAATCGTGGGGGGAGGGCGCCGAGTCGTCACCACCCAGGCTCTTGGGCAGGTCGGTAAACAGCTCGTGATTATTGATATTGACGCTGTGGCGGAAGTTGTCGGTGTTCAGCGTATTGACGGTAACAGGCATGGCAAACCTCACGGGGTGGCAGAAGGAAGGTCATGCAGTTATAGAGCATGCTGGCACGGGGGTGTTCCACATTTTTTGCCGGCTGAACCACGGTATGGCACGCAAGGTCTACCGGTACTCGCCCTTATCGAGGTTATACCGTGCCCTGGACCCGCTTGAGTCTCGCCCTGTTGCTCGCCGCCAACAGCCTTGCGACACAGGCTCGCGACTATGCCTACAGCGATGCCCATCTGCATTACGTGGATTTCTTCCAGGAAACGGCGGGGATGGATAAGTTGCTCAAGGCAATGGCAGAAAATCGCATCGAGCATGTCATGATTTCCGGCATTCCCGTCGCAAAGAAATGGCACGAAGACGAACCCAAGCGCCCGCGCTACTACGCCGGTGATGACGCAGATGCCTATTGGTACAGCGCCACGGACGTGATTGTCGCCGCAGCGGTAAATAAACTGACGCCTGAACAGCGCCAGCACTTTCATCCGTTTCTGTCCGGCTTCAACCCCAATGACAAGAACTCGGATGCCCATATCCAGCGCATGCTCGACCTCAACCCGGGGCTGTGGCAAGGCATCGGTGAAGTGTTTACCCGCCACGACGACCTTACCGCCCTCACATCGGGGGATACCCCGCGCGCCAACAACGAGGCCATGACGCGCATCTATCACCTGGCGGCGGAAAACGACTTGCCGGTGATGCTGCACTCCAACATCACCTCCAAGCGCGAGCGTAACCCGCTGTATTTGGCCGAAATCGAAGAGCCGCTGCGCAACCACCCGCACACTCGCTTTATCTGGGCTCACGCCGGCACCAGCAAGGAAATTCACCGCCACCAGGTGCAAATGGACTTTTTGCTGCCCACCTTGAGCCGTATGCTCGAGGCTTACCCCAACCTGTATATCGACCTGTCCTGGAGCATGCTCACGCCGTACTTGCTGGATGATGGGGGCAAGCCTCGGCCGGAGTGGGTAACGCTGGTGGAGCGCTTCCCGGAGCGCTTTATGCTGGGTTCGGATGTCGTCGGGCGTTTCAACAAGCTGGGTGAGGAAATGCACCGCTTTGATGTCTTCCTTGATGCATTGCCTGAAGACGTTGCCCACAAAGTGGCGAGGGACAACTTCCTGGCCATCCTGCCTAAACCTCGCGGCGATGAGGGTGCGCGTTGATATTGCGTTTTCGTCTCACGCAAATGCGGTTGCGGTCTCAAATCCAGTCGCCCATAAAAAAGCCCCGAACCAGTCGGGGCTTTTTCAGGTGATCAACCTGCGGGGCTTACTTACCCTGCCAGCGTTTCAGCACCAGGGTGGCGTTAGTGCCACCGAAGCCGAAGCTGTTGCTCATCACGGTGTCGACTTTGACGTTTTCAACCGTCTTGGTCAGGATCGGCATATCGGCGACGACCGGGTCGATCTCGTCGATGTTGGCCGAACCGGCCATGAAGTTGCCTTCCATCATCAGCAGGCAGTAGATCGCTTCGTGAACGCCGGCGGCGCCCAGGGAGTGACCCGACAGGCTCTTGGTGGAGCTGATGGCCGGTGCCTTGTCGCCGAACACCGCGCGTACACCTTCCATTTCCTTGGCGTCGCCGACCGGAGTCGAGGTGCCGTGGGTGTTCAGGTAGTCGATCGGGGTGTCCACGGTGGACATGGCCATCTGCATGCAACGGATGGCGCCTTCACCGCTTGGCGCAACCATGTCGTAGCCATCGGAAGTAGCGCCGTAGCCAACGATTTCCGCGTAGATCTTGGCGCCACGGGCCAGGGCGTGCTCCAGCTCCTCGACCACCACCATGCCGCCACCGCCGGCGATGACGAAACCGTCACGCTTGGCATCGTAGGCGCGGGAGGCTTTTTCCGGGGTTTCGTTGTACTGGGTGGACAGGGCACCCATGGCGTCGAACAGGAACGACTGGCTCCAATGTTCTTCTTCGCCGCCGCCGGCGAACACGATGTCCTGCTTGCCCAGTTGGATCTGCTCGACGGCGGTGCCGATGCAGTGTGCACTGGTGGCGCATGCGGAGGAGATCGAGTAGTTCACGCCCTTGATCTGGAATGGCGTGGCCAGGCAGGCCGAAACGGTGCTGCCCATGGTCCGTGTGACACGGTACGGGCCAACGCGCTTCACGCCTTTTTCGCGCAGGATGTCCAGCGCTTCCATCTGGTTGAGGGTCGATGCGCCGCCGGAGCCGGCGATCAGGCCGGTGCGTACGTTCGATACCTGGTCTTCGCTCAGGCCGGAGTCGGCGATTGCGTCTTTCATGGCCAGGTAGGCGTAGGCGGCAGCGTGGCCCACGAAGCGATAGATCTTGCGATCGATCAGTTCTTCGAGGGGCAGGTCGATGGAGCCGGAAACCTGGCTACGCAGACCCATTTCGGCATATTCCGGGTTGAAGCGGATGCCAGGGCGACTTGCACGCAGGTTAGCGGTGACGGTCTCTTTGTCATTGCCCAGGCAAGAAACAATGCCCAGACCAGTGATAACGACGCGGCGCATGCGGATAACCCTTAAAAGTTGTCAGTGGAAGTAAATACGCCGACCCGAAGGCCTTCGGCAGTATAGATCTCGCGACCGTCGACAGTCACCGAACCGTCGGCGATGGCCAGGTTCAGCTTGCCCTTGAGGACGCGCTTGATTTGAATGTTGTAGGTGACTTTCTTGGCGGTCGGCAGGACCTGGCCAAAGAACTTCACTTCGCCCGAACCCAGGGCGCGGCCACGGCCTGGCAGGCCTTGCCAGCCCAGGTAGAAGCCGACCAGTTGCCACATGGCGTCGAGGCCCAGGCAGCCCGGCATGACAGGGTCACCTTCGAAGTGACAGGCGAAGAACCACAGGTCCGGGGTGATATCCAGCTCGGCGACCAATTCACCTTTGCCGTACTTGCCACCCTCTTCGCTGATATGGGTGATGCGATCCACCATCAGCATGTTCGGGGCGGGCAGTTGCGCGTTACCTGGGCCGAACAGCTCACCGCGACTGCAGCGCAGCAGGTCTTCCCGAGTAAAGGCGTTTTGTTTGGTCATGCGAGCTCCTCAATAATCCCATGCGGCAGGGTAGGGCAAATCTTCCCGAACCGAATGAAGCGTTCATGCCTCATGTCGGCAGCCTACACATAGACTATTGCGTTGTAGTGAAAGTCACAGCGGCAAGGTACTGAATGTACACTTGTTCACTGAAATTTTAAACCGAGCCTGTTTATGGGCCCGTTCGGGTGCCTAAGACTGCCGCACTTTCGTCTTTCACGCCAGTCGGAGTTGGCTGATGGCGCGCCGCTATTGCACCCAGCGCTGCAGGATTTGCTGCAGATCCGTGCGTTTGAACGGCTTGGCCAGGTAATCGTTCATTCCGGCCGCAAGGCAGGCTTCCCGGTCGCCCTGCAAGGCGTTGGCCGTCAGGGCGATGATCGGCAGGTCGGCGCAGCCGGGCAGTTGGCGAATCTGCCGGGTGGCTTCATAACCGTCGATCAGGGGCAGGCGACAATCCATCAGGATCGCGGTGAAGATCAGGCTCTCGGCACTGCGGATCGCCTCGGCGCCATCGGTGGCCAGGCTGACTTCAAAGCCCAGGCTGCGCAGCATGGCTTCGACCACGGTGCGGTTGACCGGATTGTCCTCCACCAGCAACACATGGCGACCCTCGCCGGCGCTGTGCTTGCCCTCGGCATCCAGGGCGATCGACGGCTGGCTGTGGGGGTCGATGGCCAGCGGGATCTCCAGGGTAAACACCGAGCCACGGCCTTCTTCGCTCTGCGCGCGCAGCGTGCCTCCCATGCGTTCGGCCAGGGTACGGGCGATGGGCAGCCCGAGACCGGTACCGCCGTAACGTCTTGAAATGGAACTGTCGGCCTGCTGGAACGCATCGAACATCAATTCCAGGCGCTCGGCGGAAATCCCGATGCCGCTGTCACGCACGGTGCAGGTGAACCACACCAACTCATGGTCGAGCACCTGCCAGTGGGGCTCGACGCTGACGGTGCCGTGTTCGGTGAACTTCAAGGCATTGCCGATCAGGTTCACCAGGATCTGGCGGATCCGCGTCGGATCGCCCTGTACCCGCAGTGCGTCCATGCCGGGCGGGATCGGCAGCTTGAGCGCCAGCCCGCGCTGCTGGGCGCTGTGCTGGAAGGCCTGGGCGCAACTGTTGATCAGGTCGGCCAGGTTGAAGGGGATATGTTCCAGCTCCAGGGCCGCGCGTTCGATGCGCGAGAAGTCGAGAATGTCGTTGATCACCTTGAGCAAATGCTCGGTGGATTCGGAGGCCAGCGCCGCGTATTCGGTCTGTTCCTCGGTCATTTCGGTGGTTTCCAGCAGTTGCAGCATGCCCAGTACGCCGTTCATCGGCGTGCGCAGTTCGTGGCTCATCATGGCCAGGAAGTCTGACTTGGCGTTGTTGGCCCGTTCGGCCTCTTCGCGGGTCTGGATCAACTGGGCCATGGCCTGCTGTTGTTCGCGGCTGGCCTGGTTGAGGCCTTCGGCGAGGTTGTTGATATGCCGCGACAGGTCGCCCAGCTCCGAGTCATCCACAATCGGCAGCGGCGTCTTGTAGTCGCCCTGCTGGATGGCCTTGACCGCATTGCCCATGGCGCTGATCGGTTGCGACAGGCTCGCCGCCAGGCGCCGGGCGAGCAGGAACGTAAACAGCAGGGCGAACAGCGCGAGGATACCGGCCTTGAACAGGATCTCCTGCTGGCGCTGGCTGAAGGCGTCATTGGACATGCCGACGATCACCCGGCCCAGGTAGTCCGCGCGGGGGGCCTTGGGTTCGTTGAGGTTGTCCTGGAAAAAGTCGTTGCCCAACTGGATATGCTGCAGGCGGATCGGTGCCTGGAACACTTTGACCGACAGCGCGCGGTCGTGTTTCTCCGCGGGTTGCTCGACGTACACCAGGATATTTTCGCTGCTGTCCTGAATCTCCAGGAAACGCACATGGGGCGTCGCCAGCGTGGCGCGAAGCAGGCTGTCGAGCACATCGTTGTTGCCCGAGATCACCCCATATTCGGTGGCCGGTGCCAGTTGGTTGGCGATCAATTGGCCGGTGTGGTCCAGTTCCTGGCGCAGGTCCTGGATACGCACGAAGGTGAAGAAGCTGATCAACAGCAACGTCAGCAACAGCGCCGGGCCCAGGGTGATGAGCTGGGTGCGGGTATTGATGTCCCAACGACGACGCAAGGTCATGGGCGTTTTTCTCCTTCGGCCATTCGGGCGGCGACGCTGGCTTCGTCCACCTGTTCGATGCCCAGTGAGCGTGCGACCTGCGCGTTGCCCACGACTTTGAAGCGTTCGGGGTACAGCGCGCGTGGCCAAGCGGCCGGCGGCTGGTCGAGCAAACGATCGAGTACCGCCAGCCAATCTTCCTGGTCGCTGTAGGTGCTGGCGAGGCTGCCGGCGCGCACAAACCCTGCATTGGGCCCGAACAGCGGCAATTGCTGGGCGTAGCTGCTCAGCAGCAGGTTTTTAGCGGTCTTCGGGTTGTACAGCTGCGGGTCATCGAGGCCGAGCAGCACGTCGCTGTTCCTGAACAGGGTTTGCAGCGGACGACTGTCGTTAGTGTTGTCCCAGCGCTGCGGCACGATCTCCAGCTCCAGGGCCGCCGCATGCTGGCGCAATTCGGGCAGCAGGAATTCGCTGTCGGTGCCGTAGAGCACGCCGATGCGCCGTGCCTGGGGCAGGACGCTGCTGATCAGGCGCAGCTGCCGCTCCAGCGGCGGGTCGCTCCACAACAGGCTGACCCGCGCGTGCCGTGATGCCTCCGGGCGCTGATGGGCTTGGAGCCGACTGATACGCAGCACCAGCGTCGGCGGCCCTTGAGTATCCCGCAGGCGCCAGTCGAGGCCGGGCAGGTCGAGCAGGATCAGGCGCGTGCCGGCGGGCAGGTGGCTGGGTGCCGGCAAGGCCGCAAGGGACGTGAAGGTGACGCGGTCTTCGGGGCGTTGCCGGGCCAGCGCCTGGGTAAAGGCCTGCACCCCGGCGCCGTCTTCGGCGGCGGTCAGCAGGATCTCGGCGCTCCACGCCGGTGCGCACAGCAACAGGCCGGCCAGCAGCCCGGCAAGTTGCCGCAGCCTATAGATAAAGAAGAAGGTCATCCGTGACGAGTCGCCCATGTCAGAACTCTAACTCCGCGCTGAAGTAGAGTACGTGACGATGGTCGTAAGTGTTGTCGGCCCAGGTGGTGGGCTGGTTATCGAGGCGTTGTTGCAACATGCCGGCCAGCTCCACGTTGGCTTTGCCCAGGGCAATGCGCTTGGCCACCCGCAGGTCGACCCGTTCGAAACGATATTGGTTGAGTGCGTCGTCGCCATAGTAGAACAGCGCGCTGGACCAACCTTGGCCCCATTCGCGCAACCAGCCGGCCGAGCCACTGTTACGCGCGGTCTGCGCTTTGTCCAGTGGGTTGCTGGTGGTGGCGTCGACATACGCGTAAGTCAGCCGCAGGCGGTCGGCGTTGCTCACGCGCCAGTCGAACTGGGACTCGGCGCCGGTGAAGCGTGAGCTGTTGGCGTTGCTGGCAATGTACTGGTTATTGCGCAGCGGCGAGCTGATCATGTCGGTGATTTCGTCGTAGAACACCTTCACGTCCATGTTCAGCCCGATGTCGGCAAAGAAGCCGTTGTAGCCCAGTTCCCGCGAGCGCATCAGTTCTTTGTCGAGGTTGCCCGGGCCCCGCGTCTTCACGAAGTACTGTCCGGAACTCTGCCCATAGGTCGGTGAGCTGAGGTTGGTGACGCGGTAGCTCCAGTTGACATTGTTCTCGAACATGTCCGGCGAACGGATGGCTTCCGAGTACACCGCGCGCAAGCCGTGGCGCGGGTTGATCAAATAGTTGACCGCCACCCTGGGCGTCAGCGAATGGCCGCTCAGGTGCGTGTCTTCGAACATGGCGCCGCCTTGCAGCAGCCAATGTTCACTGGCGCGCCATTCCAACTGGCCGAACAGGCGCCAGGTGGTGTCGTCCAGGGTGCCGTTGAAGTAGGTATCGGAGTCGGCGCGGTCGTAGCGGTAATTCATGCCGCTGACCAGGCGCAGGCTGTCGGACAGGCTGAGGGTGTCCTGGATTTCCACATCGTAGCGGCTTTCGCGGGTGCTCTGGTCGATGTCGCCGCAGACGCTCTGGTTGGCGCCGTTGCGCCACTGGTCCAGTACCTGGTTGGCCAAGGCTTGTTCGGCGGCGCTGCCCGGTGGCGCGGTGCCCTGGCTGTAGGTGTCCATATGCCGGGCCAGCCGTTCGGCATAGTTGGGGTTGAGCTGCCACAACTGGGTCAGCTCGGGGCTGAACGAGACCTTGGCGTCACAGGCCTTCCAGATTTGCCGGCGGTCCCACTGCTGGGCCGAGCCTTGGATATAGAGGCTGTGATCGGGGTTGAAATCAAAGTTCCAGCGCAGGGAGCCGGCGTAGTCCTTGGCCGTGACATCGGAATTGTCGCCGCCTTCGGTAATCCCGGCGAATACCGGGGTGTAGGTGTAAGGGCGCTGGTTGGTGCCTTCCTTGGCATTCAGTTGCCAATCGATACTCTGTTGCGCGTTCAAGGTCTGGCTCACTGCCAGGCTGAAGCGGTTGAGGCGACGGCCGTCCCGGCGGTCGGCGCCAGCGGCATCGCTGTCAAAGCCATCGTCCTGTTGCCCGGACAGCGACAGGCGCAGATCGCCGGTTTCCCAGCCCACGCCCTGGCTGGCATAAAAGTCATTGATACCGCGCTCACCGCGAATCACCTTCACCCGTGAGCCATGGCTGTTGGCCGGTGAGCGCGTGAGGATATTGACCACCGCCATCAAGGCATTCGCCCCGTAGCTGACGGTGTTGGGGCCGCGGAAGACCTCGATGCGCTCGATGTCTTCCATTGCTACCGGAATGTCGCTCCAGTCCACCGTGGCCAGGCCGGCGCGGTACACCGAACGCCCGTCGATCAATACCTGCATGCGGCGCGCATCGCTGGCGCTGGTGCCGTGGTAGTTCACCGCCGCCTGGTTGCCGGTGGTGTAGCCGACCATCATCCCCGGCACCAGGCGCAGCAGCTCGCTGATGTCCCTTGCGCCGCTGGCCTTGATCAACTCGCTGTCGATCACGGTCATGCTGCCCGGCACGGCGGCGGCCGATTGCTTGAGGCGCGTGGCGGTCAAGACCTGCGGCAGCGGCTGGCTGTCGAGGAACAGGTCGTCAGCCAGCGCAGGTGCACTGCACAACAGCATAAGCAGTAGAGATGAACGGGAAGGAGGGCCCAAATACACGACATGGCCTTGATAATGACGGATAGCCGCCCATGTTAACCGAGGTGAGGCTATTTGCCAGTCGTCGCCCTTGCAATTCCGTCACACGGACATGGCAGTTTTCGACAGGCCCACGATTTGATACGGGGGCTGGCCGCAAGCGGGTCGCCCCGTATAATGCCGCCATCGCCACTGGTATGGATTAACGGATTGCATATGACTGAACAGCGCCCTATTGCGGTCCTGGGAGGCGGAAGTTTTGGTACCGCCGTGGCTAACCTGCTGGCCGAGAACGGCCATGCGGTGCGCCAGTGGATGCGCGATCCCGAGCAGGCCGAGGCCATTCGCGTACACCGCGAAAATCCTCGTTACCTTAAAGGCATCAAGATTCATCCGGCGGTCGAGCCGGTCACCGACCTGTTGGCCACCCTGACGGACTGCGACCTGTGCTTTGTCGCGCTGCCTTCCAGCGCCTTGCGCGCGGTGCTGGCGCCCCATGCCGAGCGCCTGGCGGGCAAGCTGCTGGTCAGCCTGACCAAGGGCATCGAGGCGCAGACCTTCAAGCTGATGAGCGAAATCCTCGCCGAGATCGCCCCCCGGGCGCGCATTGGCGTGCTGTCCGGGCCGAACCTGGCGCGGGAAGTCGCCGAGCACGCGCTGACCGCCACGGTGATCGCCAGCGAGGATGAGGCGTTGTGCGAGCGCGTCCAGGCGGTGCTGCATGGCCGGACCTTCCGCGTATACGCCAGTGGCGACCGCTTTGGCGTGGAACTGGGCGGGGCGCTGAAAAACGTCTACGCGATCATCGCCGGCATGGCGGTGGCGCTGGGCATGGGCGAAAACACCAAGAGCATGCTGATTACCCGTGCCCTGGCGGAAATGACCCGCTTCGCGGTGAACCAGGGCGCCAACCCCATGACCTTCCTGGGCCTGGCCGGCGTGGGCGACTTGATCGTCACCTGCTCGTCGCCGAAAAGCCGCAACTACCAGGTGGGTTTCGCCCTGGGCCAGGGCCTGAGCCTGGAAGACGCGGTGACGCGCCTGGGCGAAGTGGCCGAAGGGGTCAACACCCTCAAGGTGCTCAAGGCCAAGGCCCAGGAAGTCGGCGTGTACATGCCGCTGGTCGCCGGGTTGCACGCGATCCTGTTTGAAGGGCGCACCTTGACCCAGGTCATCGAGTTGCTGATGCGGGCCGAGCCCAAAACCGACGTCGACTTTATTTCCACCAGTGGTTTCAACTGAGGAACGCGCCATGAACGATCCGAAAGCAGCCCCCAAGTACGAGTCCATTATCCTGCGCATCCTGTGGATGCTGGTGTTTGCCCTGGTGTGGCAGGTGGCGCAGTTCCTGCTCGGCGCATTGGTGGTGGTGCAGTTGATCTACCGCCTGGTCTACAGCGCGCCGAACCTGGGCCTGATGAACTTCGGCGACAGCCTCAGCCAGTTTCTTGCCCAGATCGGCCGCTTTGGCAGCTTCCACACCGAACAGAAGCCCTGGCCGTTCGCCGACTGGCCAACCCCTCGCGCTCCCGAGGGCGAAGCCGCCCACAGCGTGCCGCCGGCGCCGCACCCGGTGCGGGATGAGGAGCCGAAGCTATGAAGGTGTGGGTCTTGCGTCACGGTGAGGCCGAGGCGCATGCCCGCACGGATGCCGAGCGCAACCTCACCGAACATGGCCGCGCCGAGGTGTTGCGTAGTGCGGCGCACCTGATCGGCCAGCCGCTCAGCGCGATCATTACCAGCCCGTACGTGCGGGCGCAGCAGACTGCACAGCTGGTGCGGGACGCGTTGGGTTTTGAACCGGATATCCGCACGGTGCCTTGGCTCACGCCGGAGGGCAATCCGCTGGAGGTCCTGAGCAAGCTCGACAGTGATGACAACGTGCTGCTGGTCAGTCATCAGCCCCTGGTCGGCAGCTTGATCAGTTTTCTGCAGCATGGCCATCAGCGCCAGCCGCAGCCGATGTCCACCGCCAGCCTGGCGGAGCTTGAGGGCGACTTCCCGCTGGCGGGGTTGATGAGCCTGGTCAGCGTGAAGAATCCGTAGGCTATCGTCGGGCCACAAAGGCGCGGGTCCCATGTCCGTCGCTTTTCGTTGGCCCGAGCGCAGCGAGGCAGTTGTGTGGCAGGATTAGGTCCGTAATAAAACCAATAAGGACAATTCCATGAGCTTGTGGCGCACCCAACCGAATATCGAACAACTCAATGCCGGCCAGAAAAACACCATCGGTGAGCTGCTGGACATCCGTTTTGAAAGCTTCGACGACGAATCCCTCACCGCCAGCATGGTGGTCGACCACCGCACTCACCAGCCCTACGGCCTGCTGCATGGCGGTGCGTCGGTGGTACTGGCCGAGAGTGTCGGCTCCGTGGCGGCTTATTTGTGCATCGACCCGAGCAAGTTCTATTGCGTGGGCCTGGAGGTCAACGCCAATCACCTGCGCGGTGTGCGCAGCGGGCGGGTGACGGCGGTGGCCAAGGCGATCCATATCGGCCGCACCACCCAGGTCTGGGACATCCGCCTGACCACCGATGACGGCAAGTGCAACTGTGTCTCACGGCTGACCATGGCCGTGGTGCCTTTGGGCGAAACCCCTCCGGCGCGATAGGTGTGGCGTGAGTGTCATCATTCCTGGCAGTTACAGTCATTGCTGTGGGGCTTGGGGCTGGTGACAATCAATCTCGGTTTTTGCAGATGGGTCCGCTATGTCGCAGCACGTGTTTTTTGCCCACGCCAATGGCTTCCCCTCGGCCACCTACGGCAAGCTGTTTGCCGCCCTGGCCCCGGAATATGCGGTGGCTCACTTGCCGCAGCACGGTCACGACCCCAGGTTCCCAGTGGACGATAACTGGCAGAACCTGGTGGACGAGTTGATCCATCATCTGGAGCAGCAACCGCAGCCCGTCTGGGGCGTGGGCCATTCCCTGGGTGGCGTGCTGCATTTGCACGCGGCCCTGCGCTGCCCGCAGCTGTATCGCGGGGTGGTGATGCTCGACTCGCCCGTATTGACCCGCGCCGACCGCTGGGTGATCCGCGCCGCCAAGCGTTTCGGTTTTATCGATCGACTCACGCCGGCCGGCCGTACCTTGGGCCGTCGTGAAGAATTCAGCGACCTGGACGCCGCGCGCAGCTACTTCGCCGGCAAGACCCTGTTCCGAGGCTTCGACCCGGAATGCTTCGACGCCTACTTGCAACACGGCCTGTACCAGGCGGGTGATCGCCTGCGGCTGCGTTTCGACCCGGCCACCGAAATCAGCATCTACCGGGGCGTGCCTCACACCAGTCCCGGCCAGGTGCGCCAATTGAAAGTGCCGCTGGCGGTGGTGCGCGGTCGCCAGAGCCGTGTGGTGATGCGTCACCACGCCAGCGGTGTCGACCGTCTGCCCATGGGCGAAATGCTCACCATGCCCGGCGGCCATATGTTTCCCCTCGAACGCCCCCAGGACACCGCGACCTTGATCAAGACCCTGTTCGCGCGCTGGGAAGCCCGGGAGCGCAGCTGCGCATGAGCACACCCGTCGAAGAGGTTCGCCTGAGCCTGCCGCACATTGAGTTGGCGGCCCATCTGTTTGGCCCCGAGGACGGTTTGCCGGTGATCGCCCTGCATGGCTGGCTGGACAATGCCAACAGCTTTGCACGCCTGGCGCCGAAGCTTGCGGGTTTGCGTATCGTGGCGCTGGACATGGCCGGCCATGGGCATTCGGCGCATCGTCCTACAGGTGCCGGTTATGCCTTGTGGGATTACGTCCACGACGTGCTGCACGTTGCCGAGCAACTGGGCTGGAAACGTTTTGCATTACTCGGCCACTCCCTCGGCGCCATCGTGTCCCTGGTGCTGGCCGGTGCCTTGCCGGAACGGGTGACGCACCTGGGTTTGATTGACGGCGTGATCCCGCCCACGGCCAGCGGTGAGAACGCGGCCGAGCGCCTGGGCATGGCCTTGCAGGCGCAATTGAACCTGCAGGATAAGCGCAAGCCGGTCTACACCACCCTGGATCGGGCGGTTGAGGCGCGCATGAAAGGTCTGGTCGCCGTGAGCCGTGAAGCCGCAGAGCTGCTGGCCCAGCGCGGTTTGATGCCGGTGCCGGGCGGTTATACCTGGCGCTCGGACAGTCGCCTGACCCTGGCTTCGCCGATGCGCCTGACCGATGAGCAGGCGATGGCTTTCGTGCGCCGCGTGGGTTGCCCTGCGCAGTTGGTGGTCGCCGCCGATGGCATGTTGGCGAAACATCCCGAATTGCTTTCCCAGCTACCCTTTACGGTAACCACGTTGCCGGGTGGCCATCATTTACACCTGAATGATGAGCCCGGTGCGGTCCTTGTTGCAGACTGTTTCAATCGGTTCTTCTCCGCGCCTTGACTTGGGGCGGTCAACTGCCGAGGCTGGGCGGATTGAAAGGGAGTCAACCATGAACCAACTCAACACTGCTGCGACCTCCGATGGCCAGGGCTCACCGATCCGATGAGCCTGCGTAAAGGATGTATACGTGCCCTCGGACTGTGCTGTTTCAGCCCCTTGGTGTTCGCCGCCGATGTGCCGGGAAGCCAGGACCTGCCTGCCGTGGCCCGTCAGGTCGACGCACAGATCGTCGATTACCGTCCCGCTGAAGAAAAGGAACGCATCTACCCCATGGGGGCGATCCGCAAGATCAGTGGCCAGTTGCGTTACGAGGGCCAGGCCACCGCCCGTGGGCGAGCCACAGCGATTACCTACGAACTGCCTGCCGAACACACCTCCAGTGCTGCATTCACGTCGACGCGCGAAGCGTTGCAGGCCAACGGCGCGCAGTTGTTGTTCTGGTGCCAGGCCCGCGATTGCGGTGAAAGCAGCCTGTGGGCCAACGAAGTGTTCGGTAATGCCAAGCTGGTAGGGGCCGACGGCCAGCAGGAATACCTGCTGCTGCGTCTGGCTGCCCCGCAGGAAAACTCCCTGGTGGCCATGTACGGCATCACCCGAGGCAACCGCCGTGCCTACCTGCATGTGGAGCAGTTGGATGCCGGCGCACCGCTGGGCGACCTGCTGCCGACCTCGGCCACCTTGTTGCGCGAGCTCAAAAGCACCGGTGAGCTGGATTTCCCCGCGCTTGGCGGCGACCCCGACGACACCTGGCTGACCCTGATTTCCCGGGGCTTGAACCTCGATACGACCTTGCGCGTCAGCCTGACCGGCCCGAAAGCCGAAGCCTGGCGCCAGGCTTTGGTCGATAAAGGCGTGCGCGCCGCGCGCCTGGAAACCGGCAGCACTGAAACCCAAGGCCTGCACCTGCATCTGATACGCTGACCGCAACAGGGCGAACGGACCCGTGCCGTTCGCCTAAGCTCTCTTCCTACAGCCTTTTCTAGAGATACCCCATGCTCAATAACGATCGCCTGCTGGTGCAAATCCTGCTGCTGGTGCTGTTTGGTGCCAGCTTCTGGGTGATGGCGCCGTTCTGGTCGGCGCTGTTCTGGGGCGCGGTGCTGGCGTTTGCCAGTTGGCCGTTGATGGTGCTGCTGACCCGTTGGCTGGGTGGCCGTGAATCCCTGGCCGCCGGCATCCTGACCTTGGGCTGGATGTTGCTGGTGGCGGTGCCGCTGGTATGGCTGGGGTTCAATCTCGCGGACCATGTGCGCGATGCCGTGGCGTTGATCAAGGATATTCAGGTCGATGGGCTGCCCGAGGCGCCAACCTGGTTGGCCGCGATTCCCTTTGTGGGGGAACGCCTGGTCGGCATGTGGAACAGCATCGACGAGCAGGGCGCGGCGCTGATGGTCAGCCTCAAGCCGTACCTGGGGCAGGTGGGTA
Organism: Pseudomonas sp. NFACC25; assembly: GCF_900100935.1. NCBI lineage: Bacteria > Pseudomonadati > Pseudomonadota > Gammaproteobacteria > Pseudomonadales > Pseudomonadaceae > Pseudomonas > Pseudomonas sp. NFACC25. The sequence goes on from NZ_FMUC01000010.1 coordinate 137,728, forward strand.
ACTGGCTATTGGCGCGCAGTGCGCAGATCGGCGGGGGCATCCTTGAGCTGACCCTGAGCCTGGTGTTCGTGTTCTTTTTTTATCGTGACGGGCCGCGTCTGGCGATGTTCGTGCATCGTTTGCTGGAACGCCTGATCGGTGACCGTGCCGGTTACTACATCGAACTGGTGGCCGGTACGGTGCAGCGTGTGGTCAACGGTGTGATCGGCACTGCCGCCGCCCAGGCCCTGCTGGCACTGATCGGCTTCCTGATCGCCGGCGTGCCGGGTGCGTTGGTGCTGGGGATCGTGACGTTCCTGCTCAGCCTGATCCCGATGGGCCCGCCGCTGGTATGGATCCCGGCCACGGCCTGGCTGGCGTGGAAAGGCGACTACACCTATGCGGTGTTCCTTGGCGTGTGGGGGACGTTCATCATCAGCGGCGTGGACAACGTGCTCAAGCCGTACCTGATCAGCCGTGGCGGCAACCTGCCGCTGGTGATCGTGTTGCTCGGGGTCTTCGGCGGCTTGATTGCCTTTGGCTTTATCGGCCTGTTTATCGGCCCGACCCTGCTGGCCGTGGCCTACAGCCTGTTGATGGATTGGAGCGCAACCCAGGCCCAGGTTCGACGTGAAGACAAGCCCCTTTAAGCCCTGGGCAACCACATCACGGCGGTCAAGCCGCCGCCTGGGGTCTCTTCCAGGCTCAGGCGGCCGCCCAGGCGTTCTGCCGCTTCCTTAGAGATGGTCATGCCCAGGCCGACGCCGCCGGAATTGCGGTTACGCGAGCCTTCCAGCCGGTAGAACGGTTCGAACACCGCCTCACGCTTATCGACCGCGATCCCCGGCCCGTGGTCGATCACACGGATGACCAGCGCTTCGCGGCTGTCCTCCAGCTCCACGCGGGCTGTGCCGGCATAACGCAAGGCGTTGTCGATCAGGTTGTTGAGGCATGAGCGCAGGGCCATCGGTTGCACCTGCAAGGGCAGGCAGCTGCCCGCACATTGCACATCGGAGCCCTGGTCCTGGGCGTTTTCACTCATGGACTCCACCAGCGCCTGCACATCCAGCCAATGCCGGGTTTCACTGGTGCGCTGTTCGTGCAGGTAGCTCAGGGTGGCGTCGAGCATGCCGATCATGTCGTTCAGGTCCTGGCGCATCTGGCCCTGCAGCCGGGTGTCCTCGATCTGCTCCAGGCGCAGCTTGAGGCGTGACAGCGGGGTGCGCAGGTCATGGGAGACGGCGCCGAGCATGCGCGCGCGTTGGCTGACCTGCTCGCGAATGCGCCTTTGCATCAGGTTGAAGGTCGAGGCGGCCTGCCGTGCTTCCCTCGGGCCGGATTCATCGAGGGGTGGGCTGTCGAGGTCCAGGCTCAAGCGTTCCGCCGCTTCACTCAGGCGCTGTATCGGCCGGCTCAGCAGTTTGGCACCGTACCAGGCCGCGATAATCAACGAGACGAATTGAAAGGTCAGGGGCACCACCGGGCCGCCAAACCAGGGGCGTGGGTGCTTGTCGCGCATCGGCGCCAGGGTCCCGTCCGGCTGCTCGATAAAACGCTCAGGAGGGGGCGGCGGCGGTTGGCCGTAGTGGTGAAACCAGAAGAACGCCAGCCCATGGGCCAGCACAATCGCCACCAGCAACACGCCGAACAGCCGACCGAACAGCGTGTTGAAGGGCGCGCGCATCAGCCAATATCCCGGGCGTCGAACAGGTAGCCTTCGCCGCGCACGGTCTTGATCAACTGCGGTGCCTTGGGGTCATCCCCGAGTTTTTGCCGCAGGCGTGACACCAGCAAGTCGATACTGCGATCAAAGGCCTCTATCGAGCGGCCACGGGCGGCATCAAGCAACTGCTCACGGCTCAGCACCCGGCGCGGGCGTTCGATAAACACCCATAACAGACGGAATTCCGCGTTGGACAGCGGCACCACCAGGCCATCGTCGGCCACCAATTGACGTAACACGCTGTTGAGGCGCCAGTTGTCGAAGCGGATATTCGCGCGCTGTTCGGTGCGGTCATCGCGCACGCGGCGCAGGATGGTCTGGATCCGCGCTACCAGTTCACGGGGTTCGAAGGGCTTGGACATATAGTCATCGGCCCCCAGTTCCAGGCCGATGATGCGGTCGGTGGGCTCGCAGCGGGCCGTGAGCATCAGGATCGGGATATCCGACTCGGCGCGCAGCCAGCGGCACAGGGTCAGGCCGTCTTCCCCCGGCAGCATCAGGTCGAGTACCACCACATCATAGGTTTCGGCTTGCATGGCCAGGCGCATCGCGGCGCCGTCGGTCACGCCGGTGGCGAGGATATTGAAGCGTGCCAGGTAGTCGATCAGCAATTCGCGGATCGGCACATCGTCGTCGACGATCAGCGCACGGGTGTTCCAGCGCTTGTCATCGGCGACCACCGCGCCTTTGGGCTCGTCGTTCAAGGGGACGGAAGGGGTATGCATAGTGCGATCATCTGCCTGGTTGTTGCGCTCAGCATAGGCGCCCAGCCCCATGGCTGGTAGTGCTGGTCGGTGGGTCGTGCGGGCGAGGCTAGCGGCAGGGCGTGTTGTGGGCATGTCATGAATGTATCAGCTTTGAAATAATCATCTGGAATGCCCGGCTGATGGCGGTTGGTCAGTATTTACCGATCATCGGATCCCGCAACGGCGCTGCTTGCGCTACAATCCGCGCCGATTTCGACTTGCCTGAGAGCCCATTCCAATGTCCGTCTGCCAGACTCCTATCATCGTCGCCCTGGATTACCCCACCCGTGACGCCGCACTGAAGCTGGCTGACCAGTTGGACCCCAGGCTTTGCCGGGTCAAGGTCGGCAAGGAACTGTTCACCAGCTGCGCCGCGGAAATCGTCGGCACCCTGCGTGACAAAGGCTTCGAGGTGTTCCTCGACCTGAAATTCCACGACATCCCCAACACCACCGCCATGGCGGTCAAGGCTGCGGCCGAGATGGGCGTGTGGATGGTCAACGTACACTGCTCCGGCGGCCTGCGCATGATGACCGCCTGCCGCGAAGTGCTGGAACAGCGCAACGGCCCCAAGCCGTTGCTGATCGGCGTGACCGTGCTGACCAGCATGGAGCGCGAGGACCTGGCTGGCATCGGCCTGGACATCGAGCCTCAGGAGCAGGTACTGCGCCTGGCCGCCCTGGCGCAGAAAGCCGGCCTTGATGGCCTGGTGTGCTCGGCGCTGGAAGCCCAGGCCTTGAAGACTGCCCATCCGTCGTTGCAACTGGTGACCCCGGGGATTCGTCCGGCGGGCAGTGCCCAGGACGACCAGCGCCGCATCCTGACCCCGCGCCAGGCACTGGACGCGGGTTCCGACTACCTGGTGATCGGCCGTCCGATCAGCCAGGCGGCGGATCCGGCCAAGGCGTTGGCGGCGGTAGTCGCCGAGATCGCCTGATCGATGCGCGTTCCCACGTTCGCGTGGGGACGCGCGGATCTGCCGTGTATCAGCTGACCTTGAGCACCAATTTGCCAAAGTTTTCGCCGTTGAACAGCTTCATCAGCGTCTCCGGGAACGTCTCCAACCCCTCGACGATATCCTCCTTGCTCTTGAGCTTGCCCTGGGCCATCCAGCCGGCCATTTCCTGCCCGGCGGCGGCAAAGTTCGCCGCGTGATCCATCACCACAAAGCCTTCCATCCGTGCGCGGTTGACCAGCAGTGAGAGGTAGTTGGCCGGGCCTTTCACCGCTTCCTTGTTGTTGTACTGGCTGATGGCCCCGCAAATCACCACGCGGGCTTTCAACGCCAGCCGGCTGAGCACCGCGTCAAGAATGTCGCCGCCGACGTTATCGAAATACACATCCACACCTTTAGGGCACTCGCGCTTGAGGGCGGCGGGCACGTCTTCGTTCTTGTAGTCGATGGCGGCGTCGAAGCCCAGTTCATCCACCAGGAACTTGCACTTGTCGGCACCGCCGGCAATGCCGACCACGCGGCAGCCTTTGAGCTTGGCGATCTGCCCGGCAATGCTGCCCACGGCACCGGCCGCGCCGGAGATCACCACGGTTTCACCGGCCTTGGGCGCGCCGGTGTCCAACAGCGCGAAGTAGGCGGTCATGCCGGTCATGCCCAGCGCAGACAGGTAACGGGGCAGGGGCGCCAGCTTGGGGTCGACCTTGTAGAAGCCGCGCGGCTCGCCCAGGAAGTAATCCTGCACGCCCAGGGCGCCATTCACGTAGTCGCCGACGGCGAATTTCGGGTTATTCGAGGCAATCACCTTGCCCACACCCAGCGCGCGCATGACCTCGCCGAGGCCTACGGGCGGAATGTAGGACTTGCCTTCATTCATCCAGCCACGCATGGCCGGGTCGAGGGACAGGTATTCGTTGCGCACCAGCACCTGCCCGTCCCCGGGGGTGCCCACCGGCACGACCTGGTAAGTGAAGGTTTCCCGCGTGGCCGCGCCGACCGGGCGTTTGGCGAGCAGGAATTGGCGGTTGGTCTGGGCGGTCATGGCAAGGACTCTTTAGAAGTGAAGCATGATTGATAGACCTTGGACGGCCTGGGGGCAAGGTCAGCCGAGGGTGCGAATGCTCATTGATAGGTGCCATTGATAGTGAGCCCGGTTGCTTTATCACCATGACTCATACGGCGCTAACCGGCCTTCTGATAGTGCTGACGTGTGCGTCTCGGCGTTGGCTAGACTCGTGCCACTGCCATTAATCCCAATAGGACATCCTCCATGAGCATGACGTTTTCCGGCCAGGTCGCCCTGGTGACTGGCGCCGCCGCCGGTATTGGTCGCGCCACTGCGCTGGCGTTCGCCGCCGAAGGCTTGAAGGTCGTGGTCGCCGACCTGGACGTAGCGGGCGGCGAGGGTACGGTCGCGCTGATCCACCAGGCCGGGGGCGAGGCGCTGTTCGTGCGCTGCAACGTCACCCAGGAGGCGGATGTGCAGCAGTTGATGGCACAGACCATCGGCGCCTATGGTCGCCTGGACTATGCGTTCAATAACGCCGGCATCGAGATCGAGAAGGGCAAGCTGGCGGACGGCAGCCTGGATGAGTTCGACGCGATCATGGGCGTCAACGTCAAGGGTGTGTGGTTGTGCATGAAGTACCAGTTGCCGCTGCTGCTGGCTCAGGGCGGCGGGGCGATCGTCAACACCGCGTCGGTGGCGGGGTTGGGCGCGGCGCCGAAGATGAGTATCTATGCAGCCTCCAAACATGCGGTGATCGGCCTGACCAAATCGGCGGCGATCGAGTACGCGAAGAAGAAAATCCGCGTCAATGCCGTCTGCCCGGCGGTGATCGATACCGATATGTTCCGGCGCGCCTATGAAGCCGACCCGCGCAAGGCCGAATTCGCCGCCGCCATGCACCCGGTCGGGCGTATCGGCAAGGTGGAGGAAATTGCCAGCGCAGTGCTGTACCTGTGCAGCGACGGAGCGGCGTTCACCACCGGCCACGCCTTGGCCGTGGACGGTGGCGCGACGGCTATCTAGGACCTGGCGCCGGCCCCTTGTTCGAAAACGTCTGGGGGCGCGTGGGGCTTTTCCAAAGCTGGCAAAACGCTGTGACCGAATATGTGTCAGTAGGTAAATAAGTCAATAAAATCAATAATTTAATAAATTTATGCGGCCGGCAACCTGCTGCTTCTGTGCTTAACTCTCCGGGTTGATAACAGACAGTTGAAGTGAGTGGCTCATGGATTTAGGGATCGATCGACAGGCCCTTGTACCGGTAGTGCAGCAAATCGTCAGTGCCGTGGTGCAATGGATTCGCAAGGACGGCGTGAGTCCCGGAACACGCTTGCCATCCGTCCGCCAGTTGGCCCTGGACAACCTGCTCAGCCAATCCAGTGTGATCGAAGCATTCGAACGGATGGTCGCCCAAGGGGTGCTGGCGCCCCGGCAGGGCTCGGGATTTGTGGTGGCCCAGCCGGCTGCCTGCCACGAAGGCAACTGGTATGAGGGGGCGGAGCGCGAGTGGGGCGCCTTTGCCGACAATCCGTTGGGCGAGTTGAAACTGGGCTGCGGCTGGTTGCCCGATGCCTGGCGCGAAAGCGATGACATCAGTTACGCGATTCGCGAAGTCACCCGCACCGACACGGCCGGCCTGTTCAACTACAGCACCCCTCTGGGTCTGCCTGCGCTGCGCGAGCAACTGCTCAAGCGCCTGACCCAGATTCACATCGCCACCAGCCTGGAGCGCATCCTGACCACCGCAGGTGCCAGCCATGCCCAGGACCTGCTGATACGTACGCTGCTCAAGGCCGGCGACAGCGTGGTGGTCGAAACCCCCGGGTATGCCAATCTCTACCGGCAGCTGGCGTTCCAGGGCGTGAAACTGCTGGAAGTACCGCGTACCCGAGGCGGCCCCGACCTCCCGGCACTTGAAGCGCTGCTGCAGCACCATCATCCCAAGTGCCTGTTCATCCACAGCCTTTATCACAACCCCACGGGCACCAGCCTGTGCCGGCTGGTGGCCGAGCGCTTGCTGGAACTGGCACACCGCAAGAACTTCCTGATCATCGAGGAAGATGTCTACGGCGACCTGCAACAGGCCAGTTGCACGCGGCTTTCGGCATTGCCCCATGATGATCGGGTGATCTACGTCGCGAGTTTTTCCAAGACCCTGAGCAGCGCCTTGCGTGTGGGCTACCTCTGCGCCAGCAGTGCAATCATCGCGCAACTGGCCAGCCTTAAGACTTTGACCGGTTTCGGCACCTCCCGGTTTGCTGAAGCGGTGGTCGCGACGTTGCTGGCCAATGGCACGTATCGCAAGTGGGTGCAGCGCCTGCGCAAGCGGTTGAGCAGTGAAATGGCCGTGACCCTGCAAGTGCTGGAGGACGAAGAGTGGGAGGTGTTCGCCGTACCCACCGGCGGTATGTTCCTGTGGGCACGCCCGGGGACGGCGCAGCCTTCGCGGTTGCAGGCGTGCGCCCGGCAGTTGGGGGTGTTGTTGTCGCCCGGGGCGTTGTTCAGTCCCACCGGCGGGCACAGTGAGTGGCTACGCCTTAATGTCGCCTATGCTACTGATCAACGTGCCTTGGCGTTGTTCCGTGCGATGGGGCCCGCCAGATCGACCTCGACCATTCTGAAAACGACGAGCGTGTAGCTTTTTGCCATTATTGTGGCGCCAGTGCCTTGTGCTCAGTGCCTTTTGGTTGCGAATCTCGTTGCTTGTCCATCGGACTTGATGGCGTCCGCCATTGCAAGAGGATTCAAGTGCAATGATTTCAGGCGTGCAACGACGTTTCGCCAACCTGGGTATGGCGAAAAAACTGGGCTTGGGCTTCACCCTGGTGCTGCTGCTGACGGCGTTGGTCGCGGCTATCGGCGTGTGGTCCCTGCAAACCGTTGGCCAGCGTTTTGAAGGCCTCAAGGCCATGTCGTCGCTTAACAGCGGCTTGCTCAAGGTGCGCCTGATCGAGCAGGACTACGCGCTGCACGCCGACCCCAAGGCCGTCGACGCCTTGCATGAAAGTCTTGATGCCCTGGCGGCCCAGGCGGCCGGCCTCAAGGCCCAGTCTGCGGCGAATGTGCCGGTGATGACCGAGGTCGAGCAGGCTCTGGCAGCCTACCGGAAGGCGTTCGATGAGTTTGTCGAGCTGACGCAGACCAAGGACCTGGCGCTGGAAATGGCCAGTTGGTCGGTGTCCAGCGTGGCGAATAACCTGGATGTATTGCAGGCCGGGCTGGCGGACGACGGCGCCTATGGCCTCAAGGAAAGCCAAGGTAAGGAGGGCGCCGAGTTTATCGAGCAGGCAGGCCAGATCAGTCAGGTTTCCCGCTTGATGTTGCAGGCCATGAACGAAGCCCATGTGCGCCTGGACCAGAGCCGCAAGGCGGATGCAGACGACGCCGAGCAAGGCAAGATCGAGCAGGCCGACCAGGCCCTGGCCCAGGTCGAGCAACTGAAAACGTCGGTCAAGGACCCTGGTTATCAGACGGTGCTCAACGAAGTTTCCGGGCATATCGCCGCCTTCAGCGAAAAGCTGGGGGAATACACCGGCCTGCTGGCCCAGGAAAAAGTCGTCTACAAACAACTGCATGATCGAGCTGACCAGGTCGTCAGCCGGGTCAACCAGGCCTATGACGCTGAAGACCTGTCGATGCAGGCGCAACTGAAGAAAAGCGCGATGTTGATCATTGGCTCGTCGGCCCTGGCCTTGCTGGTGGGGTTGATTGCGGCCTGGGTGATTACCCGCTTGATCGTCGCGCCGCTGCGCAGTGTGATCGCGGTAGCCCGACAGATTGCCGCCGGGGATCTGAGCGGGCGCATGGAGGTCAGTCGTCGTGATGAAATCGGCCAGTTGATGCAGGCGATGCAACAGATGGGCGGCGGCCTTAGCCAGATGGTCAGCGGCCTGCAGGCCGGTATCGAACAATTGGCCAGCTCGGCGCAGTCGCTGTCCAGCGTGACCGAACAGACCAACGTCGAGGTCAGCAGCCAGAAGGAAGAAACCGAGCAGGTCGCTACCGCGATGAACCAGATGACTGCCACCGTGCACGATGTGGCGCGCAACGCCGAACAGGCCGCGCAAGCTGCGCAGACGGCGGATGAAAAAGTCGACAGCGGCCAGCAGGTGGTGCGCCAGAGTTTGCAGCGCATCGAGTTGCTGGCCACGTCCAGTACCCGTGCGAGCACCAGCATCGAGAGCCTCAGTGCTGAAATCCAGAATATCGGCACCGTGCTGAGCGTGATCAAAAGCGTCGCCGAACAGACCAACCTGCTGGCCCTGAACGCGGCCATCGAAGCCGCTCGCGCGGGCGAACAGGGCCGGGGTTTTGCGGTGGTGGCCGATGAAGTACGGGCACTGGCCAAGCGCACCCAGCAATCGACCGAAGAAATCGAGCGGCTCGTCAGTACCTTGCGCAGCGCGGCGCAATCATCGGTGCAGCAGATCCAGCAAAGTGGCGAACTGGTCAAGCTGGCGGTCAGCGATGCGTTGGAAACTGAAAGTGCCCTGGGCAGCATTGCGGTAGCGGTGTCGTTGATCCAGCAGATGAATCAGCAGATTGCCGCTGCGGCTGAGGAGCAGAGCTCGGTGGCCGAAGAGATCAACCGTAGCGTCACCAGTATTCGTGCGAGTGCCGATCAATCGGCGTTGAGCATGCAGGGCAATGCGGCGTCGAGCATCCAACTGGCGCAGTTGGGGGCGGAGCTCAAGGGGATGGTGGGGCACTTCCGCCTTTGATCGCCGCCCCGAGGCGGCGATCGAAGGGGGGCGATCAGGCGTGGTTGGCGAGGAAGGTCAGCAGCGCTTCGTTGACGAAATCCGGGTTCTCCCGGCTGGAGATATGCCCGGCGTCTGGAATCAGGATCAGGGCACAGCCAATCAGCTCGGCCATTTCCTCGGATTCGGCGGGTGGCCGAGGCTTGTCCTGTTCGCCACACATCACCAAGGTGGTATCGGCGTCCAGCTGCGGTAGTTGTTCCAACACATCTTCGCGGCTGAAGATCAATCGACCCAGGGGGACGATGCTGTGCAGCAGGCGTTCCCGGGGAAAGTCCTGCAGTGACTTGCGAAAATCCTGGTAGAGCGCCGATTCGCGGTCGATGTCGGGGCGAAAGAAGATCGGCGCGATCACATCCAGCAACGGCTCAGGAATGGCGCCGGCGTCTTCAATCATCTTGAACAACGAGAAGTAATACTGGCGCGTGGCCTCTGGCTCGGCACCGAGGTAGGTGTCCATCAGCACCAGGCTGTTGATCCGCTCGGGGGCCTGCAACGCCAGGCGTGCGCCCCACATGCCGCCCACCGACAGGCCTGCCAGGTTGATCTGTGCGATCTCCAAATGGTCAAGCAGGGCCAGGGCCTGGCGCGCAAGGTCGTCGAGGGTGTGGGTGGGGGTGGGGAGTTGGCCCGATTCGCCGTGGTCCCACAGTTCGGGCACGATGACCCGGTACTGTTGCGACAGGGCTTCGATCTGCGGGGCCCACATGTCGCGGTCCCACAGGTAGCTTGAACCGAGCAGGACGACAGGGCCGGTGCCCTGGTCGACGTAATGCAGCGGTTGTCCATCAATGACGGCGATAGGCATAGCGGGCCTCTGACTTCACGGAGTGAGGGGCACTTTTTTACGCTAGTCGGGGGCGGGGCGATAGATGCAAATTGATGGCATGTTGGGGCGAGCGGGCAGCCCGCTCACCCCAGGGGAGTGGGCAGATCAGTCGTAGATGACTTTCTTTTTCCACTCGGCATCGGCGTCGACCTCTTTCATGCCTTCGGTCAATTCGTTGACTTCCTCCGCCGCCTGTTTGCTGTTAGCCAGCACGGTCGAGTTGGCGCGGGCCAGTTGACCTTCCAGCAATTGCAGCTGTGCACTGTAGAGCACCGGCTCCGGCTGTTTACGCAGGTACTGCACGCCACGCTCGAAGGCCAGGCGCGCCTGGCCCGGTTGGCCCTGCTGCAAGGCGTGCTGGCCGAGGTTGTTGAAGAACTCGATGTGCAACAGCACCAGGATATGGCGGATTTCCTTGATCCAGTGCTTGGCTTCGTTGGTCGGCAGGAACCCGTCCTGGGCTGCGCGGGTGACCTGGCCATGCAGGGCTTCCAGCAGGAAGCGCACGTCCTTGGCCTTGGCTTCGGTCTGGATCGGCGCCGGCGGGTTGTTCACCGGGATGGACTCGCCCTGGGCCACCAGCGTGTTCAGCTCGGTGATACGGGCCTTGAGCGGTGCACTGGTCTTGTTGAGGTTCAACAGGCGCTGATTGACGTTGAGCTCCAGGCGGGCCAGTAACAGCTTGAGCGCCGGGGTCATCAGTTGGCCAGGGAAGGTCTCGGTGATCTCACCGCAACGGCGCAGGCGATCATTAAGCTCGATCTCCGTGCGCTTCTTTTCCAGCTTGTTGTTTTCCACCACGTGGTTCATGTAGCCAATGGCGATCAGTATTACGATCCCGGCTATTACCAGCAGGGTGATCATGAGTGGTGTCACCGGTGTGACCTCTTTGATAGGGTTTACAGTGGAGTGTAGTGACTGGGCTTGTCGACGGATAGGACTGATCGACCAGTTACCCAGGTAGTTCTTCTATATAAGTAGCCGCTCCCTGCGTAGATGCACATTGCCATCACTTGCTGGAACGAACTATAGCGCCTTGTCGGACGCCAGAATATAGGCGTCAAGGCCTGGACGGGCAGAATGCCCTGCGCGGGCCGGTAAACGCGGGCGAAGTCATTGATTTAAATAAATTTATCCTTGGGGGTTGACGACCTTTCAATCCATCCATAGAATGCGCGCCACTTACAGCGTAAAGCACACAGCGAAACGCGGTAGGGAGTGAATGTTGTACGTGTGTCCCCTTCGTCTAGTGGCCTAGGACACCGCCCTTTCACGGCGGTAACAGGGGTTCGAGTCCCCTAGGGGACGCCATATGCGGGAATAGCTCAGTTGGTAGAGCACGACCTTGCCAAGGTCGGGGTCGCGAGTTCGAGTCTCGTTTCCCGCTCCATATTCAACAAAAACGCCGATCAGTGATGATCGGCGTTTTTGTTTGTGCTTGATTTATAAAGACCTCGTCGTCAGAGCTTGGGCATTTGCCCGATTCGCCCCATCATCTCGGTCACGTTCTGCAAATCCAGGAGGAACTGGTCGACTGTCTTGAATTCACCGTTGGTGTGGCCGGTATATTTGGTATCGAGTCTGGCAAGGCCGAATTGCACGCCGTTGGGCAGGTCATGGACCGATGTAGCGGCTGCGGACGCGCCGAACTTGGGCTCCATGCCAAGGTTCTCGGTGGCCACGGCCAGCAATGCTTTGACCCATTCACCCTCGGGGTTGCGGTGCATCGGCTCGGCAATCGAGCAATCGATGGTCATCGCCACCCCGGTCTGTTGGCTCCAAGCTCGCAGCTTTTCATCGATATCGGTTTTGAGTACTTCTGTGGCCCTGCCCTTCGGCACTCGCAGATTGACCGTCACGGTGAAAGCTCTTTCGTCCATACCGATATAGGTCAAGGAGGTGGTCAGTGGCCCCATGAATGTATCGGTAAAGCCAATCCCCAGTTTGTTGCCCAGATAATCCAGGCCCCAGTTGTCAGTGGCGTAGCGCGCTGCGTCAGTGATGTGGTTGCGCTTGAGAGCGATTTTCCCCGCCAGCTCGTGGATCAGGCCCAATATCCTGGCGACGGGGTTTACACCTGACTCGGGCTCCGAGGAATGGGCCGCAACCCCCGTAACCGTTAGCTTGACGTCCTTGCCGACGACCTCGGCGGTCACCTCGAAGTCGCCGCCATTGCCCTTGGCATAGTCGGCTCCAGTCTTTTGCAGGACGGCCGCCAATTGTGCCGGATTGTCATCGGCAAAAGTCGCGACGGCCGTCCGCGGGATCTGGTTCGCGGCAAGTCCTCCCGTCACGGAGGTGACTTCGGCGCCCTTGCCCTGTGCGTCGCGCCGGGAGAAATGGGTAACTAGCGTGCCGTAGCCCTTCTCGGCGATCACCACGGGATAGCCGCCATCGAGTGCGATGTTGTAGTCGGGGGTTGGGTTGCGTGAAAAGTAGTAGGCGATCGCGTCGCCGGCGATCTCCTCGGTGGTATCCACCAGTAGTTTGAAACTGCGTACCTGCGGCAGTTGTTCTTCCTTGATGACTTTCATTGCATATAGCGCCACGACGATCCCGTTTTTGTCATCCTCCGTGCCTCGGCCATACAGGCGGTTACCTACCTGAGTAACCTGGAATGGATCGAGGCGTGTGCCGTCTTCAAGCACCCAGTCCTCTGGATTGGCTGGTACCACGTCGGCATGCGCATGGATTCCCACGACCTCGTTGCCGCTATCGCCCAGGGATATTTCATATACGCGGTTGTCGACGTTGCGAAATGTCAGGTTGAACGATCGGGCGATGCGTTCGAGGGTGTAGGCGAACCGAAGGAACTCGGGATTTTCATGCTGAGCGACGCCCTCCACGCGGAAGGTTGGGATGGCCACCAGTTCACCCAGGGTATCGATGGCTGCATCACGGTATTTGAGTCGTGCATACAAGCCAAGCAGTCGATGAAGCTGGTTTTGCTGCTCGTTGGTAAGGTCCTTGGCATCGAGGAAGGCATTGATTGCCGGTGCGAGTGTTTGGCTGACGGCGAGGCTGCTGGTGCCCAGGCGTCTCAGGAACTCACGAAAATCGGTGAACGATGCCTCACTGAAAGTCGAGAGAATGACTGAACTCTGCTGCTGGGTAATGTTGGCGTATGTGGGCAGGGAGAATGTTGAAAGGCTGCCGGTGAGCGCGGTGGCGGCGAGCAGTGCTTTGAGTGGGTTGTTCATTATTATGGCACTCCTATCTGCGTAGGTAGTTGGAGAGGCCTGTCGAAACTAGCACCCAATGCCATGGAAAGTGGTGTCGAACAGCAGCCTGAAAGACTCATAGGGGCTGAGGTCGAGCAAAACAGGAGGTTTCCTACGCATGTTCTGCCCAGACAAGAACGCCGCTCTGAGGGGGAGCGGCGTTTTCATATGGGTGAGAGCAGAGGTTTCAGAGTTTCGGCAACTGCCCGACACGCCCCATCATTTCGGTGACGATCTGCAGATCCAGCAAAAACTGGTCGACCGTCTTGAACTCATTGTCGGTGTGCCCGGTGTATTTCACTTCCGGCCGCGCCAGGCCGAATTGCACGCCATTGGGCAGTTCATGCACGGACGTCGCGCCGGCCGAGGTGCCGAATTTGTGCTCCATGCCCAGGTTTTCGCTGGCCACGGCCAACAAGGCCTTCACCCACTCACCTTCCGGGTTGCGGTACATCGGTTCGGCGACCGAGTAAGTGAAGTCCACATTGACCTTGGTTTGCTTGTCCCAGGCGCTCAACTTGTCCGAAATCTCGGCTTTCAGTTTATCCGGCGATTTGCCCTTTGGTACACGCAGGTTCACCGCCAGCTTGAAGGCTTTGTCATCCAGGCCGACAAAGGTCAGCGAGGTGGTCAGCGGCCCCATGAAATCATCGGAGAAACCCACGCCCAATTTGCCGCCCAGATAATCCAGGCCCCAGTTGTCCGAGGCATAACGGGCCGCGTCGGTGATGTGGTTGTGCTTGAGGGCGATCGTGCCGTCGATGCTGTGGATCAGCTCCAGCATGCGCGACACCGGGTTGATGCCGGATTCGGGCTCGGAGGAGTGCGCGGAAACCCCGGTCACTGTCAGCTTGACCTCTTTGCCAACCACCTTGGCTGTCACTTCGAAGTCACCGCCGTTGCGTTTGGCATACTCCGTACCGGCTTTTTGCAGGCTGGCGGCCAGTTCGGCCGGCGTGTCGCTGATCAACGTGGCAACCGAGGCCGAGGGAATCTGGTTGGTGGCCATGCCGCCGGTCATCGCAATGATTTCCGCGCCTTTGCCTTCCCCTTTGCGGCGCGGGAAGGTGGCCATGACAGTGCCATAACCTTTTTCGGCAATCACCACCGGGTAGCCGCCATCCAGCGCCAGGTTGTACTGCGGCGTCGGGTTGCGTTCAAAGTAATAGGGGATCGCGTCGCCGGAGGTTTCTTCGGTGGTGTCCACCAGCAGCTTGAAGTTTCGTGCCAGCGGCAACTTTTCTTCCTTGATCACCTTCATGGCGTACATCGCCACCACGATGCCGTTTTTGTCATCCTCGGTGCCACGCCCATACATGCGGTCGCCGATCAGCGTGACCTTGAACGGGTCGAGCCTGGTGCCGTCTTTCAAGACCCAGTTCTCCGGCGTCACCGGCACCACGTCGGCGTGGGCGTGGATACCCACCACTTCGTCGCCGCTGCCTGCCAGGGAAATCTCGTACACGCGGTTGTCGATGTTACGGAAGTTCAGGTTGAAGGTCTTGGCCAGGGCCTGGATCTTGTCGGCAATCCGGATGAATTCCGGATTTTTGTACTGCGGCACGCCGTCCACGTTGAAGGTCGGGATTTCTACCAGTTCGCGCAGGGTATCTAAGGCGGCCTTGCCGTATTTCACTCGGGTGTAAATACCCAGCAGGCGGTGGATCTCGTTCTGCTGGTCGGCACTCAGGGTTTTGTTATCGAGGAAGGCACCGATCGCCGGGCCTACGTCGTCGGCCTTGCCCAGGTCGCCTTTGGCCAGGGTGCCGAGGAAACCACGGAAATCCGTGACCGACGTTTCGCTGAAGCTCTTCAGGATCGCCGTGCTTTGCTCTGGGGTGATGTTGGCAAAGGCAGGCGTGGTCATCACCGAAAGGCCGGTCGCGAACAGGGTGGCAGCCGCCAATTGCTTGAGTCGAAAGTGCATGGTCAGGGGCATTCCTTTGCAAAGGGAAATAGGGGATTCCTGATCAACGTGTCAGAAATATTTCGACACACTACCACTGCCAAGGTGTGCCCGGGAGGCCACTGGGAGGCTTATCTAAAAACTCGATATCACCCTCGACTCCGTGCTTTAGTCCAGGCTGTAACGCACCGACAACGCGCCCTTTTTCTCCGAAAGCGCCAGGATCGTTACCTGACCCAACTCGCCCAGCGTTTGCACATGGGTACCGCCGCAAGCGTAGGTGGGCAGATCACCGAAGCCCACTTCGCGGGTGCCGTCGTCCAGGGCCATATGGCGCGGATAGTCGGCGGCGATCCATTGGTTGATCTGCTGTTGAATGATCTCGGCGTCCATGGCTTGCGCGGTTTCGCCACGGATAAAAGTGATCTTGCCTTCACCTGGCCAGTGGTGCGCCTTGATCGGCATCCAACCCAGGGTTTCGCCGGCGTTGCCGATCAAATGCCCGGCGGAGTGCAGGCGGGTGTGCAGGGTTCGGCGCGGTTCGTCGACTCGCGCGGTGATGGGGCCCGGTTCCACCGGTTGGTTGACATAGTGCACCACGCGATCGGTTTCCTGGGTGACTCGCAGCACCTGGCTGTCGCCCAGCCAGCCGGTATCGAACGGCTGGCCACCGCCTTGGGGATGAAAAATCGTCGATTGCAAAACGACCGCAAACTGGCCCTCGCAGGGGGTGCAACTGAGTACTTCAAGCTCGGCGGTCAGGTGGTCATGGGTGAAAAACAGGCGCTCGGTCATTTTCTACATCCGCATCAGGGTTCTGCGGGGAGTATAAATAGTGCGTGGATAGGTGATAATCCACTCAATTATCAATGGACCTGTGCGTCATGAGCATCAATCTTCCTTTGCCGCTGCTGGGCGAAATGGCGATTTTCGTCAAGGTAGTGGAGACCGGCAGCTTCTCCGAAGCGGCGCGGCAGTTGAGTGTTTCGCCGTCGGCAGTGAGCCGTAGCATCTCGCGTCTGGAGAAGGCCCTGGCAACCCGCTTGTTGCAACGCACCACGCGCAAATTGCGCCTGAGTGAAGCCGGTGAGGAGGTCTTCAAACGCTGCCAGGAGATGGTCAGCGCGGCGCGCTCAGTGATGGAAATCAGCGGCCAGTTCGCCCACGAGGCCGAGGGCCTGGTGCGGGTCAGTGTGCCGAAGGCGGTCGGGCGGTTTGTGGTGCACCCGCATATGCCGGAGTTCCTGCGGCGTTATCCCAAGGTGGATGTGCAACTGATCCTTGAAGACCGGCATGTAGACCTGATCGACGACAATGTCGACCTGAGCATTCGCATCACCGACAGTCCGCCACCGGGGCTGGTCGGGCGACAACTATTGCCCATCGAGCACTTGCTGTGCGCGACACCGCAGTACCTGGCCGAGCATGGCACGCCGAGTCATCCCCATGATTTGCTGGAGCACAGTTGTATCTACCTGGGGGAAACACCGGGTGACTCGCGCTGGAAATTCCGCCAGGGCGGCAAGGCGGTGACGGTTGGCGTGCGTGGACGTTATGCGGCGAACCACACCGGCGTTCGGCTGGATGCGGTGTTGCAGCACGTGGGAATTGGCAGCTTGCCGTATTTCACCGCGCGTCATGCGTTGGAGGAGGGGCGTTTGGTACAGGTGCTGCCCGGGTGGGACTTTATTGCGTCCTACCATGGCGAGGCGTGGTTGTTGCATTCGCCCACGCGTTACCTGCCGCCGAAGCTGCGGGTGTTTATCGATTATCTGGTGGAGTGCATGGCGAGGGAGCCGACATTGCGCCGGCGATAGGCGCGGTCGAAAATGTGGGAGGAGGGCTTGCTCCCTCCCGCATTCAGTTGTGCAGTGTCTTGAACAATCAGTGTTTGCTTTGGTCCTGCGGCATGGCCAGCAGTTGCTTTTCCTGGTTCCAGTCGAACGGTTCGTCGTTTTGTTCGGCTTCAAAGCGACGCTCTTCCAGGGCCTGGTACAGGTCCAGTTCTTCGTCGGGCATGAAGTGCAGGCAATCGCCGCCGAAGAACCACAGCAGGTCGCGCGGGACCAGGTGGGCGATCTGCGGGTAGCGCAGGATGACCTGGCTCATCAGGTCCTGGCCCAGGTACTGGCTTTCGATCGGGTCGATCGGCAGCAGTGCGCGCAGTTCGTCGAAGCGCTCCAGGAACAGGGTGTGGCTTTCCTCGGGCACCTGTTCGGCTTCGCCGACGGCAACCAGGATGCTGCGCAGGTGGTCGAGCAAGACGAGATGATCGGCAACGACGTTGGACACGAGATAAGTCCTCTAAAGCAAAAACGGGCGCGAGAGTATATGCCTCTCGCGCCCGTTTTTATATGACCGCCGGACTCAGCGGACTTTACCTTCAGCGTGTACCAGCTCTTCCTTGCTGAAATCATCCACGTCGATCACCTTGCGCCGTGCCGCTTCGGCGTCGCGCAAGCTCTGCGCTTCCGCCGGTTGCAGCACACCGGCGTGCAGCGCGGCATCGATGGCATGCTCGCCGGCAGTCGGTTTGACCTGGCCGCTTTTGAGCGCGGCATGCAGTTTTTTCTGCAGCGGGTGGCTGGCACCCAGCAGGTCGTAGGCGTGTTGCAGCGCGCCCACCGGATCGTCTGCCGATTGCGGGCGGTAGCAGCCGGCCAGCAATTCTTCCAGGGTCGGATCGCCTTTGGCGCGGCCAATCACCGCGGCCACTTCCGCATCCAGCGCATCGGACGGACCGGTATGGCGACGCCCGAACGGGAACACAATCACCCGCAGCAGGCAGCCCAGCACTTTATTCGGGAAGTTGCTCAGCAGCTCATCCAACGCACGCTCGGACTCGCCGAGGCTTTCTTCCATGGCCCAGGCGAACAGCGGTTCCAGGTGATCCGGCGAATCCAGGTCGTGGTAACGCTTGAGTGCCGCCGACGCCAGGTACATATGGCTCAGCACGTCACCGAGGCGTGCCGACAGGCGTTCGCGGCGTTTCAACTCGCCACCCAGCAGCATCATGCTCAGGTCTGCCAGCAGCGCGAACGCGGCAGCCTGGCGGTTCAATGCGCGGAAATAACCCTGGCTCAAACGGTTGCCCGGGGCTTTCTCGAAGTACCCCACGCCGAGGTTCAGCACCAGGGTGCTGGCGGCATTGCTCACGGCAAAGCCAATGTGTTGCATCAGCAGCCCGTCGAACTCCTTCAGCGCCTGATCGTGGTCCTCACGACCGGCCAACGCCATTTCCTTGAGCACGAACGGGTGGCAGCGGATGGCACCCTGGCCGAAGATCATCAGGTTGCGCGAGAGGATATTCGCGCCTTCCACGGTGATGAAGATCGGCGCGCCCTGCCAGCTGCGGCCCAGATAGTTGTTCGGGCCCATGATGATGCCCTTGCCGCCGTGTACGTCCATGGCGTGGCTGATGCACTCGCGGCCGCGTTCGGTCAGGTGGTACTTGAGGATCGCCGACAGCACCGAGGGTTTTTCCCCAAGGTCCACGGCATTGGCGGTGAGCATGCGTGCGCTGTCCATCAGCCAGGCGTTGCCGCCGATGCGCGCCAGGGCTTCCTGGATACCTTCGAAGGCTGACAGCGGTACGTTGAACTGCTCGCGCACCTGGGCGTACTGGCCGGTGACCAGGCTGGTGAACTTGGCGGCGCCGGTGCCCACGGCGGGCAGGGAGATCGAACGGCCGACCGACAGGCAGTTCATCAGCATCATCCAGCCTTTGCCGAGCATTTCCTGGCCGCCGATGAGGTATTCCAAGGGGATGAACACGTCCTTGCCGGAGTTGGGGCCGTTCATGAACGCGGCGCCGAGGGGCAGGTGGCGACGGCCGATTTCCACGCCGGGGGTGTCGGTAGGGATCAGCGCCAGGCTGATACCCAGGTCTTCTTCTTCACCCAGCAGGTGGTCTGGATCGTGGGCCTTGAAGGCCAGGCCCAGCAGGGTCGCGACCGGGCCAAGGGTGATGTAGCGTTTTTCCCAGTTCAGGCGCAGGCCGAGGGTTTCCTTGCCTTCCCATTCGCCTTTGCAGATCACCCCCGTGTCAGGCATGGCGCCGGCATCGGAACCGGCCAGCGGGCCGGTGAGGGCGAAGCAGGGGATGTCATCGCCACGCGCCAGGCGCGGCAGGTAGTGGTTGCGTTGTTCGTCGGTGCCGTAATGCAACAGCAATTCGGCCGGGCCGAGGGAGTTGGGCACCATCACGGTGGAGGCCAGGTCGCCGCTGCGGGTGGCGAGTTTCATCGCGACCTGGGAGTGGGCATAAGCGGAGAAGCCCTTGCCGCCATATTCCTTGGGAATGATCAGGGCGAAGAAACCGTGGGTCTTGATGTGCTCCCACGCGGCCGGCGGCAGGTCCATGGCCTGGCCGATTTCCCAGTCGCTGACCATGGCGCAGAGTTCTTCGGTGGGGCCGTCGATAAAGGCCTGTTCTTCCTCGGTCAGTTGCACCTTGGGGTAGGCCAGCAATTTGTCCCAGTCGGGACGACCGCTGAACAGTTCGCCGTCCCACCACACGGTGCCGGCGTCGATGGCGTCGCGCTCGGTCTCGGACATCGGCGGCAGGACTTTCTGGAACCAGCTGAACAGCGGCTTGGTGAAGTATTGGCGGCGCAGGTCCGGCAGCAGCAAGGGCGCGGCCACCACAGCGATCAATACCCAGAAAATCAGCAGCAGCCAACCCGGTGCATGGCTCCAGGCGCCCATCGCCAGCAGGTAAACGGCGATCACGCCCAGGGCGGGCAGGGGGGCGACGCGGCGATGTGCCAGGTAGGCAATGCCGACCACCAGAACCAGTATCCACAACAACAGCATATTCAATCCTCCGTGAAACCAGGGGCGAAACCACCAGGGAGCTTAGTCGGCATCCGAACAAGCGGGGTGATCAGGGTGTTACAAGTTGTACTGGGAACACCTGGCATCAGGCGCCGACATTTGGCCGGATCGTCGTTATCTCCGTGGCGGACCTGTCGTTAAACTCCAGGCTTCCTTCGGAGATCAAACTCATGGATACGTACCTGAGCCCCAGCCGCTTCATCGATAGTGACCACCCTGCGGTGGTGGAGTTCGCCGAAAAACACCGCGGCTCCAGCGCGAATTTACGTGACCAGGCGGTCAGTCTCTATTACGCCGTGCGTGAGGCGATTCGCTACAACCCCTACACCTTCAGCCGCGACCCCGGCAGCCTCAGCGCCAGCTTTGCCCTGGCCGCCGGCGAAAGCTATTGCGTGCCCAAGGCCACCTTGCTCGCCGCCTGCGCTCGCCACTGCGGCATCCCGGCGCGCATCGGTCTTGCGGATGTGCGCAATCATCTGTCGACACCGCGCCTGATCGCGTTGCTCAAAAGCGATGTGTTCGCCATGCATGGCTACACCGAGTTTTACCTGGACGGCCGTTGGGTCAAGGCGACGCCGGCGTTCAACCGACAACTGTGTGAGGTGTTCGACGTACCACCGCTGGACTTCGACGGGATCAACGACAGCGTGTTCCATGCATTCAACCGCCAGGGGCAGCGCTCGTTGGAGTACGTGGTGGACCATGGGCAGTTTCCCGATGTGCCCGAGGATTTCTTCTTCGCTCATCTGGAGAAATGTTACCCACACCTGTTTGCCGAACAGATGCCGACCTTGCTGGGCGACATGCAGAGCGATTTGAGCCGCGAGTGAACCGGCGTATGCTGCTGCGTTCATCCAGCCATGTTCATCAACAAAAAGGCGCGGTCATGCTGAAGATCTGGGGTCGTAAAAATTCATCAAACGTCAGGAAAGCACTGTGGTGCGCCGAGGAGCTCGGCCTGGACTATGAGGCAATTGATGCGGGCGGGGCTTTTGGCGTGGTGGACACGCCGCAATACCGGGCATTGAACCCGAATGGCCGGGTGCCGATGATCGAGGATGGCGACTTTGTGCTGTGGGAGTCCAACACCATCGTGCGCTACCTCTGCGCCAAACACGCGTCGGGGTTATACCCGAGCGACCTGCAGGCGCGTGCCAGCGCCGAGAAATGGATGGACTGGACCACCTCGACCCTCGCCGAGCCGTTCAAGGCCGTGTTCTGGGGCGTTGTGCGCACCCCGGCGGAGAAGCAGGACTGGGGCAGTATCAACGCCGGGCGTCAGGCCTGTATCGATGCACTGAGTACCGTTGACGATGCATTGGCCGAGCAGCCTTACCTGTCGGGCGAGACCTTCGGCATGGGTGATATTCCCCTCGGCTGCTTTATCTACGCCTGGTTCGAGATGCCCATCGAGCGCCCTGCGATGCCCCATCTGGAGGCCTGGTACCAGCGCCTGCAACAGCGCCCGGCCTACCGCAAGGCGGTCATGACCGCGTTGACTTAATACTGACTATTAATACAGGTGACTGTACTTGTGCGGCTCGGGCAAGCACCATGCCTGTCATGCGCCGCCGTTGAACTACGTGCGCTGCGCCCTCATCTACTCTTTCTATTCCCTTCTTTGGTGCGTATTCCGATATGAGTTCCGCTCTGTCCATCCGGCAGCTAACCAAAACCTACGGCAACGGTTTCCAGGCCCTGAGTGGTATCGATCTGGACGTTGCTGAAGGTGACTTCTTCGCCTTGCTCGGCCCCAACGGCGCCGGCAAATCCACCACCATCGGTATCCTCTCCACTCTGGTCAACAAGACCAGCGGCACGGTGAATATCTTCGGCCACGACCTGGACAAATCCCCGGCGGCTCTCAAGCGTTCCATCGGCGTGGTGCCCCAGGAATTCAACTTCAACCAGTTTGAAAAGACTTTCGACATTGTCGTGACCCAGGCTGGTTACTACGGCATCCCGGCGAAAGTTGCCAAGGAGCGCGCCGAGCAATACCTGACCCAGTTGGGCCTGTGGGACAAGCGCGACGTGCCGTCCCGGTCGCTGTCCGGCGGCATGAAGCGTCGCCTGATGATTGCCCGCGCACTGGTGCATGAACCGCGCCTGTTGATCCTCGATGAGCCCACCGCCGGCGTGGATATCGAACTGCGTCGCTCGATGTGGACCTTCCTCACCGAGCTGAACGAGAAGGGCATCACCATCATCCTCACCACCCATTACCTGGAAGAGGCTGAGCAGCTGTGCCGCAACATCGGCATCATCGACCACGGCACCATCGTCGAGAACACCAGCATGCGTAACCTGCTGGGCCAACTGCATGTGGAAACCTTCCTGCTCGACCTGAAGAACAACCTGTCGGCACCACCGCAACTGCTCGGCTACCCCAGCCGCCTGGTGGACAGCCATACCCTGGAAGTCCAGGTGGATAAAGCCATGGGCATCACTGCGTTGTTCACCCAGTTGGCGGCGCAGAACATCGACGTGCTGAGCCTGCGTAATAAAACCAATCGCCTTGAGGAGTTGTTCGTGTCCTTGGTGGAGAAAAATCTGACGAAGGTGGCGGTATGAGTTCTGAGCTGCAGCCCAACCTTGTCGCACTGCAGACCATCGTCTACCGCGAAGTGAAGCGCTTTACCCGGATCTGGCCGCAGACCCTGCTGCCGCCGGCGATCACCATGGTGTTGTACTTTGTGATCTTCGGTAACCTGATCGGTCGGCAGATCGGCGACATGGGTGGTTTCACCTATATGGAGTACATCGTGCCGGGCCTGATCATGATGTCGGTGATCACCAACTCCTATGGCAACGTGGTCTCCAGTTTCTTCGGCAGCAAGTTCCAGCGCTCCATCGAAGAGCTGATGGTCTCGCCGGTGTCGCCCCACACCATCCTGATCGGCTACACCTTGGGTGGCGTACTGCGCGGCTTGATGGTGGGTGTGATCGTGACGCTGCTGTCGCTGTTCTTCACCCACCTGCAGGTGCATCACCTCGGCGTCACCATTCTGGTGGTGGTGTTGACGGCGACGATCTTCTCGCTGCTGGGGTTTATCAACGCCGTATTTGCACGCAATTTCGATGACATCTCGATCATCCCGACCTTCGTGCTGACGCCGCTGACCTACCTGGGCGGGGTGTTCTACTCCATCACCTTGCTACCGCCGTTCTGGCAGACCGTGTCGCTGGCCAACCCGGTGCTGCACATGGTCAACGCCTTCCGCTACGGCATCCTGGGCGTGTCGGATATCAAGATCAGCGTGGCGATCACCTTCATGCTGGTGGCGACGGTGGTGTTGTATATCGGTTGCGCGAAGCTGCTGGTGAGCGGGCGCGGGATGCGTACCTGATAAAGCGCGGTCAAAAAATGTGGGAGGGGGCTTGCCCCCTCCCACATTTGGTTTTGTTTCAGGTCTTCAGGCCTGCAGAGCCAGCTCGATCAGCGCGTGCAGCTCTTCAACCGTCAGCGGCGCGCTTGAGAACAGAATACGGAACACCGTCGGCGCTGCCAGCAGATTGATCAAGTGGTCCACGCTTGGTGGCGACTGGTGCGGATAACGGTCGACAATCGCCTGAAGCTGCCCACTCAAGATGCTCACGCAGTAGCCCGGCGTCCCCCTGCATTGCAGGTCGCGCATCATGTTGCGGCCCGGCTCTGAACTCATCTCATCCAGGTATTGCTCGGCCCACGCCCGCAAGTCGCCACGCAGGCTGCCGGTGTTGGCGGGCTCGCTGTCGGGGCGCATGCGCGCCAGGGCCACATCCGCGAGCAGCACCGAGAGGTCGCCCCAGCGCCGGTAGATAGTCGAGGGCGTTACGCCTGCGCGCGCGGCAATCATCGGCACCGTGACACTGGAGCGCTCATGGGTTTCGAGCAATTCACGCACGGCCGAGTGGACCGATTCCTGTACCCGGGCACTGCGGCCCCCCGGGCGGAGGCCTTCTTTTATCGCCATGCTTGTGACCTTAACACAAAGAATTTGCTTTAAGCGCCGGCGAGTAGCACACTCCGCAAAAGCAAAAAATTAGCTTTAGCGGAGCGTGCCCATGTCCAGCCTCACTTCTCATCGTTCCAGCCTGGTGTTCCTCGCGGTCACGTTGCTGACGTTTCTCGCCGCTTCCAGTGCGCCGACACCGTTGTACCACCTGTATCAGGAGGGCCTGCATTTTTCGGCGGGCACGCTCACGCTGATCTTTGGCGTGTACGCCTTGAGCCTGTTGGCGGCGCTGTTGACCGTGGGCTCGCTGTCGGACCACCTGGGACGCAGGCCCGTGATTTTTACGGCATTGGTCCTGAATATGTTGGCGATGCTGCTGTTTATCAATGAAGACAGCGTGGCCTGGCTGATCGCAGCGCGTACCGTACAGGGGTTTGCCACCGGCATGGCCACGGCGGTGCTGGGCGCGGCCTTGCTCGACACCGACCGCCAGCAGGGCCCGCTGGTCAACAGCGTGGCACCTCTGCTGGGCATGGCGTGCGGTGCGATGGGCAGCAGTGTGCTGGCGGAGTTCGCGCCACTGCCGACGCAGTTGATCTACTGGACGCTGCTGGCGCTGATGCTGATGCAGGCGCTGTATGTGTGGCGCCTGCCGGAAACCGTTGATCGTATTCCCGGTGCACTGGCCTCGCTGCGCCCCACGCTGCATGTGCCGCCCCAGGCGCGTCGCGCGTTGTGGCTGTCATTGCCGGTGGACGTGGCGGTGTGGGCGATGGGGGGCTTTTACCTGTCCCTGGCGCCGTCGCTGGTACGGGCGGCGACAGGCTCTACATCGAACCTTATCGGTGGCGGCCTGGTGGCGGTGCTGACGTTGAGCGGGGCGCTGATGATCTTCACCCTGCGCAATCGCCCGGCCAGCAAGGTGCTGCGCCTGGGCGCGACGCTGCTGGCGGTGGGGGTGGCGCTGATCCTTACGGCGGTGCACAGCGCCAGCCTGCTGCTGTTTTTTATCGCCACATTGATCGCCGGCAGCGGCTTTGGCGCCGGCTTTCTCGGCGCATTGCGCAGTGTGGTGCCGCTGGCTTTGCCCCATGAACGGGCAGGCTTGATGTCGGCATTCTATGTGCTGAGTTATTTGGCGTTTTGCTTGCCTTCGCTGCTGGCGGGCAACCTGATTCGCCGCTTTGGCCTGATCGTCACCACCGACGGTTACGGCGCCGTACTGATCCTGCTGGCCCTCGGGGCGTTGGTCGCCTTGCTGCTGCAGGATTCGGCAAAATCCAAGGCGGCCTGCATATCTGTAAAGTAGATAACAGTTAGAGATATTACCCGTTATATAGATATTCGATCAGGTTCTACCATGGCCTCAACCTCATGCGAGGAAGAGGATTGCCATCATGAACTGCTCGACGACCATCAGCTACAAACCCTTCAGTCACCTGACCCGGCCTCGGGAAGTGATTCGCCAATTCACCCCCAACTGGTTCGCCGCGACCATGGGCACCGGGGTGCTGGCGCTGGCCCTGGCGCAATGGCCGGTCAACCTGCCAGGTGTGCAGGCCATTGCCGAAGCACTGTGGTGGTTCACCATTGGCCTGTTCATTCTGTTCAGTGCCTTGTATACCGCGCGCTGGGTGATGTTTTTCCACGAGGCGCGGCGGATTTTCGGGCACTCCACGGTCTCGATGTTCTTCGGCACCATCCCCATGGGCCTGGCGACCATTCTCAATGGCTTGCTGCTGTTTGGCCTGCCGCGTTGGGGCGCCGATGTGATCCCGCTGGCCGAAGCCCTGTGGTGGCTGGATGTGGCGATGGCCCTGGCCTGCGGTGTGCTGATTCCCTTCATGATGTTCACCCGCCAGGAACACAGCATCGACCAGATGACTGCGGTCTGGCTGCTGCCGGTGGTGGCGGCCGAAGTCGCCGCAGCCAGCGGCGGCTTGCTCGCGCCGCACCTGGCGGACGCTCATTCGCAACTGGTGATGCTGGTGACCAGCTACGTGTTGTGGGCGTTTTCCCTGCCGGTGGCGTTCAGCATCCTGACCATCCTGATGTTGCGCATGGCCCTGCACAAACTGCCCCACGCCAACATGGCGGCGTCGAGCTGGCTGGCGTTGGGCCCGATCGGTACCGGTGCCCTGGGCATGTTGTTGCTGGGCGGCGATGCTCCGGCGATCTTTGCCGCCAATGGCTTGCCCGGCGTGGGTGAAATAGCCAATGGGCTCGGCCTGGTCGCAGGCATCACCCTGTGGGGCTTCGGCTTGTGGTGGATGCTGATCGCAGTATTGATCACCCTGCGTTACCTGCGCGGCGGTATCCCATTCAACCTCGGTTGGTGGGGCTTCACCTTCCCGTTGGGGGTGTACGCCCTGGCCACGCTGAAGCTGGCGAACCTGCTGCACCTGGGCTTCTTCAGCGCCTTCGGTAGCCTGCTGGTGGCGGCGTTGGCGCTGATGTGGCTGATCGTGGCCAAGCGCACTGTGCAGGGCGCCTACAAAGGCGAGCTTTTTGTTTCGCCGTGCATTGCAGGACTAGGGAATAAGTAAGCGGAGTTAGGTAAAGTCGTGGCCTGATAACTATTAGGCCACGCAGGAACACGGACGATGAGCCACCCCTCACAATTCACCTTGCTGCGCACACGGCGCTTCCTGCCGTTTTTCATCACCCAGTTGCTGGGCGCTTTCAACGACAACATCTTCAAGCAATCGCTGATCCTGGCGATTCTCTACAAGCTCACCATCGACGGTGACCGCAGCATTTGGGTCAACCTGTGCGCCTTGCTGTTTATCCTGCCGTTCTTCCTGTTTTCGGCGCTGGCCGGGCAGTTTGGCGAGAAATTCAACAAGGATGCGTTGATCCGTGCGATCAAGATCGGCGAGATCGTGATCATGGCCGTCGGTGCCACAGGCTTCCTGTTCAACCATTTGGAATTGATGCTGCTGGCGTTGTTTGCCATGGGTACCCACTCGGCGCTGTTCGGTCCGGTGAAGTACTCGATCATGCCCCAGGCCCTGCACGAAGATGAGCTGGTAGGTGGCAACGGCCTGGTGGAGATGGGCACGTTCCTGGCCATCCTGGCCGGCACCATTGGCGCCGGGATCATGATGTCGTCCACCCATTACGCGCCGATCGTGGCGGTGGCGATTGTCGGCGTGGCGGTGCTGGGTTACCTGGCCAGCCGCAGCATTCCACGGGCGGCCGCATCCACGCCGCAACTGCGCCTGGACTGGAATATCTTCACCCAGTCCTGGGCCACGCTGCGCATGGGCCTGGGGCAGACGCCCGCGGTGTCGCGCTCGATTGTCGGTAACTCGTGGTTCTGGTTTGTCGGCGCGATCTACCTGACGCAGATCCCGGCCTACGCCAAGGAATGGTTGTACGGCGATGAAACCGTGGTCACCCTGATCCTCACGGTGTTCTCGGTGGGCATCGCCCTGGGCTCGATGCTCTGCGAAAAACTCTCCGGGCGTAAGGTGGAAATCGGCCTGGTGCCGTTTGGCTCGTTCGGCCTGACGGTGTTCGGCCTGCTGCTCTGGTGGCATTCCGGCGGTTTCCCGCAGAACGTCCAGGCCAACGATTGGCTCGCGGTGCTCAGCTACGGCCAGGCCTGGTGGGTGTTGTTCGATATCCTTGGCCTGGGTGTGTTCGGCGGCTTCTATATCGTGCCGCTGTACGCGCTGATCCAGTCGCGTACCGCCGAGAACGAGCGGGCGCGGGTGATCGCCGCCAACAACATTCTCAATGCGCTGTTCATGGTGGTCTCGGCGATCGTGTCGATCCTGCTGCTGAGCGTGGCCAAGCTGTCGATCCCGGAGTTGTTCCTGGTGGTGTCGCTGCTCAACATCGCGGTCAATGCCTACATCTTCAAGATCGTCCCCGAGTTCACCATGCGCTTCATGATCTGGCTGCTCAGCCACTCCATGTACCGCGTGGAGCATCGCAACCTCGACCTGATCCCGGACGAAGGCGCGGCGTTGCTGGTGTGCAATCACGTGTCGTTTGTCGATGCGTTGTTGATCGGTGGCGCGGTGCGTCGGCCGATTCGCTTTGTCATGTACTACAAGATCTACCGTTTGCCGGTGCTGAACTTTATCTTCCGCACCGCCGGGGCGATTCCGATTGCCGGGCGCAATGAAGACATCCAGATCTACGAAAAGGCCTTTACGCGCATTGCCCAGTACCTGAAGGACGGGGAGTTGGTGTGTATCTTCCCGGAAGGCAAATTGACGGCGGATGGCGAGATGAATGAGTTCCGTGGTGGGGTGACGCGCATCCTGGAAGAGACACCGGTGCCAGTGATTCCGATGGCGTTGCAGGGGCTGTGGGGGAGTTTCTTCAGCCGCGATCCGCACAAGGGCTTCTTTCATCGGATCTGGTCGCGGGTGGTATTGGTGGCGGGTGAGCCTGTTGCCGTGGAGGCGGCTACGCCTGCGCAGTTGCAGGCGGTGGTGGGTGTTTTGCGGGGGAGTGTCAGGTAGTTCTGTGCTGGATGTACCGGACTCATCGGGGGCTTGCCCCCGATGGCGGTAGCGGCCTAAGCGCTGATCTTAAGCCCAACAAGCCCGCAAATGATCAACGCCACACTGGCCAATCGAAACAACGCCATGGACTCCCCGAACAGGACAATCCCGGCAATCACGGTGCCCACCGCGCCCACACCGGTCCAGATGGCATAGGCGGTGCCCAGGGGCAGTTCTTTCATGGCCAGCCCCAGCAGGCCGAGGCTGATGGCCATGGCGGCAATCGTCAGGGCGGTGGGCAGTGGCTTGCTGAAACCGTCGGTGTACTTCAGGCCGACGGCCCAGCCGACTTCGAACAGACCGGCAAAAAACAGAATGATCCAGGACATGATGACCTCGCTTCCATAGGCGGGGTCGTCCCCGGATTGTGCGCCTCGACAGCGTCGCGAGGTCGTCCCCGCGAAGCCCGGTAGAGTGCCGAAAATTGATCATGCGATCAAGTTTGCGGCGTGTTCTCCAGTACGCGGCGGTCTTCCTTCTCGCTCATGCGGCGGAAATACGTCGACAGCAATGCCCCGGAAATATTGTGCCAGACACTGAACAACGCACTGGGCACTGCCGCCAACGGCGAAAAGTGCGCGCTGGCCAAGGCGGCGCCCAGCCCTGAGTTCTGCATGCCCACTTCCAGTGCCAACGACTTGCGTTGGGCCAATGGTAGTTTGAACACACGGCCGGTGAAGTAGCCCAGCACGTAGCCGAAGCTGTTGTGCAGCATCACCACAGCCATGATCAGCAGGCCCGATTCGGCAATTTTCGCCTGGCTGGCAGCCACTACCGCGGCGACGATGATCACAATGCTGACCACCGACACCAGGGGCAGCACGTCCACTGCATGGCGGACCCGCTCGCCGAGCACGCGTTGCGCGACCACGCCGAGCACGATCGGCAGCAGCACCACTTGCAGGATCGACCAGAACAACTCCATGAACGACACCGGCAACCAGGCCGAGGCCAACAGCCAGATCAGCGCCGGGGTGAGCAGCGGGGCGAGGAGGGTGGTGACGGCAGCGATGGCCACCGACAGCGCCAGGTCGCCACGGGCCAGCCAGGTCATCACGTTGGACGAGGTGCCGCTTGGGCAGCAACCGACCAGGATCACGCCGACGGCAATTTCCGGCGGCAGGTGAAAGGCCTGGCACAGCAGCCACGCCACCCCCGGCATGATCACGAAATGCGCGACCACGCCCAGGGCCACGCGCCACGGGTGGCGAGCGACTTCGGCGAAGTCTTCAAGTTTGAGGGTCAGCCCCATGCCGAACATCACCAGGCCCAGCAGCGGGACGATGGCGCTTTTCAGGCCGATGAACCAGCTGGGCTCGAGGAACGCGACAACGGCGAAGATCAGCACCCAGTAGGCGAAGGTATTGCCGACGAAGCGGCTCAAGGCGGCGAGTGCGCGCATGGGGGTGTCCTTGTTGTTAGATGCTTGAAGTGCAACTGCGATCAACTGTGGGAGGGGCCCCTCCCACAATTTGATCTTCAAACGGCTTAGATACCTTGCGGGGTTTCTTCGCCGCCGAGGGCTTCGATCAACGCCGGCAGGAAGTCGCCGAAGGTCAGCATCATCAGCGTGAAGCTGGCGTCCAGCTGACCCAGGGCCTCTTCGCCACCGTCCTGTTCCGCCTGGTCTTGCAGCAGGTCTTCGAACTTCAGGCGCTTGACGGTCATCTTGTCGTCAAGCATGAAGGACAGCTTGTCCTGCCAGGCCAGGGACAGTTGGGTCACGACTTTGCCGGTGGTCAGGTGCAGCTGGATTTCTTCGCCGGTCAGGTCCTGACGCTTGCAACGTACGATGCCGCCGTCTTCGTGGGTGTCGCGCAGTTCGCATTCGTCGAGGACGAAGAAGTCATCGGCCGGTTTCTGGGTGGTGACCCAGTCGGTCATGATGGCGGTGGGCGCGGTTTTCACGGTGAGTGGGCGCACCGGCAGGGTGCCGATCACTTCACGCAGGGTGGAGAGCAGGTCTTCGGCGCGTTTCGGGCTGGCCGAGTTCACCAGGATCAGGCCTTGCTTCGGCGCGATGGCGGCAAAGGTCGACGAGCGGCGAATAAAAGCGCGGGGCAGGAAGGCCTGGATGATTTCATCCTTGATCTGGTCGCGTTCCTTTTTATAGACCTTGCGCATTTGCTCGGCCTCGATCTCTTCGACTTTCTCTTTCAGTGCGTCACGCACCACGCTGCCCGGCAGGATGCGTTCTTCCTTGCGGGCGGCGATCAGCAGGAAGTCACCGCTGACGTGAACCAGGGGAGCGTCTTCACCTTTACCGAACGGTGCGACGAAACCGTAGGTGGTCAACTCCTGGCTGGCACAAGGGCGCGCCAGTTTGGTGGCCATGGCCGCTTCCAACGCCTCGGCATCAACAGGCAGATCTTGGGTCAGGCGATAGATAAGCAGGTTCTTGAACCACATGGGGTGAGTCTCTCCTTTATACAAAGGGGGGCATTATTCTCTTGATAGCGCCCCAGGCCAACCCTGCCTAAGCCATTGGAAGGCCTCAAAAAAAAGATTTAAGAAAGTGCTTGCCAGACAT
Organism: Pseudomonas sp. NFACC25; assembly: GCF_900100935.1. NCBI lineage: Bacteria > Pseudomonadati > Pseudomonadota > Gammaproteobacteria > Pseudomonadales > Pseudomonadaceae > Pseudomonas > Pseudomonas sp. NFACC25. The sequence goes on from NZ_FMUC01000010.1 coordinate 168,674, forward strand.
AAGGTCGCTCCGTAGAATGCGCGCCACACCGAGACGAAGGGTGATTAGCTCAGCTGGGAGAGCATCTGCCTTACAAGCAGAGGGTCGGCGGTTCGATCCCGTCATCACCCACCATTCGCTTCATGTGTTACGCGCAGCGGTAGTTCAGTCGGTTAGAATACCGGCCTGTCACGCCGGGGGTCGCGGGTTCGAGTCCCGTCCGCTGCGCCATATTCGGTAGCCTGGAACGCTGAACGCCAGGTCACCACAGAAAGCCCGCTCATTGAGCGGGCTTTTTTTGGCCTGCGATTTGATCTTTCTACGCCTTGCCTTTGCGCTGACGCTACCTGACCTTTTTCTTGCGTGGCTGGCGCGTGGCCAAGTGCTCGAAGCAAAAAGACGCAGTGCCGAACACGGCGATTATGGTCAGGACGATCATGCCTAGGGTTGAGCTTTCCACGATGGGCTTCCTACGTGATGGAGTAGGCGTCCACGGTAGAGTTACGACGAAAGCGCCTCAATAGACCCGACGCAATCCTTACGACGCCGGGCCCATTGTTACGCAGTCTTTACGGGGCGTTGCGGCTGTGGCGGTAATCGCTGACCGCTTCATACACCGCCTTGCGCAAGCGATTGATGCCACCGATGGGCCGATGCTCGGCTACGCCAAACCATGGGTTGAACGACTGGTTGTCGCACGCCAGGTTCTGCTCGGGCGTATCGAAATCCTGGGCCGGGATCCGCACCTTGGCTACGCTCTCGTAGGGCGCATCGCTCTCCTTCCACTCGATGCTGGTGTCTTCGATCGGCATGAATTTCTGCGGGTTCTGCCGCTGGATCTGCAACACGAAACATGCCGGCACGCGGTCGGTGGACAGCTGCTGGCTCAAGGCGCTGCGCAGGAAGTTCGGCAGGTCCTGGTTCTGCTTGGGCAAGGCGTATTCCGGGCAGCTCTGTGGGTCGGGCGCCACACGGAACTTGGCATTGGCCGCGCCGAACTTGTAGGGCGATACCGAAAAATAGGTGGTCTGCGTCGGGCTGGCCGGTGCGGGTGCCAGGGTTGCCAGGGCGATAAACAGGTGACGCACCTGCCAGCTGCGCGGGTCGGCCTTGGGGAAGAACGCCAGGACTTTCTTGCCATCCGCCTGGGCGCCGATGTTCTGAGCGTACTCCGCCACATCGCTGACAAAGAAATTCGGGTGGCTGAACATCACGAAGTCCTGTTCCGTGCGGGCCTGCTGGTCGGCGAGCAATTGTTTGCCCGGCACGTCCAGCAACTTGAGCGCCATGCCCCGGGCATCGCGGATGCTGTCGAACTGCGGGTAGGCGTTGCCGTTGGACAAGCGCATCATGGCCTGCCAGGTCTTGCCTGGTTCGGCAAATACACCCTGGCGCAACGCCGGGTCGAGATCGGCCAGCACACTGACTTCGGCTTTCACGCAACCATGGGCCTTGGCGTGGGCATCGCGCAGGTAGCGCGTGCCTTCGCGATGCTGGTCAACGATGCGCACGGCGGTCTGGATAATGCCCTGGGTCATTGCCGCTTCACCCGCAGGGATCTGCTCGTCCGGCGACACCGGTCCGCTGTGCTGCCAGGCAAACCACGCCGTGCTCGCCAGCCAGCCGAGCAGGCCCAGGCCCACCAGCCACAACAGGGTCTTGCCGAGAAACCGGCCAAGGCGCAGCCACAGGCGGGCGAGCAGGGAAGGTTGGTCGTATCGAGATCGGATCATCATGGCAGTTGTTGCTCCAGCGGGCCGCCCAGCACTTTGAGGTATTCCAGCAGTGCCCAGCGTTCCTGCGGCAGCAAGCTGCGGCCGATAACGCCATTGCCACGCTTGCCTGCACGGAATTCGTGGCCGCTGTTGTGGTTGCCGGTGAGTTTGGTATCGAACAGGAAGGCATTCTTGAACGCTGCGGTCTCAAAGCCCAGGTGACGCGGGTCGTAGTTGAAGGTGCCTTTATAGAAGGTGGTGCTGCGTTCATCCTGAGGCGAGAGCAACTGGTAGATCGTCGGCACCGAGCCGTTGTGCAGGAACGGCGGGGTCGCCCACACACCGGCCAGCGGGCGGGCCTTGTAGGCACGCAACTCGCGCACGCCAATGGGCAGGCCGTAGCCATCCAGGCCCGTGCGCTCGGCCGGGGTGACGCCGGCGGCGCGGTAGGCGTGGTCTTCGACGAAGGCGGTGACGTAGGCCAGGCCCTTGGCCACGGAGATTTTCTTCAGGTCCAGCGGCTCGGTGGGGGTGGGGTGCAGTTCGACATTGAGCTTGGCCAGTTCCGCCGGGTCCCACTGCAGGGCGCTGAGGTCATAGCGCTGGTCGGCAATGTTGCTGGCGGTACCGGGGTCGGTGCCGATGTACGCCACCGGCAGCATTTTCAGCTGCTGCACCGGGCGGCCATGTTCCTCGGTGACGGCCGGCACATGGCAGCCGGCGCAGTTCTCGGCGAACAGCGCGCGGCCCTGGGCGGCGAGGGGCTTGTCGACGGGGCCGAACAAGTCCTCGGGCCAGGTCGGTGGTTTGAGGCGTTGCAGGGTTTCTTCGATCCGGTTGAGGTCACGCACCCTGACGCTCGACGGGTAGCGCGCATCGCCCTGAAGCGGTTGGCCGGCGGCGTCGAAAAAGCTCAACGTCGCGCCTACACCGAGGGCTTCACCGATATTACGCGCCATGGGTTGCTGGGCCGAGCCGTTCCATTGCACCCAGTCGAAGGTCCAGATGTCCCACAGCTGCGGGTAGTCCACCGGCGCATTGGCGACGCGGTAGTTGTCTGGCGAAATGGCATCGCCAAAGCTGGCATTGGCGATCCGGCCAAAGGCGTCGGTGCGGCCCGGGCCTTCTTCGGTGGGGTAGAGGCCGCGGTGGGTGTCGTTCCAGGCGACCTTGAGGAACTGGTTCAGCGACTGTTTGAAGTCCTCGCGCAACTGGCTGTGCTCTGCGTCGTAGCGATCCCCCAGCACCTGGCGGGCAAACCGCTCGAATTTCCAGGGGTTGTAGTAGGTGGCGGCGAGGCTGGCGACCAGGGCCTGGCCGAAACTGCCACCACGCAAGGTGGGTACGCTGGAAGGCAGTACGTGTTGGGCCGAGCCGCCGTCGATACGCAGGGCCTGGCCCTTGAAGTGCAATTCGCCGGTATGGCAGGCGGCACAGGTAATATCCAGGTACTCGACGTTGCTGTCGGCGTTTTTGTGCCGGGCGAAGCCCACGGGCAGGTTGCCGGGGTTTTGCGTAGTGGGCACCTGCTTGGGGTCCACCAGGAAACCGAAGCGCGCCAGGTACTCCGGCGTGGCAAAACGCCGCTCGGAGAACGGCAGTTCCAGGGCGGTGAACCAGTTGTAGTGCAGGCCTTTTACTTGGGTGCCCTGGGGCGTGAAGTAATAGGTCTGGCGGTCGGCGGCGCTCCATTGGTCCTGGTAGTGCACCTGTTCCACCGGCACGTAGTCGGGCAGCCTGGGGTTGACGGTGTAGTACAGCACCACGGCCAGGATCAGGCCCAGCGCGATGAGTATCAGCAGTAAAACACGGGAAAAAATGCGCAAGATGGCTATCCTTGTCTCGGCCTTGTCGAGTGGTCGCGTTGTTATCCCACTACGCCACGGGTGCGGCAAGTGGCCATGAGTCAGATGAGAGGCGGTCCCGCGATCCGTCGCGGGCTCCCATAATGAATGAAAATGCTTTTAAACACGTGAACTTATCGGAAGTTTCCTGCTCACATGCCGGTAGCCATTGGTCGTGGCCGCCTGATAAGCTCGCGACTTTATTCGAATGCCCTTTTGGCGCATGAACAAGGAAATAGCATGAAACAGCATCGGTTGGCGGCGGCGGTGGCCCTGGTTAGCCTGGTACTTGCGGGTTGTGATTCGCAGACCAGCGTAGAGCTGAAAACCCCGGCGCAGAAAGCTTCCTACGGCATCGGCCTGAACATGGGCAAAAGCCTTGCTCAGGAAGGCATGGATGACCTGGATTCCAAAGCGGTAGCCCAGGGCATCGAAGATGCCGTCGGCAAGAAAGAGCAGAAGCTCAAAGACGACGAACTGGTTGAAGCGTTTGCCGCACTGCAGAAGCGTGCTGAAGAACGCATGACCAAAATGAGCGAAGAGTCGGCAGCCGCCGGCAAGAAATTCCTCGAAGACAACGCCAAGAAAGACGGCGTAGTCACCACGGCTTCCGGCCTGCAGTACAAGATCACCAAGAAAGCCGACGGCCCACAGCCTAAGCCGACTGACGTGGTGACTGTTCACTACACCGGCAAGCTCACCAACGGCACCACCTTTGACAGCTCCGTGGATCGCGGCAGCCCGATTGACCTGCCGGTCAGCGGCGTGATTCCTGGTTGGGTCGAAGGCCTGCAACTGATGCACGTTGGCGAGAAGGTCGAGTTGTACATCCCGTCCGACCTGGCCTACGGCGCCCAGAGCCCGAGCCCGGCAATCCCGGCCAACTCCGTGCTGGTATTCGACCTGGAACTGCTGGCCATCAAGGACCCAGCCAAGGCTGAAGCCCCTGCTGCACCTGCCGCCAAGAAGTAATCGGCGCTTGAACACACAACGCCCCGTCTTGACGGGGCGTTGTTGTTTTCGGGGTTTTCAAAATCAGTACCTGTAGACATCCGATCGAACGCCCGTACGCTGTAGCAGTCTGATGTAAGACTCGAGTACGGGTATCGGCACATCTGCGCCAAGTCAATGAATTCTTGGGTTTTTTTGATGTGCGCAAAAAACGCCCGATCTGACTGGAAGCCTTGTAGGACGTGGCTTTCAGCCGGTAAAACAGGCTCTGTTCACAAGGTTATCCACAATTTGTGTGGATAACCTTTCTGTTTGATGGAACTGGAGTGACAGATGAAACCACCCTTCAATTTCACCCGTTTCCTGCCCATGGCTGCACGCTTGCTGGGCCGTGGACGTTTGCCGACCCTGCTGTTCGCTGTCGCCGCCAAAGGCTCCAGCCAGGGCAACCGCCTGGGTAAGCTCAAGGATGATCTCAAGTTGCTTCAATCCCTGTGCCTGGCCTACTGGCGTGGCGAGTACCGGGCCATCAGCCCCAAGGCACTGATCTCTGTGGTGGCGGGGTTGATGTATTTCCTCAGCCCGATTGATGCGATCCCGGACTTTATCCCCATGTTCGGCATGCTCGACGACATCGCGGTACTGGCGTGGGTCATGAAGACCCTGGAAGGCGAACTGAGCGCGTTTCGCGCCTGGCGTGACGCACAGCGCCCGGAAAAACTCGCGGTGGTTGAGCGTTTGCCTGCCACCCCGGCCTTGCTGGCCAAGGAAAACCCGCAAAAAAACGGATGACGTGGCTATCCCCCTGCGACCTTTGTGGCTGTTAGGATTACACTCCTAAGGAAAGAGCTTACTCAGTAAGTGCAGTTATCCTACGGGGCGGTCATGGATATTCAGATAATTTCACGCAATGGCGAACCCGAGTACGCGGTGTTGCCATGGGATCAGTACCAGGCGCTGCTAAAAGCCGCCGGTCAGCAACAGCCTTCACCGACGCCTTCTCCTACTGCACACGCCGCACCTGACCAGGATTTGCGCCCGCTCGCAGACCTGCGCGGCTTGCGTGAAGCCAAGGGCCTGGCGATTGAAGCGTTGGCCCGCACCGTGGGCATCAGCCCCTCGTATCTCGGATTGATCGAAAGTGGTGAACGTCAGCCGGATGCCGCAATCCGCCGCAGCCTGGCCTGGGAATTGGGCGTTACAGGGTGGAGGGATGAATCTTGAGCCTACGTATCAGTCGTCAACATTGGGATGGGTTACTTAACGAACTGGACCAGGCGCGCCGCCAGCGCCATCTGCTGACCTACCGGGCACTGTTGGAGCGCCTGCAGTTTCCGACGCCGGCGATGCAAACCCTGGCCGCTGCCCTGGAGCACCTGGCGGCGCTGGACGCCAAGGCCGAGCAACCGTTGCGCAGCTCCCTGGTGATCAGTCAGGGCGCCAGTCGCCTGCCGCGTACCGGGTTCTTTGAATGTGTGGAGCGCCTGGGGCGTTTCAGCGGGCCGTCCGATGGTGTGGCCGCCGCCTCCTGGCATGCCTCGGAAGTGGTGCGGGTGTTCGAATACGAGTATCCGGAGTCTGCCGAGGCTTAAAGTGCCTGGGGCAACATGTCCATGCTGTCGATCACGTGGATACTGTAGCCGGTCATATCCTTGGCATGGTGCTTGGCCTGCGAGGCCAGTTCCGCCAACTGGCTGGCATCGAGTTGTCCACAGGCCTGTGGATACAAATGCACCACCCCGATCGACAATGACAGCAACGCAAACTCCTGGCGTACGCCCTGGCGGTTCAGCGCCACGAAGCAGCCGGCGTCGAGGTGCTCGGCGCGGTAGAAGCGCCGGCACTGGGTATGGAAATCGTCCAGCAGCTGGTTGAGCCGCTTGCGCCAATCCTGTGGCCCCAATACCAGCAGAAAGTCATCGCCACCGATGTGCCCGACAAAGTCGCGGCTGGGGTCGACCCGGTCGTTCAGGCACTGCGCCAGGCACAGCAACACCTCATCCCCACGTCCGTAGCCGTAGATGTCGTTGAACGGCTTGAAGCTGTCGATATCCACGTAGCAGATCACCGATTCCCGCTGTTGCTGCAACAGTCGCGTCAGGCACTGCTGGATCGGCACGTTGCCGGGCAGCAGGGTCAGCGGGTTGGCATAGCGCGCCTGCTGGATTTTCAGTTCGGTGATCAGCTTGAGTACATCGATTACCCGGCCCAGGCCGAGGTAATCGCCATTGAGGGTGATAATGAAATCTTCTTCGATACGTTGCCGTGCGCGGCTGGTCAGCAGGCGGCTGACCTGTTGCAGCGACTGGCTCAACTCCACCGCCAGAAAATCCGTACTCATCAGCCGGCTGATGGGCTTGCGCGCAAACAGGTCGGTGGCAAACGGCTTGAGCAGCGCATCGGAGAGTGAATGCCGGTGCACGATCCCTACCGGGTGGCCGCGTCCATCCAGCACCGCCAGGGAGTTAAGGTTAGCCTGGCGGCGGAACGCCTCCAACACCTGGGCGGTGGCGGTGTCCTGATCGACCGCCGGTTGTTCGCTGAGCAGGGCGCTGAGGTCGCCGGCTTCTTCGCTGAGGGCCACATTGGCCTGGTCGGGCTTGGGCAGCATCTGGCGCGCTTCCTGTGGCGGCTGCTCCTGTGGACGGCAGAGCAGGTAACCCTGGACCAGGTCGACGCCCATCTCGGTCAATACCGCCAGCTCTTCCGGCAATTCGATGCCCTCGGCGATCACCTGGGCCCGTGAGGCCCTGGCGATCTGCAGGATAGAGCCGACAAACTCACGCTTGAGCGCATCCTGATGGATACCGTCGATAAAGTGCCGGTCGATCTTCACGTAATCCGGGCGCAGCTCCGACCACAAGCGCAGGCTGGAATAGCCGGCACCCAAGTCATCCAAGGCAATCGAAAAGCCCATGTTGCGGTAATGGTGCAGGGCGGTTTGCAGCAGGTCGAAATCGTCGGTGGGGGTCTGCTCGGTGAGTTCGATCACCACCTGGCTCGGCGGAATGCCGAAGTCGCGCAGCAATTGCAGGGTGCGGCCCGGTTGATGAGCGGTCTCCATCAAGGATTCGGGCGAGACATTCAGGAACAGCTTGCCCGGCAGCTTTTGCTCGCTGAAGCGGCGGCATGCGCTTTCGCGGCAGGCCATTTCCAGTTCGCTGAGGCGTCCGGCATGGCGCGCCACCGAGAACAGCGCGATGGGGGAGTGCAGCGGGCTGTTCGACGGGCCGCGGCTGAGGGCCTCGTAGCCGAGGATGCGCCGTTCCGACAGACAGATGATCGGTTGGAACAGGCTGTGCAAACTGCCTTGAGCCAGGATAGAGCCCAATGCACTCAGCTGTTCGGTCATGGTCATGGCGATCTCGATCGAAAAAAAAGGACCGTGGGCGTTACGCCGACGGTCCTTCATTTCACGACAGAATGATGTCTATATGATGACACTCCAGGGAGCGATCACATTAAATCGCCATCATTTACTGCTTGGCCACCTGTTTGGTGATTTTCAGGTAGTCCAGCAGGATCCGGCCGCTCTCGGCCAGGTAAGCGTCGTCTTCCGGCTTGGTTTTATCCGCTTCGGTCGGCAGCGCATCCTCGTCTTCTTTCTTCAGCTCCTTGAGGGGTTCTTCGCCCTTGGCCTTGCGGCGGATGTTTTCCAAGGCGAGTTGCTTGTTTTCGATGTCGGAGTGCTGTGCACGACGGTCCACTTCATTGAGGCTGACGGTTTTTTCTTCCATCAACTTCTTGGCCAGGGCCAGCTTGTCGCGGATGAACACAAACTCGGCATCCTTGGCGGAGCGGGTATCGTGGTCAGCCTTCAACTGCGCGAGGAATGGCTTGAACGGGTCCGAGGCCGGCTTGATTGCAGGACGGATGGTGTCCCACGGCATGGCTTCCGGCAGGGCGCTTTCGCCGATTTCCTTGGTGTCGATGATCGACGGGAAATCGATGTCCGGCAGTACGCCCTGATGCTGGGTGCTTTGCCCGGACACCCGGTAGAACTTGGCCAGCGTCAGCTTGAGCTCGCCATGGTTCAGCGGCTGGATGGTCTGCACGGTGCCTTTGCCGAAGGTCTGGCCGCCGATGATCAATGCACGGTGATAGTCCTGCATGGCGCCGGCGAAAATCTCCGAAGCCGAAGCCGACAGGCGGTTGACCAGCAACGCCATCGGGCCTTTGTAGAAGGCACCCGGGTTCTCGTCTTCGAGCACGTCGACACGGCCGTCAGCGTTGCGTACCAACACGGTCGGGCCCTTGTCGATAAACAGGCTGGTCAGCTCGGTGGCTTCCTGCAGGGAACCGCCGCCGTTGTTGCGCAGGTCGATGACCACGCCGTCGACTTTTTCCTTCTGCAGCTCGGTAAGGATTTTCTTCACGTCGCGGGTGGTGGACTTGTAGTCCGGGTCACCGGCACGGAAGGCCTTGAAGTCCAGGTAGAAGGCCGGGATTTCAATCACGCCCAGCTTGTAGTCCTTGCCATCCTGCTTGAGGTTGAGGACTTTCTTCTGCACGGCCTGGTCTTCGAGCTTCACCGCTTCACGGGTGATGGACACGATCTTGCTGGTCTGGTCGTTCGGTGCATTGGTGTGCGGAATCACTTCCAGGCGCACCACGCTGCCTTTCGGCCCGCGGATCAGCTTGACCACTTCGTCCAGGCGCCAGCCGACCACATCGACCATCTCTTTGTCGGCCTGGGCCACACCGATGATCTTGTCGGCAGGCGCCACCTGCTTGGTCTTGTCTGCCGGACCGGCCGGCACCAGACGCACGATCTTCACCTGGTCATTGTCGCTTTGCAGGACGGCACCGATGCCTTCCAGGGACAGACTCATGTTGATATCGAAATTTTCCGCGTTATCTGGAGACAGATAATTGGTGTGCGGATCGTAGGACATCGCAAAGGTGTTGATGTAGGCCTGGAAGATATCTTCGGCACGGGTCTGGTCCAGGCGCGCCAGTTGATTCTTGTAGCGCTTGGTCAACAGCTCCTGGATGGCCTTGGGCTCTTTGCCGGCGATCTTCAGGCGCAGCACTTCGTCCTTGACGCGTTTGCGCCAGAGGTCGTCGAGGGCGGCGGTGCTGGTCAGCCAAGGCGCGTCCTTGCGGTCCACCAGAAGGGTTTCCTTCTGGGTGAAGTCGAGCTTGTCGACACCCTTGTCCAACTCACCCAAGGCGAAGTCCAGACGCGCTTTCACGCGATCCAGATAGCGCTTGTAGATGGTGAAGCCGGGCTGCAGGTCGCCGCTCTTGAGGAAGTCGTCGAACTGCGTCTTCCACTTGTCGAACTCAGCGATATCGCTGGCCAGGAAGTAGCTGCGCGACGGATCCAGCAGCTTGAGGTAGCTGTCGTAGATGATCACCGAGCGCGCGTCGTCCAGCGGCGGCTTGCTGTAGTGATGACGCTTGAGCAACTCGACGACGTTAAGGCTGGCAATCACCTCATCGCGGTCCGGCTGAAGGTTGTCCCAGCTGTTGGCTGCGAGCGTATTGGTCGACATCGACGCGAAGCCGATACCAATGAAAAGAGCGAGGGCGGTGCTGGGGAACAGATGCTTCATGCTGATTCGACGCGGGGGCAATTGATAACGCATATTAGGCCGTCTTTGAAGTTGCCGGTTCCATAGGGGCCGGTCGCATAATGCAAAAAGCCCGGCGCTACTGCTACGGGCTCAGTCCAGACTCACTATGGAGGCACTGTGAAAGCATTGCAAGGCGTTGAAGGTCATGTGGCGTGGTTGGACGAACCCAGTCCTACATGTGATGTAGGCCAAGTTCGCATTCGCGTGGCGGCTGCGGGCCTTAATCGCGCCGATTTATTGCAGCGTGCAGGGCTCTATCCGCCACCGCCTGGCGCCAGTGCTGTGCTGGGCCTGGAGTGTTCCGGGGTGATCAGCGAAGTGGGCCCGGGTTCGTCCTGGCAGGTGGGCGATCGCGTCTGTGCACTGCTGGCCGGTGGCGGCATGGCCGAAGAAGTGGTGGTGGATGCACGTCATGTGCTGCCGGTACCGGAAGGTCTGTCGCTGGTCGAAGCGGCGGCGCTGCCGGAGGTGTACAGCACCGCGTGGCTCAATCTGTTCCAACTGGCGGGCCTCAAGCCCGGTGAGAAAGTGTTGCTGCACGCCGGCGCCAGTGGCGTGGGCTCGGCGGCCATCCAGCTGTGCAAGGCATTTGGCAGCCCGTGCTGGGTCAGCGTCGGCTCGGCGCAGCGCCTGGCCTACTGTGAAGACCTGGGCGCCCAGGGCGGCGTAGTACGCACTGACGGTATCGAAGGGCTGCGGGATTTCGGGCCATTCGATGTGATCCTCGATCCGGTCGGCGGCAACTACGTCGCGCTGGACCTCAAGCTGCTGGCGCTGGACGGTCGCTGGGTGTTGATCGGCTTGATGGGCGGCCGCGAGGCGCAACTGGACCTGGCCCAGGTGCTGGCTAAGCGTGTGCAACTGCTGGGTTCGACCCTGCGCAGCCGTGACGATCAGTTCAAGGCCGACCTGTTCAGCGAGCTGAGCCAGCATGTATGGCCGTTGTTTGCCGAAGGTCGCCTGAGCCCGCAATTGGCCAGGACGTTCCCGATCAAGGATGCCGAGGCGGCGTTTGCCGAGTTGGCGACTAACCAGATTGCCGGGAAGCTGGTGTTGGTGATTGACGAAAGCCTGACCTGATCCCGGATTGGAATAGGTTCAATGTGGGAGGGGGCTTGCTCCCACATTTGATTGGATTTCAAGTCGGGATAGGCGGTGTCAGACCCAGTGGTGGATTGGCCAGCCGGCCTTCTCGGCATGCTCGCGCAATACCGGATCCGGGTTCACCACCTGCGGGTGCTCCACCTTCAGCAACAACGGCAAGTCATTGCGCGAATCCGAATAGAAATACGCGCCGTCCAGCGTCTCACCTTCCTGCTCCAACCATTCCAGCAAACGCGTGATCTTGCCTTCGCGGTAGGTCAGTACACCGACGGTACGGCCGCTGTACACGCCATGACTCACTTCCAGTTCAATCCCCAGCACCTCATCAATGCCGATACGCGCCGCAATCGGTTTCACCAGATGAGTCCCCGAGGCGGAGATCACCAGTATCCGGTCGCCATTCGCCCGATGGCGGGCGATGGTCTTGGTGGCGTCGCTGTAGATCAGCGGCTCAATCACATCCTCGACCCAGGGCTCCACCAAATGCTCGATTTCCTCCGGGGTGCGGCCGATCATCGGTTCCAGGCTGAAGTCCATGAAGTCTTCCATGGCCAGCTCGCCCCGGCTGTAGGCGTCCATCAGCTCGTTGTTCCTGCCCATGAACGACGCCGGGTCGACCCAGCCCAGGCGCCCCATCTGCTCACTCCAGAGGGTGGCGCAGTCGCCATGGATCAGGGTGTCGTCCAAATCAAAAATTACCAATGCCATCCGTTACGCTCTCTCAAGATTCACTGCTGCTCAGGCTACTTCACACAGCGCACTGGGGTCGATGGAAAGTGCCAGGCGCTGGCCGTCCGGGTGCAGATCGTCCGCCGAGCGGTTGAGCACGTCCACCATCAATTCCACGCCACGGGCTTCGATGCGGTAGCGAATCACGTTGCCCAGCAGGCTGTGGCTGCGCACCAGCGCGTCGAGTTCGCCGTGGCGGCTCAGCTCGATGGCCTCCGGGCGAATCGCGATGCGCCCGCTGATCGGACGTTGCAGCAGTTGGCTGGCCTTGTCGGCGTCCAGCAGGTTGTAGTTGCCGATGAAACCGGCAGCGAATACATCCACCGGTGCGGTGTAGAGGGTCTCGGCATCGCCGCTTTGCACGATCTTGCCCTGGTTCATCAGGAAGATCCGGTCCGACATGGTCAGGGCTTCTTCCTGGTCATGGGTTACGAAAATCGTGGTCAACCCCAGTTCGCGCTGGATCTGGCGAATCTGTTCGCGCAGGTGCTTGCGAATCCGTGCATCCAGCGCCGACAGCGGCTCATCCAGCAGCAACAGGCGCGGGCGGGTGACCAGGGAGCGGGCCAGGGCTACACGTTGGCACTGGCCGCCGGACATCTGGTGCGGGTAGCGGCCGGCCAGGTCCTTGAGTTCCACCAGTTGCAGCACTTCCTGCACGCGCTTGTGGCTGTCATCGGCGTTGACCTTTTGCATGCGCAGGCCGAAGGCGACGTTCTGTTCCACGGTCATGTTGGGGAACAGCGCATAGCTCTGGAACACCATGCCGATGTTGCGTTTCTGTGGGCTCAGCGGAACGATGTCCTGGCCGTCCAGCAGGATTTTCCCACTGTCCACCGCGGTCAGGCCGGCGATGCAGCGCAGCAGGGTGGACTTGCCGCAACCGGATGGGCCGAGCAGGGTGACGAACTCACCCTTGGCGATTTCGCAGTTGATATCACTGAACACCGGGGTGCCGGCGTAGCCTTTTTGCAGGTGTTGGACGCTGACGAAGCTCATTGGCTTTTGTCCTTGTTCAAGATATTGGCGGCCCAGGTCAGCACCAGCACAAAGAAGAAATAGGAAATCACGACGGCGCTGGTGAAGTGGCCGCTGCTGTTGCGCATGTTGTTCAGGTACACCTGCAGGGTTTCGTAGCGGGTGCCCACGAGGATATTGGCGAACACGAACTCACCGAACAGGAACGAGAACGACAGCAGCAGCGCCACCATCAGGCCTTTGCGCAGGTTGGGCAGCACCACGAAGATCGCGGCCTGCCAGGTGCTGGCGCCAAGCAGTTGCGAGGCGTCCATCAAGTCGCGCAGGTTGATGGCTTGCAGGTTGTTGGTGATCGCCCGGTACATGAATGGCAGCGCCACGGTGAAATAGCAGCCGATCAGGATCCACGGCGTGCCCACCATCGCCAACGGCCCGGAGCCGTACAGTTGCAGCAGGCCCACCGACGACACCACCGGCGGTACCGCGAAGGGCAGCAGGATCAGGATGTTCATCAAGGCGTCGAGCCTGGGAAAGTGGTAATGCACCACGAACAACAGCGGCAGAATCAACACCACCGACAGGATCAACGCACCCACGCACACCAGCAAGGATTGCCCGAAGGCCATCAGGAAGCGTGGGTCGCTCCACAGCTGCACATACCACTTCACCGTGAAGCCCGCCGGCAGAATGGTTGCCGACCAACTGCTGGCAATGGAGTATACGAAGGTGCCAATCAGCGGCAGCACCAGGATCGCGAACAACAGGTACACCACCACGCGGTGGTAGAGGGAGGCCGGGCCGGCTTCAGCGCGAGACATGGTAGCTCCTCTTGAGCAGCAGTTGATGGACCACGGTGACCACGGTCATCAGCGCCACCAGCACCACGGCCAGGGCGCTGGCCATGTTTGGATCGAGGGACACATCCCCCGACACCAGGCCGGCGATACGAATCGGCAGCACGTTGAAGTTCCCGGTGGTCAGGGCGTAGACCGTCGCGTAGGCACCCAGGGCATTGGCCAGCAGGATCACGAACGTGCCCAGCAGCGCCGGCGTGAGCACCGGCAGGCCGATGTGCCGCCAGAACTGCCAGCCATTGGCGCCGAGCAGGGCCGCCGACTCACGCCAGTCTTCACGCAGTGCGTCGAAGGCTGGGTAGAGCAGCAGCACGCCGAGGGGGATCTGGAAGTAGGTATAGAGGATGATCAGGCCGGTCTTGGAGTACAGGTTGAAGTCCTGAATGATCCCGGCTTGCTTGAGCATGATGGTGATGCTGCCGTTGAACCCCAGCAGGATGATGAACGCGAAGGCCAGGGGCACGCCGGCAAAGTTGCTGGTCATGTTGGCGAAGGCGGTGACGAAGTTGCGCAGCGGCGAATCCACCCGGCGCAGGGAGTAACTGCCCAGCGTGGCGATAATGATGCCGAAGATGCTCGAGTAGAAGCTGATCTCCAGGCTGAACTGGATGGCCTGCAGGTAGAACTTCGAACTGAAGATGCGCGTGAAGTTGTCCAGCCCCCAGCCGGTGTCTTCGGTCTGCAGGCTATTGATCAGCACCCATACCAGCGGGGCGATTTCGAACACGATAAAGAACAGCGCGAAAGGCACCAGGCACAGGAGGGCCAGCCATTTTCCGCGGGATATTGAACTCACTTCAGTAACTCCCGGCACACAGGTTTGTCGTGGGGTACGCCCAGCAGTTCGCAGACGGTGCCGCACAGCTCGGTCTGTTTCGGTGCGGCGTGGGTGTCCAGGCTGAAGGCATCGCCGAGGACGAACAGCGGCACTTCCCGTTCTTCCGGCAGCAGACCGTTATGGGAGCGGTCGTTGTTCATGCCGTGGTCGGCGGTCACCAGCACCTGGTAACCCGCATCCAGCCAGGCTTGCAGGTAGTCGGCCAGGATGATGTCGGCCGAGCGTGCACTGTTGCGGTACTGCGGTGTGTCGAGGCCGTGCTTGTGGCCGGCGTCGTCGATGTTCATCGGGTGCACCACCATAAAGTCCGGCGCGTGCTTGAGCCGCAGGCTGTCGGCGTCGGCGAACAGGTGGGAATCGGGGTAGTGGTCATTCCAGTAGAAATGCCCGTGCTGGATCGCCAGCGTCTTGTCGTCGGTATGACGATCCCGTGCGGCGAGAAAGGGCGTGCGGTTATACAACTCGCTGACCCAATGGTAAGCCGCCGCTGCGGTGGTAAGGCCGGCGTCGGTGGCGTAATGGAAAATGCTGCGCTGGTTGGACAGGCGCGAGACGTTGTTGTGGACAATGCCGCTGTGGATCGGTGGCACACCGGTAAGGATGCATTCGTACAGCGGGCGGGACAGGGCGGGCAGTTCACATTCCAGCTTGTAGAGGGCTGCGCGTCCTGCGCCGACATAGGCCTGCAAGTGTCCCATGGCGTGCCGGGCAACCTCGAAGTTAAGGCCGTCGAGCACGACAAGGATGACGGGGTGCTTCATGGGGGGCGACGCTCCGCAATGATTGACTTGGCTCAATTCCTCTGGAGGAACGGGGTCAAAAATGTGGGAAGGGGCTTGCCCCCGATAGCGGTGTGTCATTCAACGAATTTGTTAGCTGATCCACCGTCATCGGGGGCAAGCCCCCTCCCACATTGGATCTCCACTGGAGCTCCAATGTGGGATAAACCCTTACTTCATCTCTACGATGACCTGCTCGTTCCACAGTTGCGGCAGCTTCTTGGAAGTCGCTTCCCAGGCATCGGCATCCTTGATCGGCTGCGGGTTGGCCTTGGTGTATTGCTCGCCCGGGATCAGGTTCTTGGCGATGTCGGCCGGCAGCTTCAGGTCGGTTTCGGCACGGATCGGACGTGCGTTGCCACGCGCCAGGTTGAGTTGGCCGGCGTCGCTGAAGATGTATTCGCGGGTCAGCTTGGCGGCGTTCGGGTGCTTGGCGTATTTGTTGATGATGGTGGTGTAGCCGGATTTCACCGAACCGTCCGATGGGATCAGCACCACGTAGTCATCCGGGTTGGCCATCTTGGCTTTGTAGCTCAGGCCGTTGAAATCCCAGACGATACCCACTTCGACTTCGCCTTTTTCCATGGTGGCGATGGTCGGGTTGGACAGGCCGAGGCGACCTTGCTGGGCGATCTTGGTGAAGAATTGCAGGCCCGGGGCGATGTTCTTTTCATCGCCTTTATTGGCGATGGCGGCGGCGAGTACGGCGTTGGAGGCCTGGGCCGCAGTGCTCACGTCACCCACCGAGACTTTGTATTTGCCGGTTTGCAGGTCAGCCCAACTGGTAGGGACTTCGGAGCCGTGCAGCAGCTTCTTGTTGACGATGAACGCGATGGTGCCGGTGTAGGCCAGGGCCCAGTGACCGTCCTTGTCTTTCGCCCAATCCGGCACCGAAGCCCAGTTGGACGGCTTGTACGGCTGGGTGACTTCCTGCTTCACCGCGATCGGGCCGAAGGCGGCGCCTACGTCGCCGATGTCGGCGCTGGCGTTGTCTTTTTCGGCCTTGAACTTGGCGATTTCCTGGGCCGAGCTCATGTCGGTGTCGATGTGCTTGAGGCCGTAGGTCTTGGCCAGGTCTTCCCAGGTGCCTTTCCAGTTGGCCCAGTCATCGGGCATGCCGACGCTGTTGACGGCACCTTCCGCCTTCGCGGCGGCCTCCAAGGTTTTTAGATCGGTATCAGCGGCCATGGCGGCGGTGCACATGGCAATGGTCGAGCCTAACAGTGATGCCAGGAAAAGCTGTTTCATCCGAAGCTCCTTTGGGCGTTTTCAACGCGGCGGTGTTTTCTACGGTGTTGTTGGTCTAGGTCAGAGCAATACCTGAGCCAATCTAGGCGCGATGGATGACAGTTTCATGTCGATGTCGTTTTCATAGCCTTGATGTCGCTCGGCGCAGACTTAGCGTAGACCATGCTCAAGTGCCCGCAGAGACTGGACTTGGCCGATGTATTGCAGGGTGTGGTGCAGGGACGCGGCAGGGACTGTCATCTGTCGGTCATCAGGAGTGCCTAGGCTGGCAAGCAGTCGTGCAAGCCCATTTATGCAGCGGTTTGTGCACCTGAACAGTGCTGGTCTAGTCCAGATAGGTAACGTTGATGCGTGATGAGGCAATCAAGGCGGTGACATCCATCGGCCTGGCGCTGCAAGAGCAGATCGACCACGGCCTGTTGGCGCCTGCAAGCAAGCTGCCCGCCGAGCGCAAGCTCAGCGAGTTGTTTGGTACCACTCGAATTACCGTGCGGGAAGCCTTGTTACAACTGGAGGCCCAAGGGCAGATTTATCGCGAGGAGCGTCGTGGCTGGTTTGTCTCGCCGCCTCGGCTGGCCTACAACCTGATGCAGCGCAGCCACTTTCACGCGATGGTCAACGACCAGGGGCGGGTGGCATCCACCGAAGTGATCAGTGCGCGGCTGCAGCCGGCTTCGGCTGCAGTGTGTGCGTGGTTGCAGCTGCCGGCGTTGTCCAGGGTGATCCAGATCTGTCGGGGGCGGCGGATTGACGGGCGGCTGGTGTTGTATGTGGAGCACTACCTGAACCCGCAGTATTTCCCGGGGATTCTCGAGTGCGACCTGAATCAGTCGATGACCGAGTTGTATGCGCGCAAGTACGACTTGCACTACGGGCGGGTGCGCTTCGAGATCGTGCCGACCTCATTGCCGGTGGAAGCGGCGGCGGCATTGCGCGTGTCGGTGGGCAGCCCGGGCTTGCGGATCGCCCGGGTCAATTATGACCAGCACCAGCGCTTGATCGACTGCGACCTGGAATTCTGGCGGCATGATGCGATTCATGTCGGCGTGGATGTGGTTTAACCCACCAAGGCTCTGTCACTCAGCTATCCGGCGTGAGTGCCTTGATCACCTGGTCCACATTACTCTCCAGCTCCGATACCGGGTCCGCGCCGTCGACGTTCAACACCAGCAGCGTTGAACCGCCTGCCGTGATGGCGGCTTTCACTGCGTCACTCGGCTGGCGATGATGCAGCACCACGGCCACGTCGTTGTCCTTCAGCTCGGCACTGAGCTTCTGTAACGCCTCAGGTGTCCAATCGGCGTCGGGCCGGGCATCGGTGCTGAGCAGTTCCAGATTCAAACTGCTGATCAGATAGGCAAAGTGATCGCTCAAACTGACCACACTCAGGTTGTCCGCCTTGGCCAGTCGCGCCTCGCTGTCGGCGCTGAGCTTGAGCAGGCGTTGCTTGAGGGCGGCCAGGTTGGCGTCGATCTTCGCCTTGGCGCCCGGTGCCAGGCGGCTCAGGTCGGCGGCCAGGACATCGGCCATGCGCCCCAGGTTGTTGCTCGATTGCCACGGCTGGCTGTTCAAGCCATCGGCGACGCCAGGTTGCACGGCGATGCCCGGCAGGCCGCCATCCACCGGGCGTGCCGCATCGATTTCGACGATGCGGATATTGCTGCGCCGTGCCACGGGGTAGAGCGGGTCATCGGCCCACAGCGAGCGCACGCCGATGGCGGCGTCGGCGTCCTGGGCCAGGGTGTTCAGTGCCGGCGCGCCACGGCCGGTGAAGTACGACACCTGCCGCGAGCCCGGCAGGTTGGCCGGCGCCGCGCGCTCGAGCTGCACATCGGTGCCCTTGAGCAGCACCTGCGCCAGGCCATAGGTGATCGGCAGCGAGGCCAGGACTTTCACCGGTTTGGCCGCGTGAGCAGCAGGTTTGCCCACGTCGGCCGCCATCAGCGGCGTGGTGATCAGGCAAGCGATGGCCAGGGCCAGAGGTTGAAGAACGGAGCGCATTATCCAAGGTTCCCTTTAAGGCTGGGCACGGTGCCCCGCGCGACGGCGGCAAGGGCGAAAGCGATACCGGCCATCAGGATGATCGCGGCACCGGAGGGGATGGGCAGGTCGAAGATGATCGGCAACAGGATCCCGCACAGGGTGCTGACGGTGGCGATCACCACCGAGATCCAGAAGAAGCCTTTGAGCGACTGGCTCAGCAAGCGTGCCGCCGCCGCCGGAATCACCAGCAGCGCGCCCACCAGGATGGCGCCGATGACCTTGACTGCCGCCACGGTGATCAGCGTCACCAGGATCACGAACAGGTAGTCCAGGGTCTTCACCGCCACACCACGCACTGCCGCCAATTGCGGGTTGAAGCTGGCGAGCATGATGCGGTTGTACAGCGGCAGCGCCAGGGCCATCACCAGGGCGCCGACAATCGCCAGTACCAGCAGGTCGTTGCCGTTGACCGTGAGCACCGAACCGAACAGCACGTTTTCGAGGATGTGCACGTTGATCTTGCCCGCCAGGATCAGCAGCAGGCTGGCGCCCAATGCCAGGGACACCGACAGGAACACGCCGATCAAGGTATCCGGCGCCAGGCCCGTACTGTTGCGCAGGTAGTTGAGCAGGATGCCGAACAACAGGCAGTAACCGAACAGGCTGCCATAGGGCCCGGTGTAGGGCTCACCCAGCAGGATGCCCACGGCCACGCCGGTCAGTGCGGCATGGCCGACCGCTTCGGAGAAAAACGCAAAGCGCTTGACCACCACCAGCGTGCCCAGCCCGCCCAGTACCGGGCCGATCAGCAGACCGGCGAGCAGGGCGTTGACCACAAAACCATAGGCCAGTGCCTCCGGCAGGTAACCGGATGAGGCCCAGCCCTGGACCATCAGGCGAAACGCTTCATAACTCATGGCGCCGGGCTCCGAGGGTGGGTAGAGAACAGGGTCAGCAGGCGCTCCGGGGTCAGCGCCTCTTTCGGCGTGGCGTCAAACAGCAGGCGGCGGTTCAGGCCGGTGACGCGGTCGGCCAGGCGGCCCACGGCTTCCAGGTCGTGCTCGATCCACAGCACGGTGATCCCGGCCAGGCGCCAGTCATTGAGCAGGCGTTCGAACACCTGGATACCCGCTTCATCGAGGGCCGACATCGGTTCATCCAGTACCAGCAACTGCGGCGCCGGGATCAGTCCCTGGGCCAACAACACCCGCTGGCGCTCACCGCCGGACAGCGCGCCCATTCGCCGCTTGCGCTTGTCCTGCATGCCGACCCGTTCCAGCGCCTCGCCAATCGCGGCGGCGTAATGTTTGGACAACCCCAGGAACGCCGGGCGCCGCTGGCACATGGCGGCCATGAAATCGTCGACCGTCATCGGCAGGCCCCGGTCGAACTCCAGCGCCTGGGGCACATAACCGATGGTGCCGGGCGTGCCCGGCCACTGCAGGCTCAGTTGCCCCTGGTGCGGTGTTTGCCCCAGCAGGGTCTTGATCAGCGAGCTTTTGCCGCCGCCATTCGGCCCCACCAGCGCATGGATGCTGCCCGGCTGCACCTGGAAGCTCACGCCGTCGAGGATCACGGTGCGGCCCAGGGTGAGGGACACCTGGTCGAAGTCGAGGGTCGGGCCGACGCTCGCGACCTTAAGTTGCTGCGCTGCGGTCATGCCCCCGACTCCTGAATCGCCCGTACCACGGTGTTGAGGTTGCCGGTCATTTCCACTTCGTATTTTTCAGCGCTGTATTCGCCGTAGGAAATATGCGACAGCGGGTACAGCTTGACCCCGGATTCACGCTGGATGGTGTCGACGTAAGTGGACGGGAAATCCATCTCCGAGAAGATCACCTTGACGTCCAGGGCGCGCAGTTCGTCGATGGTCTTCTTCAGCTGGCTGGGGCTCGGCTCGATCCCGTGGGCCGGCTCGACCACGGCCGTGACTTCCAGGCCGAACTCGCGCAGCAGGTAATCGTAGGCCGCGTGCACGGTGGCGACACGCAGGTCCGGGTTGGGGGCGCCGGTCAACTTGGCCAGGGCATCGGCACGCATCTGCCGCAGGCGTTTGCCGTAGGCGCGGGCGTTCTGGGTGTAGGTCTTGGCGTTGTCCGGGTCGAGCTTGCCCAGTTCGCGGGCGATGTTGTTGACCTGGGCAATCGACGCACTGATCGACAGGAAGGTGTGCGGGTTGACCACCTTGCCGGCACCGCGCGCGGCGTTGCCGGTGGCCGCCAGCAGCGGCACGTTGGCGTTGGCTTCGATCACCGGGATGTCCGGGCGCTCGCTGGTGGCGATCATGCGGTCGGCGAAATCGTCATGGCCGACGCCGTTGAGCACGATCACATCCAGGGTGCCGATGCGCTTGATGTCTTCGGCACGTGGCTCGTAGGCGTGGGGATTGAAGCCGGCCGGGATCAGCGGCACGACGTCGGCCTTGTCGCCGACGATATTGGCCACGTAGCTGTAATAAGGGTGCAGGGTGATGCCGATACGCAGGCGTTTGGCCGCTTCGGCATTCGCGAGGGGAGCGAGTATCAGGCTGAACAGGCCAACCAGAAACACGCGCAACAAGGGCGATGAAATAGACATGGGCAATCGGTCTTCTCGTTCAGTGACGGTGCTGGCGGGTGACGCCGGCATCGAATTGCGCGACCACCTGCTGCCAGCCGGCTGCGATCAGCGCCTGGTCAGTGAGGTCGGAGGGGGCGGCCAGGTGTGTGCTGCGGTTGAGCCAGATATCCGGCTCGCTGCCCTGCACGCGCATCAGCAGTGAACCGCTGGTGGTCGGGGTCTGGCTCAGTCCCAAGTAGGCCGAATTCGCCAACAACTGCCAGCGATGGTCGCCGCGGCTGACCGAACTGGCGTCCTGGGCAAACGGCGCGAAGCCTTCTTCGGCCAGTTGCTCGGGGGTGGGCAGGGCGCTTTGCTCCTGCTGCAGCAAGTGGATTTCATCCAGCGTGACCCGCAGGTCGGCGTAGATGCCTTGTTCGGCGGCGCTCAGGTCGCGACGGGCATCCAGTTGATGGCGGGGCAGCGCCGCGACTGCTTGGGTTTCACCGTGCAGCGCCACCACGGTTCCCGCCACCGCGAGGATGATCAGGCACAGCAGCAGGACGTAGAGGGTTTCGTGGCCGGCACCGGCGGGGCGAACAACCTGTGTCGTACTCATTGAGGCTGGATATCCGCTTGGTCGATTTCCACCACGTGACCGGGGCCTGCATCAAACAGCACGTAGAACTCGGCGGACGGCTTCTTGAAGGTCAGGGTGGAGTCCTGGCCGAGCTTGCCGGGCACCAGGATGGTTTCGTCATAGCCGATCACATCCAGTGTCACGCCGGGGGCACCGCTGCCGTCGGAGAAACCGCCTTTGCACTGGATCTGCTCGCCGGGGATTTCCTTGCATTCGCACATCGGGTT
This sequence comes from Pseudomonas sp. NFACC25, assembly GCF_900100935.1. Lineage (NCBI taxonomy): Bacteria > Pseudomonadati > Pseudomonadota > Gammaproteobacteria > Pseudomonadales > Pseudomonadaceae > Pseudomonas > Pseudomonas sp. NFACC25. The sequence continues at coordinate 190,660 of NZ_FMUC01000010.1, forward strand.
GTGGGCAAGGACGGTGGTACTGAAAGCGGCGCACAGCAACAGCGCGGCGCGGGACAGGCGCTTGAACGTCATGGTTTGACTCCTTGCTTGTTCAGCCAGGCAATGGTGGCAGGCGAGGCCTGGCTCAGCGGGATGGAACCCTGGTGCATGGTGCCGTCCCAGCCTTCCATGGTGACCCACAGTTCGGCATCGACGGGGGTACGTTCCGGCACGGGCAGGCCGGCACCCATGCGGTACGGGGTGCCGAAGAAGATCACCCCGGCGGCGCGCAGGCTGCGCGGCTTGCCGATGCGCAGGTAGGTGGCCTTGACCTGGTCGGCGCAGGTGGCGCAGAGGGCGGCGTTGAAGAACTTCATCGGGCCGGCCGGGTCGGGGCGTGGGCCTTCGTTGCGGAATTCGGCCAGCGTGAGGCTCCAGGGTCCGACCTGTACGTCGCCGGCCACCCGCTCGCCGATGCCGGTGTCGCCGCGAAACAGCGCGGCATCGGCGAAGTACTTGGGCATGAAGCCCAGCGGTACCAGCAACAGCAGGACATTGATGTGGAAACGCCATTTCAGCCAGAAGGCCCGCAACGGTGAAGGCGGGGTAGCGTTGGCGGACTTGCTCATGGGTTGGCCTCCGAGGTTTCAGCCTGCATGGCCGGAGTGGGTGCCGGCGCACGTTGTGTCTTGGCTTCGCGCTTGAGAGCGTTGAGGGTGGCCAGGGCCGTGCGCTTGGTCCAGATCAACAGGCCGCTCAAGACCATCATGCTCAGCACCAGGCCGAAGAACGCCCAGATCAGCTTGATCCAGAGGCCACCGAAGTCGCCGGTATGCAGGGGGCGCATGGATTCGGTGACGAACTCCAGCTTGGTGCGGTCGGACAGCAGGTGCGACGAGGCGATTTCGCCGTCATACGGGTTGATCTGAGCTGTCTGGAACATCAGCGGGTACCAACCCCGCCCGCCGATTTGCAGGTGGCTGTAGGCATTGAGCGGCAGGCTCACGAAACTCGCCTCCAGCCCCGGGATACGTTGGGTGGCGATCGCGATCGCCTCATCCACCGGAATCATCGGCGCAGGCACGCCGGGGGCTGAGGTTGGGACTTTTTCGCGGGCGATCACCGGGACGATGGGCTCGCTGGAGATGGAGATCTGGTTGTCACCCAGGATTGCCTGGATCAGGAACCAAGTGCCAGTGATGGAAATCACCGCAATAAACCAGATCGACCAGATACCGCTCAGGCGGTGGAAGTCGCCCCAGAAAATCCGCGCGCCGTGGCGGATACGCAGGGTCGGCTTGAAAAAGCCTTTCCAGAAGCGCTTGTACACCACCAGGCCGGTGACCAGTGAGGCCAGCAACGGCAAGCCGAGCAGCGACACCAGGTACCAGCCCCAGCTGAAGCCATTGGTAAACGGCACCAGCCACCAGCCGTGCAGGGCGCGGGTGAACTGACGGAAGTTGAACGACGGGCTGATGCCTTGGATCGCCCCGGTGTACGGATTGACGTAGACCTCTACCGAGCGCCCGTCCGGGTAGCTGAGGTCGACACTCAGGGCAAAGTGCGATTCATCCGGACGACTGAGAGACTGCACGATGACCTGGGGTTCGGCCCGCTTGATGGCGCTGATCACCTGGTCGTAGCTCAGCGGCTCGGCATCATCCGACGGCTTGCTCGCACGGATGTCCGGATTGGCCAGCCACACGATTTCCTGGCTGACCACCGCCAGGGTGCCGGTGACGCAGACAATCAGTACAAAGAACCAGATGGGCAAGGCCAGCCAGCTATGGACGAGAAACCAGAGTTTTGAGCGTGACTTCTTCGACATGTGAAAGAGGGTCTTGATCAGGAGAGGGCGAGGGAGGCCCGGAAAAGGCCAGTCGTAGCTTTTGCTGACGCGACCGGCTGTATCTAAGTTAAGACGGATGAGAATGAGAAATCCCCAAGGTGGATATGAAAGAAAATGTTTCAGGTTCATATCCAGCGGGTTTTTACGGCGTGGGGGTATTCATGAAGTGGGGTAGGAGCCGGAGAACCGGCCCCGGTGCTCAGCCTTGCTTGAACATTTCCATGGCGCGCTGACGGATCTGTTCTTCGCTGAGGTCTTCCTTGCGGGTGGCGAGGTACCAAAGGTGACCGTATGGATCCTTCACGCTGCCCGAACGGTCGCCATAGAATCGGTCCTCCGGTTCGGACACCACGCTGGCGCCCGCTGCGACGGCTTGTTTGAACTGTGCGTCTACGTCGTTCACGTACAGATGCAAGGCGACACTGGTGCTTTCAGCCGGATTGCTCAGGGACATCTGATCGCAGGGCGTGCCCAGCATGATCGCCGAGTCACCAATGCGCAGCTCGGCATGGCCGACCCTGCCATCGGGCATGTCCAGGCGCATGATCTGGGTGGCGCCGAAGGCCTTTTTGTAAAACTCGATAGCCTCTGAGGCTTTGTCGATGCCCATATAGGGCGTGACACTGTGATAACCCTTGGGAATGGGTTTAACGCTCATTTCGTTCTCCTTGATTGTGGTTGTGGAGGCACGGCCTCTTCACTATAGGCCACGCCCATCAAGGGCTCCGAGGGCCCCGACGAGGGGGGGGCAGCCGGGCTCCAGCAATTGAGCCCCCGGCCCGCGCCCACCGAGCTGGTCATCCGGGTTGCGCAACGGGCACGCGTCCAGCGACAAGCATCCACACCCAATACAGCCGGTGAGTTTGTCCCGCAGCAGCATCAGCTTACGGATGCGCTCATCGAGGTCTTCCCGCCACAGCGCGGACAACCGCTCCCAATCCTGAGCGTTGGGCGTGCGTCCTTCCGGCAACGTCTGCAACGCCTCGCCAATCGTTGCCAGTGGAATTCCCAGGCGTTGGGCGATCTTGATCACCACCACCCGGCGCAGTACATCCCGTGGATAGCGTCGTTGATTGCCGGCATTGCGATGACTCTTGATCAGCCCCTTGGTTTCGTAGAAGTGCAGGGCCGTAACAGCTACACCGCTACGGGCTGCCAGTTGGCCGACGGTGAGCTCTTTGGTAACCATGAATACTCCAATTAAGCGCTTGACCTTGACTTAACTAGAGGTTTTACCCTGCGTGGTATCGAATCACAAGATTCTGCCTACAGAGAAAGGAGAGTGTTCATGCCGGTATCAGAGAAGAATCGCAGTTTCACTCAACTGATCGAGTTTCACATCGAGCCCCAGCAACAAGTGGCGCTGGTGGCGGCCTTGTCCACCCAAAGTGAACGCCTGGCACAGGGCCATGGCGGCTTTATCAACGCGAGTGTGCAGGTCAGCGAAGACGGGCGGCGGGTGCTCAATTACCTGCAATGGCGCTCCCGCGAGGACGGCGAAGCGGCGTTCCAATGCTTTGAGCACGGCGAGGAAGATTTCTGGACGCTGATTCGCGCCCATCAGGCCACGGCCGTGACCTTTGGTTCGTTCCAGGTACTGCGCAGTTTCGAACGCAGCCATGACAACGCGTTGCACTGTCGCCTAAATGGATAGGTGCAGCATGCGCTCGCCCTGCACGTTTTCTCCAGGGCGACGCTTGTTCACCGCCAACTCGCCGATCTTGATCAGGCGCGTGCGCGTGACGTTGCGGCTCAGGCCCAGCAAGTTGGCGGTGTGCACCTGGTTGTAATGGCTGAAGCGGTAGGCGGCGCGCAATAGCGCGTCTTCAACCTTTTCGTGCAGGGCACCGGCCTGTTCTTCGAAGAGCTTTTGAAACGCGCGCTCCAGCAAGGCTTCGGCGCTGTTGTCGGTGCCGTGCTGGCTGTCGTCCTGGCGCTCGATGCGCATGTTCGACAGGCGCAGGTCGTCGCGTTCGATCACGCCGTTACGGCAGATCAGCAGGGTGTGGTGAATCACGTTTTCCAATTCGCGGATGTTGCCCGGCCAGCTGTAGCTCTTCAGCTTGTGTTCGGCCTCGCGGCTGATGGTGATCGGGCCGTAGCCCAGGCGCTGGCTGTAGGCTTCGATAAAATGCCGGGTCAGCGGCAGGATATCGCCGGGGCGCTCGCGCAGCGGGCTGAGCTCGAGGCTGACGACGTCGAGGCGGTAGTAGAGGTCTTCGCGGAAATGCCCGGCGTTGATGGCCTTTTCCAGTTGCACGTTGGTCGCAGCCAGTACCCGCACATCGATCGGAATGCTCTTGCGCGAGCCCAGGCGCACCACTTCGCGCTCCTGTAGGACGCGCAGCAGCTTGACCTGGATGGGCATCGGCAAATCGCCGATTTCATCGAGGAACAAGGTGCCACCATCGGCCTCTTCGAACCAGCCGGCCTTGGCGCTGAGGGCGCCGGTAAACGCGCCTTTTTCATGGCCGAACAACTCGGCTTCCACCAGGGATTCGGAGAACGCCCCGCAGTTCACCGCCACGAACGGCCGGTTGCGCCGCGCGCTGAGGTTGTGGATGTGGCGCGCCACCAGCTCTTTACCGGTTCCGGTCTCGCCGATGATCAGCACGCTGGCTTCGCTGGGCGCCACTTGCTGGATATGGTCGAGCAGCGCCTTGGATTTCGGGTCTTCGAAGACCTGGGCCGTGGCGCGGATCGACGTCGCAAGGGCGGGCGAGGGCGGTAAGGTTAGAAGCTGCATGGGCACCTCTTTTTATGAGTAGAACGTCGGAATCGGCAGGGATTGGTTCAACGCCCAGTCCCCCAGCTCGTGGAGTTTGTAGTCGACCGGGTCGTGCAGGGTTTGCGTGCGCAGGTTGCGCCAATGGCGGTCCAGGCGCAGTGACGCGTGGGTGGAGCGTGCACCGGTGACTTCAAACAGGCGGCTGCACAGGTCCAGGCCTTGGCGGGTGGCGGCGACCTTGGCGGTCGCAATGGCAATCGCCAGTTGACCGCGTTCGTTTTCGCTGAGGTTGGGGCCTTTTGCCCACGCCTGGTCGAGCAGCTCGGCAGCGCGTTCCACCAACAGGCGCACACCCTCCAGGGCCACCCAGAATTCGCCGTAGTGATGCAGCACGTAAGGGTCCTGGCGCACGTCTTCGGCCGAGGACTTGTGCCAGGAACGGGTTTCGGTGAGCGTGTAGTTGCGCGCTTCTTCGAAGGCGCCTTCGGCGATGCCGAGGAACATATGGGTGAAGGTCAACTGGGCGATCAGCGGGCGCAGGCAGGCAAAAGGCGTGCTCAGCGGGCCCGGGTCGAGCAGCAATTCCGACTCCTCGACGCGCACCCGTTCGAAGCTGGCGCTGCCGCTGTCGGTCTGGCGCTGGCCGATATTGTTCCAGTCGTTGTGCAGGGTGATGCCACTGCGCCCGCTGGGGATGGCGGCGATCAGCAGCTTGCCGCCGGCGCTTTCATCCACCGCCGAGGCAATCAGCATTTCCGAGTCGCTGGCGCCGGAGCAGAAGCTCTTCTTGCCGGAGAACTCGCGCCAGCCGCCGAAGTCCTTGACCACGGTGCGTGTGTCCAATGGGTTGAGGGCGTTGCCCCAGAACCAGTTTTTGCGCGCGGTCTGTTCGAACCAGGGTTGCCATTGGTCCGGCCGCGAGAACAGGCGCACGGTGGCCAGCATCAGGTGGTGGAAGCCGAAGACGTGGGCAATGGAGCTGTCGACCTTGGCGAACTCGCGCACGATGGCCAGGGTGTCACTCCAGCGGGCGCCGAGGCCGCCGTATTGGGTGGGAATGCTCAGGGCCAGCAGGCCGCTTTGGCGCAGGGCGTCACGTTCGGTCTTGGGGGTGCCACCGCGCTCGTCGCGCTCGACGGCAGTGAGGGCGAATTCGGCGGCCAGCAGTCTGGCGGTCTGCAACGGTGATGGCAGGACGCTATGGGGTTTGGCTGTCACAGGGTTTCCTCTTTATAAGCGGGAACGACCAATGCCGCTCCCGCCGCTGCGCCGATCAGGCCTTGGCTGGCAGAACATCGTTGGCAATCATTTCGCCGAACGGGCCAGTGAGGTTGGTGATGCCGCGTCCGGCCAGGCTGGCATAGGGTTCCGGCAGCAGCGGGAACACCAGCTCGGCAAAGCGATAGGCTTCTTCCAGGTGCGGGTAGCCGGAGAATATGAAGCTTTCGATGCCCAGGTCGGCGTATTCCTTGATGCGCTCGGCCACTTGCCGGGGGTTGCCCACCAGCGCGGTACCGGCACCGCCGCGTACCAGGCCGACACCGGCCCACAGGTTGGGGGCGATTTCCAGGTTGTCGCGGCGCCCGTCATGCAGGGCGGCCATGCGGCGCTGGCCTTCGGAGTCGAAGCGCGAGAAGGATTTTTGTGCGGCGGCAATGGTTTCGTCGCTGATGTGCTCGATCAGCTTGTCGGCGGCTTTCCACGCGTCCTCTTCGGTCTCGCGCACGATCACGTGCAGACGAATGCCGAACTTCACCGTACGCCCGTGGCGGGCAGCGCGTTCACGCACATCCGCGAGTTTTTCGGCGACGGCGGCGGGCGGTTCGCCCCAGGTCAGGTACACATCCACCTGTTCGGCGGCGAGGTCGTGGGCGGCATCCGAGGAACCGCCGAAATACAACGGTGGATAAGGCTTTTGCACCGGTGGGTAAAGCGCCTTGGCGTTCTGTACGCGCAGGTGTTTGCCTTCGAAGTCCACTGATTCGCCCTGCAATACGCGGCGCCAAATTTGCAGGAATTCGTCGGAGACTTCGTAGCGTTCGCTGTGGTCGAGGAAGCTGCCGTCGCCGCGGTTCTCGTCGGGATCACCGCCGGTGACCACATTGATCAGCAAGCGACCGTTGGACAGGCGATCCAGGGTCGCCGCCATGCGCGCAGAAACGGTCGGCGAGATGATGCCCGGGCGAATCGCCACCAGGTAACGCAGGCGCTCGGTCAGCGGCACCAGTGCCGAGGCGATGACCCAGGAGTCTTCGCACGAGCGGCCGGTAGGAATCAACACGCCGTGGTAACCCAGGCTGTCAGCCGCCTGCGCGACTTGCTTCAGATAATTGAGGGTGACCGGCCGTGCACCTTGGGTGGTGCCCAGGTAATGACCGTCGCCATGTGTTGGCAGAAACCAGAAAACATCCATGACCAATCCTTAAGCGATTTTCAGCAGAGAGGGGGAGTGCGCTGCAAACAACGGCGCTGCGCGTTCTGCCGCAAGGCGTATACGGCCCTTCAAGGGCTCACTGGTTATTTGGTAATCGGTGAAGTCGGCCTCGGTGGCGTACACCCCGATCGGCAGGGTCAGGGCCTGGAAGAAGCTGAACAGCGGCCGCAGTTGGTGATCGAGAACCAGCGCGTGGCGCTCGCTGCCGCCGGTGGCTGCGAGTAATACCGGTGTGTCGATCAGGGCGTTGAGGCCAACCAGGTCAAACAGATGCTTGAGCAGGCCAGGGTAGGAACCGCGATAGACCGGTGCGGCGACGATCAGCAGGTCGGCCTGTTCGATGGCCACCAGTTGGGCTTCGACCTCGGCGGGCAACTCATCCCGTGACAGCGCACCACCGAGTGGCCGGGCAATGTCGCCCAGTTCGATCAGGGTGGTCTGGATCGGCAGCAAGGTCGCCAATTCAGCCAGTACGGCTTGGGTCAGCACGAGGGTACGGGACGGGCGCCAGGTTCCGCCGGAGAGGGCAACGACATTCAGGGGACGGGTCATGAACAGTTCCTTTATCAACAGTGGTTCATAGCAGGTGGAGTGCAACCTGTTGAGCAAGAGCTGTACCAACGGGTGCAGGCCTTGATTGGCGTGGGTTGCAGGTTCACTGCTGAAAAATGCTGCTGTTGTCTGACTGGTGATTTGTTGAATGGCTGTTGCCTGGCAGACAGTTGCGTGGCGAACAGTGCAGTTGCGGTGCAAGCCCTTTATAGAACGTTGCATTTATTCCGTAAATGAACGTATTTCCATATTTATAGATCATAAAGAAATATAAGGGGGTGGCTATCGAGGGGGCGTTGGCGGTTGATAGCGACTATCACGGACGGTGATTTTTCCCTCTGTGAGCTCGGGAGTAGCCTGTGTTCATTGACTCGAAACCTTCTTTCCAGGGCTACCTCCATGAACCGATTTCTTGCTGTTTGCTTAGTGATTGTCAGCGCCGTACTCGCCGGGTGTGCGAGCCATCCATCGCCGGAATTGCGTCCCTACACGGCCGAAGAGAGCAAGCAACTGGCGCTGGAAGCGCTGAGCCGTCGTGGCTTGTCGTTTGATGAATATCAACAGCAGCGCGCCGCACTGACCGGCCAGCCACAGAAGCCGTTCGGATTTGATCGCCAGGGCGAAATGAACGCCGAGCGCAACGTGGTTTTGCATGGTCGTCCCAGTTGAATTGGCACTGCGCAGCAAAAAGCCCGAGGCTTCCCTTGAAGGAACCTCGGGCTTTTTGTTTGCCATGGCACGACTTCAGCCTGTTAAGCTGAATTTCAGGAGCGTTCCTACGCACATTTACTTAAAGTTGTCCTTCTTTAATGGTATTCGATCCGGTAAACCTGACGACCTCTGTTCCGGCCGATGCCCCTGAGACGCTGCTCTCGGGAACCTGCTCTGCGAGTCTTGACTGTCATGAATAAACGTCCGCTGTATTTCGACTACGCCGCTACCACCCCGGTGGACGAACGCGTCATCCAGGTGATGGTCGAGTGTCTGGGCTTCAATGCCAATTTCGGTAACCCCGCGTCCAGTTCCCATGCGTTCGGCCAGGCGGCCCGGCAAACGGTTGAGCAGGCGCGTCGCCAGGTGGCCGAACTGGTCGGCGCAGAGCCTGAACAGATCGTCTGGACCTCCGGCGCTACTGAGTCCAATAACCTCGCGATCAAGGGCGTTGCCCAGGCGCGTGGCGTGGCGGGCGGGCATATCATCACCAGCCAGATTGAACACAAGGCCACGCTGGACACCGCGCGACAGCTTCAGGAAGCCGGTGTGGCCGTGACTTACCTGGTGCCGGACGCCGACGGATTGATCAGCGCCGAGGCCGTCAGCGAAGCATTGCGTGAAGATACCTTTCTGGTATCGCTGATGCTGGTGAATAACGAACTGGGCACCCTCAATGACATCCCCGCCATCGGCGCACGTGTGCGTGAGCATGGCGCGTTGTTGCATGTCGACGCGGCGCAGGGCGCGGGCAAGGTGGCGATCGACCTGGCGCAGTGGCCGGTGGATTTGATGTCGTTTTCCGCGCACAAGCTGTATGGCCCCAAGGGGATTGGCGCGCTGTATGTCGGCCCTCGGGCGCAACAGAAAGTGTCGGCACAGATTCATGGTGGCGGCCACGAGGGGGGCTTGCGCTCCGGTACCCTGGCTACCCATCAGATTGCGGGCATGGGCGCGGCGTTCGCTCTGGCGGCGGCGTCTTTTGCGCAGGAGAAGGCTGTCATTATGACCTTGCGTCAGCGCCTGCTGGAGCAGTTGGATACGCTCGGTGGCGTGCGCCTCAATGGCAGCCCTGCGCAGCGCATTCCTCACACCCTCAGCCTTACGTTCAGCGAAGGTGAATTCGACGCTGCTGCGTTGAGCGCGGGCATCGCCTTTTCGGCGACCTCGGCATGCAACTCCGCCAGCAACGCGCCTTCCCACGTGCTGCTTGCGTTGGGCCTTGACGCACGTTCTGCCGGCCGCACCATACGTTTGAGCCTGGGCCGGTTTACCACCGAGCAGGACATCGACCAGGCCGTGCAATTGATCAAGGCCGCACTGGCCAGTGCACCGGCGTTCTGGGCCGTCTGATTTTCACATAACAATTATTAGTGGTTAGCAGGAGACACAATGAGTACGCAGCCCTTGACCCATGGAACGGTTCCCCAGCGCCTGGCGCACACCCGCGAACTGATGCGCCGCGAGGGCATTCACGCCCTGCTGGTGCCGTCGGCTGATCCGCATTTGTCCGAATACCTGCCGGGTTACTGGCAGGGGCGCCAATGGTTGTCGGGGTTCCATGGTTCGGTAGGCACGCTGATTGTCACTGCGGATTTCGCCGGTGTCTGGGCCGACAGCCGTTACTGGGAACAGGCGACCAAGGAGCTCAAGGGCAGTGGCATTGAATTGGTCAAGCTGCAACCGGGCCAACCCGGGCCGCTGGAGTGGCTGGCTGAGCAGACGCCGGAAGGCGGTGTGGTGGCGGTGGACGGTGCGGTGATGGCTGTCGCGTCGTCGCGCACCTTGGGCGCGAGGCTGGCAGAGCGCGGCGCGCGCCTGCGGACTGATATCGACGTACTCGATGTGGTTTGGAAAGACCGTCCGAGCCTGCCGAGCCAGCCGATCTATCAGCATCTGCCACCGCAAGCGACCGTGAGCCGTGGCGATAAACTTGCTGCGCTGCGCGCCAGTTTGAAGGAGAAGGGCGCCGACTGGCACTTCATCGCCACCCTGGATGACATCGCCTGGCTGTTCAACCTGCGTGGCGGCGATGTTTCGTTTAATCCGGTGTTTGTGTCGTTTGCGTTGATCAATCAACAACAGGCCACGTTGTTTGTGGCGCTGAGTAAAGTCGACGCGGACCTGCGCGCGGTGCTTGCGCAGGATGGTGTGACGTTGCGCGACTACAGCGACGTGGCGGATGCACTGCATGCGGTGCCATCGGGCGCCAGCATGCAGGTTGACCCGGCCCGCGTTACTGCCGGTCTGCTGGAAAACCTGAATGCCGGCGTCAAGCTGATCGAAGGGCTGAACCCGACCACGCTGGCCAAATCCCGCAAAAGCCTGGCGGACGCGGAGCACATCCGCCGCGCCATGGAACAGGACGGCGCGGCGCTGTGCGAATTCTTCGCCTGGCTGGACAGTGCACTCGGACGTGAACGCATCACTGAATTGACCATCGATGAACACCTGACGGCTGCGCGCACCCGTCGCCCCGATTATGTGTCGCTGAGTTTCAATACCATCGCAGCGTTCAATGCCAATGGGGCCATGCCGCATTACCACGCCACCGAAGAAGAGCATGCGGTGATCGAAGGCGATGGCTTGCTGCTGATCGACTCGGGTGGCCAGTATTTGGGCGGCACTACGGATATCACGCGGATGGTGCCTATCGGTACGCCGAGCGACGAACAGAAACGTGACTGCACCCGTGTGCTGAAGGGCGTGATTGCACTGTCACGTGCGCATTTCCCCAAAGGCATTCTATCGCCGCTGCTGGATTCCATTGCCCGTGCGCCGATCTGGGCCGAAGGCGTGGACTACGGCCACGGTACCGGGCACGGCGTAGGGTATTTCCTCAATGTGCATGAAGGCCCACAAGTGATCGCCTACCAGGCCGCCACTGCGCCGCAAACCGCGATGCAGCCAGGGATGATCACCTCCATCGAGCCGGGCACCTACCGCCCTGGCCGCTGGGGTGTGCGTATCGAGAACCTGGTATTGAACCGCGAGGCAGGCAAGACCGAGTTTGGTGAGTTCCTCTCGTTTGAAACCCTGACCTTGTGCCCGATCGACACCCGTTGCCTGGAGCCGTCGCTGCTCACCGCGGATGAGCGCGAGTGGTTCAATGCGTACCATGCCGAGGTGCGTGAACGCCTGAGCCCGCTGCTCAGCGGTGCTGCGTTGGAGTGGTTGCAGGTGCGCACGACGGCTATTTGACCGGGTGCAAAAATCAGGAGCTGCAATAATTCAGTTGCAGCGCCGCGAAGGGACGGCGTTATATCAGGCATGTGTATGAGCAGTCGCTGGTGACTGCTCGGAGGAGATCACTTGCAGATGACGATCATGCTGCGGCTGGTATAGCCGGCAGGGTTTAGGCCGAAGGGATAGTCCCCTGGTTCCTCGGAATTGTCACCGGACTTGGCGATAACCCGGTAGCCTTTGGCGCCACAAGAGTTGGTTGCACTGGTGTAGCACTGGTCCCAGGAAGAAGACAGGCCGGAACAGTTGATATGCAGCCCTTTTTTGCCGCGTTTTACTTCTGTCTTGGTAGTCGCGGCACAGCCAGCAATAGCCACGACCATTAACAGTATCAAAATTCGCTTCATTCCCATCCTTATATAGCCACTTCACAATGCTCGAAGTCGGCTCTACTCGCTCTCGAGTGTAGCGTTCGTGCTGTCCTTGTCGAAAAACTCCATGAATGACATTCGTTTGCAGTTTAAACATGGCCTAAATACGCAGCAAATACCAGAGCAACTTTCACTGATGATTCAATCCGCCGGAACCAGCGGCTTGGAGTCATTGCGCATCGTCAGTGTCGCGCCTACCGAGGCCATGATAATGCAACTTATGGCCAGCCATTGCGGTAGGGATAGGTGCTCCTGCAGGAAGAAAAGTCCTGAGAGTGCACCGAAAGCAGGCTCGATGCTCATCAGTGTTCCGAAGGTGCGGGCGGGGAGGCGTGTCAGCGCTACCATCTCCAGGGTGTAGGGAAGTGCCGTTGACAGGATCGCGACACCGATGGCGACCGGAATCAATGCCGGGGTCAGTAATGCGGTGCCGGCATGGACGATACCGATGGGCGCCACAAAAAGGGCTGCGATCATTACGCCGAGGGCGGCGGTCTGGACGCCGTTGTCGTTGCCTGCTTTCTGTCCGAACAGAATGTAGAGTGCCCAGCAAGCCCCCGCCCCCAAAGCATAGGTCGCGCCGACCAGGTCGATTCCGCTGCTGGCTTCCCCCATGGGAATCAATAGGAGCAGGCCGATGATCGCGAGTGCTATCCACAGGAAGTCTACCGCTCGGCGCGACGCGTAGATCGCGACGGCGAGTGGTCCGGTGAATTCAAGGGCTACGGCAATGCCCAAGGGAACGCTGCGCAAGGACATATAGAAGAGGAAATTCATGCCGCCCAAGGCCATGCCGTAAACAACCACTGTACGCAGGGATTTTGCGGTCAGCCTGGCGCGCCATGGTCGCAGGATGAGCAACATGATTACGCTGGCGAAGATCAGGCGCAGGGTTGTGGTGCCCTGGGCGCCGACAATCGGGAACATGCTCTTGGCCAGTGAGGCTCCGGACTGGATGGAGGCCATGGCGATCAACAGCAGGCCGACAGGAAACAATGCCGAGGCCAAGCTGCGGGGGGAGGTGGTCATTGGGGCGTTCGTCCGAGGTCATATTCGAGAATCAGGGGCTGCTATGATGCTTAATCGTTCGGCTTTGAGCAATATATTGCTCAATTCGACAGCGAGACCTTCTCTATATAGAGGGATTTGAAGGTTGGCAGGCACTTTGATAGAAAAACCAAATTAAGTGTTGACGGCAGATCCTGGAAGTCTATAATTCGCCCCACTTCCGGCGCAGTCGAAACGTAAAACTCCTTGGTAAACAACGAGTTATGCAGAATAAGACAGCGGATTGCTTCAGTTCATCGAAGCCCAGAAGGCGTTGGTAGGGTCGTGTTGTTTGACGCTATTAACGATTCGATCTTCTCGGTCGAAAGCGGAGAAAAAGAGGTGTTGACAGCAGCGTGTAACGCTGTATTATTCGCCTCCCGCTGACGAGAGATCGGAAGCGCAAGTGGTTGAAGTTGTTGAAGAAATCTTCGAAAGCTTCTGAAAATAATCACTTGACAGCAAATGAGGCTGCTGTAGAATGCGCGCCTCGGTTGAGACGAAAGCTCTTAACCAACCGCTCTTTAACAACTGAATCAAGCAATTCGTGTGGGTGCTTGTGGAGTCAGACTGATAGTCAACAAGATT
>NZ_FMUC01000028.1:0-4418 GCF_900100935.1 Pseudomonas sp. NFACC25
ATGTTTTGAAGCGCTCGGACTCCAGCCGCTTTAGCCAAAGGCAAAAACCGTTACGCTCCCAATACAAAATTTTCACTCGGTTTCGAGGCTTGTTGAGGAACACGAAAAGTACCGGGTCAAACACCGCGACCTTAATGTCCAGTTCGACCAGAGCGGCTAGGCCATCGATGGATTTTCGGAAGTCGACGGGTTTGGGGTAGAGATAGACTTTTTCGACTTTTGCGTCGGGACGCATCATGAGGTGCTGGCTCCGGAAAGGAATCGGGAGCACAGCATCGGGGATCAGATGGTGACTTTGAATGTGGGGTTCATGGAGCGCTTACCCTGCATCTGCTGCCGGCTCGCTGTTTATGACTTCAGCCGGAACCGTAACGGTAGTTGAAGCCGCGGCGCTCACTCTACAAGCGGCTATTCGTGCAGCCATTAGCGCTTTGGGCGGAGTTATTGCGAGTGTTGGGGCAGGCCTTGTTGTTGGGGTTTCAGCGCTGTTTTACTCGTCAAAGCTGGCGAATGGCGAACTGTCGGAGCGTTATGCTTTCAGTACCCCAGTATCGGACCTGATTCCTGACCTTCAGCAAGATCTGAATAGCGTTGTTGCCACAGGTGGCACCGTTGATTTGGCTTACCGCATTAGCTCAAAAACTGCTGCAGATGGGCAGTCAGAGGTCTTTGTAGTCAAGACTGATGGCGTGACGGTTCCGTCAAAGGTCAGGGTAGTGGCGGCTCGTTATGATGCGGCACAGAAAGTATATACCGCTACGACAGCGGATGTACCTCCACGGACTCTAACCTGGACGCCTATTGTCAGCCCAGGGAATAATTCAACGACCTCGCCTACTGAACAGCCTGTGCCAACAGTTTACACTGGCGCTACAGTGACTCCGGTGGAAGGCCGCATTGACGCCTTTCCTGCAGTTTCAGAAGCGAGTTTTGATGATTTTATTACGGTCTTTCCAGCGGATTCAGGTCTGCCACCGATCTATACGATGTTCCGGGATCGGCGAGAGGATGCAGGTGTTGCAACAGGTTTTGGCCAGCCTGTGTCGGGGAACTGGTTGGGAGCAGCATCACAAGTTGAAGGGGCTCCAATTCCGTCACAGATTGCGGACCAATTGCGAGGCAAAGAGTTTAAAAACTTCAGGAAATTTCGAGAGGCGTTTTGGAAGTCTGTCGCTAATGACTCCGAACTATCAAAGCAATTTATCAGCAACAATATTTCTGAAATGAAGAACGGGCGGGCTCCGTTTGTTCGAAGGGGAGATCGGGTTGGTGGTCAGGTGAAGTTTGAACTTCATCATGCCACTTATGTATCCAAAGGGGGCGCAGTTTTTGATATTGATAATATTCGGGTGGTTACCCCAAAGCAGCACAGCTCAATACATCTAGAGGGTAAGTAATATGAGTATTAAGAAAATAGAAGAGTACACAGAATCTGAGTTTTTACTATTTGTTAAAAAAATTTGTGATTCTGAGTACGCCACCGAGAAAGACCAAGTTGATGCGGTTTTAGAGTTTGAGGTATTGACAGAGCATCCAGACGGATCTGACTTAATTTATTATCCTCCATCGAATGCGGAGAGTACGCCTGAAGTCATAACAAAAAAAGTTAAAGAGTGGCGCGCAGCGAACGGTAAGCCTGGATTTAGATCTACCTAAGCTCGATTGCTTCTGGTGATGCCCTTGCCGTGAGCTTCGGTGAGGGTATTTTATTTTTCGAACATTGTAGGGGGTAACTGGGAGGTTCCCTGGTAAATTCAGTTGAAAGGACATATGTGGCGTAGGTGGGAAGTGTATTCAGGTATATAGGTGTCAACTGCGGAAGTTCGCTGCCGAGCCGCTATTAACCCAAGATTGAACGACAGCTCCTGGCCCAGAGTGTGTAAAAACGCCAAGGGGTCTCACTTTTAGGTTCTTCACCTGTCGGAAATCTATAAGCCTCGTGTCCGCGCACTCATACCGTCTTGACGTTAACAGCTGCGCCGATAGTGCCTCCGGAAACAGATACGATGTAGTCGGCCGCTCTTTGGCAGAGGGTGGCGTGCGATGAACGGATTACGAGGGTAAGAGGCATAAGCGAGAGCGGGTCAATGTCGATACGTTCTCCTGATGTGCCGCGAAGCGACAATGTCAGTTCCGTCCATTGGCGATCATCTGAACCTGCGCAGTCACCGTCAGAGTCAACATCACATCCGGTTCCCCATAGATGTTCAGCAATGCAATAGAAGGCCGGCAATGGTCTTTCTGGCGTGATTTGAATGGAATAGCAAGTAGACATGATTTGTTGGCCGCGCCTATCTGTCAGGAGGAGAAAGGGTATCTCGGAGCCTGAGGCTGAGCAATCAGAGTCGCTGCCCCCCGACCGTCTATCTATAGGCATCCATTGGTGTCTGCGATTGCCCCGGCGTATGTAGAAACGACTCCGTGATCCCTTGCTATGATTGCTGAGGATTTTATCGCGGGGATTGCCTATGAAGCGCTTTATCCAAGGTGAACACCGAGGCCAAGGCACCTTACTTCCCGAAAGCCTCGACGACTACGTCAGCGATGCCAATCCGGTACGCGTAGTTGACGTTTTCGTCGACGAACTCAACTTGGTCAATCTAGGTTTTGAAGGTGCCATTCCAGCCGATACTGGACGGCCGGCTTACCACCCCGCGATCCTGCTAAAGATCTACATCTACGGCTATCTCAACCGCATTCAGTCGAGCCGGCGGCTGGAACGAGAAGCTCAACGCAACGTCGAGCTGATGTGGTTGACCGGGCGTTTGATGCCGGATTTCAAGACCATCGCCAACTTCCGAAAAGCCAACAGCAAGGCCATCCGAGACGTCTGTCGCCAGTTCGTTATGCTGTGTCAGCAGTTGGGACTGTTTGGAGAACATCTGGTCGCCATTGATGGCAGTAAATTCAAAGCAGTCAACAACCGCGACCGCAATTTCACCAACGCCAAACTGAAGCGGCGCATGGAAGAAATTGAATCGAGTATCAACCGTTACCTGGTAGCACTTGATGCTGCCGATCGGCAAGAACCCACAGCTTCCGAACCCAGTGCCGTGCGGCTGGAAGAGAAAATCGCCAAGCTCAAAACTCAAATGAAGGAGCTTCAAGCGATCGAAATCCAGCTCAATGAATCGCCGGATAAACAGGTCTCACTGACCGATCCAGACGCCCGTTCCATGATGACGCGCGGCACAGGAATCGTCGGCTACAACGTGCAGACAGCGGTCGATACTCAGCACCATTTGATCGTTGCACATGAGGTGACCAATGTCGGTTCCGACCGCGATCAACTCAGCTCGATGGCCAAGCAGGCCCGCGAGGCGATAGCCTCAGAAACGTTGTCGGTGGTGGCGGACCGAGGTTATTTCAAAAGCGAACAAATCCTGGCTTGTCACGATGCAGGCATCACCGCCTATGTGCCCAAACCGATGACCTCTGGAGCCAAGGCTGACGGGCGTTTCAATAACGATGCCTTCGTCTATGACACGGCAAAAAACGAATACATTTGCCCGGCTGGGGAGGCGCTGATCTGGCACTACTCCTAAGTTGAAAAAGGCCTGAAGTTGCATCGTTACTGGAGTTCGAAATGCCAGGGCTGCGCGTTGAAATTGCAGTGCACACCGAGCACGGAACGACGAGTTCGACGCTGGGAGCACGAAGCCGTATTGGAGGAGATGCAGCTTCGGCTGAGCAAAGCACCAGAGATGATGCGAGTCCGAAAACGGACGGTTGAGCATCCCTTCGGGACGCTCAAGCAATGGATGGGTGCGACGCACTTCCTGACCCGAAAGCTGGCCGGGGTGAGCGCGGAGATGAGCTTGAATGTGCTCGCCTACAACTTGAAGCGGGTCATGAAAATTCTCGGTATCAGCGGTTTAATGAAGGCACTGTCGGCCTGAAGAGGTCTTTATTTTGACCACCCAGCAAGGTAGAAGCGACGCAGGGGGCTCCCAGGCTCAAGTGATGATCCGCAGGACTTGTTGTGAGCAATTACTCAGCTAACAGCCGTCGGCGCTTCGAGCCGACAGTGTACAAATGCGTTTTTACACACTCTGGGCCGATGGCTGCCAGTCGCCACCGGCAGCTATCGACCCAGGCTGTGTGAAAACATTGCCGATGAATCAATAGCATTAGACAAACAACCTCAGGTCTTTCACATTCCATCTAAAGCGGGTCAGGAAAAAGACATGCCTTCACGTTTGGCATCCAGCTACCCAGATATTCAACATGCATTGGACGTGATCATTCCAAGCAAAAAATTGGACGTGGCTACTCGTATTGTCCTATGGGCGGCGAGTGACGCTGGGCTAGACCCAGCCGAAATTATGGTCACGCTGTCAAAACTAGATCCAGTGCTGTTCGACAACCTTTGTTCTGAAATGGAGGCGCAGTATTTCCGACTGTTCGAGCGCGGAGAT
>NZ_FMUC01000017.1:0-129958 GCF_900100935.1 Pseudomonas sp. NFACC25
TGCCCGGTGAGCGAGGCCTGCACCGCGATTTGCGCGGTCTCCAGGTCGCGGATTTCACCGATCATGATGATGTCCGGGTCCTGGCGCAGGATCGCCCGCAGGGCCAGGCCGAAAGTCATATCGATCTTGGCGTTGACCTGGATCTGGCTGATGCCCGGCAGGTCGTATTCCACCGGGTCCTCCACGGTGAGGATATTGCTGGTGCTCGCATCCAGCCGCGCCAGCGCGGCGTACAGGCTGGTGGTCTTGCCGCTGCCCGTAGGCCCGGTGACCAGCACGATGCCATGGGGCTGGCGGATCAAGGTGTCGAGGCGCGCCAGCAGCTGCGGCTCCATGCCCAGGGTCTCCAGTTGCAGCCGCCCGGCCTGCTTGTCGAGCAAGCGCATCACCACCCGTTCGCCATGCCCGGTGGGCACGGTCGACACACGAATATCAATCGGCCGACCCGCCACGCGCAAGGCGATACGACCGTCCTGGGGCAGGCGTTTTTCGGCGATGTCGAGCTGGGCCATGATCTTGATCCGCGACACCAGCGCACCATGCAGCGCCTTGCGCGGCGACACCACATCCCGCAACGTGCCGTCGACGCGGTAGCGCACCACGGAGTGGGTTTCATAGGGCTCGATATGGATATCACTGGCCTCGTCCCGCGCCGCCTGGGTGAGCAAGGCGTTGATCATACGGATCACCGGCGCGCCGTCCTGGGTGTCGAGCAGGTCGGTGATCTCGGGCATGTCCTGCATCAGGCGGTCGAGGTCGACCTCGTTTTCCGCCGCGCCCACCACGGCGGCAGCGCTGCCCGTATCGGCATAAGCACTGGCGAGGAGGCCATCGAGTTCATCGTCGCGTACCTGCTCGAGGTGGGCCTGGCCGAACTGGCGCCGTACTTCGCTGATGGACCAACCGGGGGTGGAGGGGCAGACGGTGAGCAGCATGCCGTCGTCGCCCGGACGCAGGAGGATGCGTTGGGATTTGGCCCAGGCGTAGGGCAGCAGGCTCATACCCCTCTCCCACAGGAATACAGATTTGGTCCTGCGTAGAGCAGGCTCACGGTCGTGCACCTACAGGCACCGCCCGAATCACCGCCCTCGGCCCCTGCTGCTGCCCGCCCGGAATCCCCTTCTCCACCACCGGCAACTGCGGCGCCTGCACATCCGGCATCGCCCAGCTGTGTTCCGGCTGGGAATGGCCCTGGGCACGGCGCATGTAGTCATAGCGGTTTAGGGTGATCGCGCGTCCGGCACCACTGTCGCGGATGATATACGGGCGCAGGAACACCATCAGGTTGGTCTTGGTGACCGCCCGGCGCTCATTGCGAAACAGCACACCCAGCCCCGGAATGCTCGACAGCCACGGCACGGCTTCATTGCTCTGGCTGTAACCGTCCTGGAGCAGGCCGCCGAGGACCATGATCTGCCCGTCGTCGAGCAAAATACTGGTGTCGATCGCGCGCTTGTTGGTGACGATGCCGGCCGACGCGGCGCTGCTGGACGCGCGCTCATCGATGCTGCTGACTTCCTGGTAAATATCGAGTTTGACCGTGCCACCCTCAGAGATTTGTGGGCGCACATTCAGCTTCAAGCCGACCTCCTCACGGGTGACCGTCTGGAACGGATTATTGCTGGTACCGCCGCCACCGGTCACGTAGCTGCCACTGACAAACGGAATAGTCTGGCCCACAAAAATACTGGCCGCCTCGTTATCCAGGGTCAGCAGGTTCGGCGTCGACAGGACGTTGCTGCCGCCTTTGCTTTTAAGCGCGCGGGCCAACACCTTGAGGTCCATGACCTTGCCAATGCCGGGCACATCCACGGTACCGTTGATGAAGCCGAGGCTGAGCCCGCCGGGCAGCACGTCAACGCTGGTCTTGCCATTCAGGTTGAACCCCGCGCCGCCCAGGTTAGTCCCGCCAATCACGCCTTTGCCGGCCAGGTCGCCACTCTGCCACTGCACGCCGAACTCATTGGCATCGTCCTCGCCGACTTCAACGATAAGGCTTTCAATCACCACTTGGGCGCGGCGCTGGTCGAGCATGTCGATGACTTCACGCAGGTTGCGGTACAGCGGCTCCGGGGCAGAAATCAGCAAGGTGTTGGTGGTCGAGTCGGCCTGGAGGGTCACGCCACCGGCGGTGAAGGCGACGTTTTGCTCACTCGTTTGCCCGCCGGGCTGGCTGCTCGAGCTGCCGGTCGTCTGCGCCGACTCATTGGCGCTGGTGGTACTGCCTTGGCCACTGCCCTGCCCGGTCTGGCTGCCGGAGATATTGGCACCCATTGTGCTGAGGGCCGACCGCGCATTGTCACCGCCACCGCTGTCGCTTTCACCGGTCAGCAAACCGCGTAACGACTGCGCCAGTTTCGCGGCCTGGGCGTTGCGCAGGTACACCACGTGCAAATTGCTTGGGTTGGCTTGGGCGTTATCCAGCTTGTAGATCAGGTTACGCGCCAACTCGGTCCGCTCCGGGCTGCCGGCACGAATCACGATCGCGTTGGAGCGCGGGTCGCCCACCACCGTGATTTTCTGCGTCGGATCGCTGCCCGGCTGCTCCAGCAGTTGCGAGACCATCTCGGCGATATCCACGGCGATCCCGTTTTGAACCTGCACCACGTCGGTGTCGATGGCGCTCGGGGTATCGATACCGTCGATAAGCTGCGCCACCCGCGCCAGGTTCTCGGCGTAGTCGGTGACAACGATGGTGTTGTTGCCCGGATAGGCGTTGATCGGGTTGTTCGGCGAAACGATCGGGCGCAGCACCGGGATCAGGTTCACCGCGTTTTCGTATTGCAGGCGGAAGGTGCGCGTGAGCATGCCGCTGCCGCCCGGCTTGTCAGCACTGTAGATCGGCCCGCCGAGCAGCTTGGCATCGGCCTCGGGCACCACGTGCGCGATACCTCCCACATCCACCACGCTGAAGCCCTGCATGCGCAGTGCCGCCAGCAGCATGTCGTAGGCCTGATGCGCCGGCACCTGCCCTTCGGAAACCAGCGTGAGGGAGCCCTTGACGCGCGGGTCGACCAGGAACTGCTGCCCCGTCGCACGGGACAACGCCCGCACCACGGCTTGAATGTCGGCTTCGACGAAATTCAGCGTGACCGGTTGATCGCCCAAGGGTTTGTTCGGCGCCACGCCGCTGTGATCGGCACCGCCGCCACGTGCGGGGTGGGTAACCTTGTGCAAGGGCCGCGACTGCCGTTCGATTTGCACTTGCGCACGCTGCCGGTCTACCAGGGCATCGCCGCTGCGCTGGGTGGTGGCCAGGGGCAGGCCGAGCTCACTGTCCTGGGGTAAATCCGCCGTGGGCTGCGCGCTGCACGCACTCAGTGCGAGCAACAGAAACGGCGCAGCCGTGCGTACATAATGGGAACCTGACCACTTCATGATGCTTCCTTAGCGCCGTGCATCCGATCCATACGGACGGTTCCTGTGAGAGTGCCTGCCGTGTTGTCGGCCGAGGCTTCGCTGGCGCGTTGCAAACGGGCCTCCACCACGTCCAGCGAAAATTGCCTGGGGTCACTCAATAACCAGCCGAGCACCGCATCGGCGGGGGCCGCGTCCAGTGTCAGTTGCCAGGACAGATCCTGGGCCTGCAACCGGTAGTGTCCCGCCAGTCCGGCGGCGTCGAGGGATTGCCGCAATGAGTGCTCAAGGTCCAGCCCGACAGGCGTGGTGACCTCGCGAAGCAACAGCGCCAGTGCCTGGCTCTGGGCGCGCAGCTTCGGGGTTTCGGCTTGCCAATAGTCAATGTTCTTGAGCGCCGGCTGGATCAGCGACAGCCAGACCAACAGGCTGGCGAGAAACACCGCCGCACCGCTGAGCATGGTTTTTTCCCGCGGGGCCAGCGCTTTCCAGCGCCCTTTGAAGGCCATCAGCCGCGGATTATTCATCGTCGTTTTCCACGCTGGAATCACCCTCTCCCGACGCGGGTTCGGCCAGCGCGCTCAGCGTCCAGATACGCTCGTTGCGGTGGGCGGAAAGGCCCGCCTGGCTCAGCGCAGCCTGTACAGCGCCGTCGGCAGCGGGAGTGGCTTCGGCGGTCATCTGCAGCTGCAACTGGCGCTCGCTGAAGGTCAGCTGCTGGACGCTGCCAGCCATGAACGGCAGCGCCATGGCGGCTTGCTGCACCAGGTAAGCAAAGTCGTGATTGAGCTGCGCGGGCCCGCCCCCTTGCCGGATCGCCAACTGCTGGCGGGCCTGTTGCAGAGGGTTGAGAATCACCGGCAGCTCGGGAAATGCGTGCTTCACGCGCTGGCTCATCTGCTGCTTGAGCTGCTGCCCTTGCGCAACCTCGCGGGCGGCGTAAAGGTTGAGCCCGGCCACCCAGACACCCACGGCCAACGCACAACAGCCCAACGCCCGCCCCCAACCGGCCGCCGGTACAGTGCGCCGGCCGACCCCGGCGTGCAATCCCCAGCCAGGGGCAGCGCCGTTCCAGCGCTGGTGGTCCACGGGCCACAGCACACTTTCGCCGCTGGCGGCGAGCGCTTCCAGACGGTCCTCAACCAACGGTTCCACCGCCCCATGGGCGAGGCTGAAACGCAGCAGCAACTGGCCCTCTACCACACACCCATTGACCTGCCCGGCCGCTGGCACGGCTAAGCGGTAAGGCGCCGGATACAGGCCGCCCAGCTTCAATCCGTGCAGGCCAAGCAACTGACCGAGGCGATCCAGTACAGCCTTGGGCAGCCAGCTCAGGTGCACCTGTCCATCGGTATCGCGAGCGCTGTGCGCCACATGCATCTGCTCGCTGGGCCCCAGGATCAACGCCTGCGCAGCGCAGGTAACGGCCGCATCGATACGGGACGCTGACAGCGGCGGTAGCTCGATGCGAGTAAGTACCGTGTCCATGGGGTGAAGGAAACACTCGACGGCCTGAGACTTGACCCGTTGTCCCAGCTGGCCAAGGGTGCTGATGCCGGTATGGCTGACGTGCCCCTTGCGGTCCAGTTGCGCGAACTCAAGCTCGGTGTCCGACGTCAAGGACTCCAGCGGCGGCAAGGCAAGGCGCAGGCGCGTCATACGCCCAGTCTCGACCAGATCACCCTGGGCATTGCGTCTTCCGGACGATGCAGCAGCGCAGCCAGGTGCACACGGCGCTGATTGCGGCGGGCCTGCCCCTGGAGCAGGAACCACTCACTGGTGATCCCAACGTTGAGGTGATCCACGTTCAAGTTGGGCAATCGCGCACGGTTAACGAAGTCGCCGCGATTGATAAACCACTGGCCGCGATCGCGCTCGGCGACCAACGCCTTGGCCTGCGCCCAGGACAAACCCGGCACCACCGCGGCCAGCACCTCAGCGCTGGCCGTATTGCCGTTGACCCAGGTGTTGACCGGAAGAATGCTGACGTAACGCTCGAGCCGCGCCAGGACCCGCTCATTGAGGCCTTCGATACCGCGTAATTGATCAAGACTGCGCAGCATCGGCTGGGTGGCGGGTAATGGCGGGGGCGGCTGCCCCACTGTTGAGGCAACCGGCCTATGTGGGTAGGCTGCAATCACGCGTTGGCTGATGCGCTGCGCCAGGCGGGCCTCGACACCGATCATCTCGCACAACCGCTCAAAGCTGCGCATCTGCCCGAGATCAACAGACTCTTGGGCGATTAAATTGCGCAGGTTGAACTTGCCTTGCAGGTCCTCAAGGCGGCCTTCGAATTCGCCGTCCTGAGCGGTGTTGATCGGCCGGGCCCATGGCTGGTCAAGCCGCGTCAGCACATCCTGCTCGCGGGCGTCCCGGAGCAATCGTCGGCTGACTTCCAGGCCGCCCAGCAGTGATGCACTGCCCTGCACTCGCGCCTGCTCGGCCTCAAGCGAACGGGTAAAAACGCTCTGGCGGGTGAGCATGCCGGCGGCGAACACAGCGACCACCGCCGCGATCAGCATCGCGCTGATAATCGCCATGCCGCGCTGTTTCGCCCCGGTGGGCGAGTGTGATTTCATGGCCGCGCTTAGAGCTGCCAGGATCCGATATCGGCATTCACACCGTCGCCATCAGGCTGTCCGTCGGCACCGAGGGAGAAGATGTCGACTTCGCCGTTCGCGCCGGGATTCAAGTAATGGTAAGGACGGCCCCAGGGGTCGTTGGGCAGGCGCTCCAGGTAAGAACGCCAGTTGGTATTTTTTGCATCTGCCGGGCGCTCGACCAGTACCTTGAGGCCCTGGTTCATGTTGGGATAGGTGCCGTGGTCGAGGCGATAAAGCTTGAGCGCCTGCATCAGGCCGGCGACGTCCTGCTTGGCCGCAATCGCCCTGGCCTGGTCCGGACGGTCCAGCACTTTAGGCACGACAATCGCCGCCAGAATGCCGAGGATGACCACCACCACCATGATCTCGATCAGCGTGAACCCTTGCTGAGCGTGGCGGGCGCGAGGCCCATATTTGATGCGCGCGAAATCCATATCCACCATCCTTGGCTCGATCCTAATTCGGCGCGCAGTGTAACAAAACTAACTATCTGGATAGCAAAAATAATTGGCCTCTGCCCGCGGCTCCCTGAGTGCTACTCTACGGCGTGTTTTTACGCCAAGAGTGACCCATGGAGCTGTCGCGCAAGGAGCAGGGTTTTACATTGATCGAGGTGCTCGTGGCCTTGGCGATCATTGCCGTGGCGATGGCGGCGGCGGTCCGCGTTGCAGGCTTGATGACCCAGAGCAATGGGTTGCTGCGCGACCGCTCGATGGCGCTGCTGTCGGCCCAGGGCAGGCTCGCCGAACTGCGCCTGGAGGGACGCCTGCCCAGGGGGCACAAAGCGTTTGACTGTGATCAGGGCCGCTTGCTGTTGCGTTGCGAACAGAGCATCGCACCGAGCGCCGATGGACGCCTGATGCGCGTCACCCTGCTGGTGTCGGAGCGCAAGCGCGAGGCGCCGCCGCTGGCGCGGGTGGAAACGCTGCTCAACCCGCCGAAGGCAACGCCCCAATGAGCGTTCAGGGTCGGGTCAAGCGCGGTAGCACCACCGAGTCCGGCAGCGTGCTGACCTTGATGCGGGTGTGCTGCGTGCCCCGCTCAATCACTACTGCATCGCCCTCGATCGCCGCCAGGCGCACACCCTGGGCCAATGACTCGCCCACCCGAAAACTGCGCGGCGGCCCCTCGTTCAGGCTCAGGATCGCCACCGCCCCGCGCGCGCCGGCCATCAGGCCGGAGACCTTGATGTCCACCACCGCCGGCTGGTTGGAAAACCACTGCAACGCAGGGGTATCCGGGCGAGCGGCCAAAACCGGCGGCTCGACCGGCGGCACCTGGGACTCGGCCGATGTCAGCAACACGGAGGACCAGACCAGCACCCCCGCGAGCGCCGTGGCCAATGCCACTGCCTGCACCACTCGCGGCGCGGTCAAACGAAAAATAGCGACCAAGACAAAACCTCCTTGTTGTCCTGCCGGGCAGTCTACAGGAGAGACCCACGACGAAGGAGCGTTGTGTCATGACCAAGGCCAATCAACAAGGCTTCACCCTGATCGAATTAATGGTGGTGCTGGTGATCATCGGCATCGCCTCGGCGGCGATCAGCCTGAGCATCAAACCCGACCCGTTGCAATTGCTGCGCAAGGACGCCAACCGCGTGGTCCAGATGCTGCAGATCGCCCAGGCCGAAGCCCGGGCCGACGGCCGCCCCATCACGTGGCGGGCCGACACTAAAGGGTTTCGCTTCAGTCGGCGCCACGAGTCTGGCCAGGGCTGGGATCACTTCATGAGCGACCCGCAACTGCGTCCCCGTGCCTGGGAAACCCCCTCGATGAGCGTGCGGGTAACCCCCAGGCAATCGGTGGTGCTGAATGCCGAATGGTTTGCCTCGCCCTTGCAACTGCAGCTTTCGGATGGCCAGCACCGCCTCGACATTCAACGCACGGCGACCGGCCAGATACGCGTGGCAAATGCACCATGAAAACTCACCAGCGCGGCTTTACCCTCATCGAAGTCATGGTGGCGATCATGCTGATGGCCATTGTCAGCCTGATTGCCTGGCGCGGCCTCGACAGCGTGAGCCGTGCCGACAGCCATCTGCAGGCCAGCACTGAACAAACCGAAGCGTTGTTGCGCACACTCAACCAGCTGGACCGCGACCTGGCCCTGCGCGCCAGCGTTGAACTGAGAACGCCAGCCTTGAACGATGACGAACAGCCCGACGGTCTCGCCGCAATCAGCGTTCGCAGCTCCGACCAGCATGATTTTCAACTGAACGTGATTCGTAACGCAGCCCTTCCCGAAAACGGTCTGCAACGGGTGCGCTGGTGGCTGGAGGGTGACACGCTGTACCGCGCCACATCCGCAGCCAGTGATCGATACCCGTTACCTGCGCCCAAAAAAGCAGTGGCCGTCTTATCCGGTGTCAGCGACCTGCAAGTGCGCATCTGGGAACCGGGCCAAGGCTGGCGTCAGCTGGCCGGCAACCGTAAAGCCGATCCCATCGGCCTGGAAATCAGCCTGACCCGCCAGACGCCGCAGGGGGAAGAACGTTATCGGCAAGTGGTGGGGCCGCTGCAATAAGCGAGTCAGCGACGACCAAGGTATCCACACGCCCTGGAGCGGGCAAAGCACTGAGCTCTCCGACTAAAGCGAGTGAAAGATGTATTCAGTCTGTGCACGAAGATCCAGTTCAACACCTGCCCCCTGCAGACGAGTGTGAAGGTCTGCATCATCGACGCGGACTTTCCAGGACACATTGGCCGGTACGTCGCCTCCCGCGCGAACGAGACTGATGGCCTGCTGCAATTGCGCACGGTCGGCTAAGTAAACAGCCAGCGCGTTGCCTTTCCAAGCGGCAACACTTATCCCCAGCGCCGCGCAGACTGAAACTTTTGCCTTGGCATCGTCGCGGTCAGCCTGCCGGGAGCGTTGAATCTGATCCTCCAGGACAGGATCAACTACACGGTCAGACCATAGTACCTCTCCCGACTCCCAGACTTCCGGCGGGCAGACCTTTTCTTCGGGGCGCAGGGTTAGAAATGGATTGATTTCCATCGGATAGATTCGACACACCAGCGGTCGATCTTCATAGATCGTGCAGCGATTATCCTCCCCTAGACTTGGACACTGGGTCAGTGCGTTACCCGCAAAAATGGCAATGACCTGAATACGTGCCTCTCCACTGGCCACATCGACCGCGCGTTGCACGCTGTGGTTGTAGTGCCCTGGCAACGGGAAGACTGATGTGTCGAAAGCTTCGAGTATGACTGCGACGTTACCACCGCGATTTAACCATTCCTCGGCCTCTTGAAGCGTCAGAGGGATAAGACGTTCTTTACAGCAAGTTCCACACCCATTGCAGGTAAACCGCGTGACGTTGTTTTTCATGGGCGTCACTGATTGGCTTATAGGTGTCATGATCAATCCTGTTTCTCGCTTCCAAACTTCCAGTAGAGGCGATGGTTAAAGAAACCAATGATATAGGCTGTATACCTGGCTTCAATCAGGCACTGAATCCCTACCTGGTATACTTGAACACCCCTTCCCATGACAGGTCGCCACCGCTTGCCAGATCGCTCGGCATCATCCGTGGCGACGCCGTATCACCCGGACTCCGGGCCTCTACGACTCGCACGTAGATGCCCGAAATCCGGTCCAAGGCTTAAACCAATTCGGCTAAAGATGCCGGATTGAAGCCCTTCAGATCTGCGTAATCGCCTTTTTCCACTTTGGCGACCCAATCCTTGTCACTCAGCAGAACACGCCCTACTGCGATCAGATCAAACTCTTCGCGCTCCATTCGCTCGACAAGCCGATCCAGGCTCGCAGGGGTCGATCCCTTGCCGGCGAATGCGTGAGTAACATCATTATCCAGCCCGACCGAACCGACGCTGATGGTCGTGGCGCCAGTGACTTTCTTCGCCCAGCCCGCGCAGTTCAGCCCGTTCTCACCATCAATTTCGGGGAACTCAGGGTCCCAGAAGCGTCGCTGTGAGCAATGCAGAACATCCACACCCGCTTCAACCAGCGGCAGCAGCCAGTCTTCCATCAGTGCAGGCGTCTCGGCGAGGCGCACCCCGAAGTCCTGCTGCTTCCATTGACTGACGCGCATGATGATGGGGAATTCGGGCCCGACCGCATGACGCACAGCAGACACGATCTCAGCGGCAAAACGGGAGCGCTCTTTGATCGTCGGTCCGCCATAACGATCGGTGCGCAGATTGGTGCCGGCCCAGAAGAACTGATCGATCAAATAACCATGCGCCCCATGGATCTCAACGGTGTCGAAACCCAGGCGCCTGGCATCCGCCGCCGCCTGGGCGAACGCAGCAACTGCGTCTGCAATATCCTCCTCGCTCATCGCCACACCGCGAGGGACGTTTGGCGAATCGAGGCCAGACGGGCTTTCAACCGGCGCATCAGGCTCCCAGCCGCTGACGTCACGCACTGCGCCGGTGTGCCAGAGTTGCGGCCCCATACGGCCCCCGGCAGCGTGAACAGAATCGATCACGTTCTTCCATCCGGCCAGCGCTGCTTCACCGTGAAAAAAAGGAATACCGGGACCGTTACGTGAAGCGGGACGATTAATGACGGTGCCTTCTGACAAAATCAATCCGACCCGACCCTCAGCCCGCCGCCGGTAGTAGGCAGCGCTACCTTCACCAGGGATGCCCTCTGGGGAAAATTGCCTGGTCATCGGCGACATGACAATCCGGTTTTTCAGTTCAAGCGAGCGGATGGAAAGAGGACGAAATAAAACGCTGGTATCTGGGTTTGACATTGGATGGACTCCATTTGCTTTTGGAAACCATATAAGTATATTTTGTAAACTAAATGTCAATTAGGCACCTAGAATCGCCTAGGTATACATGAGGAAACTTCGATGCTGGAATTAAAGCCGCAATGTTTTTCGTCGGAGTGCCCAAGCCGGGCGCTGTTCGACCAAATCGCAGACAAGTGGTCGATGATGGTTCTGGCGGTACTTGATGACGGGCCGCATCGCTTTAACGCCATCAAGCGTCGCCTCGAGGGCGTCACTCAGAAGGCCCTGACACAGTGCCTGCGGCGACTGGAACGAAATGGTCTTGTCTCGCGCCAGGTCATCTCGTTTTCGCCCGTGGCAGTCCAGTATGAGATCACCCAACTGGGTCGAACACTGCAGCAGCCATTTCGCGAATTGCATAAATGGACGCTCGACAAATTGCCTGAGGTTGAAACGGCCCGGTTGAAGTTTGACGAGGCCGCGCAGGTAAGCCTGGCGGAGTGAATGCCTTCGCAGGTTTGCCCGCGGTATCCCTGAACCTACCAACGCTACTTTAAGTGCCTAATTGACTCCAGGTTTATCGCGTATACCTTGTAAGGGTCGCCCAAGATGGCCGCATTTCGATGCCTTATTGCGACCTTTGATCAACGCCTCTCTGCGACTCTCGACGATTGGCCAAGCGCCTTCGATATCGACGCGGCAGCGCTGATCCCAACGGCCTGACCTGTTTTGGAAAGCCCAATATGACGAGGACTAAAATGCGCGAAAATCTTCAGTTTTACATCGATGGCTCGTGGGTGGAGCCCGCTGGCAATATCGTAATGGATGTCATTAATCCGGCTGACGAAACGGTTGCCGGCCAGGTTGCGCTCGGCGGCCCCCTCGATGTCGATAAAGCGGTCGCGGCGGCAAGAGCCGCCTTCCAGACGTTCTCGCAAATATCGGTTGAGGAGCGTCTTGCACTCTTTGATCGAATCATCGCGGCCTACCAGTTGCGCGCACAGGATCTTGCGACAGCAGTGTCCGACGAAATGGGCGCACCGCTATGGCTTGCCGAGCAATTGCAAGTCACGGCCGGCCTGGCCCACATTCAAATCGCTCGCGCCGCGTTAGCCAAATACAGCTTCGAACACGAGATGGGCACCACTGAGATCGTACGCGAGCCGATTGGCGTTTGTGCGTTGATCACGCCATGGAATTGGCCGCTCAACCAGTTGACCTGCAAGGTGGCCGCAGCGTTGGCGACAGGCTGCACGATGGTGGTGAAGCCTTCTGAAGTGTCGCCCTTCTCGGCGACGATCTTTACCGAAATCATGCATGATGCCGGTGTACCAGCCGGTGTTTTTAATCTGGTACATGGAGACGGCAAAGGTGTTGGCGACGCACTGACGGGCCATCCTGAAGTCGATCTCGTCTCGTTTACTGGATCCACCCCCGCCGGCATCCAGGTAGCGCGCAATGCTGCACTGACGGTGAAACGCGTACACCAGGAACTGGGCGGAAAGTCGCCGAACATCCTTTTGCCGAGTGCCGATTTTCCGTCAGCCGTGGCGGCAGGCGTGGCTCAAATGATGCTCAACAGCGGTCAATCATGTAATGCGCCGTCACGGATGCTTGTTCCATTTACACGAATGGATGAGGTAGCCAATCTCGCGCGCACGGCGGCAGCGCAGTGGGTTGTCGGACACCCGGCAAGTAACGCGAAAATGGGTCCGGTCGCCTCCGAGGCACAGTGGCGCAAGATCCAGAACCTGATCCAGGTCGGCATCGAAGAAGGTGCAACGCTGATAACAGGTGGTCTCGGCCGACCCGAAGGGCTCGACACCGGTTTCTATGTGCAGCCGACCGTCTTCTCCAACGTGACGAATGACATGACTATCGCCCGCGAGGAGATCTTCGGCCCGGTGCTTGTCATCATCGGTTATGCCGATGAAGCCGACGCCGTGGCGATCGCCAATGACACCGTATTCGGCCTTGCCGCTTATGTTCAAGGCGAACATGCAGCCGCCGAGGCAGTGGCGCGTAAACTTCGGGCCGGACAAGTCACGCTCAATTATGCCGACATGGATTTGGCGGCCCCGTTCGGGGGATACAAGCAGTCGGGTAACGGTCGTGAATGGGGAGAAGTTGCGTTCGGCGATTTTCTCGAAACCAAAGCGATCGTCGGCTTTCGCCGGGCGGTGTGACATGCCTGCTGCCGGCCATGCGGCCATGGGCAGAGTAACCGTCAAACACCAACCAACCATGCCAGGACATTCGGTTACGCTTTATAAATCGGCACCTATGGCTTAGATGACGTAGCGGTATGATCACGTACCGCTACTCACCGTTATTTAGCACGGGGCAGACTTATCAGATGCCCAGGCGCGACTGCGGAAAAGATACCCCGACCATCGGGGTTACTCACTCATATCGTTTCAGTACCCGAACTATCTTGGCTCTCAGGCCATGCTGACATCGCGACATCAATGAGGCCGCCAAGTACCTGGTTAGTCGCCCCGACTGAAGGCAGATTTACCACAGCCTGCAGTATTCCGAAGTAATACCAAGCCAGTAGATCCAAATCGACATGCTGCCCTATCTCACCCTCCAACCGGCCATGAGTCAAAATATCCACAAAAATCTGTCGCTGCTGACAAGCCGCAAAATTCGCGGTTTTCTTTCCTGTGGCAGTGAGGTCTTCTTGCTCAGCGTTACTGCGAGATATCAGGCAACCAGGCGGACGCTCCACGCCAAATTCCTTCGGAAGAAACTCTCGTAGCAGCGCGTCTATGCTCGCCCTGGAGGTCTGTGCCCGGGTCGATCTCATTCGCGTTAATACACGGTCGGTATATAGCTGAAGCGTCTCGTTGAAGAGCCCATCCTTATCATGGAACCGCTGGTACAGGCTTGATCGAGACAACCCCGTTGCCTCAGTCAGATCGCTGACCGATGCGTTTGCGTACCCATGCCGCCAGAAAACAGCCGTCGCCGCCTTCAGGACTGCACGTTCGTCATATTGCGGTTTACCGCTCATAAATCCTCCGTTGACAACATGGAACGATCAGACCAGGATACTTGGACTGATCGTTCCACCATATAGGAAGATTTCATCATGCTCAATCAATCGACCAAACGGACGCAATCACTGAGCATCGCCGTTGCTGGCGCGACAGGCCGCGTAGGCAGGCGATTGATCAGTCAGTTAGCGCAAGACCCAGTCACCCTGCTGGCGCTCACACGGCAAAAATCATCCACCGCTTTTGCCCCAGGGGTGGTCGCTGCCGAGTTGGATTTTGATCAGCCGGCAACGCTCAGAAAAGCGCTTGCCGGTGTCGAGAAACTGTTCATTGCTCACGGCACTTCACCCCAACAAGTCGCCAACGAGATTGCCCTTATTGACGCTGCCGTAGAAATGGGCGTGCAGCACATCGTAAAGCTTTCGGTCATGGGACCATCGACCCCTATCAATCCATTTGCCTGGCATTCATTGATAGAAGCCCACCTGGGTCAACAACCTATCGCCTCTACCGTATTGAGACCTACCACGTTCATGGACGTGCTCAAGCGTGCTGGCAACGCTGTTGCAACGGGCACTTGGGCCGGCGCCGCAGGCCATGGAAGTGTGAACCTGATAGACACTCGAGATGTAGCGGACTCGGCGCGCATAGCATTACTGGAGGAGGTAGCAGAAGGCTCACAACGTGCGTATCACCTGACAGGGCCGCGAAACTGGACAATGCCGCAAGTTGCCGAGGAATTATCCAGTCTGTTAGGCCACACAGTCGCCTATACCCATCGGTCTCCAGCCGCACAGCATTCAGCGCTAGTTGCCGATGGACTCTCCCCGTTTGTAGCCGAGATTCTCGTGGGGCTTGATCGCATCTTCCATGATTCCATACTGACAGAACGAACCTTTACGGTTGAAGACCTCACGGGTACCCCACCCCGTTCGCTGTCCGCCTGGCTCCGTGAAAACCTTGAGGCCTTCAAGAAATAGGAACTACCGAGCATTAGAACTCGATAGCAGACGCACACCTTTTAAATCTCAAACTAGAGGTTGCTGTTCATGAGGGCATTCAAACATCCGGAAGCCAGGGAGTTCATCCTTGAGCGTGTTCTCTATGCGTTAAGCATCAGTCAGCACAGAAAAACTCGCTGATCTTCCAAGGCGGAAGATGGGAGTAACCTCATCTTTTCAAAGCCGCTTCGCCTTCGCCAGCTCAGCGATCAGAAAATCCCTGAACGCCGAAACCGCCGCCGGTAGATTGCGCCCAGCCATGCTTTGCAGTTCGATGCGCCGCGCCTGCATGCCTTCATCAAGGATCGGCAAGCATTGCAACTGCTTGTCCGCCACCTGTTGGTGCAAGGTCATTTCGCTGGCCAGGCTGATGCCTCCCTCTTCACGGACGAAACTGTAGAGCGCGGCAACGTAATTGGTGGTCAATACCGGGTCGAACAACAACCCCTGGACGCCGCAACAGATGTCGAAGAGTTGCCGTATCGTAGTGTCGGCCTTGGGTAACGCAATGGGCCAGGGTTGCAACTCGGCGAGGTTGACAGACTCCCGCCCGGCCAAGGGATGGGCATTGGAGACCACGGCAAAAATCGCCCCGCTCAGGACATGCTCGACCTTGATTTCCTTTTGCGGCGTCAGGCTGAACGTCATCGCCAGGTCGGCTTCACCGGAGCGAACCTTCTCGGTCGCTTCAGCGGGCGCACAGACCTCCAACGTAAAATGAATGCCCTGATACTCACGCCTGAACGCGCTGATGCTCCTGGGCATGTATTCCAAGGCAAATCCTTCCGAACAGGCAACATGCACATGACCGCGCTGCAAGCCATGCAACTCGGTAATTTCCAGCACCACCTGCTCGGCCTCAAGCTGCGACTTGCGCGCATAAGCCGCCAGTCGCGCCCCCGCCTCGCTGAGCACCATGCCGCGGGCACGACGCTCAAACAGGCTGGCATCCAGGGCCAACTCAAGCTTGGAAATTTGTCGACTCACCGCTGATGCCGCCACATTCAGCCGCATTGAGGCCTCGCTGATTGATCCGCATCGCGCGACCTCAAGAAAATAGCGCAGTGCCGTGGACTGCACGCCATACAGCTGCATCGGAGCCTCCAAGGATTGCCTTTTCGGCAAAGGAAGTATCGAAATATTGTGCTTGTGGCATTGATAGCCCTTCCCTACATTCGTGTCCAGACCAAAAAAAACAGCGCCCGACCTTTTCCTCCTCCTTCTACGCATTTGCGATTCGCTGCCCTTTGATTCAACCACTCTCGCCAACGGAGACGACGGCATGGGCATCAAAGGTTTCGCCTGCAGTATCGCGCTGATGGGCCTTATCAGCAGCTTTCCGGCACATGCCGGCAAAGCCAACGACACCCTGGTTTACGCTTCCGACAGCGAGCCTGAAAACATCAGCCCCTATCACAACGATTTACGCGAAGGCGTGATTCTCGGCCGGCTGATCTGGGACAACCTGATCTACCGCGATCCCAAAAGCGGCGAATACAAACCCATGCTGGCCACCAGCTGGAAGCAGGTCGACGACACCACCCTCGACTTTGAGCTGCGCAAGGGCGTCAAATTTCACAACGGCGACGCCTTCACCGCCGACGACGTGGTGTTCACCCTCAACTACGTGGTGTCGCCCGAAGCGAAAGTCGTTACCGTGCAAAACGTAGACTGGATCAAGGGCGCCGAAAAAACCGGTGACTACAGCGTCCGCTTGTATTTGAAGAAGCCTTTCCCGCCGGCACTGGAATACCTGTCCAACGCCGTTCCGATGTTTCCCAAGCAGTACTTCGAGAAGGTCGGCCTGGCCGAATTCAGTCGCAAGCCCATTGGCACCGGGCCGTATAAAGCCGTGTCGGTGGTGGCCGGCGAAGGCGTGACCATGGAGATCAACAAGGACTACTTCCCGGACAGCCCACAAGGCAAGCCCCATATCAGCCACCTCAAGTTCCGCGTGATCCCGGATGCAGAAACCCGTCTGGCCGAGTTGATGACCGACGGTGTCGACTGGACCTGGCGTGTGACCTCGGATCAGGCGGTCGACCTCAAGGGTATGCCGAACCTGACCGTGACCAGTGGCGAAACCATGCGCATCGGTTTCCTGATTCTTGATGCACGGGGCACCTCCACTGAAAACTCACCGATGAAGAACCTCAAGGTGCGCCAGGCCATCAACCATGCGATCAACCGCAATGCGCTGGCCACGCAATTGGTGGGGGGCGAAGCCAAGCCCTTGCAGGTTGCCTGTTATCCCGGTCAGTTCGGTTGCGATACCACTGCGGCCACGGTCTACGACTATGACCCCGCCAAGGCCAAGGCGCTGCTCGCCGAAGCCGGTTACCCAAATGGCTTCGAGACAGAAATCTTCGCTTATCGCGACCGTGATTACGTCGAAGCCATCATCGGCAACCTGCGCGCAGTGGGCATCAACGCCAAGCTGCGCTACTTGAAGTACGCCGCCCTGCGCGATCAGCAACGTGGCGGCAAGGTGCCCATGTCGTTTCAGGCCTGGGGCTCGTTCTCGATCCTCGACACCTCGGCGTCGGCCGGTACCTGGTTCAAGGGCAATCCGGACGACAATATCAAGGACCCACAAGTCCAGGGCTGGTTGCAGACCGCCGACAATGCCCTCGACCCGCAAGTGCGCAAGGACAACTACCGCAAGGCCTTGCAGCGCATCAGCGAGCAGGCCTACTGGGCGCCGCTGTTCAACTACTCGATGAACTACGCCTACACCTCGGAACTCGCGTTCACACCGTACCCGGATGAGCTGCCGCGTTTCGTCGAGTCCACGTGGAAGTAATACGTAACCGGGCGCACGGACTCTCGTGCGCCACGGACACGTCCTCACACTTGTCATTCATTGGATATGAGGAAACTTGCCATGCTTGGATTCCTTCTGCGCCGCCTGGGCATCGCCATTTGCGTTGCCATTACCGTGTCGGTGATCAGCTTTTCTCTTTTGCACCTGTCCGGCGACCTCGCCACTGCCATTGGCGGACCGGAAGCCACCAGCGAACAGATCGAACAGATTCGCGTGCAGTACGGCTTGAACAAACCGCTGCCGACCCAGTACTTCAACTGGCTGGGCGATTTGCTGCGGCTGGACCTGGGCAACTCGTTTTTCTTTCAGGAATCGGTCTACAACCTCGTCGCCAGCCGCTTGCCGATTACCCTGGGGCTGGGTGCCATGGCGCTGGGGATCGCCTTGCTGGTGGCCATTCCACTGGGCGTGCTGGCCGCGGTCAAACGCGACACCTGGGTTGACCGGCTGGCCTTGAGCATCGCGGTGCTGGGTCAGGCGATGCCAAGTTTCTGGTTTGCGCTGATGCTGATCGTGGTGTTCGCGGTGACGCTCAAGTGGCTGCCGGTGTCCGGCAACGCGACCCTGCTGCACTTCGTCATGCCGGCCATTGCCCTGGGCTACTACGCGACGCCGGCAATCATGCGCCTGACCCGCGCCGGCATGCTTGATGTGCTCAGTTCCGATTACATCCGCACCGCCCGCGCCAAGGGCCTGCGCCCTGCCCGCGTGCTGTTCAAGCATGCGCTGCGCAACGCGCTGATTCCGGTCGTCGCGCTGGCGGCGGTGGAGTTCGGCTTCATGCTCGGCGGCTCGGTGGTGATCGAAACCGTATTCTCCCTGCAAGGCATCGGGCAACTTGCCTGGGACGCCATCGCCCGTGACGACTTTCCGGTGGTACAGGCCGTGGTCCTGTTGATTGCGGTGATCTACATCATCCTCACGTTGCTGGCCGATGTGCTCAACGCACTGCTCGACCCGCGTATTCGCGTGCGCTAGGAGGCCTACATGAGCACCCCCACTACCCTCGCGATCAATGACTACCTGCCACCACCGAGCAGCCTGAGCCGAGTGCTTGGCAAGAGCTTGCGGCATCGGGGTTTCGCCATCGGCGCGGTGTTGTTGCTGATTATCTTCGCAGGTGCACTGTTCGCGCCGTGGCTGGCACCTTACGACCCTTATGCGCAAGACGTGATGCTGCGCATGAAACCACCGGTATGGATGGCCAACGGCACCTGGGAATACGTGCTCGGCACCGACAAGCTGGGCCGTGACTACCTGTCGAGGCTGCTCTACGGCGCACGTATTTCGCTGTTCATCGGCATTGCAGCGGCGCTGATTTCCGGCTTTATCGGCACGCTCATGGGGCTGTTGGCGGGCTACTACGGCGGCAAGGTCGATGGGTTTATCAGCTACCTGATCACCACCCGGCTGGCGATGCCGGTGGTGATGGTCGCGCTGGCCTCGGCCTCGCTGATGGGCGGCTCACTGAAAGTGGTGATCGTGCTGCTCGGCTGCCTGTTATGGGATCGCTTCGCGGTGGTGGTCAGGGCCTCGGTGCAACAGATTCGCGATGCTGAATATGTGGCATCGGCCCAGGCGCTCGGCTGCTCGACCCTGCGCATTCTGGTCAGTGAAATCCTGCCCAATCTGGTCGGCGCACTGATCGTCGTCGCGACGCTGGAAATGGCCCACGCGATCCTGCTGGAGTCAGCACTGTCGTTCCTCGGGGTTGGCGTGCAGCCACCGACGCCCTCCTGGGGCCTGATGATCGCGGAAGGCAAACCCTACATGTTCTTTTCCCCGTGGGTCATCGCCATTCCCGGCGTCGCCCTGATGATTCTGGTGCTGGGCATCAACCTCGTCGGCGATGGCCTGCGCGATCTGATCCTGCCCGACGGCCGTAACTGATAGACCGCCGTAACTGATAGAGGGAACCGAACATGGCACTACTCCATGTAGAAAACCTGCGCGTGGACATCCCCATGGGCAACAGCCCGACGCCGGATGACATGCTGCATGCCGTACGCGGCCTGAGTTTTGAAGTCGAGCGCGGTGAAATGCTGTGCATCGTCGGGGAATCCGGCTGCGGCAAATCCCTGACCTCGCTGGCGTTGATGGACCTGTTGCCACGCAAGGCCAAACGCACCGCGTCCCGGCTGACGCTGGACGGCATCGACATGCTCGGCCAGAGCGAGCGGCGCATGTGCGACCTGCGCGGCAACCGCCTGGCGATGATCTTCCAGGAGCCGATGACCTCGCTGAACCCGGCCTACAGTATTGGCGATCAACTCAGCGAGGTACTGACCCAGCATCGCAAGGTCTCACGCAAGGAGGCCCTGGGGCGCGCCGCGCAGATGCTGGAGAAGGTCGGGATCAGCAATGCCACCGAGCGCTTGCGCCAGTATCCGCATCAACTTTCCGGCGGGCTGCGCCAGCGGGTGATCATCGCCATGGCGTTGATGTGCGAACCGGACCTGATCATCGCTGATGAGCCCACCACGGCGCTGGACGTGACCATTCAAGCGCAGATCCTGCGCTTGATCCGCGACATCCAGAAAGAACTCGGCCTGGCGGTGATCTTCATCACCCACGACCTTGGGCTGGTGGCACGGATCGCCGACCGGGTCGCCGTGATGTATGCCGGGGAAATCGTCGAAACCGCCCCTGCCCTGCAACTGTTCGAGAATCCGCAGCATCCGTACACCCGGGGGCTGCTGGCGAGTATTCCAATCCCTGGCCGGACCAAACCGGGTGAGGCGCTGGGTTCGATTCCAGGCCTGGTGCCGAGCCTGGTCGGCGAACAGCAAGGGTGTGCGTTCCGCAATCGTTGCGGTCAGGCGATCCCGGCCTGCGCGCAACACATCCCCGAAGTCGAACAGGACGGGCACATGGCGCGCTGCCTGTTCGCCGCACCGGCCCCGGCACCGATTCGCCTTCAGGAGCGTGCAAGGTCATGAAAAAAGACATCGCTTTGGAGCTGTGTGACATCCGCCGTGAGTTTCGGATCAACCAGGGCTTTTTCAAACCCGCCGCCACCCTGAAGGCCGTGGATGGTGTTTCCCTGCGCCTGATGCGTGGCGAGACCCTCGGTCTGGTGGGCGAGTCCGGTTGCGGCAAAAGTACCCTGGCCAAGATGCTGCTCGGTCTGTTGCCGCCCACCAGCGGCGACGTGTTGGTCAATGGCAAACACCTGGCGACGACTGATCGCAAGGAAATGTCGCGGCATATCCAGCCGATTTTCCAGGACCCGTATTCCTCGCTGAATCCACGCAAGACCCTGCGCGAAATCGTTACCCTGCCGCTGATCGTGCATGACATCGGCAGTACCGCCGAGCGCCGCAGGAAGACCGAAGCGATGCTTGATGTGGTCGGCCTGCCCAAGCGGGTGATCGACAGCTATCCGAGCCAGCTGTCCGGCGGGCAACGCCAGCGGGTGGCGATTGCCCGGGCGCTGATCATGCGCCCTGACGTGTTGATCTGCGACGAGCCCACCTCAGCGCTGGATGTGTCGGTGCAGGCGCAGATTCTCAACCTGCTGCAGGACCTCAAGCGCGAATTCGGCCTGACCTATCTGCTGATCAGCCATAACCTGGCGGTCATCGAACACCTCGCCGACCGGGTCGCCGTGATGTACCTGGGGCGCATCGTCGAAGAACGCACGCGCGAATCGTTGTTCGCTCAACCCGGTCACCCATATACCCGCGCCTTGCTGGATTCGGTGCTCACGCCCGATCCGCGCCTGGGCATTCCCGAGATCGGCCTGCACGGCACCTTCCCCAACCCCATGTCACCGCCGTCCGGCTGCGCCTTCCACCCGCGCTGCCCGAGCTGCTTCGCCCCCTGCAAAACGGCCTACCCGGCCAATGGTCCGCTTATCGGCGGCAACGTGCGTTGCCACCTTCACGACACTTCTGCCCAAACACTGGAGCTTGTCCACTCATGAGTCGTTCACTGGCTATCAGCAACACCACAGCGCAATTCGACAATGGCGAATTCTTCAATCTGCTCCAACGCAGCGTCGCCCTGCACACCGAAAGCCAGGCAGCGGACAGCCAGCCCGAGCTGTATCGCTACCTCAATGAGTTCATCACCCCGCATGTCGAGGCAATGGGTTTCAGCGTCAAGATCTATGACAACCCGGTGGCCGAGCGCGGCCCCTTCATGATCGCCACGCGCATTGAACACCCGGACCTGCCGACCGTGCTCAGCTACGGCCACGGTGATGTGGTGCGCGGCTATGATGCGCAATGGCGCGAAGGCCTGTCGCCGTGGCACGTCATTGCCGAAGGCGATCGCTGGTACGGCCGCGGCACGGCGGATAACAAAGGCCAGCATCTGATCAACCTGACCGCCCTGGAACAAACGCTCAAGGCGCGCGATGGCCAGCTGGGTTTCAACGTCAAGCTGCTGCTGGAAATGGGCGAAGAAGAAGGCTCGCCGGGCTTGAACGCATTCTGTGCCGCCCACAGCAAAGAGCTTGCGGCGGATATCTTCATCGCCTCGGACGGCCCGCGCCTGGCGGCATCACGCCCGACGATTTTTCTCGGCTCGCGCGGGGTCTTCAACTTCGAGCTGGTGGTCAATTTACGTGAGGGCGCCCATCACTCCGGCAACTGGGGCGGGTTGCTGGCCAATCCCGGCATCATCCTGGCCAATGCCATCGCGAGCATGGTCGATGAACACGGTCGGGTGAAAGTGGCCGGCCTGATGCCCGAGACACTGCCGGAGCCGGTTCGGCAGGCGCTGGCCGATATTGCCGTGGGTGGCGGACCGGGCGATCCGGACATCGACGCCAATTGGGGTAACCCGCAGCTCTCGCTGAGCGAAAAGGTGTTCGGCTGGAACACCCTCGACGTCATCGCCTTCAAGACCGGCAACCCAGACGCCCCGGTGCATGCGATTCCCGGCAAGGCTAACGCCCACTGCCATATCCGTTTCGTGGTCGACAGCGACTACACGACCTTTATCCCGGCGGTACGTACCCACCTGGATGCGCATGGCTTCAGCAATGTCGAGGTCAAGCAAAGCCGCATCGATGTGATGCATGCCACTCGGCTGGATCCGCAGAGCCCTTGGGTCGATTGGGCGCTCGGCTCCCTGGCACAGACCACCGGCAAAAAACCTGCGCTGCTGCCAAACCTCGGTGGTTCGCTGCCCAACGACGTGTTCGCGGACGTGCTGGGCCTGCCGACATTGTGGGTGCCGCACTCGTACCCGGCCTGTTCACAACATGCGCCGAACGAACACTTGCTGGCGCCGGTGGTCAAGGAAAGCCTGCAAATCATGGCCGGGCTGTTCTGGGACCTGGGCAACGACGCGGCACGCCTGACCCGGGAACATCAGTTACGGGAGCAGGCGCAATGAGCGCCACGCCACAACAGGCCCTGGACTGGCTTGCCGACCAGCGCCCAGCCATGGAAGCGCTGCTGCGGCGGATCGTCGACACCGACTCCAACAGCTATGACAAGGCGGGTGTCGACGCCGTGGGCGCGCTGCTCGCGGCTGAACTGGAGGCCGACGGCATCCTGCTCAAGCGCATACCGGCCGAGGGTTTTGGTGACGTGCTGCTCGCCGAAGTGCCAGGCGATCCTGGAAAACCGGTGCTGTTGCTGGGCCATCGCGACACGGTCTTCCCCAAGGGCACCACCACGACTCGCGGCTACAGCCGCGACGCCAACCTCGCCTATGGCCCCGGCGTCGCCGACATGAAAGGCGGCCTGGTGCTCAATTGCTTCGCGCTCAAAGCACTCAAGCGCGCCGGCCGGTTGCCCTATCCGGTGCAGGTCCTGTACACCGGCGACGAAGAAATCGGCTCCGGCAGCGCCAGGCCCCATATCGAAAACGCCGCCCGTGCCGCCCGCGCCGTGCTCAACACCGAACCTGGCCGGGCCAGCGGCAACGTGGTCAGCGCACGCAAAGGCGGGGCCACGCTGATCATCGAAGTCAGTGGCCGCGCGGCGCATGCCGGGGTCAACCATGCCGACGGGGCCAGCGCCATCGAGGCCCTGGCACGCAAGATCGTCAAGCTGCATGCCTTGACCGATTACCCGGCCGGCGTCACCACTAACGTTGGGCTGGTATCCGGTGGTACGTCGAGCAACACCGTCGCGCCCAGCGCCTGCGCGCGGCTGGACGTGCGCTTCATCGAACTCAAGCACTGGGATCGGATCTTCAGTGCAATCCAGGCCATCGTCGCCGAAGAAGAACTGATCGGCACCCGCGCCGTCCTCAAGGAAGCGACGACCTTTCTACCGATGGAAGCACGCCACAGCGAACGACTGCTGCATCTCTACCAACAAAAAGCACGGGCATTGGGTTTCAGCGTCGAAGGCGAATTCACCGGCGGTTGCGCCGACTCCGGCTTTACCGCCAGCCTGGGCGTTCCAACCCTGTGCGGGCTCGGCCCGGTGGGTGGCAAGGTCCACACCGATCGTGAATACCTAGAGCTGGACACCCTGGTACCTCGCGCCCTCGCCCTGGTGGCGACCATTCTGGCGGTCGGCGACAGCGTTTGAGGTCATGGGTTTCTACGCGTCGCCGAGGTCAGGGTATCCGACAGGTTCACAGGCAGCTCCTGGCGCTGTCGGGTATCGCTTCAAGGTGACGGGAATGGCTCACTCGGGCGAAATTTTTGACCTGTTCTACTGCTGCAATCACCGAGCATTCGGCCGACCCGTCTGGCGCTATGGAGTAGAGGCATCGCTTACCCATGGAAAGGCTATGCAATACACGCTCATCCAGTTCACCGAGCACGACAAAAGAACAGTCACTTCTGGTCACTTGCACATCAACGCGCTTGCCAGGCACGGTGTCCACCGCATCGACATGGAGCAGCGCAACATTGTCAAAACAGCTGAACCCTTGATGAATCAAGTCAATATGAGCGCTATCAAGTCCGCACACGATGACCACGATGCGCGTGCAACTTGATGGCTCGCGCATCCACTTCATGGCGTTGGGACGACAATCGACAGTTTGGCTCATAAGCGATGCCTTTATGGTTCCAACCGGCGAATGGACCAGGTCATTGGTTAAATGACGCCGCGTGCCTGCAACACGCTTTTCGCCAGGCTTCGGGTCGCCGCTAACACCGCCTCCACCTGTTGATCCATCTGTGCAGTGGAGGAGGCTACTTCTCCAAGCTCGACCACGCGCAGCGGATGACCAAAGACGGACCCCAGCCACGTCATGCCGCAATTCGTGCCAGTTTCGACATCCAGTAAAAAGCTGCCGTGGGAGACGCCGCGCAACAGTTGGCTGGCATGGCACGCGTAGGCCCCGTCGGACGGCTCCGGGCTGGACCCGACCTGCAACCAATCGAGCCTCAACGCCTCGGACTGTTTGACGGCTAGATAAGCCACCTGGTCCCACTCATCTATCGCCACATGCAGCTTGTCGATCATGTACGGGGGCAACGCGGCGCTGGTAACGATCACCACTCCGGCATCCGCCGAAGGCTCCTTGATCCAGACTGCGGATTGCGTTATCGCATGCATGGCGGTACTCCCGGCGGTTGGATAGGAGCAACGTGCTCCGGGTGGCGATTCGACGACGGGATCGTGACATTCAATATTGATGCCGACTCACCCATCGCGTCGTGAGCTCCCTGGTTTTTTGGCGTTAATCAGCCGTTGCGAAACAGGAAGCTGTAGGCATTCAGCGCAGGCGCCCCACCCAAGTGCGCATACAGCACTTTGGAGCCTTCGGGGAACTCACCACGGCGGACCATTTCAATCATCCCGTGCATGGATTTGCCCTCGTACACCGGATCGGTCAGCACGCCTTCCAGGCTCCCGCACAAACGAATGGCTTCCAGCGTGCCTTCGTTGGGCAAACCGTATTCCGGGTAGGCAAAACGTGTATCGAGCACCACGTCGTCTTCGGTGATCTCACGGCCCAGTTCCACCAACTCTGCGGTGTGCCGGGCGATACGCAGGATCTGCGCCTTGGTTTGCTCC
The DNA here is from genome assembly GCF_900100935.1 of Pseudomonas sp. NFACC25. Lineage (NCBI taxonomy): Bacteria > Pseudomonadati > Pseudomonadota > Gammaproteobacteria > Pseudomonadales > Pseudomonadaceae > Pseudomonas > Pseudomonas sp. NFACC25. The sequence goes on from NZ_FMUC01000017.1 coordinate 25,433, forward strand.
GGCTTGGCCGAGGCATCAATGCCGATAACGTTCTTCGAACGGCCGTCCGCGGCGAAACCGACGACCATGCCGGCCTGGGTACTGCCGGTCACAGAGCAGACCACGATGTAGTCGAACGTGAACCCCAGTTGTTTTTCCTGCTCTCGCACTTCCTCGGCAAAGCCGACGAACCCAAGGCCGCCGTAGGGGTGTTCGGAACACCCGGCAGGGATTGGAAACGGTTTGCCACCCCGCTCCACCACATCGTCCATGGCCTTCTGCCAACTGGGCCGGATGCCAATGTCGAACCCGGCGGCGTCCAGTCGTACGTCGGCGCCCATGATGCGCGACATCTCGATATTGCCAACGCGGTCATACACCGCATCGGAGTAGTTCACCCAGTTTTCCTGCACCAGCACACACTTCATGCCCAGGTGAGCGGCAACGGCGGCCACCTGGCGGGTCTGGTTCGACTGGATACCGCCGATGGAAACCAAGGTATCGCAGCCTTGCTCGAGCGCTTCGGGAATCAAGTATTCGAGCTTGCGCGTTTTGTTCCCGCCGAAGGCCAGGCCACTGTTGCAGTCTTCACGTTTGGCATACAGCTCGACCTTGCCACCCAGGTGTTCACTGAGGCGCTTCAAGGGCGTGATGGGAGAAGGACCGAAGGTCAACGGATAACGTTTAAAACGATTCAGGTTCATGACGCTGCTCCTTGATTACTGGACATCAAAGCGCCAGACCGAAAGGCAAAGGTTGCCTTCCAGGTTCTTTCAGTCGGGCTTCGATGAGTTCAATATTAAGAAGTTTTCCAAAAAGATGTGTTGCAAACTTCTAGCACTTAAAGAACTATAATTTCTCGCTATAAATATCGAACATACTTTAATTGCGAATAAACAGTCATGAACGCAACAAACACTCGCAAGAAGCCAAGCGTATCAGCCCCGGTGCCGCAGCCGCTGGATCGAACCGACCGCGCCATTCTCAAGGCCCTGCAACGAGATGCCTCCATCTCCAATGTGGCGCTGGCAGAGAAGGTGAAATTGAGTGCACCGGCGTGCCTCAGGCGCGTCGAGCGGCTCAAGCAGGTCGGCCTGATCAAAGGCATAGTCGCGCTGCTCGACAATGTCGCGCTGGATGCGGGGATGGTGGTGTTGATCGGCGTGGTGCTGGACCGCTCCACACCGGAATCCTTCGCCGCATTCGAGGCAGCCGCACAAAAAGTGTCCGGCTGCATGGAGTGCCATGTGGTGACCGGGGAGTTCGACTACTTCATGTTGATACGAACCAAGGACAGCAACAGCTTCAACCGGCTCCACGCGGAACAGTTGCTTTACCTGCCTGGGGTTCGCCAGATTCGATCGTTCATGGGCTTGCGTCAGGTCTTGTCGACCACCCACATTCCCCTTTGAAGCGTCGCTAGTCGAGCAGTCCGCCCTGCTCCCGTACGTGCTTGATGTCTCTCGAGGGCGGGGCTCCGAAACGCCGGGCATATTCACGGCTGAATTGAGCGACACTTTCATAGCCGACGCGCAACGCGGCGGTGTTCACGTCAACACGATCGGTCAACATCAGGCTGCGTGCGGCTTGCAGCCGTAACGCCTTTTGATACTGAACGGGGCTGGTGCCTGTCAGCTTGCGAAAACTGTGATGCAGCGTAGAGCTGGCCATTCCTGATCGTTCGGCGAGATCGGCCACGTGCAGCGGTTTGTCGTAGTGATGTTTCAGCCATTCAATGGCTCTCACGATGCCCTTGTCTCGGTAACCGTCGCGGGTGACGCTGCGCAACCACTGCCCTGCACCACTTAACAACAGCCGAACGCATATTTCCCGCTTGATCAGATCCGACATCAAGCCTGCTTCAAGCGGCCGTTCGATCAGCGTAGCGAGTCGAGCGAATGCATCGAGCATCTCACTCGACGCCGCACCGGATACGAAGCCCCGCGCTTCTGTAGCTATTTCCTGCGCGGGGGGGGCCAAGGTCTGGATCACCTCGTTGAGCATGGAGAGGTTGAGCTTCAACACCACGGATAAATAGGGGGTTGCCTCGCTGGCGGCGGTAACGCGGGCCAATGTGGGGATGTCGACCGACGTGACGAAGAACGCCCCCGGCCCGAACTCACAGGCCTCCTCGCCGAACGTGATCTCCTTCGCCCCCTGCAGAATGATGGCCACGCAAGGCTCATAAATGCAGTAAGTGGGCGTACCCAGCTCAGCCATTCGATAAAAGGCCAGGCCTGGAATCGATGTCTTGCAGACCTCGTTCAAACCAATCTGCCGGGTGACTTTTTCGATCAGCCGTCCCAGTGCCTGGAGACGCTCGTTGGGCTGTATGGGATCGCGCAACGTCAGAGAATGCAGGTGGCCGGAACCGAACTGCGAGAAGGAACCGCTCGTCATCACATGCGCCCCTGTTTACGGAATGTTCGAGTCTGCTGAGAGTGCGTGACCAACACAAGCGCATCGGCAGGATTGTGCAAAAAATATGGCGTATTAGGGTCACCCGGCACCCCCTCGTTGTTCTAACTTCCAGTACGAATACCGGCTTCGATGATCCCGTGAAACCTCGGTCGCGAAAGGAACGTTGGATGGACAGACGAGATTTTCTTACTTACTCGGCAGTGGGCACTGTTGCAGCCGCTTTGCTGCCAGCCTCGAGTGTCGCCAGTTCGACAGCCCCAGCGCCCTCTTTACTGACAGAGCGCGGGAGCGTGATGCGTACGGAAGGCCGGCCAGTGCGCACAGGCCTGCCCCTCAATTCACCCTCGCCTACCCTGCGATACATGACGTCTCAACGCTTTGGCATGGGCGGGACACAGATTGGCAATATCTTTGCGCCGCTCAGCGACGAGCAGGCGGGCCTGGTTCTACAGGCCGCCTGGGACGCGGGTGTAAGGCTTTACGACACGTCGCCGTTCTACGGGTTTGGTTTGAGTGAATATCGGGTAGGCCGCTTTCTGCACGGCAAAAATCCGAACGACTATGTGGTCTCCACCAAGGTAGGACGGGTTTTGACTGCCGCGGGTGGCCCGCGCGCGGACCATGCCATCTGGAAGTCACCCGCGCCCTTCAACTACCGGTATGACTACACCGCGGCAGGCGCACGGCGTTCCGTGGAAGACAGCCTGCAGCGGCTGGGGCTGCCGCGTATCGATATCGTGTTTATCCATGACATCTCGCCCGATAACAGCGAACTGGAAGGCGGTTGGGAAGCGGCGTATCGCATTGCGCGCACAGGGGCGATGGTCGAACTTGAAAAGATGCGTGATGAGGGCCTCATCAAGGCTTGGGGCTTCGGCGTCAATACGCCGAATGCTGTGGTCCAGGCAATGGCCGGTGATGACCCGACTCCCGACATCGTGTTGCTTGCCTGCCAGTATTCCCTGCTCGAGCACGGCGATGCGTTGCGCAACACCTTTCCGGCGTTGAGCAGGAAGGGCACCAGCGTTGTGGTTGGAACACCACTGAACGATGGATTCCTGGGAGGACGCAGCCGATACAACTTCAGTTTGGACCTGCCTGCCGGAGCGGTGGAAAAGCGCGCGCGAATCATGGCGGTTACCAAACGACATGGCATCGATATTCATACTGCCGCCCTGCAGTTCGCGGCAGCACATCCGCAAGTGTCAGCGATCATTCCGGGTGCCCGCACGCCGGGGCAGATCGTTTCCAATGTGCAGGCGATGAAGGTCGGTATCCCGGCAGCCTTTTGGGAGGAGCTCAAGAGCCGGAACCTGATCGATGCCCAAGCACCGGTCCCTTCCTGAGCAGGGTCTACGCCCGTGCAACCTGCTGATGTGGCGCTAGCGTCGCTGGCCTCATTTAACCCGAAACCTATCTTCCTGGTTGCAGCAACGCTGCAGATAGCAGCCGCTTGATCCGCCTGTTCCAGTAAACAAACTGCGCACGCGTCCAACTAAAAACACTCGTCCAAGGCCGCAATAAATGAAGATACGCACGTCTTTCATGATTTTAGGCGGCCTGCTTGCGCTGTCCGGCAGTGGCTACTTACTCGCCGACACACTCGCGCTGAGCGTTCCATTGCCGGCTCCACTCCCACAGCTAAAAGTGCTGACACTCCTTATAGGTATACACCTGCTCGGCATGTGCTTCGGTCTCGGTGGGGCGACGATGCTGGACCTCTGGATCTTGCGTTGGATGCGCCGGGGCAGCCTCCCGGTTGAAATCGGACGCACCTTCCACTTCATCAGCGACGCGGTCACTATTGGACTCTGCCTCCTGTGGCTTTCAGGCCTTGGTTTCCTTGCCCTTTACGCGATGGAGTCGCCGGAAAAGTTTGAAAACCCCAAACTCTGGGCGAAAGTCATTGTGGTGATCGTGCTGACTATCAATGGAATAATCATCCACGCGCTTGTGCTGCCAGAAGCCCTACGCGACCTGAGTCGCCCCCTGCTCTTTGGCGTGTCCCGCAAAAGAGCGGCCTTGTTTCTCGCCTCCGGTGCAGTTTCGGGGGTGTCTTGGTACACGGCTTTTGCCTTCGGCATTTTTCGTGAGTTAAACAACAGTGTCACCTTCACCCTGCTGGTCATCATGTGGCTTACGCTGATAGTCGCCGCCTCTCTCGCCGCAATGCTGCTCTGGTTAAACTCTGCCGCGGGAACCAGAAAACCTCCGTCGCTCAGTCATCCGACGTGAAGATAAAGACCCGCTTGGGCATTGCGTGTAACTGCAACGCTTGCCAATCACGGCAAAGCGGCCGGGTCGTCCTCACGCATAGCCTTACCTGTAGCTCGCAAGCCCGTTATGAAATCTGTCGAGAACGTTGTTCATCCAAAATCCTTGGCAGATTGCCTTCGATCCAGTCAACCAGGCCTTCGACATGGCGGGCTACTTCAGTTCCCATAGGGGTGAGGCTGTACTCAACGTGGGGTGGCACGACCGGATAGGATTTGCGCAGGACGAAACCATCGAGTTCCAAAAACTGGAGGGTCTGCGCAAGCATCTTTTCGCTGACGCCTCCAATCTTGCGACGCAGATCGCTGAAGCGATGCGTACCCGCGAGCAAGGCCACCAATACTAATACTCCCCAGCGGCTGCTGACGTGCTGGAGCACGACCCTCGAGGGACAATCCGGGTCGAATAATTCACCGCTGCGCAGTCGGTTGGCCACTGTTGCGGGACGGGTTGCTCCAGAGGGCTCGGAATCCGGCATGCTTACTTACCTTTAGGTACGTACTTACGAAAAGTTAGTTAAGGCCCTACTCTGCCTGCTCTATCACTTTTTGTAAAAGGAACCCCTCATGATCGCCGTCACCGGAGCCACCGGCCAACTTGGCCGCCTCGTTGTCCAGCAACTCAAGCAAAAAGTACCCGCGTCCAACCTGGTCGCGCTGGTGCGCAGCCCTGACAAGGCGAGTGATCTAGGCGTGGAGGCACGTGTTGCCGACTATGACAATCCGCAAACCCTGGTCGCGGCGCTCAGCGGAGTCGACACGCTTCTACTCATTTCCTCAAGCGAAATAGGTAAGCGACTCTCACAGCATCGAAATGTCATCAACGCAGCAAGGCAGGCCGGTGTGGGTCGCGTCGTTTATACCAGTGTACTGCACGCGGATACCTCTTCATTGAACCTCGCCGAGGAGCATCGGCAAACGGAAGCCGAGCTCACAGCATCGGGGTTGGCATTCACGATATTGCGTCATGGTTGGTATACCGAGAACTACACCGGCTTTATCGCTGGTGCGTTATCGGCCGGTGAATTTATCGGCAGCGCAGGTGATGGAAAGATTGCCGCGGCGACACGGGAAGATTTCGCCCAGGCCGCTGCCGTCGTGCTCACCCGCGACGATCAAGAGGGGAAGGTCTACGAGTTGGCGGGTGACAGCGCCTGGACGTTATCGGAACTCGCAGCCGAGGTTTCTCGGCAAACGGGCAGGAACATTCCCTACAAGAACTTGCCTGAAACTGACTACGCCTCTGCGTTAATCAATTTCGGCCTCCCGGAGCCACTCGCACAGGCCCTGGCGGGCTACGATGTCAACGCATCCCAAGGCGCACTTTTCGATGATAGCCATCAGCTTTCGACGCTGATCGGCAGGGCCACGACTTCACTTTCAGCAGCAGTGGCAATCGCGCTCAAAGGGCAATGATCGCAGGACACCGTGGCGCCGCCGAGCAGCCACGCCAACAAAGAGCGCAAGGGCTGTAAACCCCTGTGTACCTTTGAGCAATGGCGAATTCGGGTCATTGACGATCGGGTGGCCAGCCAGGCTTAAGGTTATTGCTGGTGCATGATTGCTCCATACCGGCGCCCGTCAAAAATCGACGGTCGCCGATAGTTGCAAGGTACGCGGATACCCCGGGGAAAACGCACCATAGGAGGCCACGCCGGACCAGTACTCACGGTCGAACACGTTCTGTACCGTGGCGCGGAATGTCGTCGGCCGCCCTTCTATCTTGGTGGCGTAACGCGCACCGGCGTCAATGCGGGTCCAGGCGTCGAGTTCCTGGGTGTTGGCCTGGTTGACGTATTGGCTGGCGGTGTAGATCGCACCACCCGTGAGGGTGAAACCTTCCAGCCAGGGGGTGTCGTATTCCGCCCACAGATTGGCCTGGATATCGGGCACGCCGACCGGCTTGTTGCCCTGGTTAGCGGCAGTCGCCGACTGGGTCAGCTCGCCATCGAGGAAGGTCACGCCCCCCATCAAACGGGTGCCGGTGGCCACTTCGCCGAACACGCTGAGTTCCAGGCCACGGTTGCGCTGTTCGGCCTGCACCGAATACACGCCATTGGCGCCCAGTTCGCCGGCAGGTTTTTCGATCTGGAACAGCGCCAGTGTGGTCATGAAGGTGCCGTGTTCATACTTCACCCCCAGTTCGTGCTGCTTGGACTCATACGGCGCAAAGGTTTCCCCGGCATTGCTCGCCGTGCCCGGTGCCGCATCGCCTTTGCTCAGCCCTTCGACGTAGTTGTAGTAGAGGGAGACGTCCTCCCAGGGCTTGACCACCACACCCAGCAACGGCGTGGTGGCGTTGGCGCTGTAACGCGAGCTGACGGTGCCGGCGGCATTGTAGTTACGCGACTCGATAAACTGCCGGCGTACGCCCAGGCTCAGTTGGAGACGGTCATCCAGCATCCCCAAGGTGTCGGTCAACGCCACGCCGGACAGCTCCGACTCGGAGATTCGCAGCACCTTGGGCGTGTTGATGTATTGCTTGGGCGTGTCCACCGGGTGGTAGATATTGGAGAGGATCGTGGTGCCGTTGTTGATGCCCCGCGACAGCTCATCCTGGTAACGGGTCGCCATCAGCGTGGTGGTATGGGTTACCGGCCCGGTGGCGAAGAGCCCGCGCATCCCCACATCGGCGGTAGAACGGTCGACGTTGAATTTGTAATAGCCCGGGACGTTGCTGGTGTCGCCCGCGTCATTGAGGATGCGCGGCACCTGGTCGGACATGCGTTTCACATCCGACTTGCCGCCCCCTGCATGGGCGAAAACGGTGAGGTTGTCGCTCAGATCATATTCACCGCCGAGCAATGCGGACTGTTCCTTGGTATCCGACCAACCCCACTTTTGCGGCAGGCTGGTGCGGCCATTGGGGGCGGATGGCACGTCAACGCCCGGCGCGATGGTGAACGGGCGTGAGGCACCGTCGAAGCTTTCTTTCTGGCTGATGTAGTCCAGGTTCAGGCGCAGCCGCTCGCCACGATAATCCAGGGCAATCGCACCGATCCCTACGTCGCGATGCTGGTCGTTCACCGCCGTATCACCGCCCTGCAAGCTGCCGTTAAAGCGCACGCCGAACTGGTTTTCCTCACCAAAACGCCGACTGATATCCAGGTGCCCGCCCGTCTGGGAGTCCGACGCGTAGCTGCCGGTGAACCGGGTCAGGTCTTCCTCCAGCGGCCGTTTGGGAACGATGTTGATGACCCCACCCACACCACTGTTGGGCGAGATGCCATACATCAAGGCACCCGGCCCCTTGAGCACTTCGACACGCTCGGCGTACTCGGTAAAGACCCGGTAATTGGGGGCCACGCCATACACACCGTCGTAGGCCAGCTCACCCAGGTTGCCTTCGCCGATGGCAAAACCGCGAATGAAAAACGAATCGACGATACCGCCGGTCTGGCCGGTCGAGCGCACCGACGGGTCGCGTTCCAGGGCATCGGCAACGGTGACGGTTTGCAGGTCGGCGAGGGTTTTGGCGGTGTAGCTGGTGACGCTGAACGGCGTGTCCATCACGTCTTTGTTGCCCATCATGCCCAGCCGCGCGCCGCGCGCCACCTGTCCACCGGGGAGGACTTCGGGCAACGCCGTCGGGCCGTTGTAGCGGCCGTCGATCGTGGTGGTGTCGAGGGTCAGGCTGGGCGTGCTGTCATCCGTGGCGGCAGGCGTTGGTGTCTCAGCCCAGGCATTGGCGCCCGCTGCGACCATGACGAAATTCAACAGGGCGGTTCGAATGGCGAGGGTTAACGCGCGTTCACCGCAGGGCCGACTGGCAACAGGCATGACGAGAGGATCCTTTCAACGAGGGAAAATGGGAATTACTCCTAATGCCAGTCGACGTGCGAAAAGGTATCACCCCCCCGTATGATTTTTTTTGCACGGTGCGCAGGGTTGTGCTGGACGCCGCGTTCCTCACACACTGGCATGAAATGGCCCTGTGGCTGACCAAGGAGTACGCATGTCCCAAGCAGGTGCCATCCCGGGTTCCCATGTAAGAATCCTCATTTATCTTCTGTTCGCGATCCAGTTGGTCTCCATGGGTGCGATGGAAATGAGCGGGCCGTTCTGGCCCGTGCACCTGCGCGGGCTGGCCTCTTCGGAGTCGGTATTCAGCTTCGCCAGCATCGCCGTGTACGTCGGGCCGATGCTGGGCATCATGCTGACCAGTGCATTCTGGGGCCGTATCGGCGATCGCTGCGGCCACAAACTGATGATGATCCGCGCACTCGCGGGGTTGTCCCTGACCCAGCTCGGACTGGCGTTTTTCAGTGACATCTGGGTCATCCTGATCCTGCGTTTTCTACAGGGCGCCTTTGCCGGCTATATAGCCCCGGCGCAGGCTTACGGGGTCAGTATCGAAGCGCCGTCGCGACGGGCGCGGTTATTCGCGATCCTGCAGATATCGACCAATGTCGGCTCACTGCTGGGTGCGGTCGCAGGCGGCCTGATCCTCGATTACGGGACGTTTTTCTGGATCAACATCGTCGCCTCGGTGCTCTGTGCACTCTGTACCGTCATCGCCGCCGTGACGTTGCCGGATGTACCTCCCGTACCGAAAAAACCGGCGGTGGCCACCCGCGCGCCGGCCGCAGGCACCGAAAGCCTATGGCGCGGCTCTCCCCTGCTGTCGCTGCTGTGCGTCATGGGGATCCTGCTGCTGGCGCGCATGCTGCCGCAGACATCCTTCTCGCTGTACGTGAGCTCGACCTTCGAGGTCAGCCACTCAATCGTGGGCCTGTGCTACGGGTTGCTGGCGCTGGGCTTTATTCTGTCGGCAACGGCATGGTCGCGCTACTTCGAGCATCGTTCCCAGGCAGAAACCCTGCAACGCATCACGTATATCGTCATGGCCTGCATCGCCCTGACTGCCGTGGCGGGCGTAACGCGCAGCCCCGGGGTATTTATCCTCGCCTACTTCATTTGGGGAGTCCTGCTGGGGGCGACCACCCCCGTGCTGATGGCGCTGGTCTCGAAAACCGCCGACAGCTCGCGACAAGGCTACGTACTGGGTATTACCCAAAGTACCGCGCAGTTCGCCTCGATTGCCGGCATCTCCATCGGTGGCTTGTTGAGCCAGGTCTACGGCCTGCCATACACCTATCTTTTCGTATGCCTGGCCTATGCCGTGGCGCTGGTTCCCATGGTGGCGTTGCGGTACTGGTGGGCGTCCGCGCCGTCCAATCGCTGATTAGCGCCTTGATACGCCTGTCACACGCCTGATCACCGGACATGATCGCGCTTGCGCTCACGTCGGTTTGTCAACTAGCATTGGGAATACTTCTCAATTACAAACAAATCTGCCGCCATGAGCGAAACCTCTTCCGCGAATCACCTCAATCACCTGCGCGCCATCGAGGCCCTGTACAGCGGGCATCACGGCTGGCTGTATGCCACGCTGAAGAGAAAACTGGGTAACGCCATGGATGCGGCGGATCTGGCGCAGGACACCTTCACCCGGATCCTCGCCTCACAGGTCACGGTGATTGACCAGCCACGGGCGTACCTGAGCTGCGTGGCCAAGGGCATCCTGGTCAACTGGTACCAGCGCAAGGCACTGGAACGCGCCTACCTGGATGCGCTGGCGAACGTGCCCACCCACGAAGCACCGTCGCCCGAGGCGCACTTCATGGTGCTGGAAACCCTGCACGAAATCGACGCCATGCTCGATACTCTGGCGCCCCTGGTCAAGCGCGCCTTCCTGTTGTCGCAGATCAACGGCCTCAAGTACGACGACATCGCCGAGCAACTGGGTGTATCGCTGATCACCGTCAAGCGCTACATGAAACAGGCCTTCGTACAGTGCCTGATGCTGGTGGAGTGAATGCTCGGTCTGCGCAGGGAACCGCCGCTGGACCCGCAGGTACTCGAAGAAGCCGCCGAGTGGCTGATGCGCTTGAGCGAACGCGAACTGAGCGAGCACGAGCGCGCCGAATGGGAGCGTTGGAAGGTCAGCAGCCCGGAGCGGGATCGCGCCTGGTCCCGTGCGCAATTGCTGCAGAGCAAGTTCGGCGGCCTGCCGCCCGCCCTGGCGATGTCGGCGCTCGACCGGCCAGACAGCCCTGAACGTCGTGCAGCACTGGGCAAGCTGGCGATCCTGCTGGCGCTGGCGCCCGCGGGTTGGGGGAGCTGGAAGCTGGCGCAATCGCAGCAATGGTCAGCGGACTATCGCACCGACGTTGGCCAGCGCCGCGAACTGACCCTGGCCGATGGCTCGCGCATCACCCTGAACACCGCTACCGCCATCGACGTCGTATTCGACGACCGTCAACGGCTTATTCACCTGCGCGAGGGCGAAATCCTGGTGCAGACCGCCGTGGACACCGCCCCCCTGCCCCGGCCGTTCCTGATCAGCACCCGTCAGGGAAGCATGCAGGCGCTGGGCACACGGTTTACCGTGCGTGAAGTCAGCCCCCGCACCCATCTTGCGGTCATCGACGGCGCGGTGAGGGTGATATTGGCCGATAACCGCCAGACCCCGCCGCTCATCGTCAATGCAGGGCAGCGCACCGACTTCTCCTCACAGACCTTTGGTGACCTGGCGCCGACCGATCGCTACATCGGTTCATGGACCCAGGGCATGTTGATGGCCGACAAGATGCGCCTGGCGGATTTCGTCGCGGAACTGACGCGCTACCGCCGAGGTTTCCTGCGCTGTGATCCGGCCATCGCCGACTTGCGCATTTCCGGGGCCTTTCCGATCAGTGATACCGATCGCACCTTGAGCATGCTGGTGCACACTTATCCCGTGCTGGCGAACAGTCATTTGCGCGGTTACTGGGTCACCCTGTCGCCCGCCTGACTCCCACGCAAAAATAAACGGCGGCCGGGGTGATACTTTTTTCGATCTCGACTGGCAAAGACAGGAACAGCCTTTTCCTCTCGTCCATGGGTCATCCTTTCATGCTCGTAGCACGGCCCCTGCGTCCGGCTCGTCCGCTCAAACCGATGGTGCACGGCGTCGTGCTCAGCCTGCTGCTGGCCGGTGCCATGTGCCCGGTGGCATTGGCGGAGGCACCGGCCCAATTGGATTCGGTCGCCGTGCAGGCCTACCACATCGCCCCCGGCCCGCTCGGCGCGACGCTCTCGAACTTTGCCGTGGACGCCGGTATCGCCCTGTCGTTCCAGCCGTCGATCACGGAGGGGTTGACCAGCCCCGAACTGAACGGCACCTACTCCACGCAGGAGGCCGTCACGCGTTTGCTCGAAGGCAGCGGCCTGGAGATGGTGTTGCGCAGCGATGGCAGCTACACCCTGGTACTGCGCCGGCTGACGCTGTCGACCACCACGGTGGAGGCGGCGCAAAAACACGCCGATAGCCTGCCGCCGGTGTACCCGGGCGGCCAGGTGGCCGAGGGCGGGCGTCTCGGTCTGCTGGGCAATACGGATGTGATGGACGCGCCGTTCAGCATCAGCACCTATACCGCGTCATTGATCAAAGACCAGCAGGCGACCACCGTGGGCGACGTGCTGGAGCGCGACTCTTCGGTCCGCTCCACCGGCCAGACGGGGGGGATCGTCGACTCATTCTTTATCCGCGGCTTTCCGGTGGGCGAAGGCAACCTCGGGGAACTGGCGTTCGACGGTGTGTACGGCGTGGCCTCCAATTACCGGGTATTCACCGACTACGCCGAACGCATCGAAGTGGTCAAAGGCCCTGGCGCCCTCCTCTACGGCATGTCCCCCAACAGCGCCGTCGGTGGCGTGATCAACGTGGTCCCCAAGCGCGCCCTGGACGAGGACCTGACCCGCGTCACGGCCACCTATGCCCAGGACCGACAACTGGGCACCCATATCGACCTGAGTCGGCGGTTTGGCGAGGACCGGCGATTCGGCATGCGCGTCAACGGCCGCGTGCAGCAGGGTGACACTGTCATCGACAAGCAATCGCGGGATGTCGGGGTCAGTGCCATCGCCCTGGATTACCAGGGCGATCGCCTGCGCACCAGCCTGGACCTGATCAACCAGCAAGAGCAATTCGACGCGGCGTCACGGCCCTTCCTGATCGCGCCCGGCGTGCCGATTCCCCACGCCGCCAACGGGCGTACCAACGTCAGCCAGGCGTGGGGCTGGTCCAAGACCCGCGACAAGTCGGCATTGCTGGGGGGCGAGTATGATGTGAGCGACGCACTGACCCTGTTTGCCCATGCCGGCGGTGGGAAGTCGAACGTGGCACGCCTTTCCGACCAGACCCCGACCATCATCAACACCGCCGGCGACACCTCGTCGATCCCCGGCTATTACAAATTTAAAGTACGGCGCTACACGGTCGACAGCGGTGCCCGACTGCGTTTCGACACCGGGCCGATCAGCCACAGCACCACGCTGCAGGTCACGCGCTATCGCGATGAGTTGTCGCGCGGCATTATTTCCGGCCCGCCGATCCTGTCGAACATTTACCACCCTGTCTCACGACCCGAGGCCGACATTGCCACGCCGGCCACGCCGAAAGTCTCGGCGACCGAATTGTCCGGCGTGGCGGTTGCCGACACCTTGTCGATGCTCGAGCAGCGCCTGCAGGTGACGGCCGGCCTGCGCAAACAGACCATCCGCTCCAACAACTACGACGCGGCGGGTACGGTGACCACGGCTTACGACGACGGCAGGACCACGCCGCTGTTCGGCGCAGTTGTCCGGCCCTGGGAGCATGTGTCGTTCTACTACAACTACCTGGAAGGCTTGAGCAAAGGCGATATCGCTCCCGCCACGGCCTCGAACACGGGCCAGATCTTTGCCCCCTACGTCTCACGCCAGCATGAGGTCGGGGTCAAGCTCGACTACGGCACGGTCATGTCCACACTCGCGCTGTTCCAGATCACCAAACCCAGTGGCGAGCTGTCAGGCACCACCTTTGCGGTACAAGGCGAACAGCGCAACCGGGGCCTGGAGCTGAACGTATCCGGTGAGGCCGGCCAAGGCACACGCCTGCTCGGCGGGGTGACGCTGCTGGATGCGCAACTGACCAAAAGCGCGGTTGCTGCCAACCGGGGCAATACCCCGGTGGGGGTGCCGAAGGTGCAAGCCAACCTCTGGGCCGAGTGGGACGTGCCCTGGGTCGAGGGGCTGACGCTAACCAGCGGGGCGTTGTACACCGGCAGCCAATATGTGAACCAGGCCAACACCCAGCAGTTGGACCCCTGGACCCGCTTCGACATGGGCGTGCGCTACAGCACGCGCATCGCCCATCGGCCGACGACCTTTCGCGCCACGGTACAGAACGTGTTCGACCGCGAGTATTGGTCGGGGGTCGCTTCCTATGGTGCGTTCTCTCAAGGCTCGCCACGCACCCTTCTACTGTCGACCACGGTCGATTTCTGAAACCTTCGGCCCGGCGCGACTAGCTGCACCGCCACCCGGCCCGACCACTGCAAAGGCTTTAACCATGGTTACCATTGTTCGACGCAGCCACGCCTTCGCCGGGCTGCTGCTTGCGGGTTTGTTGGGATGGGCGCTGCCGTCGACGGCCGCCGAGCCGCAGGCACCACGCAGCACCGTCACCGATTTGCTCGGGCGCCAGGTCAAGGTGCACCTGCCGGTCCGGCGCGTGATTCTCGGGGAAGGCCGTCAGTTGTACCTGGTTGCCGCGCTGGATACGCAAAACCCCATCGAGCGAATCGTCGGCTGGCGCAAGGACCTGATCCAGTCCGACCCGGACACCTATGGCGCTTACCTGCGTAAATTTCCCGCCATCGCCAAAATCCCCACCTTTGGCGGCTTTGAAGACGGCACCTTCGATATCGAGCAGGCCATCTCCCAGCGCCCGGACGTGATCATCCTCAATATCGAGGCCCAGCACGCGACCGAGGACGCCCGCTATATCGAGAAGCTCGATGCCCTGGGGATTCCAGTGGTGTACGTCGACTTTCGCAACCACCCGATGCAGAACACCGAACCGACCATGCGCCTGTTCGGCCAGTTGTTCGGCAAAGAGGCGCGTGCCGAAGCGTTTATCGACTTTCGCAACCAGCAGATCCGCCGCGTCACCGACGTGATCAACGCGCAACACCCTTCGCGCCCCAACGTGTTCATCGAGCGTATCGGTGGCTACACCGACGATTGCTGCCTGAGTTTCGGCAATGAAAACTTCGGTCTGTTCGTCGATATGGCGGGGGGCAATAACATCGCCAGAGGCGTTATTCCCACCACCTTTGGCCAGCTGAATCCCGAGCAGGTGATCGTCGCCAACCCGGAACAGGTGGTGGTCACCAGTGCCAACTGGGAAGCCTTTGCCCCCGGTGGCCACTGGGTCGGTGTGGGTCCCGGTGCCGACATGGCCCAAGCCCGGCGCAAACTGGCCTGGTATACCCAGCGCCCGGCCTATGCCGGGATCAAGGCCCAGGATGACCAGGCGTTCCATGCCATCTGGCACCAGTTCTACAACAGCCCTTATCAGTTCGTGGCCATCCAGCAGTTGGCCAAGTGGTTTCATCCGACACTGTTTACCGACCTGGACCCTGAAGCCTCGTTTCGCCAATTGCACGAGCGATTCCTGCCGGTGCCCTATGAGCCGGGTTACTTCGTGAGCCTCAAGCCATGAGTGCCGTGATCCAACGCGATACCTACCGGGCCCTGGTGCTGCGCAAACGCCTGATCCTCGGAGGCCTGGCCCTACTGTTGCTGTGCAGTGTGCTGCTTGACCTGGCCCTGGGGCCGGCGCGCTACAGCTTCCATGAAGTGCTCGGTGCACTGTTTGCGCCGGACAGTGCGCCGGCACAGGTTCGCGTGGTGATGTGGGACATCCGCCTGCCGATCGCCCTGATGGCGGTTGCCGTGGGTGCGGCGTTGTCACTGGCCGGCGCGCAGATGCAGACCATCCTCAACAACCCGCTGGCCAGCCCCTTCACCTTGGGCATTTCCGCCGCCGCCAGTTTTGGTGCAGCCATGGGGCTGGCGTTTGGTGTGGCGCTGTTTCCGTTGGCGGCGCAGTACATGGTGCCGGTCAACGCGTTCATCATGGCCATGCTGTCGGCGTTGCTGATTCACTTCCTGAGCATGCGTCGCGGGGTCACCGCGGAAACCATCGTGCTGCTGGGCATCGCCCTGGTCTTCACGTTTAACGCGTTATTGGCCCTGGTGCAGTTTTTCGCCACCGAGCAAGCCGTGGCAGCCGTGGTGTTCTGGACCATGGGCAGCCTGACCAAAGCCACCTGGCCCAAACTCGGGGTGATCTGCCTGGTGATCGCGATCACCCTGCCGATCTTTGCCAAGCGCGCCTGGGCCCTGACCGCACTGCGACTGGGTGACGACAAGGCCGCCAGCTTCGGGATCAATGTACGCAGCCTGCGCTTTCAGACGCTGATCATGGTCAGCCTGCTCGCCTCGTTCCCCGTGGCCTTTGTAGGCACCATCGGCTTTATCGGGCTGGTCGGCCCGCATATTGCGCGGATGTTGATCGGCGAGGACCAACGCTTCTTCCTGCCGGCCTCGCTGCTGACCGGCGCACTGATTCTGTCCGCCAGTTCAGTGGTGAGCAAAACCCTGATCCCCGGCGCCATCTTCCCGATCGGGGTGGTCACTTCGCTGATCGGCGTGCCGTTCTTCATATCACTGATCCTCAGCGGGAAGAAAAACACATGGTGAAGATTCAGCTGCAAGACCTGGGTGCCCGCTATGGCCAGCGCACGATCATCCGTGGCGTTACCACCGCCGCGTTCACCGGCGGCCAGGTGGTCGCGGTGGTGGGGCCCAATGCGGCGGGCAAGTCCACCCTGTTCAAACGCATGGCCGGGCTGATCGACGGGCCTGGACAGGTGATCCTGCAGGACTCGAAAAAGGGCCGGCAGGGCATCTGCTACATGCCCCAGGGCTTGAATGCCAGTGCGCGGTTGACGGTCTACGAATCGGTACTCCTGGCCCGCAAGCAACTGTCGCCGCAATGGACCGTCCACGATGACGAGTTGAACCTGGTGGACGAAATGCTCGAGGCCCTTGGCATCAGCGACTTGTCCTTTCGCAACTTGGGCGAACTCAGCGGCGGCCAGCAGCAACTGGTGTCCATCGCCCAGACCTTGGTGCGCGAACCGGAAATCCTGCTGATGGACGAACCCACCAGCGCCCTCGACATGCATCGCCAGGTGCAAGTGTTGAACTTCATGGGCGCACTGGCCCGCCAACAGCAGGTCATCGTGTTTATTGCCCTGCATGACCTGAACCAGGCGTTGCGCTTTGCCGACCAGGTATTGGTGATTGCCGACGGCACCGCCCAGGGCAGCGGCGCGAGTCATGAGGTGATCACCGAACACATGCTGCGCGAGGTGTACCAGGTTGAGGCGCGGATCGAGCAGTGCAGTCGGGGACAACGGCATATTTTGATCGACGGCATAACTTGACTGCGTACCCAAGGCGAACCACAGCTTGATGCGAGAAACCGATATTTGCACCTTTACAGGTCAGGCAACGACACGCTCTGGAGCGCCGTCAGCCCAAGCAACAGGGACCCTGGCCACTGCCGACGGCGCCAGGTCACTCACGCTATCAAGTCGACCAATTTGCTCCGCAGAGAGCTGCAGTGTCAGCGCTCCAAGGTTATCGGTAAGTTGGCCAAGTGAGCGCGGGCCGATGATGGGAACCGCACCATGCGTGCCTGCCCAAGCAATGGCAACCTGGCCCGGGCTGACGCCGTGTTCACCCGCTATAGCGACTACCGCGTCCAGCGTCTGCGTGCGCTGTGCCGAGTTCTCCGGCTGGAACACACGGCCTGCGAACCCTTCAGCACGCCCCGTTTCACCTTGCCGGTACTTTCCGGTCAACATACCGCCCCCCAGGGGTGACCACGTCACGATGCCGAGACCGAGCGCATGCGATGCCTTGAACAAATCGGCCTCGGGCTCGCGATGCACCAAGCTATGTTCGAACTGCGCAGCCGCAATCGGAACGGCATGGGACAGTTCGGCCAGCGTGACCGCACGGGCGAGGCGCCAGGCGGGGAAGTTCGACAGGCCCGCGTACAGGATCTTGCCGGCACGCGCCAGGTCCTCGAAGCCTCGGACGATTTCCTCAAGGGGCGTGGTGCCATCCGGGTGATGCGCCCAGTAAATATCAATCCGATCGGTTTTGAGCCGTTTCAGGCTTGCCTCCACGGAAGCCACCATGGCCTTACGGCTGTTGCCGGTGACCAGTCGGTTCGCATTCTGCACTGCGCCACTGCTGAACTTGGTGGCGAGCACAAAATCCTCACGCCGCCCTTCCAGCAATGTACCGAGCAGTTCTTCGGATTGCCCGAATTGGTAGACGTCGGCCGAATCGATGAAGTTGCCGCCAGCTTCGGCATAAGCGTTGAACACAGCTTTGCTGGCGTCGGGATCGGCGCCATAACCCCAGCCTGTGCCGAAGTTGCCCGTGCCGAGCGCCACCTGTGAAACCTGCAAACCGGTCTTTCCAAATGATGTGTACTTCATGCTGTGCTCCGTCAATTGAATCGGCCCTGTTGTCGGGATCGACTGGGCGCATGACCGCCTTGATAGCGTTCCCCTGCGCTTTAGTGACTTTCATCTTCAAGATCTGTGTAGATAGACCAGCAGTGAAGCCTACAGCCATCATTGATGTCAATCGCAATCAAAGATCTTGACGACGAAGATTATGATCGACATCATTGAAGTACTTGCCTCGCAAGGGTGCTGGCAATTCGCGCGCCCATCTGACCGCGCCCACCTGCTTTCGTCGAGGCGGGCTTGGCCTTCGAGTTTGCCGCCATGGTCCAGGAAAACCTCGCCGGGACGCCCAAGGACAAGGGCATCGTCACCTTCAACTACCCTCAGGTGGGTCGCAGGCGAACCCAAGGTTTCCAGCTGGGTCAACTGATTTAGCACAACGCACGTGGTCACCTGACCAGGAGAAGACGATGACATTCAAGGCACTGCTCGCCAGCAAGACCGGTGACACCCTTTCAACCCGCTTGGTTGACTTTGAGGACGAGGATTTGATGCCGGGCGACGTCACCGTCGCGGTCGAATACTCAACGGTGAACTACAAGGACGCGATGGCACTCAGTGGCCGGTCACCGATCATCCGCACGTTTCCGCTGATTCCGGGGATCGACTTTGCCGGTGTCGTAGAGTCGTCGACCTATCCCGGCATTGTGGCCGGCGACCGTGTGCTGGCCAACGGCTGGGGGCTCAGCCAGACTCACCACGGCGGCTTCGCCCAGAGGGCACGGGTGAGCGGTGATTGGCTGGTCAAGATTCCCGCAGCGTTTTCGGCCCGGGATGCCATGGCCATCGGCACAGCAGGGTACACCGCAATGCTGTCCGTGCTGGCACTGGAACATGGCGGTCTGACGCCTGCGCGCGGCGACATCCTGGTGACCGGCGCCAATGGCGGCTCTGGATCGGTGGCGATTGCCCTGCTGTCCAAACTGGGCTATCGCGTGATCGCATCGACCGGGCGGCTTGAAGAAGCCGATTACCTGCGCGCGCTCGGCGCGAACGAAATCATCGACCGCCACACCCTGTCCGCACCGGGCGCACCGATTTCCGAAGAGCGCTGGGCGGGCGCCATTGACTCGGTCGGCAGCCATACGTTGGCTAACGTACTGGCGCATACCCGGTATCGTGGCGTAGTCGCGGCCTTCGGACTTGCACAAGGCGCGGATCTGCCCGCCTCTGTACTCCCCTTCATCCTGCGCAACATCAGCCTTGCTGGCATTGATTCGGTCAATGCGCCTCAGCAGATACGGCTGCAGGCGTGGTCGCGCCTTGCCAGTGACCTGGATCTGGACAAGCTTGCCCGAACCTCAAAGGTGGTTGGCCTCGGCGATGTTCCTGACATCGCCAGCCGCGTGCTCGCAGGGAAAATTCAGGGGCGTACCATCGTTGACGTGAACGCGTGACGGGGCGGCGGGGTTTTCCAGTGCCACCACGCGCTCTTGTCCGAGGCGCTGCCTCTGCTGGCGAAAATCGATGATCAACCGAGGATCGACCGCCTGCTCTCTCGCACGCCCATGAAGCGCATCGGCAGGCGCGCTTGAGGTCTCCCGGACTATTGCTCGCTGCCTGGCGATACCGGCAAGGAAGCCGATATCCGGGCGTGGCAAACCTCGAGTATTTCATCGGCGAGCGGCGAATCATCCGGACACGCTCGCGACAACACCACCGCGCCAACGGCATGAGCCAGTACGTCGATCATCTTCGCTCTCGTCTCGCCCGGCGCAGCGTCTTCGACGGTCGGAGACTTTTGCACCAGCGCTTGCAGCATGCGGTCTATGCCTTCGGCGAATGCACGCTTCAGCTCATCCGACTGACGCGCCGCGTCTCCACACAGGGCCGCCATGGTGCAGCCCTCGCCACGCCGATCACGGTGATCCCTCGACACGTAGATATCGATGAACGTCTGAATATCAAGCGCCTCGGTACCGGCGAGCGACCGGGAAAGACTGCTGGCTGCAGCCTCGGCCATCAAATCGGCCTTTGAGCCGAAATGCTTGTAGAAACCTCCGTGGGTGAACCCGGCGGCCCCCATGAGATCCACCAAACCTACGCCGTCAAACCCCCGCTCACGAAACAACACGGAGGCCGTCTCGACGATGTGCTCGCGATTTGCCTGCGCCTGCGCTTTGGTCACTTTCACCTGCGATACCTCGAACTTGCACAAAAAACCTACGCCCATAGTACATAGATGTTGATTGCAATCAAAATAATTGACAGCTTTGATTATGATCACCATCATAAAGACAAACCAATCCCTCTTCCGCCACAGCCACAGAAGACACCTCACATGACCGATCAAAATCTGTTTACTGCCTATACCCTTGGCTCACTGACCCTCGCCAACCGCATCGTGCTCGCGCCCCTGACGCGCAATCGCGCCGGCACTGGACTGGTGCCCAGCGAGTTCGCCCCCACTTACTACAGCCAGCGCGCTTCAGCCGGGCTGCTGATCACCGAGGCCACCCAGATTTCGGCGCAGGCCCAGGGTTACCAAGACACACCCGGTCTTTACACCCAGGCGCAGATCGACGGCTGGCGCCGGGTCACCGAAGCGGTGCATGCCAAGGGCGGCAAGATTTTTGTGCAACTGTGGCACGTTGGCCGGGTTTCCCATGTGGACCTGCAACCGGGCGGTGCCGCCCCAGTAGCGCCGTCGGCCATCCGTGCCCAGACCAAGACCTTCGTCAATAACGGCTTTGCCGACGTGTCCGAGCCACGCGCACTCGAACTCGACGAACTGCCAGGCATCGTCAACGATTTCCGCCAAGCGGCGGCAAACGCCATTGCGGCCGGCTTCGACGGCGTGGAACTCCACGGTGCAAACGGCTATTTACTCGATCAATTCATCAAGGACGGCGCCAACCAGCGTACCGATGCCTACGGCGGTTCGATCGAAAATCGTGCGCGCCTGTTGCTGGAAGTGACCGCTGCCGTGGTCGCCGAGATTGGCGCGGACCGCACGGGCATTCGCCTGTCGCCGGTCTCGCCCGCCAATGGTGTGTCGAGCAGTGAGCCGCAGGCTCAGTTCGATTACATCGTCGACCAACTCAATGCGCTCGACATCGTTTACCTGCACGTCGTCGAAGGTGCGACCGGTGGGCCACGCGACGTGGCGCCGTTTGATTTCGATGCGTTGCGCCAGCGCTTCCAGAACACCTACATCGCCAACAATGGCTACGACCAAAACCTGGCCAACTCGCGGCTTGCGCAGGACAAGGCTGACCTCATCGCCTTTGGCCGCCCGTTTATCGGCAACCCGGATCTGGTGGAGCGGCTCAAGGCCGGTGCGCCGCTGTCCGCCTTCGACCCCACCACCCTCTACGGCGGCGGTGCGACGGGCTACATCGACTACCCGACACTGGCCGAAGCCAGCGCTGTCGCCAACTAGGCAGTGCCTGACCGGGCCAGGTTTTATTTGTGCCCCCCTCTCACTGAGTGACCGAAGCTTGTATCCGGGAAGGTCCAGGTAACTCCGTATAAATGGCGTGCTTGGTGTCGTTACCTGTGTTCTGGCACCAAACGAGCCAGCGTCGATTACAGAACGATCACCACTGGGGGCACAAGGGGTAAGGCAGGAGTGCGCAAAAGGCTGGAAAGATGAAGTTGAATAACGATAAGTGCGACATCAATGAGTGCGTTGAATCAACCGCAGCCGCACCGCCCGATACAGGACACACAGGCCCACATCAGGATCAAGCGACACCCGCGAAATCACCGACCAGCAAAGTACTTGAAGACGCGGCTCAGCCTGTAATCGTCTGGCGTAGCTTGATGTTGCAGCAGTAACACTGCGAAGTCGCATTGCTCCGTCAACACCCGTCGCCGTGCAACCAGACATCGAGCCCGGAGCGGCCAACCCGCGCGGGTGCAATCTGTACCCAAACAGCCATGGTTTGCTGCATCAGATGACAACCCCTTGGAGGACTTCAAAATGAGCCATAGCCATTTAACCGCCCCTACCCTGTATATCGATGTCGATGGCGAGACATTTGCCTATCGCCGCTGGGGCAATGACAAGACAGATCAGCCTCCGCTGTTCCTCCTCCAGCATTTCCGTGGCGGCATGGATCATTGGGACCCCATCATGACGGATGGGCTGGCGGCAGGGCGCGAGGTCATCCTCTACAACGGTCGCGGCATTGCCTCTTCTTCCGGAGAGCCGCGTAACCGAATTGAGCTGATGGCCGACGACGCTGCCGCAGTGATCCGCGCACTCGGTCTATCAACAGTCGATGCGTTGGGTTTCTCGCTTGGCGGTTTTATCGCCCAGGACCTGACACGACGCCATCCCGACCTCGTGCGCAAACTGATGCTGCTGGGTACCGGGCCTCGTGGCGGTAATCCGGACTCAGACCCTGGCGTGCTGGAGGCCGCACCACGGCCCATTCCCACAGTGGACGATTTTCTGTTTCTGTTTTTCGGTCGCTCCGAGGCGGCGCGGCAGGCAGGGCTCGAGTTCTGGGAGCGCCGTCATCAGCGTGTCGACCAGGATCCACCCAGCTCGATGCAGGTGATGCAGGCACAGATCGAAGCCCACATGCACTTTATGCCCAAGCTGGACCCAAATGATCCCTTCAATCATCTGCGCGCTATCAAACAGCCAACGTTCATCCTGAACGGCATGAATGACGTCATGATTCCAACAGTCAACTCCTGGTACATGGCCCAGAACATCCCGAACGCCCAGTTATTCCTGTACCCGGATGCGGGCCACGGCGCCCAATTCCAATGCCCTGAGCGCTTTCTGAAACACGCCATCGCGTTCCTCAGCGAATGACAACTTACGGAGCCAGCACATCATGCTGAAGTTTAAATTTTTGTTGTGGGCGCTGACCAAGCTGTTACAGCGGGCCATCAAGAAAAACCCCGGCTGCGCAAAATTTGTTAATGGCAAGTCGTTGGTCTTTCAGATTCGAACAGAGGATGGCGTGGGTCGCTACTTCACCGTTGCGAACGGAAAGATAAAATCCGCCGCAGGTTTAACGCAAAAGCCGGCATTCACGCTGTCGTTCAGAAACACAGAAAGAGGCTTCGCCATTCTGTCGGCTAAAGACAGCAAGGATGAATTCCTGACGGGCTTGCGTACAGGCGATCTGAAAATCAGCGGTGATTTTGTCGAGGTGATGTGGTTCCAGGGATTAACAGAATACTTGCAGCCGGCTAAAGACCCCGCGCAGGTCTTTTCACGACGCCTTGCATCGTGCGGCTGCCGATCATCACGATTCGGGCGCCGGGGTGCAGCCTGGCGTGCAGGGTGTTGACCAAATGGCTCGCCGCCGCCACGTGAACCTGCCACATGGCTTGGCCATCCTGCGGCTGCAACTCAGTCCAGTGAAAGCGCGGATGGTCGATACCGGCAGCGCGGCGACTCAGCCCCTGCACACGCCAAACTTCTGACAGCAGGCGTTGCGCGCTGGCCATTCCAGGCCCAGTCGCCAGCGAACGTATTCGCCAGCGCCTGGGCAGGCCATCGGTTTACAGCGCCGGGGGTTTAGGGAATACGCCACGGGCGTGTTCGTAGGCCTGGGCAACGCGCAGTGCGAGGGCGTCCTGGAAGCGCGGAGCAACGATCATCATGGCGACCGGCAAACCGTCCGCAAGCCCCGCCGGGATCGATGTCGCGGGGTGCCCCGTGAGGTCAAACGGCGCGGTATTGGCGAGCATGTCCAGTGCACTGTGCACGTACTCCTCGACGGGGGCGTCCGCGGCGGTCAACGGCGTGGCTACGAAGGGCATGGTGGGCATCACCAACACGTCAAAATCCTTGAATGCCTCGTCGTACTGGCGCGTCAACTCCGGTACCAGCATCCGCGCCTTGGCGTAGTAGGCGCCATGCAGGTTTTTCAGGCTGTAGTGGCCGGTCAACGCAACCGCTCGCACGCTACTGGACAATGCATCGGCATGTTCGCGGCGTTTTTCGCCGAAGTAACTCATGATGTCCGGGTCGTAATAACCGTCGACGTTCATGCCGTAGCCATTGCCCTGCAACATCTGATACGCCGCGCCGTCAGTGGCAATCACGTTCCACAGATCCAACGCCACGCCCGTGTGCCACGGCGCACTCGCTTCGCCGACGCTGGCGCCCAGGCTTTCAAGCTGGGCAACCGCCGCCTTGACCAGCGCGTCCACCTGCGGCTCGGACATTCCCGGGATCGCAAAACCTTCTCGCAGCAAGCCGATTTTCAAGCCGGCCACGCCCTGCTCCAGCGTCGCGAGGCAGTTGACCGCTGGCGGATTTTTCTGCCGGGAATCAAGCCCATCGGCCCCCGCAATGACATCGAGCATCGCTGCCACATCGCGTACGTTATTGGCCATCGGGCCCACATGGTCGATGGTCCGCTCAATCGGAAAAGCGCCGGTGTAAGGCACCAGGCCGTAAGTCGGCTTGTGCCCGACGATGCCGCTCCAGGCCGACGGCATCCGGATCGAACCGCCCTGATCGCCGCCGATGGCCATGTCGACTTGGCCAAGCGCCACCAGCACCGCACTGCCGCTGGACGAGCCGCCTGCGTTGCGCGTCAGGTCCCAGGGGTTTTTAACCGGGCCGCTTGCGGAGGTAAAACTTGCCCCGGAAAAACACAAGTCTTCACACACCGACTTGCCCACCACCGTGGCCCCGGCCGCCAGCAAGCGTTTGACCACAGTGGCGTCTTCGGACGGGATATAACCGTCCAGGCTCAATGAGCCGTTAGCCATGGGCACGCCAGCCACCGACACATTGTCCTTGATGACCACCGTCCTGCCGGCCAACGGGCCTTGCGCCGCGCCGACGATTCGGGTTTTCACGTACCAGGCGCCGTGCAGGTTGTCTGCCTCGGCGGCTTTGTTGTATTCGCGTTCAGGCGGTTGCTGCGCGACGTTGGCAGCGTAGAGCGCATCGATGGCTTCGTAGGAATTCAACGTTTCATCGGCCAGGTTGAGGAAGGCCTCCATCTGGCGATCTGTCAGGTGATAACCGTGGTCTTCGGCGGCAATCAGAAAGTCGGCTTTGCCGGGGCGTTTTACGGACATGGTGTTCTCCAAATGACGTTAAGAACCACCCGATCTCGGGCGATCATTGACGCGCGCCACCCGTGCCCACTGCACAGGTTACGGCTCGCTCCGGAGGACTCCATTGTCCACGCCGGTCGCCACGCGGTGATCCATACCTGCCAAGGGAGGCGTATGGCAAACGTCCACGCAGAAGAGGATCAAGCCCTCACAAGCTTGATGCTCAAAGGCTGTTCAGGAACAGGCTTGTCGGAACAACTCATGGGCCTTGACCAGCGCTTCGGCGATTTTTTCCACCGGTTCGCGCTTGGCCATGGCTTGGTCTCGCAAGGCGTTGTAGGCATCGGTCTCCGACATGCCCTTGGTTTCGATAAGGATTATTTTCGCCTGCTGCACGGTGCGCATGACCGCCATGCGCCCTTCCAGGCGCTTGACGTGTCGTTCCCGTTCGCGGGCCTTGCGTGACTGACTCAGCGTGATCGCCAAAGCGGTCAGCAACCCGAACGACTTCACGGGCGAAGGAATGACAGAGCAAGCGTTCAACTGCACCAATGCCTCGACGATGATCGGGTTCTCATAGGCAATCACCGGAATGATCGGCGGCGTGCTGGC
The DNA here is from genome assembly GCF_900100935.1 of Pseudomonas sp. NFACC25. Classification (NCBI taxonomy): domain Bacteria; kingdom Pseudomonadati; phylum Pseudomonadota; class Gammaproteobacteria; order Pseudomonadales; family Pseudomonadaceae; genus Pseudomonas; species Pseudomonas sp. NFACC25. The sequence continues at coordinate 51,126 of NZ_FMUC01000017.1, forward strand.
GTGGAGCAGCCATGGCGTGTTGGTCGACAGGCTTTCCGGCGACACCGCCAACACGATCACGTCCGCCTCGGCGCTCAAGCGCTCCGGGATCGGCCATTGCACACGCACCTGACAACCGATGCGCTGCAACTGCTCGATCAGGTTGCGTCCATCCTCGTCATCCGGGTGCATTACCAATACGCTGACGTCGCGCAGGTCCTTGATGCCTGTCGCGCTGTCGTTGCGCAGGCGTTTCTTGGCGGCGCGCAAGGTCATGGACGTCTCCCCACCGAGCCGGACCATTCATTGAAATTGGGTGCAATGGCGTAAGGGTCAGGCTTGAGTGCACTCTGGCTTTCGTAAAGGATGTCGAATTGGCCCTCGACGTTGGCCCGGCCGATCCGCGAAAACAGGTACGTGTGGTGATTGTTGGCATCGACCCGAATGCGTCCTTGTGGCGCTTCGAATTCCAGCCCGCGCATGGCCTGCAGCACATCCTCCACTTGCGTGCTGCCAGCTCGAACGATCGCCTTGGCCAGCAAGTGCACCTGAAAGTACGCCGCCTCCCAGCAACGGTCAGTGACCTGGTGTTGACCAAACAACTCGCGGTATTGGGCGATGCATTGGCGGTTGGTCGGCGTGTCCACCGACTGAAAATACGTAGCCGCCGAAATATGTCCCACCCCCAGGTGAATCCCCATTTGCTGGATGTCGGTTTCGCTGGTCGTCAGGCTGGCAATCGGCATCACCGAGGGGTCAAAGCCTGCGTCGGCGTAGGCCTGGTACAAATGCCCCATGGTTTCGCCGACGACCGTCGAGAAAATAAACGAGGGCTTGAGCTCCCTGGCCTTGACCATCAGCTTGGCAAAATCTTCCGGACGCGCGTTTTTCAGCGGCAGGTAATACTCGCCCAGCTTGGTACCGCCACGCTCGTACAACAGGTCGCTCATCAAGCGATTGGTTTCGTACGGGTAGACGTACTCGGAACCGATCATCAACACGCGATTGCCGAAGTTGTCGAGCATGTAATTGCCCAGCGGCAGGGCATTGTGATTCGGTGTGGCGCCGGTGTAGATGATGTTGCGCGAATACTCGAAACCTTCGTAATACACCGGGTACAGCAACAGGGCGTCGTAGCGCTCGACAATCGGCAGTGCCGCCTTGCGTGCAGCCGAAGTGTAGCAACCAAAGAAAAACCGCAGGTGTTCTTCGCGGATCAGCGATTCGATGTGCATGGCGTACAGCGCAGGCGTTGAATCGGGGTTACGGGTGATCAACTGCAGCGGGCGACCACCGACCCCGCCTGCCGCATTGATCTGCGCAATTGCAAACTGCGCGCCGCGCATCGTCGAGCCCTCGGCAGCCGCCGTGACACCGGTATCGGAAAACAGACCGCCTATGCGGATCGACTGGTCAACCATGCCTATCAACCTTGTTCAACGTGAGAAAAGACACCCGCTCGTGGATGGGGGTCTGGAGGCCTGTGCAAAAAATGATTGAGCGAGACGCCGTATAACAAAATGGCTGCTCTCAGGCGGGTTGTGCCTGGGGCTGGCGCGACAACACTGTCAGGGCCAGTCATGCGAGGGGCCTTCCACACCTGCCGAGGATGGGCGTGTGACAAGGGACCCTGCGAGGGTGTTGCCTGTCGCTCATGCAGATAGTGGGCCACACGCCATGGACGAGCTGCACCCGCGGCGCCGGCCGGTTTCAATCCTTGCCGTGGAGCCCATCCATGCCGCCCACACGCTCACGGTATTGGTGCATTCAGGGTGCATTCGCGCCAAAGCAGCGCAGGCCAGTGACACGCGGCAATAGATGCAGGCGTCACTCGCACGCCCCTTCGACTGCCCGGAAAACGCCCTGGTCGCAATTGGCACTGCCCTTGCTATAACTCTCCAGAGACATCGCGCCAGCTGTTTGCCCTACGCCCCCTTGGCAAGTAGGGAAGCACCTCGCGTACGACTGGATCGGACACAGCTGTCCCGCCAGATTCGGCACAAGAAGCCTGATTTCCCGACTATTGATTTAGCCGGGATGTCGGGCTTTTTTTATTCCTGGAGAGAAGTGAATGCACAACGACAAACGCCGTTTGATCAAGCATGCCCTGTTGCTGGGCGCCTTCAGCCTGTTGCCGTTTTCCCTGGTCAGCCAGGTGCAGGCAGCCGAGACCGTGAAGGTCGGCATCATCCACTCGCTGACCGGCACCATGGCCATCAGTGAGGCCTCGGTGGTGGATGCGGAAAAACTCGCCATCGACGAAATCAACGCCAGCGGTGGCGTGCTCGGCAAGACCATCGAACCGATCGTCGAGGACGGTGCCAGCGATTGGCCGACCTTCGCCGAGAAGGCGCGCAAGCTGTTGGAAAACGATCACGTTGTCGCCACGTTCGGCGCCTTCACCTCGGCGTCGCGTAAAGCGGTGTTGCCGGTGTTCGAACGCAACAAGGCCTTGCTGTATTACCCGACATTCTATGAAGGCCTGGAAAAATCCCCGGCCATCATCTACACCGGCGCCGAAGCGTCGCAGCAAACCCTGGCAGCCGTCAGCTGGTTGATGGCCAACAAAGGCAAGACTGTCTACCTCGTGGGCTCGGACTACATCTGGCCGCGCACCACCAACAAGCTGGCACGGGCGTCGGTGACCAAGCAGGGCGGATCCATCGTTGGTGAGGATTACCTGCCCCTGGGCAACATCGAGTTCTCCTCGGTGATCAACAAAATAAAGGCCGCCAAGCCCGACATCGTGCTGTCCACCATCGTCGGTGGCTCAAACGTGGCGTTCTACAAACAGCTCAAGGCCGCCGGCATCGACAGCAGCAACCAGACACTGATGGCGCTGGCCGTCACCGAAGAAGAAGTCACCGGCATCGGCGCCGAAAACCTCACCGGTTTTCTCACCTGCATGAGCTACTTCCAGAGCCTGAAAAACCCGGTCAACGAGAAATTCGTCGCCGCCTTCAAGGCCCGCTATGGCGACAAACGCGTAGTCGGCGACCCGATGGCGGCCGCGTACACCGCCGTGTACCTGTGGAAGAAAGCCGTGGAAAAAGCCGGCAGTTTCGACGTCCCGGCCGTGATCGCCGCGTCCTCGGAGCTGACCCTCGACGCGCCTGAAGGCGAGGTCAAGGTCCACAAGGACAACCACCACCTGTGGAAGCGCGCGCGCATCGGCACCCTCAACGCCCAGGGCCAGGTTGACGTGATCTACGAGTCCGCGCCCATCGAGCCCAACCCTTTCCCGAAACTGTGATGCAGGGTCGGGCGCGATCTGACTCGCGCCCTCTCCCGCCCACGCGGTCCGCCAACGTGCAGCGACAGGTAGCGACGCAATGACTTTCGATATTTTGGTGATGCAGGTCTTCAGCGGGTTTTCGCTGTTCTCGGTGTTGGTGCTGATGGCCCTGGGGCTGACCATCGTGTTCGGCCTGATGGGCGTAATCAACATGGCCCACGGCGAGTTGATGGCGATGGGGTCGTACATGACCTACGTCACGTCCGTGGTGTTTGCGCGCTACTTTCCCGACTACATGGGCTGGTATTTCGTGATCGGCATCGGCGTGGCCTTCGTCGTGACCTTCGCGTTCGGTTTCCTGCTCGAACGCTGCTTTATTCGCTTCATGTACAACCGCCCGCTCGACACGCTCCTGGCGACCTGGGGCCTGTCGCTGGTGCTGCAGCAGGTGTTCCGCCAGGTCTTCGGCCCCAAGGAAGTCAGCGTGCCCACGGTGCAATGGCTGCAAGGCGCATGGAAGATCAGCGAAGGCCTGGAACTGCCGCTCAATCGGATTTTCATCATCGGCCTGACACTGGTGATCGCCGGCGCCGTGTTTCTGTTTTTGTACCGCAGCCGCTGGGGGCTGCGCATTCGCGCGGTGACCCAGAACCGCGCCATGGCGGGGGCAGCCGGCATTAACACCGCCCGTGTCGATGCGGTCACGTTTGCCCTGGGCTGCGGGCTGGCCGGGATCGCCGGCAGCTCGTTCACCATGCTGGCCTCGACCGGCCCGGTCAGCGGCCAGCAGTACCTGGTCGACACCTTCATCGTCGTGGTGTTTGGCGGGGTGGAGAGTTTGCTGGGCACCTTCCTGTCGGCCTTCGCCATCGGCCAGACGCAGATTTCGCTGGAATACCTCACCACCGGCTCCATGGCCAAAGCCATCACGCTGCTGGTGGTGATCGTGCTGCTGTTCTTCCGCCCCAACGGCTTGTTCGCCGCGAAAGTGAGACGCTGAGATGAACGATATGACTGAGACGCCCCTCACCCGCCCCAGCACCTCGACGCAGACCACGCGCCGGCTGCGCACCGGGTTGCTGCCGTTGCTCGAGCGCCACAGCCTGGTCTGGCTGTCGCTGCTGTTGCTGGTGATATTGCCACTGAGCCTGGGCGACTTTCGCCTGGGCCTGGCCGGCAAATACCTGAGCCTGGCGTTCTGCGCCGTGGGCATGGTGATGATCTGGGGCTACGGCGGGATACTCAGCCTGGGCCAGGGCATCTTCTTTGGCCTCGGCAGCTACATGATGGCGATGTACCTGAAACTTGAAGCCACCGCCAACGACGAAGCGGCGAGCGCGCTCGCCGCCTTCTACGGCTCGGCGTTGCCGGACTTCATGATCTGGAACAGCGTCGACGCGCTGCCCTGGTGGTGGAAGCCTTTCGAGTCGGCGACATTCACCTTTGCCGCGATCCTCGTCCTCCCGGCATTGCTCGCGTTTGTGTTCAGCTACGCGTATTTCAAGAAGCGCGTGGGCGGCGTGTACTTCTCGATCATCACCCTGTCGTTGGCGGCGATCATGTCGATCATGATCATCGGCCAGCAAGGCTACACCGGCGGTGTCAACGGCCTGACCGACTTCAAGACCGCCTTTGGCCTGAGCCTGCAAACGCCTCAAACGCCCTGGATTCTGTACCTGATCACCACCCTGTTGCTGCTGGGCTGCGTGGCGTTGTGCGGGTTCATCCTGCGCAGCCGGCTGGGCAAAGTGGTGGTGGCGATCCGTGACCGTGAGGACCGCGTACGGTTTTCCGGCTACAACACGGCACTGTTCAAAGCGTTCATCTTTGCCGTCGCAGCACTGATCTCCGCGCTCGGCGGGGTGATGTTCACCCTGCAGGTCGGCCTCGCGTCGCCGTCGCTGGTGGGCATCATTCCTTCGACCGAAATCGTGATTTACGCAGCCCTCGGCGGGCGTCTGTCGCTGGTCGGTGCGGTGTACGGCACGCTGTTGATCGGCGTGGCCAAAACCTACCTGTCGGAAAATTTCGTCAACTTCTGGCAGTACTTCATCGGTTTCCTGTTCATGGGCGTGGTGCTGTTCTTGCCGACCGGGCTCGCCGGTTTGCTGCAACGCCTTGGCCACAACAAACAGGAGGTGCAGTCATGAGTGGCCTGTTGCTGAGTGTCGAAGATCTCACGGTGTCGTTCGACGGTTTCAAGGCAGTGGACAGCCTTAATTTCTATGTCGAAGAAAACCAGGTGCACGTGGTGATCGGGCCTAACGGCGCGGGCAAGACCACCCTGCTTGACATGATCTGCGGCAAAACCCGACCGAGTGCCGGCAGCATTCGTTTCAAGGACCTGCAACTGGCCAACATGATCGAATACCAGATCACCCGCGCGGGCGTCGGGCGCAAGTTCCAGAACCCTTCGGTGTATGAAGACCTCACCGTGCGCGAGAACCTCGACATCTCGTCGCCCGGCAAACGCGGCATTTTCAACTGCCTGTTCGCCCGCAAAGACCCGGCCCTGCAAGCAGAGATCGAGCAGACCGCCGAGATGATTTTCCTGCAGGACCAGTTGGGGCGCAAAGCCGGGCTGTTGTCCCACGGGCAAAAGCAGTGGCTGGAGATCGGCATGCTGCTGATGCAGCGCCCGGAACTGTTACTGCTGGACGAGCCGGTGGCCGGCATGAGTGCAGGCGAGCGGGAAAAGACCGCAGGCCTGCTCAAGCGCATCGCCAAGGGCCGCGCCATGGTGATCATCGAGCACGACATGGAGTTCGTGAAGTCAGTGGCTGACAAAGTCACCGTCCTGCACCAGGGCAAAACCCTGGCCTACGGCTCGATGGATCAGGTGCAAAACGATCCTCGCGTCATCGACGTCTACCTGGGGCACTGAGCATGCTGACCGTCAATAACCTGAACGTGTATTACGGCGACAGCCATGTGCTGCGCAATCTCGACCTGACCCTCGCACCGGCCGAGTCCCTGGCGATCATGGGTCGCAACGGCATGGGCAAGACCACCCTGCTCAGAAGCCTGGTGGGCATGCTGCCGGCGCGCAGCGGCAGCATCACGCTGGCGGGCCGGGAACTCACCGCCAGCAAGAGCTATGAGCGGGTCGCCGCCGGGGTGGGCTTCGTGCCGCAGGGGCGGATGATTTTTCCGTACCTGACGGTGGAGGAAAACATCCTCACCGGCATGCAGGGCGCCCCTGCCGCACCGATTCCCGACTACATCTACGAGTACTTCCCGGTGCTGTTCGAGATGCGTCGACGCAAGGGCGGCAACCTCTCCGGCGGCCAGCAGCAACAGCTGGCGATTGCCCGCGCGCTGGTCTCCAACCCCAAAGTGTTGATCCTGGATGAGCCGACCGAGGGCATTCAGCCGTCGATCATCAAGGACATCGCCCGGGCCCTGAACCTGCTGAAAAAAGAACGGGGGTTTTCGCTGATCGTCTCCGAACAGGTGCTGTCGTTTGCGATGGCGGTGGCCGACCGTTACCTGATCATCGAGAAAGGCGAATTCGTGCACAGCGAGGTCCGCGAAACCGTCGACCGCGAGCGCATCCTGCGCTACCTGACCATCTGAAACCGGACCTGGGAGCACACACCATGTTGATCCTCGACCGCATTCTGGGCCAGGCCAGCGACCCTGCCCTCGCCGACCGTTTGCATGACCTCAGCCACGCAGGCCTGGTCGAAACCCTCAGCCTGTCGGCCAGCGACATTCAGCGTCATCGCCTGCGCCTGGCCAGTGATCGCGGCACCGACTGTGCGATTCGACTGGAGCGCCATCAGCAACTGCGTAACGGCTCGGTGCTGATGCTCGACGGTCAGCGCGCCATCGTCGTGCACATGCAGGACGTGCACTTTCTCGACCTGCAACCGCGGGACGCTGCCGCAGCGCTGGAGCTGGGGTATTTCGCCGGCAACATGCACTGGGCCGTGCGCTTTGCAGGCACTGCGTTACGAATCCCGCTGAATGGCCCGGAGGCCGACTACCTCGAGCGTCTGGCGCCGCTGCTCGCGGACGGCCGGGTGCTGCGCCTATGAACGCCGCACCGGCCGAGTTGCGCAGCAGCCTGTTGGCGCTGCAACAGGCCGACAGTTTTTTCCCTGGTGGTGCGGTTGCCTGGTCATGGGGCCTGGAAACGCTGGTGGCCGATGCACGCCTGGGGCAAAGCGCCGCGATGACCGACCCCGTCCCTGTCAGGCGCCGTCAGCGCGGCCAGCAGAATGATCGCAGCGTTCAGGTGCGGGCCTTCGTCGAAGGTCAATTGCGTCATCGCTGGAACAGTTTTGACCGGGTGTTTTTATGCGCCGCCTGGCATGCAGCGGCTGACCTCGCCACCCTGATGGACCTGGACAGTCACATCGAGGCCCTGACCCTGGCCGAGGAACTGCGCCAAGGCTCACGTCGCGTCGGCCAATCGTTGCTGGGCGTGCATGTCGCGCTCGGTACCCCCGGCGCTGCCGCTTACCAGCAACACGTGCTCGCCCGGGCAACGCCGGGGCATTTGCCGGTGTTGCAAGGGCTGCTGTGGCAACAACTCGGCATGCAACTCGAGCACTGCCAACTCGCCGCCGCCCATGGGCTGTGCACCGGACTGGTCAGCGCCGCTGTGCGCCTGGGCGTAATGGGGCATGTGGATGCGCAGCGGGTACTCACCGACATCCAGCCCTTGCTGCTGCAACTGCTTGCTCAGGCGCCGCTCGCCCTCGACGACGCCAGCGGCTTCACGCCCATGGCCGAGATCGCCGTGATGCGGCACGAAACCCAGGACCTCCGTCTTTTCGCCAATTGAGGTGGCAGGCACGAAAACGCCTGCTGCCGACACAGGAGCTTGAACATGCTGCTGACGCCCACCGAACTTGAGCGGCTGACGCTGTACACCGCCGCCGAACTCTCGCGCAAACGCCGCGCCAAAGGGCTGCGCCTGAACTTTCCGGAAGCCTCGGCGCTGATTGCCGATGAAATCCTCGAAGGCGCCCGTGAGGGGCGCAGCGTGGCCGAGCTGATCGGTTTCGGCTCGACACTCCTCAACACTGACGACGTCATGCCCGGCGTGGCCGAGCTGCTGCCGGTACTGCAGGTGGAAGGTACGTTCCCCGATGGCACCAAACTGGTCACCGTGCATCAGCCGATTCGACCCGGCCGGTTGCCGTTGGCCGTCATGCCGACGCCTGGCGAAATCATCTCGCCCGAGGGCGATATACAACTCAACAGCGGTCGCCCCACGACCACCGTACGGGCCATCAATACCGGCGACCGGCCGGTGCAAATCGGCAGTCACTACCACTTTTTCGAAGTCAACAAGGCGCTGGATTTCCCGCGCGCCGCCGCCTTCGGCATGCACCTGGACATTCCTGCGGGCACCGCCGTGCGTTTTGAGCCGGGGGAGCTGCGCGAAGTGCAGCTGGTGCAATTCGGCGGCACGGGGGACATCCACGGTTTCAGCGGTTTGACCAATGGCAACCTGCACGATCCGGCCTGCAAAGCCATCGCGCTTGATCGAGCCCGCGCACAACAGTTCAAGGGGGCATGACCCATGGCAACGATGACGCGCAAGGAATACGCCGCGATGTACGGCCCCACCACTGGCGACGCGGTGCGCCTGGGGGATACGTCGCTGCTGGCCGAGGTGGAATTCGACTACGCGGTGCCCGGCGATGAATGCCTGCACGGCGGCGGCAAGACCCTGCGTGACGGCATGGGCCTGATGCCAGGGCATGACAGCGCAGACGGCGCGCTGGACATGCTGATCTGCAACGCGCTGATCATCGACCCGGTGATCGGCATCGTCAAAGGCGACATCGGCATCAAGGACGGCAAGATCGTGGCCATCGGCAAGGCCGGTAATCCGCAGGTCATGGACGGTGTCCATGCGCAATTGATCTGTGGCGTCGCAACCACCGTGCGCGACGCAGAAGGCCTGATCGTCACGCCGGGCGGGATCGATGTGCACGTGCATTTCGACTCGGCGCAACTGTGCGATCACGCGCTGGCGGCGGGCCTGACGACGCTGATCGGCGGCTCGCTCGGGCCGATTACCGTGGGGATCGACTGCGGCGGCGAATGGAACGTCGGCAAGATGCTGCAGGCCTCTGAAGCCTGGCCAATCAATTTCGGCTTTCTCGGCAGGGGCAATTCCAGCAAGCCGGAATCGCTGCTCGGCCAACTGCGCGGTGGCTGCCTGGGATTGAAGATCCACGAGGACTGGGGCGCGATGCCCGCCGTGATCGATACCTGCCTCAAGGTGGCCGATGAATACGACTTCCAGGTGCAGTTGCACACCGACACCTTGAATGAATCGGGTTTTCTCGAAGACACCCTGGCCGCCATCGGCGACCGCACGATCCACATGTACCACACCGAAGGCGCAGGCGGCGGCCACGCCCCGGACATCATCAGCGTGGCGGGAAAAGCCAACTGCATCCCCTCCTCGACCAACCCGACCAATCCGTACACCGTCAACACCTTCGACGAACACCTGGACATGATCATGGTCTGCCATCACCTTAATCCGGACGTGCCGGAAGACGTGGCGTTCGCCGAATCCAGAGTGCGTCCGCAGACCATCGCCGCCGAAGACATCCTGCACGACACCGGCGCAATTTCGATCCTGGGTTCCGACAGCCAGGGCATGGGGCGCATCAACGAGGTGATCTGCCGCACCTGGCAACTGGCCTCGAAGATGAAAGAGCAACGCGGCCGTCTACCGGAAGAAAAAACCGGATTGGGCGACAACGAACGCATCAAGCGTTACATCGCCAAGTACACGATCAACGCTGCGCGGGTGTTCGGCATCGACAGTTACATCGGCTCGCTGGAGCCGGGCAAGCTCGCTGACCTGGTGCTATGGCGGCCGGCCTTTTTTGGCATCAAGCCGGAGCTGGTGGTCAAGGGCGGGTTTATCGTGCACGGCGTGATGGGCGACTCGGCAGCCTCGCTGTACACCTGCGAACCCCTGATCATGCGCCCGCAATGGGGGGCCTTTGGTGAGGCCAAACAGGCACTGTCGGTGAATTTCGTCAATCGCCTTGCGGTGGAGGCCGATACCGCTGAGAAACTGGGCCTGAAAAAAGCCCTGTTGCCGGCCTTCGGCACCCGCACGCTGCGCAAGTCCGACATGCTGCACAACGACGCCTGCCCGGACATTCGCGTCGACCCCCAGACCTTCGATGTGTACGCCGACGGTGAGCGCCTGACCTGCGAGCCGGTCAGCGAAGTGCCCTTGGCCCAGCGCTACATGCTGCGCTGATCACAGCCAATAAAAGGAACCTGCTAATGAGCACTGCATTCAACGCCGCACCGCAGCCGCAACCCCACCCCGGCGCCGCGCGCGTCGGGATCGGCGGCCCGGTCGGCTCGGGCAAGACTCGCCTGCTGGAGCAACTGATTCCGCGCTTCATCGCGCGCGGCACCGAGCTGGCCATCATCACCAACGACCTGGCCACCCGCGAGGACGCCGAACGCGTGCAGCGCAGCGGCCTGATCGACCCACAACGGGTGCTCGCGGTGGAAACCGGCGCCTGCCCGCATACGGCGATCCGCGAAGACCCGACGCTGAACCTGCAAATGGCCGACGAGCTGGAAGCGCGATTCGAGAACCTGGACCTGATCCTGATTGAGTCCGGCGGCGATAACCTGGCCTCGACCTTCTCGTTGGATCTGGTGGATTACTGGATCTTTGTCATTGATGTCGCCGGCGGCGATGACATCCCGCGCAAACGAGGGCCCGGCGTGTTGAGCTGTGATCTGCTGGTGGTCAACAAATATGATCTGGCGCCCTATGTGGGCGTGGATCTGCCACGCATGCGTCGCGAATCAGCCGAAGCCCGCAACGGCCGGCCCGTGCTGTTCACCAACTGCGCGACGGGTGACGGGGTCGACGCGGTCGTCGACGCCATCAGCCGCGCCGTGTTGTTTGACCGACCATGAACGCGCCGCAGGAACTGTTTCGCCCGTTGATTGCACCGCCCAAGGCATCCTCGCAGGTGCAGGCCCGGATTGCCTTCAGCAAAGCGCCGTCCGGCGCCAGTTATATCAGCGAACAGCGCGTGGGCTATCCCTTTCACCTGGGCCGCACCCTGAAGCTGCCGGACGACCCGAAAGGCATGGCGGCCGTGTATGTGCAGTCGTGCTCGGGCGGGATTTTCGCAGGCCAGGATTTGCGGATGCACCTGCATGCCGGGCCGGACACTCAAGTGCATGTCAGCACTGGCGCGGCGACGGTAGCCCACAGCATGCTCGAGCAATCGGCACGCCAGGCCGTCAACCTCACTGCAGAACGCGGAGCATTACTGGAGTACCTGCCTATGGCGACGATCCTGTTTCCCCAGGCAAAACTGCACAGCCAGGTAAGGGTGAATCTGCACCCGGGCGCCAGGGTGATGCTGTGCGACGCGTTTTGCCTGCACACCCCCCAGGACAGTGCCGGCCTCTTCGATGTCTACCGCGCCGACCTGGAAGTGCGCTGCCCGGCAGGCCGTTTGCTGGCCGGCGATCGCCTGGCGCTGAACGGGCAAGACCTGCTGCGGCAATTACCGGGCGTCGGTGGTGCCTTCCAGACCCTGGCGACATTCATGCTCGTGGGTCAGGGCTTGCCTGTCGAAGCGCTGAAAACCGCATTGCGCAATGCCCTGCCCACTCACCCCGACAGCTACCTGGGTGTCAGCGCATTGCCCAACGACTGCGGGGTTTCATTACGCATCATGACCCTTGATGCCGTATCACTGCGCAACAGCCTTCACAGAGCCTGGGCGTGTGTACGTGAGCATCTGACCGGTGTGGCACCGCGTATGCGCCGCAAATGAGGAGTGACGATTGCAGCCCACGCCGGCTGACGGCGTTCAGCGATTTTCTGTTCGACCGCTGGCAGGAGGCGCCGTAGGATCAATGACCTCATTCGCCGCAGCCGATGCATCGTAGGCATCTCGAACAGCCGCTAAGTTTCGTAGGAAATTTTGTAGGTCTTGCCTATCCGCTCGACATGTGCAAATCCAAGCTCGCCAAGGTGCATACCCGCGATAAGAATCTTGTCCGAGCTGACGACATCCAACAACTTTGAACGTGTGGCGGCGGAAAGCAGCGGGTCTTGGTCAAATGCAATGGATACGTCGGGACGGGCAATCTGGACTTGAGGGAAATGAACGATATCCCCCCAGATCAACAGACTCCTCTCATCGGATTCGAGGCGATAACCGGAATGCCCCGCCGTATGCCCCAGAAGGGGCGTCGCACTGATGCCAGGGAGGACTTCGTTATCAGTAAACGTGCGCATTTTCTCTCGGTACTGATCGAATACCTTCCGAGCAAACAGAAAGTTGCCACGAGCACGCTCACTCGCTCGGCTGAGATTGCCGTCGTCTTCCCAGAAAGAAACCTCACGCTGGTGCACGACTAGCTCTGCATCGGGAAAGGCTACCGCCCCTGAAGCGTCAAGCAGCCCCCCAACATGGTCGGGATGTGCGTGGGTCAGAAGAATGGTGTCAATGTCAGCGGGTTGCACGCCAGCAAGCGCGAGATTCGCCTTCAGCTTTCCGCCCCACTGCTTGAAACCACCAGCCCCCGCATCGATGAGAATCGTGCGGCCCCTTCCACGCACCAGGTAACAGTTGATGTGGATCGAGGATGGGTCGCTCACGCCTGCGTCCTGCTGCAACTTGGACGCCTGCGCAGGATCGATATTGGAGAGGAGATCCAGACTTGCGCAAAGGTATCCGTCACTGATGGCCGTAATCGAAAACTCGCCGATCTGCTGGCCCGGAAATTTCATGTCGAAGATTGTCAGGTTAGGCATGTCGGTTTTGCCCCGGCGTGTGGGGCAGTGCGCCACTGCCACTCGTCAACTGCGCGGTCATCGGAGCATAGAGGTGTACGGCGTTCGGAAGGGTATCCACATCGAGACGGATGGAGCTATCCAGCTTCGCCAGCCATCTGATTTCAGGGCACTTCTCCAATGCGACGGCGCGCATACGATCAGGCGCCAGCCCCCTCTCGATGAGCGGCTCGGGACCGACTGCGCTTACGATCAGATGCTCGCCTTCACCGATGGCAGGCGCACGTTCAAGGGCGCCATACAGATTGCGGTGCCAATGGGTGATGTGCTGCTGCCAGCGTGCAAAATTGCCGCCGCCCTTCTGGCGATACTCATCGCCCTCAAGCACGGCCAGGCCGTCGATCGAATGCATGGCAAGGTAGACAGGGCAACCCGTGCTCAACGCCTTGAAGCGCTGCGAGGTATGGAACCCGCTCACGGAAATAAGCGCGGGTAGTTTTTCCAGGCTATAGAAATCATTCCACTCGGCTTCGCTGGCGGGGTCGGCAAAGCTGCACTCGACGGTATAGATCATGGATAACGTCGCGACCGGACACCTTGTGTCCGGCCCTCCTTGTTGATGTTCCATCACGGTATGGCCTTGACATCAACGAATAAAGCGATTTTTCGGTATGCTTCAGTGATAAAAGATCAAGCTTAGCTGGATCACCACCCTTAGACCGAGAACGCTTATGCGAAAGAAGATCCCGAGCAGCACGGCATTGACAGCATTCGAGGCGGCCGCTCGTCACGGCAGCTTCGCGCGCGCGGCAGAGGAACTGTCTTTGACTGAAGGCGCCATCAGTCGCCAGATTGGCCGGCTGGAAGCCTTCCTCGGTGTCGCGCTATTCGAACGAGTCGGCAATCGTGTCCGGCTCCTGCCCAACGGGGAACGCTACGCGGCCCAAGTTCGCGAATCGCTGGACCGCCTGGATCGGGACAGTCAGTACTTAATGGGGCAGCCGAACGATGGCGCGAGCCTGGACATCGCCACTATCCCGACGTTCGCGATGCGATGGCTCATTCCTCGCTTGACACGATTCCAGCAAAAGCATCCGAACATCACTGTGCATTTGGCCGAGCGCATGGACCCCTTCGTCCTGGCCGGGAGCGGATTCGATGCTGCCATCCATTTCGAGCACCCAGCGTGGACGGGTATGCGGACTCACCACCTTTTGCATGAAGTGCTGGTTCCTGTTTGTCATCCTGCATTGCTCCAAGAGAGCACAGGAGCAGCAACACTGGACATGCTTCCACGCCTGCACCGACGGCAGAACCCGGATGCCTGGCAGCGCTATTCCCTGGAAACGGGGATCCCACTTACCAATCCAGCGATTGGTGCGCGCTACGATCTTCACGGCATGTTGATCGAGGCGGCATTGGCCGGCCTCGGTGTTGCGCTGGTCCCGCGTCTTTACGTTGAAACTGAACTGGCGTTAGGACGTCTGGTCGCTCCGTGGCCAGAGGGGAAAACCATTTCCAAAACCTTCTGCCTAATCCTCCCCGAGCCCATCGCATTGAGCAGAGAGCCAATACAAGCGTTTGCTCAATGGATGCTGGATGAAGCGAAGAAAGCAACGACGGTTGAGTCGTAGGGAACCTCCTTTTGCAGGCCTGCCACCAGGCTGTCCCATACGCTTTTATGTATGCATCGATGCACGCAAATTAGATACCGACCGCAACCTGGCCTTACGTACCACAGTTATATCGAGTGTGAATCAAGATCTGTGTTGAAGGTGGCGTTGTCGCCGCTCCCTCAATCGCTCCTCGTATCCAGCGCACCGCTGCGGCAGTCTCGCCAACGAAATCATGAGAGATAACATAATCCATGACGCCGGACTCAAGCATCGCCCGCGTATGAACCGTAAGCTCATGACCGACAAAAATAGGCCGATCCTCAACCGCAATGGTATCTATCGCTTGAGCAACGCCCCGATTGGCGCCGGCCACGTTGTAGATGGCTGCCGGGTAGTAGTGCTTGGAAAAATAACGCGTCAATTGCTCAGTAGTGGTATAGGGGCGATCATCGGAAATCACCCGCTCGTCGATCTTCAGATAGGGAAACTCCGAGCGAAGCACCCTGCGAAACCCCATCTCCCGCTCTTGCTGGCAGCGAAACGGCACACTGGTCACTAACAGAATTTTTGCCGGCTCCTTGGGTAACGCATTGCCTATCAGTAGCCCGGCGACACTGCCTGCCGCATATTGATCGTTGCCTACGTAAGCGCTTCGTCCGGAATTAGGCAGGTCGGTGGTCAGGCAAACGACGGGGATACCCAGGCTGCACAGTTTGCGAATCGCTCGGTTGATCGCCGGATGCTCGCGCGATACGACAATCACACCATCCGCTGAGGCACCCTCAGCCTGAACCTGATCAGCAAACGCGGCGGGATCGACCTGGTTAGTCGGTACATAGTAGCCATGCACGACGACACCAGGTGTCGAGGCGTTCACCACTGTCTCGGCGCCGGCCAGCGTCGCATTGAAGGTTTCGCCCGAGTCGCAGAATAACTTGATCTGCAACGTTGCCATGCCGTCAACCAAATCTTTCTTTAGCTTATCCAGCGCCGCCAGCACTTTCAGACGAGTATTTTCCCGTACGCCGGGGCGGTTATTCAGCACACGATCGACGGTCGCTGCCCCGACCCTGGCCACCTTAGCGACCTGTTGAACAGTGGGGCCCTTCCATAAGCGCGCCGATGTTTGCATGGTCATATAGCCAGCCCTTTTTTGATGTTATTTACACCATATACGCATTGCTGATGATTGTTTTCAAGAGCAATGACAGGCATCAATGCATCTTCGAATTTGAGGTGTTTTACATCATAAACCGCCTATGGCGCTGCTTGATGATTGCTTTTTCGGTGCTAATAATCGAGGCATAACAAACACAACAAACCGCCAGGATCGCCCCATGAGTAACTCGTCCCCACCGGTTGATTTCGACCGCCACGGCTACGCCGCTTGTGCCCTATTGCGCACCTCCTTTCTCAATCAACACGCTCGCGAGTTCGACGCGGCGTTGATGACTTTCGCCCATTGATAGGTAGTTGAATATGAGCATACGAATCGCCGTTATCGGCGCAGGGATTATGGGGGAAGATCACGCCCGCATCATTGCCCAGGACCTTCCGGGAGCCACTTTGCATGTGGTGTGTGATGCGTCGCCAGAGCGAGCGAAGCTGATAGCTGACCGTTATGGCGCCGCTGACGTTTCCACTGATCCACTGTTCACGCTTTCAAGGTCCGATGTCGATGCAATCATCATCGCCAGCCCGGACGAAACCCATGCGGTCCTGACCATGGCAGCCATCGATGCAGGGAAACCTGCACTGTGTGAGAAACCGCTGTCTCAAAGCCCGGACCAGTGCCTGGCGGTCATCGACAAAGAAGCCTCCCGGGGTCGCCAATTCGTGCAACTGGGCTTTATGCGCCGGTTTGACCCTTCGTACAGGGAAATGAAAAGTGCCTTGAGCGACGGCGTGATCGGTCGGGCTGTGATGATGCACAATTTCCATCGCAACGTAGAAGCTCCCGCCAACTTCAGCGGGCAAATGGCGATCAGTAACTCCGCGCCTCATGAATTCGATGTGGCACGTCACGTGCTCGATACTGAATACGTTGCCATTTCAGTGTTCCAACCCACCCACACGTCTAAGGACGGCGTCGGCGCCCCGGTATTCATGGTGCTGGAAACCCGGGAAGGCCATCTGGTGAACATCGAAATCAACAACAACGCCCATTACGGGTACGACGTCCGTGGCGAGCTGGTGGGCGAGCTGGGTTCCGTGCAACTGGCCAGCCCCGTACATGCTCGCTTCAACACCTGTCTTCAGGGTTTTGAACGGTACGCTGCCGATTGGCGGCCGCGTTTCGCCGACGCCTACCGCCTGCAGAACAAAGCATTCGTGGAGTTCATCACCACAGGAAGGTTCCCCGTCCATGCCGCGAGTGCCTGGGACGGCTATTGCGCAGCCATTGTCGCTCAAGCTGGCATCGAGGCGCTCAATCAGCGTCGCCGGGTCGTTTTGCCGACGCTGGAAGCACCGCCCCTCTACCGATCGAGAGAAGGAGCTACGTCATGAAGCTGGGATTCGTCACCGATAGCCTCGGTCACCTGCCATTGCGGGAGATGCTCAAGCAGGCGGAACGCCTGGAAGTGTCGGGCCTGGAGATCAACACCGGCGGATGGTCGACCGCACCACACTTTAACTTGGCACAGATGCTCGCCAGCGCCGACGACCGCAAGGCACTCAAACGCAGCTTCCAGGAGCACAATCTGGAAATCATTTCCCTGAACGCCAACGGCAACCCTTTGCATCCTACACAGCCCGAACAAGGCCAATGCCTCCGGGACACGATACGCGTAGCCGGTGAACTGGGAGTCAAGACCGTCTGCACCATGTCTGGCTTACCGGAAGGTCGGGCCGGCGACAGGATGCCGAACTGGGTGGTTGCCTCATGGCCTCCCGAAACCCAGACAATGCTGCGCTATCAATGGGAAGAACGCCTGCTGCCCTTCTGGAGCGAGATCGCTGACCTGGCCAAGGAAAATGGTGTGGAGCGTATCGCGTTGGAATTGCACGGTAACCAATGCGTCTACAACGTCCGTTCGCTTCTGAAACTACGCCATGCGATCGGACCGGTGATAGGCGCCAACCTGGATCCCTCTCATCTGTTCTGGATGGGCGCTGATCCGCTGGTAGCCGCCGAGGCACTGGGCGCTGCCATCTACCACGTACATGCCAAGGATACCTTGCTTAATGCGCCAGTCCAGGCCGTGGACTCACTCCTGGAAAATGGCTCATTGATGGATATCTCATCCCGTAGCTGGTCCTACATCACACTTGGATTCGGCCACGGCGAGCAATGGTGGAGGCAGTTCTGCTACCGCTTGAAAATGGCTGGCTACGATGGCTGGCTATCGATTGAGCATGAGGACGTTTTACTCAACAGCCTCGAGGGCTTGGAAAAGTCCGTAAGACTGCTAAAGAGCGTCATGCCGGTTGCCGCCAGCGATTTCAAACCCCAGTCCATCTGAATCGCACCACGAGAAAAAACCAATGTAATTCCATATTAAATCGCTCACCGCAATGGCGAGTGAGCCTCCCCATGAGTTTCAGTCAGGAATATCACAATGACAATTAATTCCTACGGAAATACGGCAGACACTTCAGCCGCCTATGTAAGTCCTGAAAAACGCCAGGCACAGCGCTACCTGCAAAAAGTGACTTGGATCGCCACGTTTGGCGGCCTGCTGTTCGGCTTCGATACCGGCGTCATCAATGGCGCCCTGCTCTACATGAAGGATGACCTGGGCCTGACGCCATTTACGGAAGGCTTGGTCGCCAGTGCCTTGTTGATCGGCGCAATGATGGGGGCGCTGTGCAGCGGTCGCTTATCAGACCTCAAGGGGCGCCGCCGTATCATTCTTTTCCTCGCCGTGCTGTTTTTTCTTGGCGCATTGGCTTGTGCGCTGGCGCCCACCCTCAATGTCATGGTGGCCGCCCGCTTCACGCTCGGGTTAGCGGTGGGCGGCGCATCGGTCGTCGTGCCGGCGTATCTTGCAGAGATGGCTCCGTCCAGCATCCGCGGTCGCATCATTACCCGTAACGAGTTGATGATCGTCACCGGGCAATTCCTGGCCTTCACCACTAACGCCACATTGGGCAATTTGTTCAGCGATCTCGATGGTGTGTGGAGATGGATGCTTGCCTTGGCAACCCTGCCAGCAGTGGCACTCTGGTTGGGAATGCTCTACATGCCCGAAAGCCCGCGCTGGCTGGCAACCAAAGGCCGCTTCAGAGAGGGCCTGGAAGTACTGAAACTAGTACGGGAAGAGTACTATGCCAAGGCTGAAATGGAGGCCATTACCCAACAGATCAGCAACGAACGATTCATCAAAAAAGGTGGCTGGCGCGACCTGTCTCAAAAGGGCGCGCGACGAATCTTTTTGATTGGCATCGGTATCGCTGTTACGTCGCAGCTGACCGGAGTCAATTCAATCATGTACTTCGGCACCCAGATCCTCACAGAAGCAGGCCTGGAACAACGTAGTGCACTGATCGCCAATGTCGTAAACGGCGTTATCTCGATTGGCGCAACGTTCGTGGGTATTGCTCTGCTGGACCGCGTGGGCCGTCGCCCAATGATGCTGCTCGGTTTCACCGGCACTACATTGTCTTTATTGTTGATTGGCCTGGTCTCAGTTTTTGTCGACCCCTCCGTTACCCGCGCCATGCTCATTCTCGGAGCCATGGCGATGTTCCTTGCCTCCATGCAAGGGCTGATCGGGCCTGCTTTCTGGGTACTTTTGGCAGAAATTTTCCCAATGCGCATCCGCGGCGGATGCATGGGTATGGCTATCGCGGCCTTCTGGTTGACCAACGTGATGATCGGCATGTTCTTTCCAACGCTGGTTGCGACAATCGGGATCGGCCAAACCTTCTTTGTATTCGTGGGAGCAGGACTTCTGTCCCTGACCTTTGTCGCAGTGTGGGTACCGGAGACACGAGGCAGCACGCTCGAAGAGATTGAACAGCGGTTGTATGGTTAGACGAGATCGAGTATGACGCGCCCATGACCATGGTCAGTTTCGACGAAAAATTCCTCGACATGAAAATCGCGCAGTCGCCGGCCGACGACTCCCCCTGAACGGAACCCGCTAAAAGGATGCGTATCTTGAATCGCTTATCACCACCACCGCTGTCTGCGCTAGAAACCCAGCGCACTGTCGATTGGGCAATCATGTCACGGCGCAGCATCAGGGCCTTTTTGCCGACAGCCGTGCCCCATGAGGAAGTCGAAGCGATTCTGGATGTCGCACGCTTCAGTGCCTCGGGTGTGAACATGCAGCCCTGGCAAGTGCACGTTGTAACCGGTGAAGCGAAAGAGCGCCTGTCAATGGCCATCAGCGCGATCGACAACGACCCACGACTCAGCAGCGATATGCAGGAGCCCTACGCCTACTACCCGAACGAATGGATCACGCCTTACATCGATCGCCGGCGCAAGGTGGGTTGGGATCTCTACGGGCTGCTTGGGATTGCCAAAGGTGAAAAACAACGCATGCACCAACAGCACGGGCGCAATTACCGGTTCTTCGACGCGCCGGTTGGCTTGCTGTTTACCGTGGACAACGTGTTGGAGCAAGGCAGCCTTCTGGACTACGGCATGTTTTTGCAAAACATCATGCTGGCGGCACGCGGGCGGGGGTTGCACACCTGCCCGCAGGCCGCCTTCCTCAAATACCACAACGTCATTTCAGAGATGTTGAGCATTCCCGCCGACCAGATGCTGGTGTGTGGCATGAGCCTTGGCTATGCCGACCCCAAGGCCGTTGAAAACACTCTGGTAACAGCCCGGGAACCGGTCAGCGCTTTCGCCGTTTTTCACCATAATAATAAGGAGACCCAGCCATGATCAGTGGTGCATACGCAGCCAGGGCATCGGCGTCGGGCCATTGGGCGTTTTGCAGTAGGGACTTGAACACATACAGACGCTTGCGACGGGTCAGGTGTTCTTCGCAGGCCACCAGCCGGGGATCGGCTGCGGGGTGCCACGCACGCTGACGAAAGCCCTTGGCCAGCAACGGCCGGCTTCGAAAAAGTCGATCACACCAGTGCCGTTGCGAACTTGGAGGATGACAAACAAGTGCGCCTGCATTACTACCCGGAAACCGAAGCCCTGCTCAAACAGCAGACCGGCGCGGTGAAGGTGGTGATCTTCGACCATACGATTCGCGTCGATGACCCCGGCCGGAAGCCCGTGGCCTGCGCAAGCCGGTGCCCGTTGCCGCCCAGGTGATCCTGGCCTGGCAGACCATTCCCTGTCGCCAATCCAGCCTCAGCCTGTTGCCGGCGTCGGTGATTTGCGTGGGCCGTATCGAGGCCGGTGACCGCCACAACATCATCCCCGCCGAAGTGCGCCTGAAAGGTTCGATTCACACCGTCAGCGATGAACAGCGTGAGGACGTGTTGCAACCCATTCGCCGGGCTTCCAGGTGGATGACCCGAGCCTGGCGGTGGGGATCCGGGCACTGAGTCGGATGACGTTGAGCTACATGATTGACGCTCCTCGGTTGTCGCCCTAGGGTCCGGAACGGTGAATTCAGACCGCGCTGCGGTTATATCCATAGCAATAAAGGATATTGGTATATACCAGATCACTCCCTTATAAATCGCTTCCATCAAAACACGTTGGACTGGAGTGGCAAGCGATGGTGTCGGTAAAGGTAATGCTCGAGTACTTCCATCCCTGGCCGAATTCGGCGGGTTTGTACCTGGCGCGGGAGCGCGGCTGGTATGAAGAGCTGGGCCTGGATGTGGAATTGGTGGTGCACGACCCCTACCGTGGCGACACCCTGCAGCACCTGCTGGCCGGTGCGGCGGATTTTGGCGTATTTCCCAGCAACCGCCTGCTGGTGCGCCGTGCCCTGGGCCAACCGTTGCAAGGCATCGCGGCGATCAACCATGCGGGCCTGGAGTCGATCCAGACCCTCACCGATTCCGGCATCCGTCGCCCGCGAGACCTGGTCGGCAAGCGCCTGGCCCTCAACCCGACACCACGTGGCCTGGCCATGGTGCGCCACTTGGTGAGCCGCGACGGAGGTGACTTCGACGCGGTGATCCTGGTGGACAGCGGTGTGCGCGAACTGCGCCCCGAGCAGCTCGCCGAAGGTATCGCCGACGCCAGTTTTGGCGGTTACTGGGCCTGGGAAGCGTTGATGCACAGTCCTATCGAAGCGGCGCGCCGCGTGGTGTTGCCGGTGGACGACATCGGCGCTCCGGCCTATCACAGCTACCTGCTCGGCACCCACGAACGCACCCTCGCCGACAAACCTGAAGTGGTGCGTGACTTCCTCGCGGCCACCGCCCGCGGTTACCTGGCCGTGGCGCAGGATCCGGCGATTGCCCTCGCCGCCTACGAACACACCACGCCGTATTTCCCGGCCGAATTGCTAAGTGCCTCGCTGCATAAAATCGCCCCGACCTGGCTGCATGAAGGCCGCTGGGGTGAGCAACGCCAGGCGCTGCTGGCACCCTACGCCGAATGGCTGCACGAGCATGCGGTGCTCGACGATCCGCAGGTGTGGCAAGGCGCAACCAGCAACGCTTATCTGCCCGAGGTGAGCGCATGAACCCCCAACGCACCGCTCACGGCCTGGGGCTGGAGCCGGTTGCCGCCGATTGGCCGGCCCTGCACGAAACCGACATCGCACACCTGCTGCGGGAGTACCCGCAACTGGGTCCGCTGCATAGCCTGCATTGGCATAGCCCACGGCCGTTTTCCGCCGCCGGATTGATCACCACCGGTAACGCGACGCTGTTCGTCAAACGACATCACCAACGGGTGCGCCAAGCCGCGTGGCTGCAAGAAGAACACCAACTGATCGCCCACCTGCATCGCCGGGGCGCGCCGGTGGCGGCGGTAGTGCCGAATCGACATGGCGCGACGGCCACGGTGCAAGGTGAGTGGACCTATGAAGTGCACCACGTTGCCAAGGGCCTGGACCTGTACCGCGATGCGCTGTCGTGGTCGCCGTTCCAGAATCTTCAGCATGCCTTCGCCGCCGGCCAGGCGTTGGCGCGTTTGCATCAGGCCGCCGAACACCACGACGCGCCCCGACGCCGGACCCATGTGCTTCTGGCCAACGCACGGCTGATCGAACAGTCTGCGCCCCTGGAAGCCATCGCCAACATCGCCAGCCCTTACCTGGCAGGCAAGGATTGGCGAGCCCAACTCAGCGAACTGTTGTTGCCGTGGCACAACGCGTTGCACCCGTTGCTACGTGAACAACCACCGTTGTGGACTCACAACGACTGGCACGCCTCCAACCTGTTATGGAATGCTGATGGCAGCGTTTCGAGCGTGCTGGATTTCGGCCTGGCCGACCGCACTTTCGCCCTCTTCGACCTGGCCACGGCCATCGAACGCAACACCATACCCTGGCTGGAACTGGACACTGGCGGTGCGGCTCGCGCCGATCTCGACAGCGTCGATGCGCTGCTTGCCGGTTATCACCAGGTGCGCCCGCTGGGCGCGAAGGATCTACATACCCTCAGCGCCTTGCTGCCGTTGGTGCATGTAGATTTCGCGCTGTCCGAAGTGGCGTATTACCAGGATGTGGTGGGCTCCACGGCCAGTGCAGATGTGGCGTACTACAGGTATCTGCTGGGCCATTTGCGCTGGTTTGCCGGGCTGCAAGGGCAACGTCTGCTCGGCCATATCCGACGGAAAACCGTATGAGTATTCTGGTCGATAGCCAATGGCTGCAGGCGCATCTGGACGACCCTGGAGTAGTGGTGCTGGATGCCACCGTCGTGCTGCCCTCACCCGAGTTCGATGACGATTACCGCGTCGATAGCGGTTACGACGGCTGGTTGCAGGCACATATCCCAGGCTCGCGGCATGCCGACCTCTTGACTGAACTGGCGGACACCCAGGCCAGCTTCAGCTTTGCCTTGCCGCGCCCCGAGACACTGGTGAGCGCCCTGGCAAACCTTGGCGCAGGCAAAGAAAAAGCCGTGGTCATCTATGACCGTGCCGACGGCTTCTGGGCCGCACGGTTGTGGTGGATGCTGCGTGGAGCAGGTATCGACGCCAGGGTGCTGGATGGCGGTTTCAACGCCTGGCGTGAAGCCGGTCTGCCCGAACACAGCGGCTCTGCCAAGCCGATAACGCCTGTGTCCCCTTGGTCAATCAACCCACGCCCAGAGCTATGGATTGACCGCGGCGGCGTAGAAGCAATCGTCGCTGGCAACGCACGGGGACAACTGATCTGCGCCCTCGGCGCGGCCCTTTTTGAAGGTACCGCTGCCACCCGCTACGCCCGACGCGGGCATATCCCCGGCAGCCTTAACCTGCCGGCCCGCCTGCTGTTCGACGCCCACGGCCGCTACCTGCCCAAGGATGCCCTGGCCCTGGCGATTGGCCCCACGCTGCTGCACAGCGAAGGCCCTTTGATCCTGTATTGCGGCGGCGGTATCTCCGCGGCTGCCAACGCGCTGGCCCTGACCCTGCTGGGTCGCCAGGACATCGCGATCTACGACGGCTCCTTGCAGGAATGGGCCGCCGACGCACGTTTACCAATGACTACCGGAGCAGCTCCGGCCTGACGCCACTTTCGGCGAATTCGGCTTTTTCATCACGAACTGGCAACCCGTCCGTTGCGCAGCGCTGGGCCCCTTTGCGCCCGATAAAGGCGTACGGCAATGGCCGGCAGACCTTTGGAGCGCTCTTTATATGGCTACACCTTACCGTCACACGCTGCTCGCCCTGAGCATCACCCTCGCCGCTGCGGCGGCCCATGCCCAGGATGCGACGCTGGGCACCGTTACCGTCGTCGGCCAGGAAACCACCGACTATCAGGCAAAAAAAGCCGCCGTGGCCGGCTTCGATAACGCGCCGTTGCTGGACACCCCGGCGTCCGTCGCCGTGATCACCGAAGCGCGCCTGAAAGACCAGCAGGCACGCCTGCTCAGTGAGGTGTTGAAGAATGACGCCTCGGTGGGCGACAGCTATGCGCCGGTCGGCTACTACGAGAATTTCGTGATCCGTGGCTTCGCCCTCAACCCGGCCAGCAGCTACAAGATCAACGGTCGCACCATCACCGGCGAGCAGAACGTGGCGCTGGAGAACAAGCAGCAAGTGGAAGTGCTCAAGGGCCTGGCCGGTTTGCAAAGTGGCGTCTCCGAGCCCGGCGGACTGGTCAACTACGTGAGCAAGCGCCCGGAAAATGTGCGCTCGGTGACGGTGTCGACCAACGAACAGGGCGAGCGTTACCTGGCCACCGACATCGGCGGCTGGCTCGGCACCGAACAGCAAGTGGGCGTACGCATCAACCTGGCCCACGAAGACATCCGCTCCTATGTCGAGCACGCCGACGGCAAGCGCGACTTCGCCTCGTTGGCGCTGGATTGGAACATCAGCCCCAACGCCCTGCTGCAACTCAACGCCGAGTACCAGGACCGCGAGCAGCGCTCGGTGCCGGGCTATCAATTGCTCGGCGGCACCGAGGTGCCGCATCACGTTTCTCCCAAGGACCTGCTGGCGTACCAGAGCTGGTCGAACCCGGTGGGGATCCGTTCCCTGAACCTCGACGGGTTGTTCGAATACCGCTTCAACGACGCCTGGAAGGTCAGCTTCAGCGCCTCCCGCAGCCGCGTGGTGATCGACGACTACAGCACCTTCGCCTGGGGTTGCTACGGTGCCGCCAGTTGCGCCAATACTGCTGTGCCCAACCACTTCAGCGCCGAGGGCGACTATGACATCTCCGACTACCGCAGCCCCGACGACACCCGCCGCAACGAAGAGGCCCAGGCTGCACTCAATGGCCAGTTCGACACCGGTTTCCTCAAGCATGACCTGACCTTCGGCACCACCGCGTTCCGTCGCCTGGTGGACCGGCGCACGTCGGTCAACGCGTACATCGGCGAGGGCAATATCTACCAGCCGTCACCGGTACTGGAACCCTACGACGGCCCGCTTGGCCACACCTACCGGCGCCTCGACAGCCGCCAGTACGGCCTGTTCGCCAGCGACCGCATCAGCTTCAACGAGCAGTGGCAAACCATCCTCGGCGGGCGCCAGGTACGCCTCGATGAAGAGACTTACAACCAGGCCGGCGCCACCACTCGGCACACCCAGCGCAGCGTGTTCCTGCCCCAGGTGGCGCTGATCTATAAACCGCGCCCGGACACCTCGTTGTACGCCAGCTACAGCAAGGGCCTGTCCCTGGGTGGCGAGGCCGCGTGGTTCAGCAGCAACGCCGAGGAGGTGCTGCCGCCGACCACCTCGCGCCAGCTGGAGGTGGGGGTCAAGCGTGACTTCCAGCGCCTGAGCCTGACCGCGGCGCTGTTCCAGATCACCCAGGATTTGCAATACAACCGACCGAACGACGACGGCACCATCACCTTCGTGCAGCAAGGCAAGCAGAAAAATGTGGGCCTCGAATTGTCCGCCAACGGCCACCTGACTTCCGACCTGCAAGTGTCGGCCAGCGTTGCAGCGATCCGCGCCCGGGTCAGTGGCAGCGGCACCGACGACTACGACGGCCACCAGGCAATCAACGTGCCCAAGCTGCGCGCCAGCCTGCACGGCGACTACAGCATTCCCGGCGTCCCTGGCCTGGCCTTGCTCGGCGGGGTGCAATACAGCGCGAGCAAATACGCCAACCGCGAAGCTACGGTGAAGGTCGACGACTACGCGGTGTTCGATGTGGGCGGTCGCTACAGCACCAAGGTGGGCGATTACGCCACTGTGCTGCGCCTGACTGTCGACAACCTGTTCGACAAACGCTACTGGCGCGATGTGGGTGAATCCGCAGGCGACGGCTACCTGTTCCTGGGTGCGCCGCGCACGGCGCGATTGTCCGCCACCGTCAATTTTTAAGGCCGAGCGTTACCCTGGCCGACCAGCTCAAGCAACAGGCGTTGCACCTGGAAAATTGGTTTTTGAGAGAACCCTATGTCGCCACTCGAAATCGTCGCCGTACTCTTCAACATCGCCGGGGTCTGGCTCACCGCACAACGGGTGCGCTGGTGCTGGCCCGTCAGCGTGGTCGCGGTGTTGTTGTATGCCTGGATCTTCTTCGATGTGAAGCTGTATTCGGACATGCTCCTGCAACTGGTCTTTGCCGTGCTGCAAGGCTATGGATGGTGGCGCTGGAGCACCGGCCGCGTTAATGCCGGCAAGGTGCGGGTGGAACGCCTGCCGCTTCAGGAAGCGTGGCGGCACGTGCTCGCGGGCGTGATCGGAGCCGTGGCCCTGGGTGCGGTGATGCACCACTTCACCGACGCCGCCCTGCCCTGGCTGGATTCGCTGCTCACGGCCTTCAGCCTGGTCGCCAGCCTATGGGCGGCGCGCAAGTACGTGGTCAGTTGGTGGCTGTGGATCGTGCTGGACGCGGCCTATGTGGGCTTGTTCCTGTACAAGGACCTGCAACTGACCGCTGCGCTGTATGCCGGTTTTGTGCTGCTGGCCGCCTACGGTTTGCGTGCCTGGCAACGTGACCTGCAGCAGCAGGAGCATATAACCAAAGTGTCGGCTAACAGCGTTTAATATCATTAAACACAAAGCATTTATCACGTTTAAATATAAACAAACGCCCGGCTGTTCTTAGGCAGCAGACCTGCCCCCGCGTGTCCCCCAACCTTTTTTCCCGCAGGAAGCACCATGTCCGATCCCACCCCGCTGTTATTCGGCCTTTATGAACAAGCCAGTGTCGGCTGCGGCGGCGCGCCCAGCCTGTGGACCCACCCGGCGGATGAACGGCTGAACATCAACACCCTCAAATACTGGTCGAACCTGGCCCGCACGGCGGATGAAGCTAACCTGGACCTGATGTTCTTCGGCGATGTGCTGGGCTTTTACGACGTATTTGGCGGCTCTGAAGCGATGGCATTGAAATGGGCCGTCGAAGCCCCCGCCAACGACCCGCTGACGATCATTCCGGCGCTGGTGGCCCTCACCGACAAACTCGCGTTTGGCGTCACCGTCACCACCAGCTACGAGCACCCGTTCACCCACGCCCGACGCTTCAGTACGCTTGATCATTTGTCCGATGGGCGCATCGGCTGGAACATCGTCACCTCGTATCTGTCCAGCGCCGCGCGCAATTTCGGCCTGGAGCAGATGATCAAGCACGATGACCGCTATGAGCGCGCCGAAGAATTCCTGGAGGTGGTCTACAAGCTCTGGGAAGGCAGCTGGGCGGATGACGCCGTGGTTGCCGACAAACGTTCGCAGACCTACGCCAATGGCGCGCGGGTGCGCCCGATCCAGCACGCGGGTGAACATTACCGCGTCGCCGGCCCGCACCTCAGCTCGCCGTCGCCACAGCGCACGCCGTTGCTGATCCAGGCCGGCTGGTCGGCACGGGGCCGGGAGTTCGCGGCCAAGCACGCGGAACTGGTGTTTATCGCCAAGTCCAACCCGCTGGATATCCGCGAGGGCCTTGAAGATATCTGGCGCCAGGCCGAAGCCCGTGGCCGTCAGGCCGCCGATGTGAAGTCGCTGACCGTGCTGCGCATCGTCACCGCTCCCACCGCCATCGAGGCACAGAAAAAATACGACACCCTGCAAAGCAACTATCACCTGCAAGCACAGTTGGTGAGCTATGCCGGCGACACCGGCATCGACATCAACCGCTACGCCGACAACGAAGCGCTGTCGACCCACACCGAAGGCATGACCTCCTACGTGATGCGACCCGATGGCAGCGGCAAACCGTTGACCGCAGGCGAGGTGCGCCAACGCTTTGCCAATGTCACCCGTGGCAGCGACCTGATCCTGGTGGGCACCCCGGAGCAGATCGCAGAAAAGATCGAGGAGCACGCACGCATCTCCGGCACCAGCGGCTACATGCTCAACCCGCTGATCAGCCCAGGTTCGTTGAATGACTTCGTCGAACTGGTGATCCCGGCCCTGCAAAAACGCGGGCTGTACCGCACCAACGCGCAAAGCGGCACACTGCGCTCGCGCCTCAGCGTCGATGGCAGCGATCGCCTGCCAAGCTCGGCCCATGGCGCTTCGTTCCGCTTTGCCTGAAGCCTGCGTGGGACCAGGTGACCTGCGCCAACAGGAACGGTAGAGTCACCCCCACGCCATGCCTGCACACGGAACCCCAGGATGCCTTTCGACCCTATTTCCCCGCACTACCAGCGTATCCGCGAACAGATCGCCAACGACATCGCCGCAGGCAGGCCCCAGGCCGACGAGAAATTCCCCTCCGAGCGGGACATGATCGAACGCTTCGGCTGCACCCGCGTCACCTTGCGCCAGGCCCTGCAGCAACTGGAAGCAGAGGGCCTGGTGTATCGGGAAAATCGCCGGGGCTGGTTTGTCAGCCCGCAGCGCATCCGCTACGACCCGACGCGCATCAGCGGTTTTATGGATTACGTCAGTGCCCAGGGTCGCACACCGCGCACCGAGTGCCTGCACGCCGAACTGCGCCCGGCTGGCCCGTGGCTGGCCAAGCGCATGGGTTTGGCTTCGGTGGATGAACCGGTGTTTTTCCTGCAACGCCGCCGCTGGATCGATCGTCGCCCGGTGCTGCTGGAATTCAACGCGCTGCTGGCCAGCTGGTGCCCAGGCCTGCTGGAAGCCGACCTCAATACCTCGCTGACCCAACTGCTGCGCGAGCGGTTTGCACGGGTGCAATCCCGTTGCGAGCTGGAGATGCACATCGGCACGGTGAATGAAGAACAGGCCGAGCTGCTACAACTGTCGCCGGGTTCCACCAGTGTGTACCTGGAGCGTTTGAATTTCGGTGAGGACAACCGGCCGGTGGAATTCGACCAGGAATTCTGGCGCCCGGATGCGTTGTCGATTGTGATGGAGACTCGGTACCCGGGAACTCACTGAGACGTCAACACGTCGCTGACAAGTCCAGTGCAGTTGATATTTATCACTTCTTGTCGAAGCATCCTGCTGAGTAGCCCAGCGGTCGCGCATAAACGTCAGTCCGGCTGTGAAAAGCTGTCCTGAATCCACTAAGCCGCAGAGAAGAACGCCACTTTAGCGGTAAGACGATCCGCTAAATCTGATAGCTCGATGCTGGCTGCTGCCACTTGGCGCGCGCCATTGGCCGACTCAACCGTCGAGCCATGAATGCGGTTGATGTTTTCAGCGACCTCGTCGGTCACGCTACTCTGCTGCACGGAGGCACTCGCGATCTGGGCGTTCATATGACTGATAGCGGCCACCTGCTCACTGATCCTCGCCAACGCCTCCTGCGCACTGCGCGTTTGTGTGACCGTTTGGCTCGCCAGCTCACAACTATCGCGCATGGTTTGAGATGCTGTTTCGGTACCCGATTGCAACGTACTGATCATCTCTCGAATTTCTTCGGTCGACTGCTGTGTCCGGTTGGCCAAGGAACGTACTTCGTCCGCTACCACCGCAAATCCACGTCCGTGCTCGCCAGCTCTAGCAGCCTCGATAGCTGCGTTCAAAGCAAGCAAATTGGTTTGCGAGGCGATGGAGTTGATTACGTCGATCACTGACGCAATATTTTCACTATGTTTGGAGACCTGGTTCACGGTAGCAGTCGTTTGCTCGAGGGTTAATGCCAGCTGTTCGATAGCAACCGTGGTGCTTGCAACCAATTTGTTCCCACTTCCCACGTCAGTATCAGCCAACCGGGAGGCATCAGCTGCCTGCGCGGCATACCCGGATACTTCATTAACCGTCGCCGCCATTTGCATGATGGCTGCGGCTACCTGCTCGGCTTCGCGGTTTTGCAAGCTGGTCTGCTCATTATTAGCCGATGATGCGGCAGACAACTGGGTGGCCGAGTAATTGACTTCTTGGGCCGCCTTGCGTACTTGACGAATGGTCTCTGCGAGATGGCCCAGCGTGTCTTTCAGGACGCCCATGACACTGCCGGGATACTCTGTGGAAATCGTTTGATTCAGATCACCAGCTGCCAGTCGCTCGATGGCCAATGCAACGTCTGTGGGCTCAGCACCCAGCGTGGATTTAACAAAGCGAATAAGTACGGCCGACAACGTGATGCTCAGCAGCAGGGCAATACCTGTCGCGATAAGCATCAGCGTACTGAACTGGCTGGCGGTTGCCTGCACTGCGCCCAACTTCGCCTTGATTGATACTTCCTCGTAGTCGATCAATGCATTGACGCGCTTGAGCCACTCACTGTAATCCAAAGACGTTTGACGCATCAGCAGCGCCTGAGCCCCTGGTATGTCACCCGCCTGGCGCAGGGAGATTACCGCCCTGGTGGAGTTAAGGGTTTGTTGTTCGATGTCCTTGATAGCGCTCAGTAATCGAACCTCCTCGCCAGTTACGCTTGCGCCCTTGAACAACTGATCCATTGGAGCTGCCGAGTCAGAGTAGGCCTTTTCCAAGGCTGAGACTTCCGATAAGTGTTTTGCCAAATCCAAATCAGTCGTTACCAGCACGGCATCCCGAATAGCGATGGCACGGTTATGGACACTGCCTCGGAAATTGATTGCGTAGCGCTGCACCTTTGCGGCATTTTCGCTTACGTCGCCCAAGGTGGAGTCAATGAACGCAACGCGGTGAATGCCGATGGTGGTTATCAATATGAGCAGCGCCAGGATGGCCGCGAAACTAAGCCCTATGCGTGTGGCCAACGAAAGCGTTTTCTTCATGGAAATCTCGGAAACATGACCTGTACAGGCCTGTGTTGATTTGGAAGACGCGAACGGTGCTACCGGCCCATCACGCTTAATGCCTCTACGATACGTAGACGCAGAATGGTCATCTAGTTAGTAATACGCACGGCCATGATAGCTCATAGCTATCATGGCCGTGCGCATGCTTCTTCACAGTGGGCCTCGCGAGTTAGGCAGCAGGTACCAAGGCAGAGAGCGTATGGGTAACCGTGCGGTAGACACGTATTGACGAAATCATCTTAGGCCGGGCATTTACGAGCTTTTGGTGTCCGGGAGAGAGCCTTTAGCCCAGTGGTCAGATGCTTCGGCAGAGCCTCGCGGGCCGCATCTGCGAACCGAGTAGTCCTGTTCGCTCCTTGCCGTTGTCTTTTGGAATGCGCTTTCCCGTAGAGGTGGCGGGAAATACGACCCTGAACACAACCGGTTCCAGATGCGGTAGAGGTTATGATCGCGTTGCCGATCAAAGTCCGTGTGCTCTACCGCATTACGCGCAGAGCGACGTAAACCGATTCAGTGTGCGTCCGAACTCAAGACTCTCATTCAGGACTTAAAAACACTGGATGGTGCTGGATTTCAGGGGTTCCCGCCGGAACGAAAAAAGGACCCGAAGGTCCTGATTTCAATCGCTTGCAGAATTCAATGGAACTCTGCAGCGCTATATTTGGAGCGGGAAACGAGACTCGAACTCGCGACCCCGACCTTGGCAAGGTCGTGCTCTACCAACTGAGCTATTCCCGCTTGGTGATGCGCATTCTATAGAATCCTCAGCACCCGTCAACCCCTTGATTCAAAAAAGTTTTATTTCTTTTCAACAGTGGTGCGCAGATGCGGCCAGGCGGCGCGCAGATATTGGAGCATCGACCACAGGGTGAGGCCCGCGGCGATCAGCAGCAAGGCATAACCCGTGAGGACCCAGAACGAGAAGTCCGACGGGTTGGCCAGCAGGATAACCAGCGCGAGCATTTGCGCGGCGGTTTTCCATTTGCCCATGTTGGACACGGCCACGTGGGCGCGGGCGCCGATTTCGGCCATCCATTCGCGCAGGGCCGAGACGACGATCTCGCGGCCGATGATGACCGCTGCCGGCAGGGTCAGCCACAGGTTGCCGTGTTCCTGCACCAGCAGGACCAAAGCGACGGCCACCATGAGCTTGTCGGCCACCGGGTCGAGGAACGCGCCGAAGGGCGTGCTCTGTTCCAGGCGGCGCGCCAGGTAGCCGTCGAGCCAGTCGGTGGCGGCGGCAAAGGCAAACACTGAACTGGACGCCAGATAACTCCATTCGTACGGCAAATAGAACAACAAAATGAAAATAGGGATGAGCAGGACGCGTAGAACGGTGATCAGATTAGGGATATTCATCGGCACAACTGGCTACGAGGTGGAAAGGCATTCTATTCGCTATGCAGATTCGCATAAATCAACTCAGCGAGCTTTTTACTGATACCGGGTGCTTTGGCTATCTCGTCAATGCTGGCACGGGACAGCTCCTGCAAGCCACCAAAATGTTTAAGCAAGTCGCGACGTCGCGTCGGGCCAACCCCTGCCACCCCTTCCAGGGTTGAGGTTCGTCGGGTTTTGCCACGGCGGGCGCGGTGGCCGGTAATGGCGAAACGGTGGGCTTCGTCACGAATCTGCTGGATCAAATGCAACGCGGGTGAGTCGCCCTTCAAAGTGAACTCATGGGCGGCATCATTCAAGTACAACGTCTCGAAACCCGCCTTGCGCGTCGTGCCCTTGGCCACGCCCAGCAGGATCAGGTCAGGCACCGCCAGCTCATTGAGCACGTCACGGGCCATGGACAGCTGGCCCTTGCCGCCGTCGACCAGGAGGATATCCGGCAACTTGCCCTCGCCGTCCTTCAACTTACTGAAGCGGCGCGTGAGGGCCTGGTGCATGGCGGCGTAGTCATCGCCGGCAGTGACGCCTTCGATGTTGTAGCGCCGGTAATCGGACTTGATCGGCCCTTCCGGCCCGAACACCACGCAGGATGCCACCGTGGCCTCGCCACTGGAGTGGCTGATGTCGTAGCACTCCAGGCGCTGGGGCG
The DNA here is from genome assembly GCF_900100935.1 of Pseudomonas sp. NFACC25. Lineage (NCBI taxonomy): Bacteria > Pseudomonadati > Pseudomonadota > Gammaproteobacteria > Pseudomonadales > Pseudomonadaceae > Pseudomonas > Pseudomonas sp. NFACC25. Next base: position 84,353 of record NZ_FMUC01000017.1, read on the forward strand.
GCTCCTCCAGGTTAAGGACTTCAGCCAGGGCGTCAAAGCGGGCGGCGACGTGCTGTCGGTTGGCCAGGCGCGCGCTCAGGGCTTGCTCGGCGTTGGTCACCGCCAGTTGCTGCCAGCGTGCGCGGGTGCCACGCACGCGGTGGCTGATGTCCAGCTCGCGACCGCGCAGTTCGTGGATGGCTTCGATCAACGCGGGGAAGTCTTCGTGCACCACATTGACGATCAACTCCGACGGCAGGTCGCGCTCGGGGCTGCTCACGTAGTATTGGCCCAGGAAAGCGGCCATGACTTCGGCGACCTCCTCGTCAATACCGGTCTGCGGAAAGAAGTTCTTGCTGCCCAGCACTCGCCCACCGCGCACGCTGATCAGGTGCACACAGGCACCGCCCGGATTGACGAAGGCCGCGATCACGTCGACGTCGCCGGTGCCGCCTTCCATGCTTTGCTGGTCCTGGACACGGCGCAGCAGCGAAATCTGGTCGCGCAGCTCTGCGGCCCGCTCAAAATCCAGGGTGCTGGCCGCCTGCTCCATGGCGGTGGAAAGCTCATCGGTGAGGGCATTGCTGCGCCCTTCGAGGAACATCACCGAATGGCGCACATCCTCGGCGTATTCGGCCGGCTCAACCAACCCCACACAGGGCGCCTTGCAGCGCTTGATCTGGTACTGGAGACAGGGCCGGGTGCGGTTCTTATAGAAGCTGTCTTCGCACTGGCGTACAAAAAAGGTTTTTTGCAGCAGGCTCAGGCTTTCCCGAATGGCCCCGGCGCTGGGATAAGGCCCGAAGTACTTGCCCTTCGCCTTCTTCGCCCCACGGTGAATGCTCAGGCGCGGGAAGTTGCCGTCGGATAAAAACACATAGGGATAGGATTTATCGTCACGCAGCAGAATGTTGTAGGGCGGTCGCCATTCCTTGATCAGCGTCTGCTCAAGCAGCAGCGCTTCGGTTTCGTTGGCAGTGATGGTGGTTTCGACCTGGGCGATACGCGCCACCAGGGCGGCGGTTTTCGGCGCGAGACCGGTCTTGCGAAAGTAGCTCGCCAGACGACTCTTGAGGTTTTTGGCCTTACCGACATACAGCAGGCGTGCCTCGCTGTCGAACATGCGGTACACGCCAGGGCGGCCACTGCAGGTTGAGAGAAAGGCACTCGGATCAAACGGTGTGGTCATGTCAGGCGCTGGCGTCCACCATGCCGTGGCGCACCGCGAGCAGGGTCAATTCAACATCACTGCTGATGGCGAGCTTCTCGAAGATGCGATAGCGGTAGGTGTTGACGGTCTTGGGCGACAGGCACAGCTTGTCGGAGATCGTCTGTACCTTCTGGCAACCGACGATCATCAGGGCAATCTGGATTTCCCGCTCCGACAGCGCATCAAACGGCGAGTCGCTGGTGGGCTGGAAGGACTTGATAGCCAATTGCTGGGCGATCTGCGGGCTGATATAGCGCTGGCCGGCAAACACCAGCCGAATGGCCTGGACCATTTCCGCCAGGCCCGCACCTTTGGTGAGGTAACCGGCAGCGCCAGCCTGCAGCAGGCGTGTCGGAAACGGGTCTTCCTCGCACACAGTCACCACCACGACCTTGATGTCCGGATGGCTGCGCAGCAATTTGGTCGTCGCGCCAAGACCGCCGATACCAGGCATCTTGACGTCCATCAACACCACATCGGGTTTCAACTCCCGGGCCTTGATCAGGGATTCCTCGCCTGACTCGGCCTGACCGACTACTTGCAGGCCATCGATGTCAGCCAGCATTCGTGTAATGCCTGTACGAACGAGATCATGGTCATCGACTACTAGCACCCTAATCAAGCAGACACCTCGCGAAATGGTCTTATAGGTTGCTGAACACCTTAGCAAAAAACCAAGGCACAGACCTAATAGCACGCGTCATATAGAGAGAGATTGATTGAGCGACAGCCATCCGCCGGGCGGCAGATGGCTCAATTTGCTGGGCGAAGGGTCAGGAATCCTGGGGCTGTGGCTTGGGTTTTCCATTCATCGCAATCGAGTGCTCGGCCAACGTCGAGGTCAGGCGACGGATCGCAGCCTGGTCTTCCTTGAACATTGCGCGATAATCCCCGAGGACTTTTTCTTCAATCTGGCTCAGATTCTCCAATTGAATCGGCGTGGCTGCGCCGGTCAACACGTAAAGTACATCCACGCCTCTTTCGGCGACACGAGACAGGTAATCCGCTTTAGGCGCACGCCCTCCACTTTCATATTTACCTTGTGCGTTGGCTTCAACGCCTCCGATTTCACCAAACACTTTTTGCGACAGGCCAAGTCGCTCCCTTTCTTGCCGTAAACGCGAACCGATTCCACTCATTTGGATGTATGATCCTATTTGGCACACCCCAAGAGGTGACACATTCATCTCTTATTAAACAAACTTGAACGGTTTTGAACTATGCCCGGAATCCGTACCGCTGCACAAGCCAAGGCCTGGCTGGAACATCAAGGAAAGTCAGTTCAAGCGTTCGCCCGTGAACATGGCGTAGATCCGGCAACCACCTATCAAGTGCTCGCTGGGCGCAAAAAGGGACGGCGTGGGGAAGCCCATAAGGTAGCGGTCCTTTTGGGCATGAAAGAAGGGATCATCCTTGCTGAGACGGGAGACCTGAACAACGATCAGGAAGTCGGCGCCTGAGGCCAGTATGCGCTTATAAGGAGTGGGTGCACGTTTTAGCTTGAGCGACAAACACGCTCCATACGCCAGAAGCAGTCTTCTTCACCTACGATGCTGAGCCCCATGCGCTGATAGAGCCTCCTGGCCGGGTTGGTCTTGAATACGGTCAAACGCAACAGTCCCAACGTTTGCGCCCTGAGCGCCATCTGCTCCAACACCCAGCCACCCGCACCCAACCCGCGATACGCCTCGAGCAGATGCAACTCGCGAATATAGAGGGCCCGGCTGTCGCGGCTCAGGCTGATAAAGCCCAAGACACTGTCGTCCCGGCAAATCAGCCAGTTTTCCCGATCGGCCCAGGCCGTATCAAAGCCGTCGTTGGACCACCACAACCCGTACTGCACGTAGTAGCGGGCCATGGCCTCGTGGGTCAACTTCCGCGCAAAGGGCAGGTCCTGGTCCGTTGCAGCGCGCAGGTGAAAAGCCATTAGACAGCCATCACGTGGCTGACCCAACCCCCGCCATCGCGACGGGCAATCAGCAACGCATCCCCCACGCCAGGTACAGCAGCAAGCAAACGGCCATTGGCGGCCCAGATCGCACTGCGACCGGCGCAGGCCCAGCCACCCGACGGGCCGCCATGATTGGCCATCAACACCAGCAGGCCATGTTCAGCGGCATAGGCTTGGAGCAGCGCACTGTCCGTGGCGTAGCCGCCTTCACTGATCAACACCCCGGCGGCATACACCGTGGCGCCCGCTCGCGCCGCGGCACGGGGATGGCTGGCCTGGGAAAAATCTGCGCACACCGCCAGCGCAATCCGTTCATCCCCACGCTCAAGGACCGCACCGCCCTGCCCTGGGACAAACACAGCCTCTTCGCCGGCATGCAGATGCTGCTTGGTGTAGACCGCCAGGGAGCCATCCGCTCCCAGCACCAACGCACCGATCAGCACGCCCGCCTCTGGCGTCAGTCGGATCGGCATTCCCACCACCGCCGTCAGTCGCAACTCACGCGCCATCTCGCGCAGGGGTGCCAGCACCTTGTCCCACGGCGCAATCGCCAATTCAGCGGCCAGCGACGGCTCATACCCTGTCAACGACAACTCGGGGAACACCAGTAATTGCACACCCTGTTCCGCCGCCGTGCGCATAAATACGAGGTGCCGTTCAATATTGGCTGGGACATCGCCCGCGATGGAAATGGATTGAGCAGCAGCAAGGGTGAAGGCAGTCATGGTCGCGTCCAAGCAATCAGTATCAAAGTGCAAACAGCATATCGGCACTCCCCCCATAGCCGTAAGTCCCCCACCGCAATAGAAATTACTGATTGAATCTGCCTGCGTGCCTCGAGTAAGCTCCCCCATACATTTGGAGACACACCATGTTGCAACTCACCCACACTCAGGTTTGCCCTGCTGCCAGCGCCCAGCGCTCGGTGTCGGCTACCCGTGTGAACGGTTCGAGCGCACTGGTCAGCTTTTATTTTGGGTATTGGTTTAGCCACTGGCGCGCCTGATACCTGAAATCAGCGCCCACTTACCAAGGGGTCGCCTACCAGAGAAATCTAACCCCCGGTCGGCTCCCCGACCGGGGGTTTTGTTTTTCAGGTCTCCATAAACTTTTCAACTTGATCAAGAACACTTAGAGGAATCACGACATGAACTACGCCACCTATTACCGCTACGACATGTGCACTGCATGGCGATTTAGCCAGCTCCGCTCGGGACAGCCTGCCGCCTCCGATCGGTCACCTATCGGTGGCAAACCAACACACGTCGCCGATACGGCGAATTGTCGAACACCCCAGTAGGCCGAGCGCGCGGGAATAGCCCGCCGCTTGCCCAGGAAACCTTGAATATGAACTCCTCCGTCGCCGCTCTGCCCCTCTCTGCCTTGAACAGTGCCAATGAAGCCCTGACCCAGCGCCTGCCCAGCTCGCTTGAGCTCAAGCACCAGTTGCCCCTCAGCCCGTTCCTCAACGAACAGATCCACGCCCACCGCCAAGCCGTGCGCGCCATCCTCAATGGCGAAGATTCACGCTTGCTGGTCATTGTCGGTCCGTGCTCGATCCATGACCCGGAATCGGCCATGGAATACGCCCGTAACCTGAAGAAGCTGGCCCTCGACGTCGGCGACCAGATGCTGCTGGTGATCCGCGCCTATGTCGAAAAACCCCGCACGACGATCGGCTGGAAAGGCCTGGCCTACGACCCTCGCCTGGATGGCAGCGATGACATGGCCGCCGGCCTGACCCTGTCCCGCGAGCTGATGCGCGAAATGCTGCGCCTGGGCCTGCCGGTCGCCACCGAGTTGCTGCAACCCATGGCCGCCGGCTACTTCGATGACCTGCTCAGTTGGGTGGCGATTGGCGCGCGTACCACCGAGTCGCAGATCCACCGCGAGATGGCCAGCGGCCTGGGCATGCCCGTGGGCTTCAAGAACGGCACCGATGGCGGCGTCGCGATTGCCTGTGACGCCATGCGCTCGGCGTCTCACCCGCACCGCCACTTCGGCGTCGATAGCCAAGGCCATCCGGCGATCATCCAGACCCCGGGCAACCCCGACACCCACCTGGTGCTGCGCGGCGGGCATCACGGGCCGAACTACGATGTGCAGAGCGTGGCGCGGGTAAGACACGACCTGGCCAAGTCCAAGGTCACCCCGCGGATCATGGTCGACTGCAGCCATGCCAACAGCAACAAGGACCCGTTGCGCCAACCGGCCGTGTTCAACGATGTGCTGGAGCAGCGCTTGCAGGGTGATACCTCGCTGATCGGCATGATGCTCGAAAGCCATTTGTTCGAAGGCTGCCAGCCATTGAGCCCGTCGATGAAATACGGGGTGTCGGTGACCGATGGCTGCCTGGGCTGGACCGCCACCGAGCAGTTGCTGCGTGCGGCTGCCGAGCGCCTGCGCGCTTAAGGCTGATGGATCGAGGCGCTGCTGCCGCAGGTACAGCGCCTCATGAGAACCTGCGGCACACAGGCCATTCGTGACGTGCAGGCAAGAGTCCTTTTCGGCGTCGACGGTGTTTCCGAAGCAACGACGAGGGGATACTCAACGCCATTGCCTACGGCCCTATTGGAGTTACCGATGTCTACCCTCACGCCAAAAGTCCCTGCCTTCGGCCTCGGCACCTTTCGCCTGCAAGGCCAGGTGGTGATCGATTCCGTCAGCACCGGCCTGGAACTGGGCTACCGTGTCATCGACACCGCGCAGATCTACGAGAATGAAGCAGACGTTGGCCGGGCCATCGCCGCCAGCGGCATCCCGCGGGACGAGCTGTTTGTCACCAGCAAGATCTGGATCGCCAACCTTGCTGAAGGCCGGCTGATCCCAAGCCTCAAGGAAAGCCTGCGCAAGCTCGAGACCGATTACCTGGACCTGACCCTGATCCACTGGCCATCGCCGGAAGACCAGGTGCCCGTCACCGAATTCATGGGGCAGTTGCTGGAAGCCAAACGCCTGGGCCTGACACGCCAGATCGGTGTTTCCAACTTCACCATCGCCCTGATGAAGCAGGCCATCGCAGCCGTGGGTGCCGAGCACATCGCCACCCACCAGATCGAATTGCACCCTTATCTGCAAAACCGGCAGGTTGTGGATTTCGCAACCGCCAACGGTATCCAGATCACCTCGTACATGACCCTGGCCTACGGTGAAGTGCTCAAGGACCCGGTGATCCAGCAGATCGCCGAGCGCCATCAGGCCACCCCGGCGCAAGTGACCCTGGCCTGGGCCATGCAATTGGGCTATGCGGTCATCCCGTCCTCAACCAAGCGTGCCAACCTGCAAAGCAACCTCAAGGCCCTGCAACTGACCTTGAGCGCTGCTGACATGGCGCACATTGCCGGGCTGGAACGGGGCCAGCGCTTGACCAGCCCCAAGGGCATCGCGCCGAAGTGGGATTAACCCCCCGCCACCGGTGTGCGGGATAACTCGCGCAGCCATGGCAACACCCGCAGGCCGGCAGTGGCCTCGGGGGGATCGATGATGTCCATGAAGTGTTCGAGATTGACGTTGTCCGGCACGCCGGGCAGCCGCACCAGCACCGCCGGCGTTACGCCGGGGTGTGCGCCCACATCCAGGTGATCGTAGACCAATACATGGCGCACCTGGGGCTGGGGCCCACGGGCCTGGGCCGTCAGCCCCGCATTGATGATCAGCACGTCGAAGGGTTCGGCCGGGATGGCCGTGAGTATCTGGACTTCCTCGAAGGTTTGTACCGGCACGATCCGGTGGTACCCCAACTGATTGAGCATTTTTTCGATATACAACCGTTGCAGGTGTTGTTCATCGGCAATCAGGATGGTCAGTGCTTTGTTCGGCATGGCAAACCCCTGGGCAGGCAGCGCTCGTCAGTGAGCGAGGCCCATTTTCCAGACATATCCCGAAGACAAAATCAGGCATGTTCCCCCTTCGCGTAGGAGTTCTCCCAAATCAACCGAATGGCCAGCTCCCGCAGTCAAGCCTGATTGCCATACCGGCCCAGGCTGTGATGCAACTGTTCGATGGCCGAAGCTACCGCCTCTACCGCAGCGTCCGATGCATCGCTGTCATGCCGCTCACACACGCTTTCCAATGTCTCGCAGCACGTGATCAACACCTGAGCCTTGACCATGCGCGCGCCCCCTTTAACGCGGTGAGCCAAGTCATGGAGCTTGGCGAAATCAGCCGGCGATGTCAGGGACGGCAACAGCGCACGGTCTTCCTCGAGGCTCTTGAGCAACGGCGTCAGCAGCTCGTTGAGAGCATCCTTATCACCCTGCGTCAGCATGATCAGTGAACTTAAATCAAACGCCACTTCCACTTCATCCGTCAGCGCGCCAGCGGTCCGTGATGCCAGGGCCAGGCGCAAGTCCTCAAGCCCGGTCGGCTTGAACAGGCAACCGTCCATGCCTGCTTGCCGGCAGCGTTCGGCTTCCTGCGGCAAGGCATTGGCGGTGAACCCGAGGATCAGGCACGGCGCCAGCCCACGCTGGCGTTCCTGTGCGCGAATATCACGCGCCAATGCGTAACCGTCCTTGAAGGGCATATTGCAATCGGTGATCACGCCGTCAAAATGCCCGGCCTGCCACAGTGACAATCCTTGGGCGCCGTCCTCGGCCAAGGTGATGCGATGTCCCAGGAAACTCAGCTGTCGAGCCAGCAACAAGCGGTTGGCCGGGTAGTCATCCACCACCAGGATATTCAACCCGCGCGCTGGCGGAACGTGGGGGACCGGTACATTGGCAGGCATGGCCGTGGTCAGCGCCAGCGTCAACGTCACATCCACCCGCGTGCCCTTGCCCAGCACACTGCTCAAGTGCAATTGACCGCCCATCATCTCGCACAGGTTGCGACTGATCACCAACCCCAGGCCCGATCCGCTTCGCGCCGGCTGTTCGTTATTGCTGCCCTGGATAAAGGGGTTGAACAAACGCTGCTGATCTTCGGCACTGATGCCAATACCCGTGTCCTCCACCCACAACCGCAGGTGCAACTGGTCGTCGGTCAATACCGGTGCACCCTGGGCGCCCAGGCGCACATGGCCGGAGGCGGTGAACTTGATCGCGTTACCCAACACATTGGACACCACCTGCTTGAAGCGCAGCGGGTCAACCAGCACCGGCCGGTCGATCAACGGGTCGAGTTCCACCTGCAGCACCAGGCCCTTGTCCCGCGCCAGCCCCTCGAACACCCGCGCCACTGAGGCCAGCAGTTCGTGCAGATTGGCCGGTTCCAGGCTCAGGGACAGGTGGCCGGATTCGATTCGCGCAATGTCGAGAATATCGCCGATCAACTCCAGCATGCTCCGGGACGCCACCGACGCAACCTCCAGCGCATCGCGGTCAGCCACGCCCTGCTCGGCGTTTTTCAGGGCCAGTTCGATCATGCCGATCACGGCATTCATGGGGGTACGGATCTCATGGCTCATGGTCGCCAGGAAGGTGGTCTTGGCACGGTTGGCGGCGTCGGCCTCCTCCTTGGCTTCCTGCAACTGCCCCAGCAAGCGCTGGCGCTCGCTGACATCCACCCAGCCGGCGATCATGCCCACCACGCTGCCATTGCTGTCACGGTACGGGAGCATCCATTGGTAGATGGTCAACACCTCGCCGCCGGGCACCTTGAGCACGCGGTCATGAACCTGCGGCTCGCCCAACGCCATCAAACGCAAATAGTCGGCGTGGAACGACTGGGCCTGGGGCGGGTTCCCCGTGTCGGTTTCCACCACGGTCTTACCGATGACGTCTTCCAACTTGAAGCCGAACACATCCAGGTAGGCATTGTTGCAGGCCATCAGGCGCCCCAGGCGATCGCGCACATAGATCGGGTGCGGCGTGCCGTCGATCAACACACTCATGAACCGCATCTGGTCGCTCAACGCACGCTCGGCCTGGGTGCGCTTGCGAATCAGGCTGCGCAGGTAGAACACCCATCCCAGGGTGACCAGCAGCAGCAGCGCGGCCAAGCCAAACCCCTGGAGGATGATGTTGCGGTGACGTATCCAGTAGTTGTCTTCGATGATGATCTCGCTGCGCCAATGATTGGTCAGCTCGTCCATTTCTTCTGGAGTAATGCTCAATAACGCCTTGTCGAGGATCGAGTACAGCTCCAGTTGGCTGCGGTTGACCCCAAAGGCAATGCGTGCAGGCTCACTCCCGACAGTGCTGGTGATGCGCAGCCGCTTGCGGTAATTGCGGGCGATCATGTAGCGCGCGCTCATCAGTGAAACCGCAGTCGCATCGACGATGCCGTTGACCACCAATTCCATGGCCTGCTCCGGGTTCTCCACGTCGACAAACCCGATGCCCGGGTAGTCCCGGCTGATTTGCCCGGCCAGGCTGTTGCCGCGAATAAGCGCCATGCGTTTGCCAGGCATATCTTCCAGGGTCACCAGATGCTCGTCGTGGGTGCGCACCACCAATACATAGGGACTGGACAGATAAGGGCGAGTAAAGCGGATCTTTTCGGACCGCTCGACACTGGGCGTGACGACCGCCAGCATGTCCACGCGACCGGCACTGGCCTGTTCAATTTGCCGCGGCAGCGAACTGCCCCGTTCCACATCAAACCGCAAGCCTGTACGCAGACTGATACGCGAGAGAACCTCGGAGCTCAATCCCTCGAATTGCTCTTGTTCGTTGAAAAAAGACAACGGCACGAATTTATCGAGCACCGCCACTTTCACCCGCGGGTGCTTCTCCAGCCAGCGCTGTTCACTTGCGCTCAAGCGCAGTTGCTCCGCCTCCAGGAACCCGCTGCCGCCGGCACTCCAACGGCGCAGGATTTCCATCTGCTGGTTGGCCGGAACGGCGGCCAGTGCGCTATTGATGATGCCCAACAGGCGGGTATTGTCCTTGGCGAATGCGAACCCGAAAGGGTTGACCTCCAATGCGGAGAAATCCGCCATGCGCACGTTATTAAGGTGGTTCTTGTTGATCAAGTAGCGGGTGCTGATGGCGTCACCCAGGTACACATCCGCCTGGCCGAACGCAACGGCACCAATGGCTTCGAAGGTCGAGGCAAACAAGAGCAATTGCGCATCGGGGTAAAAGGCCTGGACGGCCTCGGGCTGCATGTAGTGGTAGAGCATCGCCAGGCGCTTGCCGGCAAGGTCAGCCTTCAGCACCTGATTCTCCCCCGCGCGTGTCACCAGCGCGGGTTGGTCATTGGCGTAGGATCGGGACAGCACCAGCTCCGGGTCGGCCGCCTCGAACCCATTGGCCGATCCCACAAAATCCACGGCGCCGGTCTTCAGGGCTTCGATCACCTCATCACGGGTGTCGTAGCGCTTCACGTCGATGGTGATATTCAGCGCCTCGGCAACCAGTGCCGCAAAATCGGCCGTGATGCCCTCGAGCTCGTCATTGTTGCTCAAGTCAAAGGGCGCGTAGTCGGGGGCCGACACCCCCATCAGGAGCGTGCGGCGCTCGCGTAGCCAGCGCCAGTCGGCTTCGTCCAACACCACCGAGGGATTTTCAAGAGTGGAGTGACCCAGCAGTTTCAGATCGTGGGATTCCTCCAAGGCCATCACCGCCCAGGGCAACAGCCCCATCAGCAGGATGGCCGCGCGTTTCACCCGCCGGGAGGTGAGCATTTCAGATCAGATGATTGCGCTGGGCGAACTTGGACAGATGCACCACCGACGACATACGCAACTTCTCCTTGAGCCGCGTCTTGTAGGTACTGATAGTCTTGTGGCTCAACAGCATGTCCTCGGCAATATCCTTGTTGCCCAGGCCCAGGGCCAGCTTCTGCAGCACGGTCAATTCGCGATCGGATAACGCCTCCACCAACTCCTGCTCGGTCGATTGCAGGTCGTCGCGACGCACCGAACTGGTGGGCAGGCTGGGGAAGCAACTGTAGCCGGACCTGATCGCCCTGATCGCCTTTTGCAGCTCATCCAGTTCACCGGTCTTGGCAACAAAACCCATCGCCCCGGCGCGCATGCAGCGAGTGGAAAAAAACACCGCCAGATACGAGGTCAGCACCAGGATCCGGCAGGGCAACTCCAGCGCCTTGATCCGGCTGATCACCTCCAACCCACCGAGCTTGGGCATCGCCAGGTCGAGAATGACCAGGTCCGGACGTTCTTCGCGAGCAATCTGCATGGCATCAGCGCCATTACCCGCTTCGTAGATAGTATCGAAACCTTCCTGCCTCAATAGATACTTCACGGTAGCGCGTATAAAAGGGTGATCATCCACGATTAAAGCTTTGTTGCTCATAAGACTCCCCTGGGAAGATCAGTACGCTTACATATCACTCGAGACCCCACTACCTGTGAAAAGTAACAGTTCCGACAAGCGGCACTGATTACTCAGTCAAACACCTCAGGCAGTACAGGCCCCTCCTTTTGAAAAACACAGTAAACATGTGAAGCCACGCCTTGATTCCTGAACAGGCGCAAGCGCGCAACCTTAGCAACCGCGTGTTTTTGCCAATGAAGGGATAATCTCGACTAAATGTAGGACTTTTCCTCGGAACTCTCCAAAGCTACTCGGTGGTGCTGGGGCTCCAGAAGGCCTGAACCACCAGGGTCGACCTGGAAATTCGCGCCACCAGGGCGTCCAACTCGTCACCGTCTACCGAGGTCACCGCCAGGGTGGCTTCGATTTCAACTTCCTCAGTGCCGAACGGCCGCACATCGACATCGCTGGCCGGGTAGTTACAGCGCGCCAGTTCGGCTTCCAGCAACGCCAATACCGCGGTTTGCTGGGTGCGCCGGGCAATCACATAGAGGACGTTGGTGACCTCCGCCGACACCACATCCAGCGGTTGGCGGTTGATGTTATTGACGATGGGCCGCAGCAGCGTATTGGCCGCCAGCACAAACAGCGTGCCCAACAACGCCTCGAGGACCAGGTCGGCACCGGCGCACGCCCCCACCGCCGCCGACGCCCAGAGCGTGGCGGCGGTGTTGAGACCGCGCACATTGCCTTCTTCGCGCATGATCACACCGGCCCCCAGAAAGCCGATGCCCGACACCACATACGCCACCACCCGCACGGCGCCTTCCGCACCGCCGAGGCGGTTGGCCATGTCAACGAAAATCGCCGCCCCCACCGCCACCAGTACGTTGGTGCGCAGGCCCGCCGTGCGTTGGCGGTACTGGCGCTCGAAGCCGATCAGGCCACCGAGGATAAACGCGGCGGTGAGGCTGACCAGGGTATCGACCAGAGAGTTGAGGTTGATATTGTCGATTGCTTGCATGGGAAACCGTCCCTGTTCACTGCCAGCCAAACTTACGGATGTAGTAGCCCTTCACCGCCTGGGTCAGCGCCATGTACGCCAGCAGGATCACCGGCAGGAACACAAAGTACAGCGACGGCAGCGCCTGCAATTTGAAGTAATGCGCCAGCGGCCCCATCGGCAGGAAGATCCCCACGGCCATGATCACGCCGGTCATCACCATCAACGGCATCGCCGCGCGGCTTTGCAGGAACGGGATTTTCGGGGTGCGGATCATGTGCACGATCAGCGTCTGGGTCAGCAGCCCCACCACGAACCAGCCGGACTGGAACAGCGTCTGGTGGTCAGGCGTATTGGCATCGAACACATACCACATGAGTGCGAACGTGGTGATGTCGAAAATCGAACTGATCGGCCCGAAAAACAGCATGAACCGCCCCACGTCCCCCGGCTGCCAGCGTTGGGGTTTGGCGAGCATGTCCTCGTCGACGTTATCGAACGGGATCGCGATCTGCGAGATGTCATACAGCAGGTTTTGCACCAGCAGGTGCATCGGCAGCATCGGCAGGAACGGGATAAACGCGCTGGCCACCAGCACCGAGAACACGTTGCCGAAGTTGGAGCTGGCGGTCATCTTGATGTACTTGAGCATATTGGCGAAGGTGCGCCGGCCCTCCAGTACGCCCTCCTCCAGGATCATCAGGCTCTTTTCCAACAGGATGATATCGGCGGCTTCCTTGGCGATATCCACCGCGCTGTCCACCGAAATCCCGATATCCGCCGTCCGCAGCGCCGGTGCGTCATTGATGCCGTCCCCCATAAAGCCCACCACATGCCCGTTGGCCTTGAGCAGGCGCACGATGCGTTCCTTGTGGCTGGGCGTCAGGCGGGCGAACACATTGGTGGTTTCCACGGCCTTGGCCAGCTGGGCGTCGGTCATGTCCTCGATGTCGTTGCCCATCAACAGGCCCTGCTGCTCCAGGCCCACTTCGCGGCAGATCTTGGCGGTGACCAGCTCGTTGTCGCCGGTCAGCACTTTGACCGCCACACCATGGGCTTTCAGCGCCTTGAGAGCGGGCGCAGTGCTTTCCTTGGGCGGGTCGAGGAACGCGACGTAGCCGATCAGCGTGAGGTTGTTTTCATCCGCCAGGCTGTAAGTGTCGCGCCCCGGGGCCATCGGTTGCGCAGCCACGGCCACCACCCGCAGGCCTTCTTCGTTGAACGCGGCAGTGACCTGGCGAATGCGCGCCAGCAGCTCGTCGGTCAGCGCTTCGTTGACCTCGCCATGGCGCACGCTGTTGCACACCGAGAGGATCTCTTCCACCGCACCTTTGCAGATCAGCAGATGCGGCCGGCCCTGCTCGGCCACCACCACCGACATGCGGCGGCGGTTGAAGTCGAACGGGATTTCATCCACCTTCTGGAACGCGGTGCCGACCTTCAGTTCGCGATGCACTTCCACGTGCTCGAGCACCGCCACGTCCAGCAGGTTTTTCAGGCCGGTCTGGTAGTAGCTGTTGAGGTAAGCCATCTCCAGCACGTCGTCGGACTCCTCGCCCCACACGTCCACATGACGCGCCAGGAAAATCCGGTCCTGGGTCAGGGTGCCGGTCTTGTCGGTGCACAGCACATCCATCGCGCCAAAGTTCTGGATCGCATCCAGGCGCTTGACGATGACCTTCTTGCGCGACAGGAACACCGCGCCCTTGGCCAGGGTGGACGTGACGATCATCGGCAGCATTTCCGGGGTCAGGCCCACGGCAATCGACAGTGCGAACAGCAGCGCTTCGGTCCAGTCGCCCTTGGTGAAACCGTTGATGAACAACACCAGCGGCGCCATCACGAACATAAAGCGGATCAACAGCCAGCTGACCTTGTTGACGCCCTGCTGGAACGAGGTGGTCGCACGGTCGGTGGCGGTCACGCGTTGAGCCAGCGCACCGAAATAGGTGCTGTTGCCAGTGGTCAGAATCACCGCCGTCGCGGCGCCGGACACCACGTTGGTGCCCATGAACAGGATGTTCTCCAGGTCCAGCGGGTTGCGGGTGTTGGTGTCGTGCTGCTGGGCGAACTTCTCCACCGGCATCGATTCACCGGTCATCGCCGCCTGGCTGACGAACAGGTCCTTGGCGCTGAGCACGCGGCAGTCGGCGGGGATCATGTCCCCGGCCGAGAGCACGATCAGGTCGCCTGGCACCAACTGCTTGATGGGCAATTCAATGCGCTTGGCATCCTCCCGGCGCAGCACCGTGGCGGTGTTGCTCACCATGGCTTTCAAGGCATCGGCGGCCTTGTTGGACTTGGCCTCCTGCCAGAAGCGCAGCAGGGTCGAGAGCACCACCATGGAGAAAATCACCGTGGCGGCCTTCATGTCTTCGGTCAGCCAGGAGATCACCGCCAGCAAGGTCAGCAGCAGGTTGAACGGGTTCTTGTAGCAATGCCACAGGTGCACCCACCACGGCAGCGGCTGCTCGTGCTCGACTTCATTGAGGCCGTATTGCACGCGCAGGGCGTCGGCTTCCAGGCTGTTCAAGCCCTCGGTATGGCTGCCCAACCTACCGAGCAATTGCACTGCACTGCTGTTGGCCGCGACCACCAGGGTCTGCGCCAGGGTGGGCGGCACTTCGCGGCTGACGCTGGCATCGGTGACCGTTTCGAGCATCGCCAGGCGGCGAAAATGCCGGGCGATATGCCGGGTCCGCAGGAAGCCTGCGAAGAACTCTTTCAACAGAGTGAGGTTCATGGTGTGTTACTCCTGCGCGAGGAAAAAACCTTCGTGCAGGTACTGCCTGCCCCACCGTGCCCGCTTCATAGGCACAGTCAGCCCGGCCCGCCTGCCGTAAAAGGCAGGCGCGTCCGTAGCATCCCGAGGTCAACCGGGTGCTGGTCAGCGTCGATGAGAGGGATCGGACAGGGGCCAGGACTGGCCACTGTCGAGATGCCGCTTCTCGCTAGGTGGCGAGACAACGGCATCAAAAAATGCGCGTTATCTTGCCAAGTATGTGCCGGTTACCGAGACCGGCCGACAACTGTCACTCGAACAAGTACCCACTGAGGGTCTCCGCTATTGATGAAAACGCGCGAAGCTTACGCCCCGATTTAAGGAGAGTAAACCGTAGGAAAGTTTCCATATGGTGAATAAGAAAATTCTTCAGGGAGGGTTCAGGAAGCGGTCATCCTGAACCTGGCGAAGATCAAAGGAGGGTCAGCCATTTCAGTCGACCGCATTCCTGTGGCGAGCGGGGCCTCCCACACTTACGGTGTACAGGGTCGATCCCGCTCAACCAACGCCAGGTAATCCTTAACCTGTCCACCCGCCAACGCCTTAACCTGAATCGACACCTTGTTCACCTGCCGCCCCATCGTGATCCCGTCCCGCGTGCGCACGGATACATACCCAAGCTTGGGCCAGAAGCGTTCGGCTTTGGTATTGCCGACCACCACCGACAGCCGCAGCCACTGGGCGCCATTTTCCACCGCCCATCGTTCAAGGTCTGAATGCAGCTGCTGGGCAAGCCCGGTGCCATGCCAGCGCGAATCGACCAGCAGCAAACCGATATGCCACACCCCATCAGCCAGCAGATCCGCCGCGATATTCACCACGGCGACCAGCGCCTCGTCCGTACCGCGATAACCCAGCCAGTGCATCCGACTGCACGCCCACCCCGCCGGCAATTGCACCTGCAATTCGTCGCACGCTTCGGTCAGCGTGGCAGGCTCGCCGTTGACCGCGATGAAGTAATCCGGCGCCTGCTCAAAAAACTGCTGTAGCTCAGCTTCGTCAGCCAGGGTAAGCGCCACGACTCGAATATCGGGGAAGGTGCTCAGAGGAAGTTGAGTCATGCAATCCACATCCATGAGGTGCTGTCCTTACAAGCGACTAATCCACAATCTTGAGTTTCACTTGCGCGCCGTCGGGCAAATCCTTGATCTCACGTGCCAGATCACCGCAGAACCGAAGCTGCTCGATATGATCAAGTTGACGCACATTGTCGATGGCGTACTTGCCGCCCAAAACCGGCGAAATAACGAAATGGTAAACCTCGCCCTGCGCTAACGGCCCCAGCATCTCCTCGGCCTGATCCACCATCGATTGCAGGTACCAGTCGTGCAGAAAGGCCTGATCCCTGGAGACCTCGTCCAAGGCTTCACGGGTCTGGGCGATCACTTCGCAGGAAAGTGCCTCGGGGCACACTCGCCAGTAGCGACCCTGTTCGTCCTCGACCATCAAATTGCCAAACGCCGTAGCGCCTACGACCTCAACAGGGTCAATGCCCGCCCAACCCCAGCTGTCGCGTATTGCGTGAAGAATGTTCATGCAGCCTCCTTGCGTCGAAACGACTCAATCATCCCGCGTCAGCACTTCTAACAACTCAATCTCAAAGCGCAGATTGCTGTTGGGCTTGATATGCGCGCCCATCGACCGTTCGCCATAGGCCAGGTGCGCCGGCACAAACAACCTGCGCACCCCGCCGACCTGCATGCCTATCAAACCCTGGTCCCAGCCCTTGATCACCCGCCCGGTGCCGATCACACACTGGAACGGCTTGCCCCGCTCCCAGGACGAATCGAAGACCGTGCCGTCTTCCAGGGTGCCGGTGTATTGGGTGGTGATCAGCGCGCCCTTGACCACGGCTTTGCCGGTGCCTGGGCGGGTGTCGGTGATCTGGAGTTCGTCGGGGCTCATGGTGGTTCTCGTTGAAGGCGTAAAGGCTGGGGTTTTCCCAGAATCGGTGGGGTTTGGCAAGTGTAGGAACAGTCGCAGCCGTGACATTTCCCTTTAACTTGCAGGACGTTTCCGAGAGAATCCCAAGCGCTTGCGCCGCTCAAATCACGTGGCTAGTCTTCGGCGGTCACTGCCAATTCAGTGACCGGGTTTAGCAGCCCGCCGATATGACTAGGCGCAAAGCGCCACCTTTTGCAGGGCGCTTTTTTTCGGCCCGTGCTTCATGGTGGCCGTGCGCAGGGCACCTTCGGGTGCACCGGGTTCCTAGTCACCGGTCTGCTAACCTGCGCATGGCCGCCACCCCAAATCGTTTAGCAGCGATGGTGTCGGCTCCTACTGACTAGAGGAGCTTCAAAATGGACAAACTCGTCCCCGCGCCACCCGCCCCAGAACGGCAATTTTTCACCACCACCCCAGACCTCAGCTTCGAAGACGCCCTGGCCCACGCCAGCAGTGTGCTGCGTTGCGCCGCCGTTGCCGCACAGACGGCAGGTGATCAACTGGACGGTCCTTCGCGCACGCTGGTGCTTTCGGTCATGCACTTGGTGGACATGGCCAGTGTGATGGTGGACCGGTCACTGGAGTGTGTGCTGCCACGCTAAAAGCACAGTCGGTTTCTGTGGCGAGGGAGCTTGCTCCCGTTGGGCTGCACAGCAGCCCATTACTTAGCAACGACCTCTCTAACCTTAGGGCCTCACTGCTCGGCATGGTGTTTCAGCACAAACAGCTAAAGCAGCGTTAGAGAATTTAACTACAACGCAGCAGGAACCGTCCGACTTCTCCTCGAACATTTCGTCACCTCTTATAAACATCCAACCAAACCTGGTTGCATAACAATAAGAGGTCACCCCCATGAACGAACCAACAAGCCCAGCCCGCGTCGCCGTCGTTCAGTTCAACCCACAGGTCGGTATAGCCAACCGAAGCGACAACCTGCGTCAAAGTCTTCTACTGGCGACTGAAGCAGTAAACGGCGGCGCCAATCTGATCGTGCTGCCGGAGCTTTCCAACTGCGGCTATTTCTTCAGCAGCCGCCAGGACGCGTTTGATCATGCAGAGGCAGTGCCGAACGGACCGAGTGTGCGGGAATGGATCGATTTTGCCTGCAAGCACCAGGTGTATCTGGTCGCCGGTCTTAGCGAAATCGATGGTATGCAGCTGTTCAACACAGCCGTATTGCTGGGGCCCGACGGGTTCATAGGCAAATACCGAAAAGCCCATTTATGGAACCTGGAAAAGCTTTGGTTCACCCCGGGGAATTCTGGCTTTCCAGTGTTTGAAACGCCGATCGGTCGTATAGGCCTGCTGATCTGCTGGGACATCTGGTTTCCGGAGGTACCGCGCATTTTGAGCCAGCAAGGCGCCGATATCATTTGCAGCTTGAACAATTGGGTATGGACACCCCCGCCGTTGTTCGATGAGGCAGGAAAGTGCATGGCGTCGTACCTGACGATGACCGCTGCACATGTGAACAACGTATTTATCGCGGCCGCGAGCCGCATTGGTGAAGAGCGGGATGCCCGTTATCTCGGATGCTTCTTGATTGCAGGGACAAATGGCTGGCCAATCGGCGCTGTGGCTTCGGCCAATCGCCAGGAGATCCTGTTCGCCGACATTGACATCACCAGCGCCCGCAGCGCGCCGATCTGGAACAGCCTCAATGATCTGCAACGGGACCGTCGCAATGATCTTTATGATCAGATGCTCGGGTATTCCCAGCACCCTGCCCTGCCTCGCTGAGAGGAGGGCAATCTATGGAAACGTTGTTTGCCAGGAAAACGCCAACCCGCTCACGAGCGGATATCACAGTTATTGTACTGGGACTCGTCGCTACCTTGCTCGCGGTATGGGTTGTATCCAGTCATCAAGGTTCATGGCCAGGATACAACGAGATGGTGACGGCCCTCCCCCAACCCGTAGCGTGGGTGCGGTGGGTAGTGGGGGATATAAGCGAAGTTGCCTTTTACAAGCATGAACTCGCGTCACTGGGCCTATTGAGTGGTGCCTATCTGGCATGGTGGGCAAACAAACGTGGCAAAGCCTGGCAGGGCTTTTCCATTTGCTATGGCACCGGATTGTGGCCTTGGGTGGTGAGCAGTTCGTTGATCGGGCTGTTGCTGAGCAACCTCCTGTGGGGTTGGAGCGTTACCGCCGAAACCTGGCAGCCTACGTTTGCGGCGTTTGTTTCATTGCCAGCAGCGATGGTGCTCATGTTTGGCAGCGGTTGGAAGGTCGCCCTCAATGGTGCAGTGCTGGGAGCTTTACTGGTTACTCCACTGTGCTTGTTGATCGTCAATCTGGTGTGTGTGCCACTGGGTTTACCAGCCGTGGTCGGTAATGTGCTGGGCATGGCTATCGGAAGCGTCATTGCATTTGCACTGTGTCGTCGGGTGCCCTCGCTGGTGCGTTCGGACTCTATCGCTCCAGACCGACCGATACCTGTTACCCCGCCCAGTTACGGAGTGTTCTGGAGCCTGCGCCGAGTGCTGGCGGACTTTTCCGAAGCACCCTTTTTTGGAAATGAGCTGGCCAGTCTCGGACTGTTGGCAGGCGTGTTGCTTGCCTATGCCCTCAACCCCATGAGCCCGGCTTATGGCTCCGGCCTGCTTTTGCACATGGTAGGAGCACAGGCACTGACGTCGGCTTTTGGCGTAGTGATCTGGCGCCATCAATGGATAAAACGGGGTTGGTATCCCACCTATGTACCGTTGGTATCTGTGGTACCGGCAGCAGTGTTGACCCACGGTGGCAGTTGGATGGTGGTGACTTCAAGTGCATTGCTGGGTGCACTGATCGCACCGCCGTTGGCCTGTGCAATTGCGGCGAGACTGCCTGCCCATTTTCATCCGTACATTGGCAATGTAGTTTCAATGGCGTTGAGTACGTTGATGATTGTGCCGATCGTAGGTTGGCTGGCAACTTGAAAGGTGTGGTTAGGCCCCCCCCTAACCACTTTTGAACACAACAATAATCGATCAACCCAATTGCACCCGACGCACCGTCAGTGCCATTCGCCCCACAAAGAAACTCAACGCCGCACGCGACAGCTGCTTGGGCGCCACTTCACGGGTTTTATACTCGGCCTGTTGCTTCAACTCCTCATCCTCGCGCAAAGGCACCAGGCCATCTGGTGCATTCGCACCCCACGCCGCGCAATTACCCTGCACTATCCTGACACCGGGCTGTCGTACTTTCATGCGTCTAAAACCCGGAGAAACCATGACCCAGGATGTCCTCGCCAAAGAAACCAACCGCCGCCAGCTGCAGCAGATTATCTCCGGGCTGTCCGACGGGATCATCCTGGCCGAAGTCGACCAGACCATTCTCTGGGCCAATGAAGCCGCGCTGGCCATGCACGGTGTGGAGGACGTCACGGCACTGGGTGCCAATACCCAGGAATACGCCAAACGCTTTAGCCTGCGCTATCGCAATAATCATCCCTTGCCCTTGGAGAATTACCCCCTCGCCCGCGTGGCGGCAGGCGATGAATTCAGTGATGTGGTAGTGGAGGTCATGCCCACCGCCGATGCAGAAAAAACCTGGGTGCACCGCCTGCGCAGCCTGGTCATCAGCGATTCCCATGGCACGCCTGAATTACTGGTGCTGATCCTCAGCGACGCCACCGAATGGGCCAGCGCCGAACAGCGCTTCGAGAAAACCTTCAACGCCAACCCGGCGCCGGCGGTGATCTGCCGCCTGAGCGACCTGCGCTATATCAAAGTGAACCAGGGCTTCCTGGAGATGACCGGCTACAACCGTGACCAGGTAATCGGCCGGTCCGTGTATGAACTGGACGTGCTGGAGCATGCCGAACGCAGGGAGCTGGCCATTCAGCGCCTGGGGGAAGGCGCGACCATCCCGCAGATGCAGGCCGAGCTGAAACTGCCCGGAGGCGGCAGCAAACTGGTGATCGTCGCCGGCCAGCCGCTGGACATGAACGAGGAAGACTGCATGCTGTTTTCCTTCACCGACCTGGAGCCACGCCGCAAGGCCGAGATTGCCCTGCGCCAGAGTGAAGAGCGCTTCGCCAAGTCGTTTCGCCTGACGCCGGTGCCCACCTTGGTGTGCAGCGCCGCCAACCGGCAGGTGGTGGATGTCAACGAAGCGTTCATGACCATTACCGGGTACACCAGCGAAGAGCTGATCGGTAAATCCATCGAAGACATCAACTTCATCGACAACCAGGAGGCGGCCGCGCAGTTGTTCGCCACCCTGGAGAAAGCCGGCAACCTCGATGGCCAGGACCTCAAGGTGCGCAAGAAAGGCAACGAGGTCATCGACTGCGTGGTCTCGGCAGACACGGTGATCATTGAGGATGTGCCCTGCTATCTGCTGGTGATGATGAACATCACCGAACGCAAGCGCTCGGAGCTGGAGTTGGTGGCGGCCATCGAGGAAGTGATGCAGGACGCGTCCTGGTTCAGCCAGACCCTGATCGAGAAACTGGCCAATGCCAAGAGCGTCAACAGCCCCAACCTGCCGAACGTGGCCTTCACCGACCTGACCGCCCGCGAGCGCGATGTACTCGGCCTGATCTGCGAGGGCCTGGCCGACAAGGAGATCGCCTCACGCCTGAAATTGGCGCCCAACACGGTGCGTAACCATGTGGCCACGGTGTACTCGAAACTGGGGGTGCATAGCCGTAGTGCAGCGATTGTCTGGGCCCGTGAACGCGGGCTGTTTGCCGGTGAATTGCGGGTTAAGAAAACCCGATAAAAGTGCAAATGCACTAGTGCGGCTAGTGCGAATTCGCCTTATCCCACGCAGTCCCAATCCCTAACCTTCAGGGTGTGAGTACAGGGCTTTCAACCTGTGCCGTCGTAAAACGACACCCTGAAGGAACCCACATGTTTACGCTCTCTCAACTGCGAAATTGCATCGAAGAAGGCCTCGCGCCGCTGACATGCGAGTTCACCCTGTGCCGGGATGCGTCGCTGACCCTCAAGGTCTACGACGCCGACACCGGCCGGGTGGACCTGGTGGTGACGGGGATCAGCACCAACCGGCTGCAGACCCCGCAAGACGTGGAAAAGATGGTGGAAGAACTGCGCTACGAACTGCAAAGCAACAACATGGGCAAGGTCACGCTGGAAGACGCGCCTTCAACGACGAACCAATGAAGTAGAACACCCCGCCCGCGACGATGAACGCCCCCAGCATGTAGAACATGTAATGGGCCGGCAGGCTGGCCAGCACCAGCCCGCACAACACCGGCCCCAACGCCGCCCCCAGGTTGGACAGGTTCTGCGCCCCGTAGTACATGCCCCGCAGGTGGTCCGGGGCGATCCGGTCGATAAACATGTATTCGGCCGGAAACACGATGATTTCCCCCACGGTAAATACCGCCATCGCCAGCACCCACCACAGCACGCTGGTGGACAGCGCAAAACCAATCAAGCCCAGCATGAACATGCCCAGGCCGGCGATCAGCCATTGGCTGAGGTAACGGTGGGAAATACGTCGACCAATCACGTACTGCAAGGCGATCACCAGCACGGCGTTGGTGGTGAGCACGGCGCTGATGACGGTGTAGGTGTATTCAGCACTGGTGGTGGTGACCAGGTACTGCGAGAGGTAAGCGGTGAACTGGCCGAACACCACGGCGCTGAGCACACCCCCAAGGGTGAAGCACACCAGGCGATGGTCACGCAGCAGCACGCGGCCGACGGCCAGGAACGGCACCGGCTTTTGCGTCACATCGATGGTCGCCAGGGTGCGATCGCCCCAGCGCCAGTACAGCAGGAAAAAACCCGCCCCCAACAACGCCGACAGGATGAACGGCAGGCTGATGTCCAGCTTGGCCACCATCGCCCCAAAGAACGGCCCCGCGGCATAGCCGATATTGGTCAGGGTGTACTTGATGGAAAAAACTTCGCTGCGTGCATCTTCCGGCAGCAAGCTGGCAAAACCGGCCTTTACCGCAATATCGATGACCGCGTAGGCCAGGTTGATCAGGATCAGGCAGCTGTAGAACGCCCAGATGTTCTGCGCCAGCACCGTACCGATAAACCCCAGCCCAAACAGCACGCTCAACCCCAGCAACAGCCGATAACTGTTGATGCGGTCGACCAGAAAACCGCCATATACGCTGAGCAGCGAGCCAAGGATCAACGAGCTGCCGATCACCAGCCCGACCTGGGTGATGTCGAGGGCAAATTGGCGGGTGAGGTAGATCACCAGGTAGGGAAAGGTAATCGCCTTGGCCAGCGTCAGCAGCAACGTGGCGGACAACAGCAGGTTCACGGCGCGGGGGTAGTTTCTTATTGTGGCAAGCATCCTGCTCTCTTTCTTTGAAGGTAACACGGTCTTGATGGCCGGTTACCTTACCGCAAGAGCCGAAAAAAAACGCGGGTCATTTCTTGACGGGCGTGATCTCCAGGATGGTGCCGTTGGTGGTTTTGAGCAGCACGAACCTGTCGCCCACACGGGCCCACTGGCTGTCGGCTTCAGGCTGCTTGAGACCGCGTTTCTTCCAGTCGCTGACCGCCGACTCCTTGCGCATCAGGATGTCCGGGGCACGGTCGCCTTCTTTCAAATCACGGGTATTGATGTTCGAAGGCTGCACGGTTTCCTGGGGGGTATCGCCGGCCTGCACGACAAAGCTGGCGGTGGACAGGCTGGCGGCGACCAGGACACAGGCAGCGAGGGTTTTGGACTTCATGGGTGCTCCTTCAATGAATGATGCGTACCCAGGTTCCGACCGCAGGCGCATGAAATCATTCAGCCTGTTGAACCTTGATCCCCTGTGATGAGCATAGGTATCTACACAACTTTTCAGACCCTGACAAATCTCCCTGTGGTGAGCGGACTTACGCGTGCCCCCATTGCCCTTATGAAATTAATCCTGTAATTTTTCATGAAATTATTAGATATAAATTTCATGAACCAGCAAGAAGAACTCGACGCCCTGGCGATCCTGATCCACGACCTGCGCAAGTACAAGAAGCTTACCCTCGCCCAACTCGCACAGAAGATCGAGCGTTCGGTGGGCTTCCTGTCCCAGGTGGAAAGGGGTTTGTCGCGTCCGACCGTGGCGGATCTCACCGCCATCAGCCATGCCCTCGATGTGCCCACCACCTATTTCTACAGCCTGTCCAAACCCAAGGCCGTGAGCTGGGTCACCCGCCCCAACGAACGTCGTACGGTGTACTACGCCAACGGCATCACCGACATCCTGGTGTCCCCCAGCATGAATGGCGCCTTCTCGATGCTCGACAGCCTGCTGGCACCCGGCGCCAACAGCGGTGAACAGACCATGAGCGACCGCGCCGAGCAGGCCGGATTTGTACTGGAAGGCGAATTGACGCTGTGGGTAGAGGGCGAGGCCGATTCGGTCACCCTCGGCCCCGGTGACAGCTTCCACCTGGCCAGTTTCGCCCACTGCCGCTACGCCAACCTCACCGACCTGCCCGCCCGCGTGCTGTGGGTTTACAACTAGGAGCAACACCCGTGAAAAGCCAAGCCTCCACGTTACTGGCCGAAGTACGGACCTTTCGCCAGAACCATCCCGACGTGCGCTATGTCGACCTGATCGCCCTGGACATCCCCGGGCATTTCTACGGCAAGCGCTACCCCATCGAGATGCTGGAAAAGGTCGCCGCCGGCAGCCCCTTGAAGCTGCCGCAGAACGCCGTGCTGCTGGGGGTTCAGGGCGGGCTGTTCAAGATCGGCGACTACTGCTTCCACGATGGCGACCCGGACGCCAACCGCCGCCTGGTACCGGGCACGCTCAAGCCGGTGAGCTGGGAGTCGCAGCCGCTGGGACAGATGTTGATCACCTCGGACGGCACCGAGGCGCCGATCGAATTCGAACCTCGCGAAGTCCTGGCCAAGGTGCTGGAGCGCCTGCACCACAAAGGCATTCACCCGGTGGTGGCCTTCGAACTGGAGTTCTACCTGTTCGACAAAAAACTCGACAACGGCCTGCCGCAATTCGCCCGCGACCCGCTCAGCGATGACTCCGACGACCAGCCCAACCTGCATATCGAACGGCTGTCGCGCTTCAGCGAGGTGCTGGACGACATGGCGCAGACCGCCAAGGACCAGGGCATCGACATCACAGTGATCACCGCCGAACTCGGCCCCGGCCAGTTCGAGATCAATTTCGGCCACCTCGACGACGGCCTGCGCGCCGCCGACTGGGCGGCCCTGTTCTGCCGCAGCACCCGCGGCGTGGCGCTCAAGCACGGCTACCGCGCCAGCTTCATGGCCAAGCCTTACCTGCAATTTCCCGGCAGCGGCATGCATGTGCATGTCAGCCTGTATGACGGCGCGGGTAACAACCTGCTCGCGGCGCACCAGCAGCAACCCCTGCGCCACGCCGTGGCCGGTTGCCTGGAATTGCTGCCCCACTGCATGCCGATCTTCTCGCCCAACCACAATGCCTTCCGCCGCCTGGGGGGTACGGTCAACGCGGCCACCCGCGCCTGCTGGGGGTTTGAAGACCGCGATGCGTGCGTGCGCATCCCCGAGTCAGACCCGCGCAACCTGAGGATCGAGCATCGCTTGGCCAGTGCCGACGCCAATCCGTATCTGGTGCTGGCGGCGATCCTGGTCGGCCTTGAACATGGTCTTGAAGCCAGGCAAGAACCTATCGCGCCACTGAACGAGGACCGCAGCAGCGGCACCGATTTCCCTGTGGAAATGCTCGATGCCGTGCGCGCCATGCAGCATCAGCCGGTAGTGCGCGATAAGCTGGGCGCCGAATTTGTCGACGTGTACTGCGAGAACAAACGCCAGGATCACCTGGCCTTTCAACAAGAGATCCATGCGCGGGAATACCGCTGGTTTCTCTAACGACGGAATAACCGATGACCGACCAAAGCGCCCCGGCCCTCAAGGACATCTTCAACCTCGAACGCCTGCAACACATCGCCAGCGAGATGACAGCGGTGTACCCGGCGTTCGACGCCAAGGGGTTTCTCCAGCACGCCAAGGCCGGGCTCGCCGAATTATCGGTAATGCAGCGTGTGGCGCGGGTCAGCGAAAGCCTGCACGCGGTGATCCCGCTGGACTATGCCCAGACCCTCAAGCTGCTCTACGCCCTGGCGCCGCGCCTGAACAGCGGGTTTGTCAGCCTGTGCCTGCCGCACTACGTGGCGAGCTACGGCCTGGCTGACTTCACGCGCTCCATGGCCGCGCTCAAATACTTCACCCCCTTCGGCTCGGCTGAGTTCGCCATAAGACCCTTCTTGCTCCACGACTTCGAACGCACCCTGGCGGTCATGCAAACCTGGTCGCTGGATGAAAACGATCACGTACGCCGCCTCGCCAGCGAAGGCTCGCGTCCGCGCTTGCCGTGGTCGTTTCGCCTGGCCAAGGTGCAGGCCAACCCCGAACTGTGTGCGCCGATCCTCGACAACCTCAAGGCCGACAGCAGCCTCTACGTACGCAAATCCGTGGCCAACCACCTCAACGACATCACCAAGGACCACCCGGATTGGGTGCTCAGCCTGATCGAAGGCTGGAACCTGGATAACCCGCACACCGCCTGGATCGCCCGCCATGCGCTGCGCAGCCTGATCAAGCAGGGCAACACCCGCGCGCTGACGATCATGGGCGCAGGCGCCAAGGCCGAGGTGAAGCTCCATCACCTGAGCGTGACGCCGGCGGTGATCACCCTGGGCGAGCGGATCACCCTGTCATTCAGCCTGGAATCCACCGCCGCCACGGCGCAAAAACTGGTGGTCGACTACGCCATCGATTACGTCAAAAGCGCCGGTCACAGCGCGGCCAAGGTGTTCAAGCTCAAGGCGTTTACGCTGGGCGCGGGTGAACGACAGAACCTCCGCCGCGAGCAGCATATTCGCGCGTTGACCACACGCAAGCACTATCCCGGCAGGCATGCGGTGCATGTGCTGGTAAATGGAGAGCGATTGGGCAGTGCCGAATTCGAATTGAGGGATTAACCCGATTCAACCAACACCGCAGATCACTATGGAAGGGTTTCATCCGTTGGATTCGCCCAGCAACAGTGGCTGCTCCCGCGCGCACAATTCCACCACGTAGTCCCACAGCACCCGCAACCGCACCGACTTGTGCAACTCCCGGCGCGAGCTGATCCAGTAGCTGCGCTGGATCCCCTCCCCCGGCAGCAACGGCACCAACTGCGGGTCGCCCGACGCCATAAAGCACGGCAACACCGCAATCCCCAATCCGGAGCGTGCGGCCTGGTGTTGGGCGATGACGCTGGTGCTGTGGAACACCACCTTGGGGTTACGGCAGAAACTGCTGAGGAACTTCAGCTCCTGGCTGAACAGCAGGTCGTCGACATAATCGATCCATGAATGGGCCGCGAGATCTTCGCGTTTTTCTATCGGAGGGGTGCGCGCCAGGTAGGCACGGCTGGCGTAGAGCGCCAGGCGGTAATCGGTGAGTTTGCGCGTGACCAGTTGATCGACGCTGGGGCGTTCGAGGTGGATGCTGATTTCCGCCTCGCGGTTGAGGATGCTGACGAAACGCGGCACGGCAAGCAGTTCCACTTCCAGGCCGGGATAACGTTCGAACAGCCCGCCCATGCGGCCGGCAAGGAACATCACCCCCAACCCTTCGGCCACCCCGAGGCGGATCTTGCCCAGGGGCGCAGCGGCGTGGGTCAATTCGTCCTCGGCCAGCAGCGCGACGTTTTCCATGGCCTCGGCGTGTTTGAGCAGGGCTTCGCCGGCGGGGGTCAGTTCGTAGCCCTGGGCGTGCTGCACGAACAGCGCGGTGCCGAGGCTCTTCTCGATGGCTTCGATATGCCGGGCCACCGTGGCGTGCGTGGTTTTCAGGCGCTGCGCGGCGGTGAGCAGGCGGCCGCTGCGCTGCAACTCCAGAAAATACCGCAGGTCATTCCAGTCGAACATGTCGCCTCCATTGCATGGCCCGGATAGCGCTGTTTAAAAACGCACAGCAGCTGGGTAAAAACTAACATTTTTAAGACGAAAACTAACAACTAGGATGGAGCCAATAAGAAAAACAAGCGAGACTTCAGATGCCCATTGCAGCTGCTGAATACGATTATGTGGTAGTAGGCGCCGGCCCCGCAGGCTGCCTGCTCGCCAATCGACTGTCCGCCAACCCCGCCCACCGCGTGCTGCTGCTTGAAGCCGGTGGCCGCGACAACTACCCCTGGATCCATATCCCCGTCGGCTACCTGTTCTGCATCGGCAACCCGCGCACCGACTGGTGCTTCAAGACCGAAGCCCAGGAAGGCCTGCAAGGCCGTGCGCTGAGCTACCCTCGGGGCAAGGTGCTCGGCGGCTGCTCGTCCATCAATGGCATGATCTACATGCGCGGCCAGGCCCAGGACTACGATGGCTGGGCGGCGGCAGGCAACGATGGCTGGGCCTGGAAAGACGTGCTGCCGCTGTTCAAGCAGAGCGAAAACCACTTTGCCGGCAGCTCGGAATTCCACAGCGATGGCGGCGAATGGCGGGTTGAGCAGCAACGGCTGTCCTGGCCGATCCTCGATGCGTTTCGTGAGGCGGCAGCGCAAAGCGGCATCTCCAGTATCAGCGACTTCAATCAAGGCGATAACGAAGGCTGCGGCTACTTCCAGGTCAACCAGAAGGCCGGGGTGCGCTGGAACGCGGCCAAGGCGTTTCTCAAGCCGATTCGCCAGCGTCCCAATCTCACCGTGCTGACCGAGGTCGAGGTAGACCGCGTGGTCCTGGAAAACGGCCGCGCCTCGGCCGTGATCGGGCGTCAAAACGGCCAGCCAGTGAGCTGGAAGGCGCGCAAGGAAATCGTACTGTGCGCCGGCTCCGTGGGCTCGCCGGGCATCCTGCAACGCTCGGGCATCGGCCCGTCCAGCGTGCTCAAGCCGTTGGGCATCGATGTGCTGCATGAACTGCCAGGGGTCGGCGGCAACTTGCAGGATCATCTGCAATTGCGGCTGATCTACAAGCTGGAAAACGCCCGCACCCTGAACCAGATCGCCGGTACCGTATGGGGCAAGATGGGCATGGGCCTGCGCTACCTGTACGACCGCAGCGGACCGCTGTCGATGGCGCCCAGCCAGCTCGGCGCGTTTGCCCGCTCGGGCCTGGAACAGACCTCGGCCAACCTCGAATACCACGTGCAGCCGCTGTCCCTGGAGCGCTTTGGCGAACCGCTGCATGGGTTCCCGGCGTTTACCGCCTCGGTCTGCGACCTGCGCCCGCAAAGCCGTGGCCGCATCGATATCCGCTCGGCCAACCCGGCGGATGCGCCGCTGATCCGGCCCAACTACCTCAGCCACCCGGAGGACCTGCGGGTGGCCGCCGACGCGATTCGCCTGACCCGACGCATCGTCGCCGCACCGGCCCTGAGCCAGTTCAAGCCGGTGGAATACCTGCCGGGTGATTCGCTGCAAACCGAAGAACAACTGCACGAAGCCGCCGCGCGTATCGGCACGACGATCTTCCATCCGGTCGGCACCTGTCGCATGGGCAGCGATAAAGACGCGGTGGTCGACGCCCAGTTGCGCGTGCATGGCGTGCCCGGCCTGCGTATCGCCGATGCCTCGGTCATGCCGCGCATTACCTCCGGCAATACCTGTTCACCGACGCTGATGATCGCGGAAAAAGCCGCGCAGCTGATCCTTTCGCCGAACACAAGGAGTCTCGCCCCGGAGAAAGAACTGGTTCATGCAATCTGAATAGCGGCGCCAAACCTGGCGCCGACAGTGGAACAACAATAAATAATCACTGTGAGGGCTTCCCGATGTCAGAACATGCTCAAACCCTGGGCTCGGCCACCAACGCGAGCACCGGTAACGAATCAAGAAAAGTCATCTTCGCCTCGTCCCTGGGGACGGTGTTCGAGTGGTATGACTTTTTCCTCTACGGCGCCCTGGCGGCGGTAATCAGCAAGCAGTTCTTTGCCGGGGTCAACGACACCACGGCGTTTATCTTTGCCTTGATGGCCTTCGCGGCCGGCTTTGTGGTGCGCCCGTTCGGCGCGCTGGTGTTCGGCCGCCTGGGCGACATGATCGGGCGCAAGTACACGTTCCTGGTGACCATCATCCTGATGGGCGTGGCGACCTTCTGCGTCGGCCTGCTGCCAACCTACGCCAGCATCGGCATCGCGGCGCCGATCATCCTGATCGTGCTGCGCATGCTGCAAGGCCTGGCATTGGGCGGCGAGTACGGCGGTGCGGCCACCTATGTGGCCGAGCATGCGCCGGCCGGCAAACGCGGCCTCAACACCAGCTGGATTCAATCCACCGCGACCCTCGGTTTGCTGCTGTCGTTGCTGGTGGTGCTGGCATGCCGGTACTTCACCGGCGATCAGTTCGAAGTCTGGGGCTGGCGTATACCGTTCCTGTTCTCCATCGTGCTGCTGGGCATCTCGACGTGGATCCGCATGAGCCTGCATGAATCGCCGGCGTTCCTGAAGATGAAAGAGGAAGGCAAGGCCAGCAAGGCGCCCATCCGTGAATCCTTCGGCAAGTGGGAAAACCTCAAGGTCGTGTTGATCGCCTTGTTCAGCATCAACGGCGGCCAGGCGGTGACCTTCTACGCGGCGCAGTTTTACGTGTTGTTCTTCCTCACGCAGTTCCTGCGGATGGACCCTGCCCTGGCCAACATGCTGCTGATTATCAGCGTGGTGATCGGCGCGCCGTTCTTTATCTTCTTTGGCTGGCTGTCCGACAAGGTGGGTCGCAAGCCGGTGCTGATGCTTGGCTTGCTGCTGGCCACTGCGCTGTACTTCCCGATCTTCAAAGGCCTGGCACACTACACCAACCCGGCGATGGACCAGGCCAGCCGCCAGGCACCGATCACCGTGCTGGCCGACCCGGCCACCTGTACTTTCCAGTTCGATCCGGTAGGCAAGGCAAAATTTGACAGCCCGTGCGACAAGGTCAAGACCTTCCTGGTCAAGCAAGGCCTGCCTTACAGCAGTGCCGCCGCCCCGGCCGGCAGCCCGGTGCAGGTCAGCGTGGGTGAAGTGCGCATCGACGGCTTCGACGAGGCAGCGCTGCGCGGTGCAGTGGCCCTGGCCGGCTACCCGACTTCTGCGGATGTGGCCCAGGTCAACAAGGTCATGGTGGTGGTGCTGATCGTGGTGCTGATCCTGATCGCCGCCATGTGCTACGGCCCGCTGGCGGCGCTGATGGTGGAACTGTTTCCAACGCGTATTCGCTACACCTCGATGTCCCTGCCCTACCACATCGGTAACGGCTGGTTTGGCGGGTTCCTGCCGACCGTGTCGTTTGCGCTGGTGGTGTACACCGGGGATATCTTCTATGGCTTGTGGTACCCGGTGGTGGTGACGGGGGTGAGCCTGATTGTCGGATTGTTTTGCCTTAAAGAAACGCGGCATGTGGATCTCGACAACAATTAAACCGATCGCCTGAACACAGGAGATCCCTTGTGGGAGGGGGCTTGCTCCCGATAGCGGTGGTTCAGTCACAGTTGCGTTGACTGATATGGCGCTATCGGGAGCAAGCCCCCTCCCACATTTATTTCCGCAACGCTTACACGAATTGCTGTACATCCATACAGATAATAGTTGCTCAAATTCCTCTGACTGAGCATCCTGCAAAGCATCAACCCGATCTGATGTGATGACCATGCGGCTGTACCTCTGTGAAAAACCCTCCCAGGCCAAGGACATCGCGGCCGTGCTCGGCGCCAGTCGCCGTGGCGACGGTTGCTGGTTGGGCAATGGGGTCACCGTCACCTGGTGCATCGGCCACCTGCTGGAAACCGCCCCGCCCGACGCCTACGACGCCAAATACAAACGCTGGGTACTGGCCGACCTGCCAATCGTCCCGGAAAAATGGAAGATGCTGGTCAAGCCCAAGACCGCCAGCCAGTTCAAGGCCGTCAAGCGCCTGCTGGGGGAAGCCCAGGAACTGGTGATCGCCACCGACGCCGACCGTGAAGGCGAGATGATCGCCCGCGAACTGGTCGAGCATTGCCGCTATCGCGGGCCGATCCAGCGGCTGTGGCTGTCGGCGCTGGACGATGCCTCCATCCGCAAGGCCCTGGCGGCGCTCAAGCCCGGCGCCGAAACCTTCAGCCTGTACCACTCGGCCCTGGGCCGCTCCCGCGCCGACTGGCTGATCGGCATGAACATGAGTCGCCTGTTTACCCTGCTGGGGCGTCAATCCGGCTATCAGGGCGTGCTGCCGGTGGGCCGGGTGCAAACACCGACCTTGCGCCTGGTGGTGGACCGCGACCGCAGCATCGCCGACTTCGTGCCCGTGGCGTACTGGGCCATTGATGTGGACCTGCGCCACCAATCCATGACGTTTACCGCACAATGGCGCGCGACCGAGGATGCCTGTGACGACCAGGGCCGCTGCCTTGACCCGCAGTTGGCCCGGGACGCTGCCGACGCCATGAGCAACGCCGCCGGCGCACGCCTGATCAAGCTGCGCACCGAACGCATGCGCGAGGTGGCGCCCCTGCCCTTCGACCTCGGCACCCTGCAGGAGATCTGCTCGAAGAAACTCGGCCTCGGCGCCCAGGAAACCCTGGATATCGCCCAATCCCTCTACGAAACCCACAAGGTCATCACCTACCCCCGCAGTGACTGTGGTTACCTGCCATTGAGCCAGCACAGCGAGGCGCCGAAGATTCTCGCCGCATTGGGCCGTGGGGATGCGGCAGTCCATGAGCTGATGCCGCATATCGATCCCCTGCGCCGCTCACGGGCCTGGAACGATGCCAAGGTCAGCGCGCACCACGGCATCATTCCCACCGGCGCCGGCAAGGACGTCGGCCAACTCACCGGAAAGCACCGTGCGGTCTACACCTTGATTCGCGCGCGCTACCTGGCGCAGTTCCTGCCCAACCATGAATACGATCGCACCCAGGCGGATTTCGACTGTGCGGGCCAGGCGTTGCGTGCGGTGGGCAAAGTGGTGATCGAGCCGGGCTGGAAACGTGCCTTGCCCGAAGCCCTGGCACCGGCGAAGGGCCGAGAAGCACCGGCGCCCCAGGCCTTGCCGACACTGGTGCAGGGCCAGGATTACGCCGTGGTCAAGGTCAACCTCAAGGACCTGTGGACCCAGCCACCCAAGCCCTTCACCGAGGGCGACCTGATCAAGGCGATGAAAAACGTCGCCAAGCTGGTGGAAGACCCGCTGCTCAAGCAAAAGCTCAAGGACACCACCGGCATCGGCACCGAAGCCACCCGCGCCGGGATTATCCAGGGCCTGCTCGACCGCGGTTACCTGGTGAAGAACGGCAAGGCGCTGTCGGCCACCCCGGCAGCCTTCAGCCTGATCGACGCGGTGCCCCGCGCCATTGCCGACCCCGGCACCACCGCGATCTGGGAGCAAGCGCTGGACATGGTGCAAAGCGGTGAGATGAGCCTGGAAGAATTCGTCGCCAAGCAGGCGGCGTGGATGAGCAAGCAAGTGGCCCGTTGCAACGGCATGCGCATGACCATCAGCGGGCCGGCCAGCCCGCCGGGCCGAGGTGCTGCGCCGTGGAAAAAGAAGCGCAAGTCGGCCCCTCGCAAGACCGCCACTGGCCCAGAGCGCGCCAGGAAACCGAAAAAAACCGGGTGAAAGGCGAAAAAAACCGGCGAATGACGTTTTTCGACGGGTTTAACGCCGCATTGGACCTTGCCCCGGCGAGTGCCGTCTAGGATTCTGTAGGGGATAACAACAACACCGGAGTGGCCGCCATGAAAACCGTCGCACAATTGCTCAAAGCCAAGGACCAGAAAAACCAGGACGTCCACACCATCCAATGGGACCACACTGTGTTTGAGGCGCTGGTGCGGATGTCGGAGAAAAACGTCGGCGCCTTGCCGGTGGTCAAGGAAGGCACGGTGGTGGGGATCATCAGCGAACGCGATTACGCACGCAAAATAATGCTCAAGGGCCTATCGTCGGTCACTACAAAGGTCCACGAGGTCATGAGCTCGCCGGTGATCACCGTCGATACCCATAAAAGTGTCGAAGCGTGCATGAACATCATGACCGACAGTCACCTGCGCCACCTGCCGGTGGTCGAGGACGGCAAACTGCTGGGCCTGCTCTCCATCGGTGACCTGGTCAAGGAAGCCATCGCCGAACAGGCAGACCTGATCAAGCAGTTGGAGCAGTACATCCGCGGCGAATAGGGGACCCCATGCTCGACACCCTGGAACATCAACAGGACCACCTCGACACCCTGCACCGCGCCATGGCCGAACGGCGCTTCCTGGTATTGACCGGTGCGGGCATCAGCACGTCGTCGGGAATCCCCGACTACCGCGACAGCGAAGGCGTGCGCCGGGGCAAGGCGCCGATGATGTACCAGGAGTTCCTCGCCACTGCCCAGGCGCGGCGGCGCTATTGGGCACGGGCGATGCTGGGGTGGCCGAGGGTACGTATCGCCCAGCCGAACAACGCTCACCGGGCACTGGCGACCTTGCAACAACGCCAGCACATCAGCGGCCTGATCACGCAAAACGTCGACACCTTGCATGACCAGGCCGGCAGCCATGACGTGATCGAATTGCACGGCAGCCTGCACCGGGTGCTGTGCCTGGATTGCCAGTTGCACAGCACGCGCGACCTGATCCAGCGCCAGATGGAAATCGATAACCCGTACCTGGCGCAAGTCCATGCGGTACAGGCGCCTGATGGTGACACCTTGCTCGACCCCGCGTTTGAAGAGCGCTTCCAGGTCCCCCGCTGCCCCCATTGCCAGGGTGAGCGACTGAAACCGGACGTGGTGTTTTTTGGCGAGAACGTCGCACCGGCGACGGCGGCCAGGGCGATGGCGGCGGTAGCGCATGCCGAGGGGCTGCTGGTGGTAGGTTCATCGCTGATGGCTTACTCCGCATTTCGCCTGTGCAAGGCAATGGTCGAACAGGGCAAGCCGGTGATCGCCATCAACCTGGGCAAGACCCGGGGTGATGAGTTGTTGCAGGTAAAGATCGAAACCTCGTGCGAACAGCTTCTGCCCTTGTTGGCAGACCGCCTGCAGTCAACCCCTCCTCAGCCATAGCGACCGTCCAGCGCAAAAAATGACGCTCGAGTCACGCATTTGCCGTATCTCCCCATAGCCACGACGAATTATGTAGTGATCAAAAATAATCACTACATAAGCGTTGACGTAACCTTTTTGTCCTTGCATGATCTAGACGTCTCCCGGATCGGGAGCGTTGGTAACAAGCGTTTTGAACAAGCTCGTCTGACCGCCGAGCTGTTTTTTCCGGATGTGCACTGCCCACAAGGCAGATTGATGAAGCTGACCGACCCGAAAGGATCGGTACAAGGCGCTCAAATGCGGCTTGTCTTCGTTATGAAACCATTGCGTAGCAGTTCATCAGCAAGACTACATGCATCAGGTTCAAGACCCTGCCCGTATTCGGCAGACCGTCACTGACGCCCGGTTTTCCAAGCCGGAGACAACTAGGCAGTTTTAACGGAATCAACTGATAGATCGCCAACTGGTCAAGGGGCTTACACATGAATCTGAACAACCAACCAACTATCGATGAATTGGCTGAGATGTTCGCAGCGCAGAAAGACACACTCGACGACCATATCCTGTGGATTGGCAAATCGGGCGAAGTGCAAATCGACTGCCTGGCGCCCCACACTGAAGAAGCCGAGTTCGACCGCAATAACCGTGAACTGGCGGCGCGCCTGAAGATGTACCGCCGTGGCCAGGGTTATGTCGGCAAGAAGGCCGCGGCCGATCGCAACTTTATCGAGCAAGTATTCCACACACTTAATACCGAATGGCAGAACCTCAAAGGCCAATCGCACGTTAAAGTGATTGATAGATACTGCTGATAACAGTGCACCTTTAAATTTAAGCCCGCTGGTCTATTCGAGCGGGCTTTTTAATACCTGTTTTATAACACCGCCGGAAACCTGCCCTTCCCCGCCTCATCCCGAAAAATATCAAACAACACCTGCGCCGCCGCTGACAGTTCATGCCCAGGCTTGGTCAGCACACCAATCGGCCGCTCGATCACCGGATCGGTCAAGGTGATGCAATGCGCCCCCGCCTCCTGCATCTGCTGCGCACACAAGGCCGGTACGGCGCTGACACCCAGGCCGCTGGCGACCATCTTGCCCACGGTTGCCAATTGATGGCTCTCCAAGGCCACCGGCAGCTTCATCTTCAAGGCCCCCAGGTGCTCCTCCAGCATCACCCGCACCGTGGAAGGCCGCTGCAACGTAATGAACGGGTGCTCCAGCAAGGTTTTCCAGTCGACCTCGGCACACTGTGCCAGCAGTGAATCACCGGGCACCACCGCAATGAAGCGGTCCAGGTACAACGGCGTAAAGGCCAGCGACGAGCCTTCCGAGGGTTCAAACGCGACGCCCAGTTCCACATGGCGGTCGCGAACCATCTCCAGCACTTGCTCGTTGATCAAGTCATGCACCGTCACGTTCACCTGGGGGTAACGTGCGCGGAATATCTTCAGGATCGGCGGCAGCAGGTTGCCGGCAAACGACGGCATCGCCGCCACGGTCACCCGCCCGCGTTGCAGGGTGAACAGCTGACGCAGCTCGTCCTCGGCATTGTCCCAATCGGCCATCAGCCGACGGGCCAGGGGCAGCAGGGATTCGCCCTCGGGCGTGAGCGCCACGTTGCGCGTATTGCGGCTGAACAAGCGCCCGCCCAACCCTTCCTCCAAGCCTTTGATGGTCAGGCTCAACGCCGATTGAGAGAGGTGCAGGCGCTCGCAGGCGGCGGCAAAACTCAGGCTTTGGGCCACGGCCAGAAAGGCACGCATCTGTTTAACGGTCATGGCGCTACTCCGGGCGGCGGGTTGACTATGCTGTTTTCTAAATCAATCAACCTTAAAAAACAACTTAACAAATCAATCCGTCGGCGCAACACTCGATTCATTGGCTGGCCCACAAACAATAAAAGAGGTGCATATGGCAGGTTTCGATAAACGCGTGGCGTCCTACGAGGAAGCACTGGCAGGCCTGGAAGACGGCATGACCGTGCTCTCCGGTGGTTTCGGCCTGTGCGGCATTCCGGAAAACCTCATCAATGAGATCAAGCGCAAAGGCACCCGTGACCTCACCGTGGTTTCCAATAACTGCGGCGTCGACGGCTTTGGCCTGGGCGTGCTGCTGGAAGAAAAGCAGATCAGCAAGGTGATCGCTTCCTACGTCGGTGAAAACGCCCTGTTCGAGAAGCAGTTGCTCAGCGGCGAAATCGAAGTGGTCCTCACCCCCCAAGGCACCCTGGCGGAAAAAATGCGCGCAGGCGGCGCCGGTATCCCCGCCTTCTTCACCGCCACCGGCGTCGGTACTCCGGTGGCCGAAGGCAAGGAAACCCGCGAATTCAACGGTCGCCCGTACCTGATGGAAGAATCCATCACCGGCGACTTCGCCATCGTCAAAGGTTGGAAAGCCGACCACTTCGGCAACGTCATCTATCGCCACACCGCCCAGAACTTCAACCCGCTGGCCGCCACCGCCGGCAGGATCACCGTGGTCGAGGTCGAGGAAATCGTCGAACCGGGCGAGCTGGACCCGGCGCAGATCCACACCCCTGGCATCTACGTCGACCGGATCATCTGCGGCACGTTCGAGAAGCGCATCGAACAGCGCACCGTGCGCAAATAATCCGCCTCCAGCCCGAACAATAAGGACTCATAAAATGGCTCTTACCCGCGAACAAATGGCTCAACGCGTCGCCCGCGAAATGCAGGACGGTTTCTACGTCAACCTGGGCATCGGCATTCCGACCCTGGTGGCCAACTACATCCCCGAAGGCATGGAAGTCATGCTGCAGTCGGAAAACGGCCTGCTCGGCATGGGTCCGTTTCCTACCGAAGACACCATCGATGCCGACATGATCAACGCCGGCAAACAGACTGTGACGGCGCGCATCGGCGCCTCGATCTTCTCCTCCGCCGAATCCTTCGCGATGATTCGCGGCGGCCACGTCGACCTCACCGTGCTCGGCGCCTTTGAAGTGGACGTACACGGCAACATCGCCTCGTGGATGATCCCCGGCAAACTGGTCAAAGGCATGGGCGGCGCCATGGACCTGGTGGCCGGTGCAGAAAACATCATCGTGATCATGACCCACGCCTCCAAGGACGGTGAGTCCAAGTTGCTCAGCCAATGCAGCCTGCCGCTGACCGGCGCCAATTGCATCAAGCGCGTACTGACGGACCTGGCGTACCTGGAAATCGAAAATGGCGCTTTTGTCCTCAAGGAACGCGCACCTGGCGTCAGCGTTGAAGAGATTGTGAGCAAGACCGCCGGTAAACTGATCGTCCCGGACCACGTTCCAGAAATGCACTTCCAGTGAGGACAGATTCCATGCAAGACGTCGTGATTGTTGCTGCCACCCGCACCGCCGTGGGCAGCTTTCAAGGTTCACTGGCCACCATTCCGGCACCGGAGCTGGGCGCCGCCGTGATCCGTCGCCTGCTGGAGCAGACCGGCCTGGACCCGGCCGAAGTGGATGAAGTCATCCTCGGCCAGGTACTCACCGCGGGTTCCGGCCAGAACCCCGCACGCCAGGCCTCGATCCTCGCCGGCCTGCCCCACGCCGTGCCGAGCCTGACCCTGAACAAAGTCTGCGGCTCGGGCCTGAAAGCCCTGCACCTGGGCGCCCAGGCCATCCGTTGCGGTGACGCCGAGGTCATCATCGCTGGCGGCATGGAGAACATGAGCCTGGCACCCTACGTACTGCCTGCTGCGCGCACGGGCTTGCGCATGGGCCACGCCAAGATGATCGACAGCATGATCACCGACGGCCTGTGGGATGCGTTCAACGACTATCACATGGGCATCACCGCCGAGAACCTCGTGGACAAATACGGTATCAGCCGTGAAGCCCAGGATGCTTTCGCCGCCGCCTCCCAGCAGAAAGCCACCGCCGCCATCGAGGCCGGGCGTTTTGTCGATGAGATCACGCCGATCCTGATTCCCCAGCGCAAGGGCGACCCGATTGCCTTCGCCGTCGATGAGCAACCTCGCGCCGGCACCACCGCCGAATCCCTGGCCAAGCTCAAGCCGGCGTTCAAGAAAGACGGCAGCGTCACCGCCGGTAATGCTTCCAGCCTGAATGACGGCGCCGCTGCGGTGCTGCTGATGAGTGCCGACAAGGCCAAGGCCCTCGGCTTGCCGGTATTGGCCCGTATCGCCAGCTACGCCAACGCGGGCGTGGATCCAGCAATCATGGGCATCGGCCCGGTCTCGGCCACCCGCCGCTGCCTGGACAAAGCCGGTTGGAGCCTGGGCGACCTGGACCTGATCGAAGCCAACGAAGCCTTTGCCGCGCAATCCCTGGCGGTAGGCAAAGAGCTGGAGTGGGATGCGGACAAGGTCAACGTCAACGGCGGCGCCATCGCCATCGGCCACCCCATCGGCGCGTCAGGCTGCCGCGTGCTGGTCACCCTGCTGCATGAAATGATCAGGCGCGATGCCAGGAAAGGCCTGGCGACCCTGTGCATCGGTGGCGGCCAAGGCGTAGCCCTGGCCCTCGAGCGCAGCTGATAAACGAGCAACACGGAAAAGGCCCGGCTCCACGAAAAGCCAGGCCTTTTCTTTATGCGGTTTCCCTGAACAAACACAGTCCAAATGTGTGGGGGCTTGCCCCCGATGAGCATAGGTATCTACACAACTTTGTCTAAACGCTGCCTCCCCCGGCAGAAAGCGCTGTTGTGGCGAGCGGGCTTGTCCCGCGTTGGGCTGCGAAGCAGCCCCAAAACCAGCCTCTACAGAGTGTCTGATACACCGCGTTCTTCTTTAGGCGCACGGTAATCCACTCCGCGACCACCATCAGCCCTGCAAATCCTGCAGGATACTTTGCGTTAATTCGCCGGACCCGCTTTAATCGCCGCCAATGCCCCGCACACCTCAAGGAACCGCAATGCGCCATCCGGACGGCACCCTTCAATCGCTTCGCGCGCCCCTGTTGATCCTGTTGGCCGGCCTGGCCCTGGTCGGCTGTTCACCCAAGGACCACTCCCGCGCCACGGTGATCAATGGCGAACAAGGCCGGGCCGGTGCGCAACTGGCCTATGAGCACGAACTGACCCTGGCCCTGCCCGGCGCCCTGCTCGCGCCGCGCATGCAGGCCACCCGCGAGGCCTGTGAGTCGGCGCGGTTTGGCGCGTGCAATATCCTTGGCATCACCGAAGACAGCAACGGCGGCGAGATCATCCTGCGGATCGCGCCCACCGGGGTCGAACCGATGGTCGCCATGGCCGCTGAAGGCGGCAAACTCGGCCAGCGCATCACCACCGCCGAAGACCTGGCCGACGCGGTCGCCGATGTACGTCGCCGCCAGGATCGCCTGCAAGCCCAGCAACAGCGCCTCGATGAACTGGCCAAGCGCAAGGATATCAGCGTCAGCGACCTGATTGCCTTGAGCAAGGAGCAGGCAGGCATTGAAAACGAACTGCAGGAACTCGCCCAGGTCGCCGCCGGCCAGCAGCGTCGCCTGGATACCAACCGCGTCACCCTCAACTTCCGCTCTGCCGACGGCGCCAACCAACCGTCACGCTTCAGCCGGATGTTCAGCAACCTGGGGACCAACCTGGTGGACGGCACCGCAGACGCCCTGGAACGCGCCAGCTATGTGCTGCCGTTCGTGATCCTGGCGTTTCCGGTGGTGTGGTTGTGGGTGTGGCTGTGGCGCACATTTGTCCGGCGCCGCAGCTGATCAGCGCTTCATGCAGCGCTGGTATCGCTCATCCACGCGCTTGGCAAACCATGCCGTGGTCAGGTTGCGGGTGATCTTCGGGCTTTTGAGCACGATGCCCGGCAGGATCGCACGGGGCATCGGCTTGCCGGCGGCCTGGTCGGCCAGGGCAAACACGCGCTTGTAGAGGGTGGTGTCTTCAAAATCCAGCTGTTCGCCCTGTTCCAGCTGGCTGCGAATGCTGGGGTTGCGCATGTCCAGCTTCGCGCCCAATGAGCGCACCGCCAGTTCGGTGGTGCCGGGCAGCAATGAGCCGTAGCGAATCAAATCCCCGTCCAGCGCCAACTCAGTGCCCGACGCGCGGCTGACCGCCGCCTGGAACGCCGCATTACGGCTGGCGTACCACCCCGCATTGAAGTCGGCAAAGCGATACAACGGCTGGTCATAGCTCACCGGATAGCCGAGCAAATGGGCGATACCGAAGTACATGCCGCCGCGCCGGGTGAAGACTTCCCGACGAATCGTGCCATCCACCGTGTAGGGATAACCCCGCGCCTGTTTCTGGGCGAAGTCGATACTGACCTGCATGGGACCGGCGGTGTGCACCGGATTGAAACCGCCAAACAGGGTGTTGCCCAGGGGCACCACGCTGATGAAGTCATCGAAGATGCCACTCAGGTCCTTCTCCGTGCGCGCGGCACTCAAACGGTCGGCATAGGACTTGCCGGTGGGCGAGCGCAGCTGCAGGGCGCTGCGCACCACAAAAGCGGGCACATGCACCTTGGCGGCACGGCGCAGGATTTCATCCTGGGCGATCTTGCCCATGTTGGGCACGGGCGGGTCGACCTGATAGGTGGATTCCTGCTCGGTCACCGCCAATACGGCACAGATATTCTCGGTACTGGGGTAGATCTTTTGAGTGTCAAAGGCGGTGTAGATGTCCTGGGCCCAGCCGTTGCGGTCTGGAACCTTCGCCGGGAGCAAACGCACGATCTCGGCCTTCACCTCGGCTTCGCTGCGCGCTGGTTGCTGCGGACCGCGTGACGTGGAACAGCCGGCCAGCACCACCAATGAGGTGAGGCAGAGGATCAGGCAGCGTGGGGACATGGGGCTTCCTTGAGGACGATGGGCCAGGCGTTGCGGATATGGACCAGTAAGTCTAACGCGGGTTCGCCAACTCACCTTCTCGCCAGCCAGGGTTGAACCTGGCGTTCGCGCAGCGCTGAAGGCTTTTTGATACGTCGCCAAAAAGGGACGATAGCCGCTGAAAGCTCCCACGTAACGGCAAGATAAGCTCTACAGCCCCTGCCTGAAAACCGCTGCAAAGTCCCTCGCCTGAATACACAGTGCGAGGGATTGCAGATGGTTGTTTTCGTTAAAGCCCTGGTTGAAGGGGCGGCCTCTTGAACCCGGCCATTGGCAGGCTGGCCCTGACCCCGATGGATGTGAAGACGGTCGACGTTGAAAGCGTCTTCCGTGACTTTCGCGAATGCCTGAATACGTTCGATGACTGGGCGCAAAGCTTCTGGCGCTTCTCGGCGCTGGAGGTCGAGCAGGTCTTCAAGGTCGGCGATGAGGTGGCGCTGGTCGCGCCGATCAATCGCTCAATCATCCCCAGCAGCACCGTCGCCACGTGCCCGGCCAATGGCACCCTGACGCTGGTGCATATGTTCCAAAGCACGCGCTTCGTGCCCATCGGCGACACGCCGGTGATGCTGCAGCGCGTCGATCCCAATGGCGGCCCATTGGGCGAGCCGATCCACAAGACCATCGGCCCCAGCGGCCTTCTCGAAATCACCGAGTGTGATCGCAACCAGCCGTACCGAATCAGTTTCTACCCCAACGTTTCCAGGGATCACGTCAAGGCGCTGTATGGGTCTTATCAGTCGGTGATCGCGGGGTTGGAGGCTCGCCTGCGTGAAGAGTGGGCCCGCACTTTCCAGGATGAGTGGAAAGACTATGCCGAAGCCAAGCCCCTCGATCGGCGCCGAATGCTGGAAGCAGCGTTTTTCAGCGGCCTTGGAAAAGCCCTCTTCAATGTGTGGGACAACGTTACGCAGTTGTCTGACCTGCTGGCGGACCTCAAGCCCAACAGCGAAAAGCTGTTGGCCTACCTCTCCCAGGCCGAACTCGATGAACTGCTGAAGCTCGGCAACGACACGATTGCCAACGGTTTGCTGGTGCTCAGCGATGAGCCGCTGTTGTTTATCTACCTGTCGGCGATGGTCAGTTGGATGCGCCTTCTGCCACCGCCGCAGATGAATGAACTGTGGGGTGAGATCACTGGCGAGGTCCTGATCAATCTGCTGTTGATTCGTGTATTGGGTGCGATGGGGGTGGTGGCGCGGCTGGGGGCTCAAGTGCTGAGCGCTATCAAATCCAAGCGCGCGCGGGAGTTGTTGGAGTTGCTGGCCAGGCAGCTTGTAGAGCCGGGGTTGGCGCCGCATGTCGAAGCGGTGAAACCTTTGCTGCTCGGTGGCCCTGCGACGTCGATCAAGACCGTACCGGTTGCGCCGTTGAAGGCGGGGGAGCATGTGGTTTCGAACCCGGTGCCGGCGGTTCGCAGGAAGACTCAGCAGACGGTGTTGGTCCGCCAGGAGCCTGTCGATGATGTGCCTGTTTCAGGGAGGAACCCGAACGGGGATGCGGCGGCTTCTTCGGATAAGACCGTCACCAACGGCTGCCCGGTGTCGATGGTTACCGGGGAGGAATTGCTCACCCTCACCGACGGCACGTTGGATGGGATCTTGCCGTTCGAGTGGACGCGGTTGTACCGCACCAGTGCGGTGGAAGTGGATGTCGGGCTGGGGTTTGGCTGGAGTCATTCGCTGGCGCAGCGGCTGGTGGTGTCGGGCGATTCGGTGGTGTGGACGGACCATGAGAACCGCTCGATTGGGTTTCCACTGCCGAGTGTTGCTCGACCTGCCATCACCAATAGTTTGGCCGAAGCAGCGATCTATTTGGGCGCGTCGCCGGATGAACTGGTGTTGGCCCAGGCGTCGCGGTTTTATCACTTTCGCGACGGTGTGCTGGTCTCGATCAGTGATGCGTACGACAACCGGCTGCGGATTTCTCGGGATTTTCTGGGGCGGATCGAGCGGCTGGATAACGGTGCGGGGTGTGCGCTGTTCCTGCGCTATGCGTCGGCACGCATCGTCGCGGTGGACTACCAGGTGCAGCGGGCCAAGGGGTATGAGCCTTACGAATGGGTGACGGAGCAGAACGTCGTTTCCTACGCCTATGACGACGCTGGCCGACTGGTCTCGGCGACCAATGCGGTAGGTGAAAGCGAGGTTTATCGCTACGACGATCAGCACGTCATTCTTGAGCGGGGCTTGGCCGGTGGGGCGAGTTTCTTCTGGGCGTGGGAACGGTCCGGCAAAGCGGCGCGATGTGTCCGGCATTGGGCCAGTTTTTCCCAGATGGATACGCGGTATGCCTGGGGGGACGACGGCCGGGTCACGCTGCATAACGCCGATGGCAGTCAGGAAGTGTACGCCCATGACGACCGGGCGCGGCTGGTGCAGCGGATTGATCCGGACGGTGCACAGCATTTCAAATCCTACGATGCCAAAGGCCGGCTGACGGTTGAGCAGGATCCGCTGGGGGCGGTGACGGCGTATCAGTACGACGAAGCCGGACGCTTGGTGGCGTTGTTTCCCGGGGATGATGAGCCGACGTCCTACGAGCATGACAATGGCTTCGTACGGGTTGTAAGGCGGGGTCTGGCGGTCTGGAAGTACGAGCGTAACGACCAGGGCGATGTCATCCGCAAGACCGATCCCGACGGCAATATCACCGACTACAGCTACGACAAATACGGGCAACTGGTTGGGGTTTGGTCCCCGGACCACAGTTGTCAGCGGCTGGTGTGGAATGAGCGCGGACAGTTGCTTGAAGAGCAACTGCCAAATGGCGGGATCAAGCGTTATCGCTATGACGATCTTGGCCGGCAGGTGGCGCGCGAGGATGAGCATGGCGCGCTGACCCAGTATCAGTGGGACAGCGTGGGCCGGTTGGTTCGCGTCGTATTACCAGGCGGTGCATGTCGGGAATACAGCTACAACCCCTACGGAAAAATCACCGCCGAACGCGACGAACTGGGCCACGTCACCCGCTACGAATACGCCGACGGGTTGCACCTGATCAGCCGCCGTATCAACGCCGACGGTAGCCAGGTCAAGTACCGCTACGACAATGCGCGATTACTGCTGACCGAGATCGAAAACGAGGTTGGCGAGACCTACCGACTTGCTTATCACCCCAACGGCCTGATCCAGCAGGAAACCGGGTTTGACGGGCAGCGTACGGCCTACGTCTACGACCTCAATGGCAACCTGCAGGAAAAAACCGAACACGGTGACGATGGCAGTCAGCTCGTTACCCGTTACGAGCGAGACCACGCCGGACGC
The DNA here is from genome assembly GCF_900100935.1 of Pseudomonas sp. NFACC25. Lineage (NCBI taxonomy): Bacteria > Pseudomonadati > Pseudomonadota > Gammaproteobacteria > Pseudomonadales > Pseudomonadaceae > Pseudomonas > Pseudomonas sp. NFACC25. The sequence continues at coordinate 129,345 of NZ_FMUC01000017.1, forward strand.
CTCGTAAGAAAAACCCTGCCCGACGCCAGCCTTGTTGAATATACCTACGACCGCCAGGGCAACCTCCTCAGCGTCGACGACGGCCACTGGGCGCTGGCCTACGAATACGACCAACAAAACCGCCTCACCGCCGAACATCAGGGCTGGGGCACCTCGCGCTACGGCTACGACGCCTGCGGCCAGCTTCAACACCTGCGCCTGCCGGACAACAACCGCCTGGTGTTCAACCACAGCAAAGGCGGCCACCTCGCCACCATCGAATTAAACGGCACGCTACTGACGTCTCACCTATTCAAGGCCGGCCAGGAACATCAGCGCCAACAAGGCCAACTCCTCAGCCACTACCACTACGACGACCAACACCGCCTGCACGCCCACGCAATCACCCAGCAACAAGACCACCTCTACCAACGCCAATACGACTACGACAAAACCGGCAACCTCACCCGCCTGCTCGATACGCGCAAAGGCGAACACCACTACCATTACGACCCGTTAGGCCGCCTCACCCGCGCCGACCACTCCCAAGACCTGCAGGAACGCTTCGGCCACACCCCGGCCGGCAACCTGCTCATGCAAGACCGCCCCGGCCCCGATATCGTCGCCGGCAACCG
>NZ_FMUC01000007.1:0-356708 GCF_900100935.1 Pseudomonas sp. NFACC25
GGCCAGCAACTGGATCAAGTTGGTGCGCTACACCGAAGCCGGATATTTGCCGATCGACAACAATGCGGCCGAGCGTGCGATCCGGCCCTTCGTGATCGGGCGCAAGAACTGGCTGTTCAGCGACACGCCCAAAGGCGCGACGGCCAGCGCTCAACTTTACAGTTTGGTCGAGACGGCTAAAGCCAACGGCCAAGAGCCCTATGCGTGGCTGCGCCACGCCCTTGAGCGCCTGCCACAGGCAACCTCGGTTGAAGATTACGAAGCCTTGCTGCCGTGGAACTGTTCGCCCGCATCGCCTAGCTAAGCGCGCCGCCTATTTTTGAACAGGTGGGGTTTATGGAGCGCTTACGATGAGTTCTTCAGTGTTCACGGATGCGGCTGCGAAGCGTCCTCTATGCCACCGACTGCAAAGTTCATGTAGCCTGCTCAGCCCCTCTCAACATTACGAGAGGGGATTTAGGAAAGGACGAAGCTGATATCGCTACCACCCGGTTATTCCCTTGTTCAGTCAGTCCACAATGCACACACGGCCATTCACTCAATCAGGTTGATGCCAGGGCAGCGGAGGTCTTTGGTCAGCCTTGAGTATCAAGCCAGCGCTCAACCTTCTCAAGTCTCCCCATCTCTCGCAACTGAAGCTTGGCTTCCCCTAAAAGGTCGAGGAACCGCTGCCGATCCCCCTCAGCCGGAAACCACTCACCTATCTCCACGCTGCAATGCTGAGACTCGCTCAGAGCCCATCTGACGACCATGTCTGCGGCAGACCTGAAGTGATCAGCCATCCAGACAGATTTCCCTTCAGCATGCCACCCACGCTCAGCTAGCAACTGGGTTGCATCCAAGATCCCCGCATCACCAAAGAAGGCCGTCATATCGGGAAAATGAATCCCCGCGAGCGATACTTTGCACACCCCGGAATCACGATCCCAATACGCCAAAACATGCCACCCACCAGTGGTCACGCCCGGAAATGAGAAGTTGATCGCGGCTTTCCCTGTGATGTAGTGCTCACGAGTGACACGCGAAAGGTCGAGGTCGAACAGGGGCTGAGTCATCCCGGCAACGTATCACCGCACCAATGGTCAGGCAACGCGGTTTGACTCCAAACCTGGCCGCAGACAAGATGGCCTTTTGGCATGGACGACCGGCATGGAGCCAACACATTTCATCGACTTTGAGGCTTCAGGGATCGCGCCAGACAGCTACCCAGTTGAGGTCGCCGTGGTGTACCCCGGTGGTGAGTACCAGGCGCTGATCAAGCCAGCGGATTACTGGGATCACTGGAGCTACGACGCCCAAGACATGCATCAGATCACCCGTGAGCAGCTGGTGAATAAAGGCACCCCTGCTATCCAGGTGGCTGAAAGGATGAACCACCTGTTTGCCGGCAAAATCCTGTGCTCTGACAATCCAACCGATTGCTACTGGATGGATGTCCTGTACGAAGCTGCTTGTATAGAGGCGACCTTTGAAGTTAAACCGATTGAAGTATCCGTCGGCAGAGAGGCTTCCGGGGAGATCCTGCGAAAATTACCATTCCGCAAGGGGCACCGAGCACTGCTAGACGCTCACGCGCTCCAGGTGGTCATGCAAAACCACACACATGAATTGCCATAATAGCTACAGGTTCAGCTGTTTCTATTAGCGAGAATGACTAATGTCAGAAGAATTCTTTTTAGAAAATGATGAACGCATGGAAAGCCTGCGAGCTTGTTACGACCTGCTTTTCTTTAAGACTCTCGACTCTACAGAGCAATTAGTCATTGATGTTAGCCGTGAACGAACTACAAAGATTTGCAGGTATTGTGGCAAAGGCCCAGGCGAAACAACATTCAAGTCTGTATCTCACGCCATTCCTATATCGATTGGAAACCGAACTCTAATAGATCGCCTGGAGTGCGACGCTTGCAATAATCACTTCTCGATTTATCTAGAAGATGGTTTTTCCAAGTACACATTGCCACACAGGATTGTCAATACCATCAGGGGACGAAAAAATCCTAAGCACAAGGACGACGGCCTCGAAATTACTTTTTCAGGGCGCGGGGATATCAGGGTAAATGTGCTAAGTGGTGGTGAGTCTAGGTTTGAGACAGTGAGTGTAGATGGTGGCCATCAGTTAAAATGCAATTTCCCCAGGCAGCCTTACCGCCCTATAACCGTATACAAGATGTTTGTCAAAATAGCACTAGCCCTGATGTCAGATGTTGAATTTCGCCAGCTGGACGAATTGAGAGAGTGGATTTTAAATAAAGATCACGCGAGGATTTTCTCCGGTGTTCCAGTGGCGCAGTGGGAGTTCCAGGGATTCTTTGATCCCAGTAAGTTAAGGTGTGGCTTGTTCAAGGTTAAGGATGAGTTTGCAAGCCAATACTTCAAGTACGTTCTAGTTATTAATTTTGGGAATTTGCAGTACAACGTTGTCATTCCCGCCCCCCTGTCAGAGAGAGAGTTCCGCAAGACCATGTTTGACTTTCCAGCGCTCGTCGACAGAGCTAACGTAGATGCCTGCGGAGATCCTAGCTATAGCCATGTTTATTTCGACTCTGATGAGGTGGTCAGAGGAGAATCTGTCGATATCTTCATGCTTTTTGAAACGAAAGAAAAAATCGACCCCGTCTAGGATCATCAGCCTCATATCATTCGAGGCCCTCCAGGGCCTTTTTAGTCCCCAAGGTTTGTTAGCAAAGCAACTGCGGGAATTATTTTAAGAGTATGCTGCTGGCATACGCACCTGTGTTTTCAGGGGTTTTAGAGCACTATTCCCTCTACCTCCTGAACAACCTAGAAAAGTGTAGAAAAAAGTTATTGAACTACTCAAAGCTCACTGCCATGCTTAATACATATGCACTTATCGAGGAACATATCATGGTTGGTTATGTAGTGGTTCATGCAGGCTCTGGATCTATTGGAGAGGTATACGAGACAGAAGACCAAGCTCAACTGGCCAGGATCGAGCAGATCGAAGAGCACTTGGCAGACGCGGTCAGTCACCAGTTCGACGATCAGGATACTACTGCCTATAGCCGTGCTGATTTCGAAGATCGGAAGCGGGAAGAGTGGCGTTCTTTGCTATTTGTCTGTGAAGCGGAATAGCGATCATGCTCTGGCTAGTCAGGCTATTCAGAAAAGATAAGCCCAAGACAGTCTGGGTATCCAGGAAGATCAGTTCATCTTAGCCGCTAACTCACTCAAAAACCCTCCAAGTGTCCCTTGGAGGTTGTATAAGCATCGACCCGGAAGAACTTCGCGACCAGATCATTGAGAGCAGAGAACGATACAAAGACTTGGTGCGCCGGGATGGGCATTGAGTAGTTTGACAACAAGCCAACGCTACTTACCGTACACCTTGAGCATAGTCTTGGCGTGAGAGACTCTCTGCCCATGCCCAAACGACAGTGTCATATAAAGATTTTTGAACAGCGCGAATGCCTGAAGGTGTGTTTCAATCTCTAGTTCTTGATAGATTTTCATGGTTCTATTCCAGTGATTAAAATCACCATCAGCTTCGTGCGCTAATGTAGACCTACAGTAGTCTAGGATCTCCATCTTTCTTGCGTCACTGCTAGAGTGGTAGAACTGAACCATAATAGTAAGGTCATATCGCCATGGAAACCTTGAAACCTCAAGCTGCCAGAAGTTTAAATAACCTGTACTTTTGAGCGCCAGGGCAATGGCATCATCAAGCTCGGGATTTTTTTGCAGCGAACTGTGAATATCACTAACAACCCTTATGGATGAATCAATTTTCCTTAACTCACCCATGAGCTTTGAAGTCGCATCTCTAAAGAGGATGGTTGTATCACCCTGCCTTGAGAGCATTTCAATATCATCAGAGGTCACATCCGTTACGGCATCAGGAATGAGCTCAACCAGACTAGACTTTTGGATTTGAGCAGGCGTACAAGCGTCAGGATTGTTAGTAAACATGATCCCCTGACTTGCGTAGGCTCTGGATACAAGGCGAGAACAATACTGCATACCCGTTCCTTTCACACCAGGGAGGACGACTGCACCTACTGCTCCAGCCAGAGTGTACGGAGCACCGTTCTCGCTACGAACGTAATCGATAATCCCCTGCATTTGCTCGGGGGAAATCTGTTGCTTTAATCGGTAAGCATAGATCGCACAGCTATCATCATAAAACATCTTGTCAATGTTTCGTGCCTGCACGCCTTCGCCAGTTGAATCCATAACCGAACTATTAGCAACACATATCATTGCATGGGATATATCGCTTTTCGTGAAGAACTTAATAATCTTGCTCTGAATTTCAACAGACGTCGACAGTATGATGTCGCCTTTCTTTAATTTAGATGAGTCAATTTTTTTCATGTCCGCTCAATCCTTTTCCGTGTCACCAACAAATCGATTGCCATTCTTCTGATAGCTCTAGGAACTTCTTCATGTCGTTGCGCACCATCAACTGCCACATGAACACCTCGTCTTCGACACTTTCATCAACCTCTGGTTTATCCAGCAGGTTTATTATGTCTACCATACTTCCAAGGAGTCCTGTTCGATCTGCGCGCTCGCCGTGATCTTTTAGTCTGGCAACGCAATCGGTCACATTCATCCAGACCACTCCGTGATCAACACCAAGTGAAACTGCAAGTTGCAATGCATTCGAAAACTTCGGATAGCCCCACTTGGCTATGAACGTAAGTGATAGAAACTGCCTCAAGTCGGGCTTTCCTTTAAGCAGTAGCCTAGACTGAGATATCTCTTCAGGATCTAATTCATGAAATTTACCCAAGGGCTCCGCGTGGGCCATAATCCTGTCATGAAGGAATGTCTCGATAATCGAGGACAGTAGCGTGCTCAGTATCCCTTTAGTCTTTCTTTCAACTTTACGCCTTGGTATTAAATCGATAACAACGTAAAAAAAATATGCAGATATCAGTCCTGTTAACAAATCCCCTACGATATCTTCGAATGCATCTGATTGAAGCGCTGAAATCAGGCGCGGCCATGACTTCATCGCGTCCGGGACATCAAACTTTATTTTCACCATCAGCAGGAGGGCAAACGCAATCCAGGCTCCCCAGAACAGCCAGAATTCTTTTCGATCCTTCAGGAAACTAAACATCCCTATCTCCACTTGAAAGGCCCGCGAGGCCCATTTGCACTCAGAAACGCCAACATACTGCCATCACTGCCAGGTCAGCCAGCGGAGGTGCCCAGCTCCCGCATATGCTCCAGCACAAGGTCGAAGAATTGGCTTTCGTCGCGATAGAAGAACGCAGATGGTTCATGAATCGCCAAATGCTTGGTGTCCTCTTCCCATTCGGCATACCAGGCATCCTTTACATCGACGTAGACAGCCGGCCTGCCTTCGAACTGATCAGCAGTGATGTCGACGACGAGGCCATATACCTCCAGCCAGGCATGGGAGCCACCGTCCTTATCACCGCAAACGTAGTAGAACTCTCCGATATCCAAGCTGTTTAGGTGTTCGCCCAGCAGCTCAGAAATTGTCCCGCAGCAGCTGTGCGGGAAGCTCCGGAGGTTCTCCGGAACCCAGGCAGTCTTCATTACGTTCTCGATAGCAGCGCGGAATCTACAAGCCAACTGGTTCAGCGAAACCTTAAGCTCAAACTGCACGCCTGGGTGAATCATCGGCTCGCCAAGCGTAGCGAGATAACCAGGATATTCGGCCTCAATTGAGCCGCACCTCTCCTGGTACATCACATCAATGATCGGTTCAAAATGGGCCATGCTCGTACGCAGAGAGTCCTTGCGCCCCGGCAGTGACGCGTCTCTAGCTGGCATCCAGGAGTCATCGGTAGGGTCATTCCGGTACTTTGCGGCTCGCTCCGATACGTTTTTGTAAACGATCAGGCGATTCATCTCGTAATGATCAGGGGCCTGGCTTCCGAGGTCACCGGCCATGTTGAGACCATCAATCAAGGCGCGAACAGACAGCCCGGCTTTCTCACCGGATGAAAATAGATCAGACGTACGCTCGGCAGGTTCTACAAGAATCGGGCGCCCGGCCAAGATTAACAACTGCTGAAACTCCTGATCCATGTCCATGAGCTTTATTCCTTAGATAACGAAAAGGGCCCTGCAGGGCCCTAATTGTTTGTACTCAAACAGTCTTACTTAGCCAACCAAGATTCCACGGTGTCGGAGCCGTATTCGGATTTCCAATCCTTCAGGATCTTGTGGTTGCCGCCTTTGGTCTCAACGACTTCGCCCGAGTGTGGGTTCTTGTAGATTTTTACCTGGCGTGGCTTGCGGGTGCCTGCCTTCGATTCTGCAGCTGCTGGAGCGCGGCGGGTCGAGGCTTGCGGGTCAAGAATGGCGATGACGTTGCGCAGGCTGTAGCTGTATTCAGCGAGCAAGGCGCGCAGCTTGGTTTCGAACTCAACCTCTTTCTTCAGGCCTTCGTCGCCCTTCATCGCTTCCAGGGCAGCCAGTTGCTCGGCTAAGTGTTTTTCAAGCTGACGGAATTCCGCAAGACGAGACATTTGACGCTCCTGTATGTTGATAGGCCATTATCCGGTGATGGCTACAGCCAAGTCTAGCAATCAGCAAACTCAAGGGAGCTTCAATGCATTTAGTAATGCTCGACACCTGCGTCTGGCTTGATATTTCGACCCAGAAAGCAGAGCTGCCAATGCTGACGGCTATTGAGCACCTGGTCGAAGAAGGTGTCATCAAACTCCTGGTGCCCGAGCTTGTGCGTACAGAATTCGAGCGAAACAAGGACAAGGTCATTGAGTCCACACGCAAGCGGATTGCGAGTGAGATCCGCGTTGTCAAAGGGATGATCCAGTCATTTGGCGGCGAAGGAAAGGACAGTGCCCTGGAGACCATTGATGATGTGAACCACCGGCTGCCGATCCTTTCCGAGGCGACTCAGGGCAGCGTCAACCGAGTGATTAAGCTGTTCGACTTGGCTTTCCAGACTCCCATATCAGATGCCGCCAAGATAAAGGCTGCCGAGCGAGCAATCGATAAGAGAGCTCCATTCCACAAGCAAAAGAATAGCGTTGCTGATGCGGTACTGGCCGAAGCCTTCCAGGAATTCCGAGTCGAGCAGGCAGCCAATTTCGATAGCTTCAGGTTCGTGACCCACAACGTCACTGACTTTTCAGGCAAAGATCACAGGCAGCCCCACGAAGACTTTTCAGACATCTTTGATGGCAAAACCTCCCTATATTTCAATACCACGAAACCGGCAATCGAATATCTGCTAGACCTAGAGGAATTCCACTACGAAAACGAGTGGGCCTGGGAAGATCAGACGCGTGGCCTTCAGGAAATTCTGGGGGCCATGGACGAGCTGGTCGATAAGGTTTGGTACAACCGGCACATGAACATGATGTACGGCCTTGAAGAAGGCGAGGTTGAGATCGTTGAGGACGGCACTGAGAGGTATGGCAATGAGGTCATTCACCGCTCCATCCTGAAAGGCGCTCTCGCTGCAGCCGAAAAGGTTCGAGAGAAGTACGAAGACACAGGCCCATGGGACGACTTTGAGTGGGGCATGATCAATGGGAAGCTGTCGGCCCTTCGTTGGATTCTGGGTGATGAGTGGGACATGCTAGACACTTGAGAGACTAGAGGGGCTGCGGCCCCTCCACGCTGATCAGGCGAGCCCTGTCGAAAGACAATCTTCATTGTCAGCAAGGTTGAATTCGTTGCCCAATACGCTCCTGCGCTTCATTTCCTGTAGGTAGTCTTCCCGTGAGATGTCGCCTATTGTCCGGATCGTGGTGAGAGTCGAGAGCTCTTGAGCATCACTTGTTACGCCGTAGTCAGTATTGATATCGACATGAAATTCGGCGTCAGGGAGTCTGTTGAAATACGCGAGCCAACCGAAGCCCTGAGAAAGAGCACTGCTGAGATTGATGGTAGTCATTGCGACCCGGTTGTTTGTCTCACCGGCTCTGAGTGTTCGCCCCTGGGCCGTCTCAGCCACGCCAGTGTTTTCAAGCATATCCAGGCCGTAGGATTGCATCTGCATCTCAAGATTGCGTATCGAATCACGACCAGCACCAATCGCAGCGCCTGAGTGTTCGACGTACTTGAGATCAGCACCAATATCGCCCTTGATCGCGTACTCGGCACCAATGGCAATAGAGGGTCATCAGCTACGCCCGAGGCGAAAAGCACGGGAATCCTGGCAACCCGGAGAATATTTAGCTGATCAGATTTCTCTTGCCAGTGCTGCACGTTCCCGTAAGCAAGGTCGATCAGCGGAGGCGCTGCCATCAACTCGCCACTTGCGACGACGGGCGAGGAATGCACCGCAACGACAGGGATCTCTTTGAGAGCAAATGGCTGCTCAAGGGCGATAGGAGATCCATCTTCACCATCGTAGACAGACCAGGTCACGACTTCGCCGTCCCTCTTGAAAACACGAACCCGGGTGACCTCTTTTTCGCCCCATTCGCCGTCAGCAACCACCGCAGACTCCTTGATTCTGATTTCCGTGAGTTTGTCGTCTTCGTCCATCCGAAACCCGAGCACACGCTCTCCAAGAAGATGATACAGGTAGGGTCTGCTGCCGTTTACAGCCTTCCTTGGCGTTTGATACATCAGATGTATCGTGTCATTTGAGCCAGTGATTTCGGGCTAATGGTGTAGAAAAACTGCTTGTTCGTTGTCTCGTGCTTTTTGACGACAAGTCCGAACTGCCCGAAGATCTTTGTGATATCTGCCTTCTTGGCCTGGTCGCTTTTTGCAGAGCTCATCCTGATCCCTGCTTCCAGTACGTCAGCGCGAATAGCGTTCAGGCTGTCGAACAGCTCGACACAGTGAGCACCAGTCCAGCCGTTGCCCGATGTCATTGCGGTCAGTGCTGGCTTCAGCAGGGCCATTACCTTTTTCGAGCTGCGCTCATCTGTTGCGGCAAGGGCTTCAATGTTGCCGATCAGCTCGCGGAACTTGATGATCTTTGACTCACCGTCGCCAGAGCCCCAGACCATCGCGTCGTCCAAGTTGAAATCAGAGACTTTCATGACTGCGATTGCCCTAGCGCGTGATGCCTCCAAGTGCTCATGCTCGTTGACTGAGCCGTACTCCTTTACACGCTGGGTAGTTGCTTCATCGGCCTTAGCAGCGCTGTTGAGGCCTTTGGCGATCTGGCGCTTTACTGCCTTGCGAGCCTGGCTATCCGCTTTGAATCCGGAGATAGAAAGGTCATCGTCATGCTCCAGGACTTCGACTTCAAAACCACGTGCGAGCAGGCTTGCTGGGAGTGCCGTCTGGATGTTGTCTCGCAGCCATGCCTCGTTTTTGCGATGCCCGTACTCCAGAAAGCGGAAGTTAATTGCCGCAACCTCAGCGCTAACCAATCTCTGAAGCTTGGCGCCTTGAGCAGCATCAAACATCTTCTTGGCATCAGCCTGGGCTTGATTGATCGCCACATCATTTTCTTCATCTGACTTATCAGGGGCGCGAACAAAAACTAGCGGGACGTATGCATCAGCTTTCAGGTGTGGGACGAGATCATCAACTCCAATAGGACTGCACTTGTAGGTCGCTTCGACGGTTTCAGACCTGCTGTACATCGGCTGCTTGATACCGACGATGAAGCTCCCAGCAGTGCGGTCGCGACGAAGCATTTGAATTGCGTCGCTTGGCACCACTTGGCCCTGGAAGAGCCCGTAATGCGCCCTGAAATGACCTGACGTGATCGAGAGAGCTGATGTGATCACTGGGCTGTAAATCACCACCTGGTGGGTCGTAGCGTTCGGGTTCGAAATGAAGGCAGCTTGCTCTGGCCACAACGCGTTTTCAGCAGTGATCACCAAGGCTGCTGGCCCGCCTTGTTTCTCAATCGACTTCGCGAGGGCATTGGCTTCTTTCACGGCATCGCAAGCAATAAGCGTGTTCACCTTGCAAGCCGACGATACAGCAAGGGCCCTGACGTGATTGATGTCGCCGGTCTGCACTTTGATACCAGCGTGAGCAGCGGGCTTTTTGAAAAGCTTGTATTCAGCCCCGATCATTTCAGCGCAGCGTGCGTCGATGTCAGCGTCGGACATGATCACGGTTGCTGTGTGTTTGACGACAAAGTTCATGGTTTCCCAGACGGTCTGGCGGTTCTTCACTTCGCCGCCGAGTATGTGGCTGATGACTTGCGAAGCTTCGTCAATGACAACCAGATCGACCTCCTGGATGAAGCGCTTGAATTTCAGGGCAGTCAGGGAGTTGACCACGATCTTCAAACCCTTGGCATTTGCGAGGACTTCAGGACTATCGCACTCGTCGTAGCTCACGATGCCGGGCAGGTTTGCCAAGGTTTTATTGATCGAGCGACGGTGGGAGATCACAAGCACCTTCTTGCCGGTATCAAGGTAGCGCTGAATGACGGGCTCGTTGATGATCGTCGATTTGCCTTCGCCGGTCGGCAGGCTGATCAGGTATTTGCCGCCGTCTGCCAGGATGATGTCGCGAATGGCCTCAGGGCTCTCAGGGGAGATGCCGGTGTCTTTCAGGGCGTTGGTTTTGGAGTTCATCCGGCTAGTCAGGAATTCGAGCTTGTCGTTGATGAGAGCTTCGCAGACGTCTTGGGTTCGACCTGTTGCTTCAGCGAGAGCCTGGGCTCTCTCCGGGGTTTTGCCGGAGACGAAAACATCACGAGCGATTTCGAACGCTGCTGTGTCGAAAGCTTTGTCACTGCTGTCAGCTTTGACGATCATCAAAGCGATTGCGATTTTGGACATGGTGTAGATCGAACGAGTGATCTGACCAGCATCGGCGCTGTGGAGACCAGAAGCTGTTTTATAAGCTACTGAGACAGCGTTCAGGACATTGCCATCGATAGATATCAGGCGGGTAATGTTTTTGTATTCTCTAAGTTCAAGAGCGGTTACAAGAGCATTTTTGTTGTTGTCGATGATGACTGCTTGCGATGAGGTTGCATTGTTCATTATGTGTTTCCTCAATTTCAGGGGATCTCTCATTCCCCTGATGTATCTAGTATCAAAAATGAGTGAGCATTGAAACAAGATGTCTATTGGAAGTTAGGCAAAATAATTAAATTGGGTATACATATATCCACACAGGAATGATTAAAAGCGTTTCTCTGAGCCAAATGTTTTCCGTCCCTTCACCCCATCTACTACCTCTCTATTTAGAAGAAAAAGAAAGTGAAGACAGGTAGATGGGGTGGCTGCTTACCCCAGCATGACTAAGAAAAAATTTTTGTGAACCCCTAGAAGCTGAGCTCAGCCCAGAAACACGGAGGATACACACTCAATAGCTGTCCCAAACTCTCGACAGCCCAAATAAATAAAAAAGTAGTTGCGCCCATGTTTGTTCATTTTGAATACTTATCGCATCGAGGCAAGAGAGAGCCTCGAGAATGAAAGGAAAAAGCAAATGCCTATTAGATATGCAACACAGACAACGGCTTCAACGAGCTACGTTTCGAATAAGTCTGCTGACTCATTACACACACTGTTCAAGAAGCATTTTGAGCAGCCTAAGGTTTTGGCTGAGAAAACGAATGCAATGACGTTCGTACCGGCCAGTTTTAATATCCCGGCGCGCAGCGACCTCAATGTGGTCTCGTCTTCCTTGATCATCTTCGACATCGACCAGAAACTTGGTGAAGGATATGACGACGAGATGATCGCGCTTGAAGAGATCGAGGACGCACTCCTTGATCTGGGTCTTGAACACTTTCTCTACACGAGCCACAGCCACACGCTGACTGCACCGCGTTTTAGGGTCGTGATGACCCCCGACAGACCCTACTTTTACGAAGAGCACAATTCGATCTGCGCAGCGATGCTTGAGACCCTAGACGACTTTCTGGATGGCAGGTTGCTTCGCGCAATCGACCCTTGCTGGAGAGTTCCATCGCAGTGCTACTACGTCTACACGGCGCATCCTGATCGCCTTGCTCACGCGATCAGCTTTTACAACCCAGGCAAGCCTGTAGAAGTGCTTGAGCTGAAGCTTCAGCAGTCCAGCTACGGACTTAGCATGACTTACAAGCCAGGAGCATCACGCAAAGCAACTGGCAACACCGGAGCCCGTGGTAGGTCTTATGAGCTCAACAGGATCGTCGGCGGCATGGTCACTTCAGCAACAGAAGAAGAGATTGCTAAGAGGTTGTTCGAGCACGACAACACTGAGTATTCGGACGACCCGTACTTCCGCGATATGCAGTACCCAAGAAACAGGCCGCGCCCAGGTGAGTCACCAGAAGCAGCAGCGTGGCGTTCTTGCCAAATCTTCGCGAAGTCACACATCAACTCAATTCGCAGGAAGTTCAAGAAGCAGGTCGATACCACTATTGTCGTCAAAAAGTCGGAATCGACGGAAGCAATGCCAACCCACGACGCAATGATCAAGTTCAAGTCGTTCAACAGCAAACCCACAAAGAGCGGTGGCGCATCCGTACTAATGGAACTTCAAGTCATGTCAGGTGATCATGCCGGGCGGCACTTCTGGCACAGACTTTATGGTGATGGTAATAGCGACGTGGCAATCAAGATCAGCAACTCAACCATCCAGAAGATCGCGAAGGCCACTAAGACACCTATGGAAGAACTTCAACATGTAATTAAGGCTAGCGGCGCAACTGTGATGGCTCGCATCAAATACAGACCTGGCACTAACGGCTTCAAAGCTCAAAACGAAATCGGAGACTTGCACATCAATACGGTTTAAATATGATAACAAAAGGAGCAAAAACCACGCACTATACAATCTGCTATGTTATAATTGGTTGTGGCTGAGGGCTTACATCCTTTTTCCTTCAGTTATGTAGCCCTGACAGTCTCTCTCATACCTGCTGAGGATTTTTTATGTCCGTAAAACAGTATACTTTCAATGTACTGTTAAATATTAAAGATATGTTGTTAGCATACTTTGAAAAAGCTCTTTCCGCGCCTTGACGCCAACTTTTCAAACAATTACCGTGAATTGACAAGCTGAGGGTTGAGGCCTCGCTTGCACGACCATTTACGTAAAAAGGAATGCTGTATGAGTGAGTACATTCGCGCTGAAGATGCTGCTACGATTCTTGGAGTTTCAGCTGATACCCTGCGCTTCTGGCGGTACGCGGGAAAGCACATGGATAAAATTCCGCCGCACAAACATATCAGCAGGCGGGTGTTTTACAAGCGTGATGACGTAGTGCGTTTTTCAAAGACGATGTACTGCCCCGCGTGACGCCATCCGTCCCTAGAGATTGACCTGATTCGCATAGAGCATGATGCTCGACCGAGGCCCCGGCACGACGCCCAGGCACTCCCCCAAAACCTGGCCCCCGCGACCGGGTTTTTTATTGCCTTCAGGAAAGTCAGGAGTTTTTTTCGGGCAGGTGCTGTGGGAACCTCGGGAACCTCTACGGCTTAGGAGGGCTGTGGAGAGATTGCGGGGGATGCGTAAAAATACGACTGAGGTTCCCATGAAGTTCCCATGGCGCATTGCAGGGCCCGAAAACAAAAAAAGACCTCCGAAGAGATCTCTTTAAGTACCTGATTTTACAGGGTTTGATTGGTGCCCGAACCCGGAGTCGAACCGGGACGCCTTTACAGGCGGGGGATTTTAAGTCCCATGCGTCTACCAGTTTCGCCATTCGGGCGGTAGCGCGTTGTTGCAGGGTTGGGAATATATAGATCCAGGCGCTTCGACGCAAGGTCGGGCTGCCGCTTTCTTGCATGGACGGCGTATGAAAAAGCTTGGCAGATCAGTGATCTACATCGGCTTTAACAGGCGAACCAGAGGATTCCTACTGCACGGGAACAAGCGGCATAAATGACAGTCATAGCGATATGCCATCCCGGCCGTCTGGAAAGGAATCAGTTGATGCTCAGTGTTCACAGGCGCTATTGGATGGTTATTGCAGGTGTCGTGGGATTGTTGGCCGGTACGGCACAGGCTGGGAGTGCGGTGAAGTGGGGGGATTTCAGCGCGTCAGGCGGTGACCGGTTGACGGGGGCTTCGCTGGAGGCGGGCAACCAGTATGTGTTGGAGGCGTCGAGCATTTCGGTGGGGGATATTGAACAGCTGCAGGCTGCGCAGAAACGTACCGAGAGTGAGGTACAAGGCCTGAAAGGCAAGCTGGAGGGGCAGGACCGCGCGTTCGATGAGTTCAAGCGCAGGGACGGTTCGAGCGCCAGTTCCAGTGACAGCCAGTTGGCGAGCCTCAAGCGCACGGTCGAGGATCAGAACAGCACGATCGAACGGCAGAAAAACGACATCGACGGTTTGAAGCGCAGCCTGGATGATCTCAAGCGCAGCCTGGATACCTTGAGCAGCAAGGTCAAGTAGCCTGGCCGCCGCGACATGCGGTCAGTCATGAGCCTGGATGCGGGTGTAAGGTAGGGCGTGCAACGCTGGGAAATCTCAGGAAAGCGAGGTGACTATGAGCGCTCCACTGCTGAAGAAGCTGCACCTGAATGGATACGACATCGTGCAGGTCAATTTCGGGCCATGGCGGGTGTGTACGCCCCAGGATCGGCTGGCGTCCTTCAATTCCCGTGAACAGGCACTGGCGTATGCCGCCACGTTGCCGGGTTACCAGGCACGCAACAGGCCGATGTCCAATGATGATTGATTGAAAACGAAGCCCCGGTTTGTCCGGGGCTTCTGCGTTTCTGGCTTATACGAAAGGCTGTGCGCCGAAGCCGCGGGGCAGGCGTTGTCGCCCTGGCAGGTCGGTCAGGCGCTGCGTCCAGGCCCTGCGCCAGTCGGTGCTGGTGTGGGTCTTGGCCTGGCGCGAAGCACGGCGTGCGGCGTTGCGCTGGTTGCGGCGCGCTTCCTTGTAGGCATCGGTGTTGCGGCAGGTGCGGCACTTGACCCGATTCAGCTCGGTGCTGGAGGGCAGGCTATTGCCGTGATGGCCGCAGGCCAAATGCCCGGCAACCTTGAAGTGAATGACCATGTAAGCGTCTCCTTCTTATTGGGTACGCACATCGGTAAACCCACAATGCACGCGGGGAGGGCGGGGCTGAAAAATCCCGGCACCTGAAGTTAGGACCCCATGGGCGCAGTGGCGTTCGGTTTTGCCCCCGGACCTGTTCAACACCCCCGCCTCGGCGCTACCCTGCCACGCCACTGATCATGAAAAGGAGTGTGTGATGAGCGTCGAAACCCTGCCCCTGGAAGGCAGTTGCCGTTGTAACCGGGTGCGCTTCAGCGTGAGCCAGGCGCCGGTGATTACCATGGCGTGCCACTGCACCGGCTGCCAGAAGATGACCGCCAGTGCGTTCTCCCTCAGTGCACTGGTTCCCGCCAGCGCGTTCACGGTGACCCAGGGCTGCCCGGTGGTCGGCGGCCTGCACGGGGTCGATCGTCACTATTGCTGCCCGCACTGCATGAGCTGGCTGTTTACCCGCCCCCATGGCATCGATGAGTTCGTCAATGTGCGTGCGACGTTGTTGGATAATGCCGCGGAGTACGTGCCCTATATGGAAACCTGGACCCGCGAAAAACTGGCCTGGGCTACCACGCCGGCAGTCGAAAGCTTCGAGCAGTTGCCGCAACCCGAGGACTTTGCACGGTTGCTGCAGGCCTATGCCGAGTTCAGCGCTCGCTGAGTTCAGTCAATCAAGGCGAGCAGGTCCGTATCGCCCACATCCTGCCCGGCCTGGGTCAGCAGTGTGGTGGCCTGGCCTCGATGGTGGGTCTGGTGATTGAAAAAATGCACCAGCAGGGCGCCGAACGGCTTGCTGGCCGCCGCGCCGCGCATATTGTGGTAGTGTAGGCGATGGTCGAGGTCGGGTTCGCGCAGGGTGTGCACCCAATCGATGATCAATTGGTCCAGCCAACGCCGCCGGGCGTCGAGTTCATCCAGGTCGGCGAACGCGAGTTGCTTGAGGTCCGACGGCGCGGCGATGCTGTTCAGCGGCGCCAGCGCCGCGTAGCCGGCGGGGTGCAGGGCAAAGCGTTTGAGCCAGACGGTGTCGCCCAACGTGAGATGGTTGAGCGTGCCGAAGACCGAACCGAAAAACGCTTGGCGGTCCACGCGCAACTCATCGTCCGTAAGCCTGGCAGCCGCGTCATAGACCTTGTGGTTCATCCACTGGTTGTAGGTCGCCAGCAGCGTCATTTGTTCGATACGGTCCACGTGCTTTACCCCTCGTTGGCAATGGTGCCGCCATCATAAGGCAATTACCTGGACGACCCGCCACGGCAACTGCACCGGGAGCAGCAGGCCAGGCCTAAAACCTGAGCGTCGCACCGGTGGTCAGCCATTGATTGCGTTCACCGCCCAGGTCGCGCCCGAGCACCAGGTCGACGTCGACAAATTCCCCGAGGTGCAGGCGCGGCCCTGCTTGCCAGGCCTGGTCACCGCCTTCCTGGCCGTAACGTTCAGCGATCAGCGTAAGGACATCCATCAGTTGATACTCGACGCCGGTGCCCCAGGTCAGGCGCTGGGTTGGCTCGCCGTCGTTGTAGGCATGGGCCCAGCCGGTATTCAGGTTCAAGCGCAGGGGTGCCAGCGGTTGCCAGGTCAAGGGGAGGGTGAAGTCGGCGCCGTCGAACCCGTGTCGTCGATCAAGGGCAAGATGCGCCCCGGCGGAGATCGCCATTTCCAGCCCCAGGTCTTGCCGTGACAGCACCTGCGCCTTGAGTTGCGGACTCACCTGGGTCTCGCCCCGGCCTGCGCTGTCGGCCCGTGACAGCGCCGCGCCCCACTGCACCGAAGGCAGTGCGCTGAACGTGCACGCGGGAGACAGCGTTGCCGTGTGCGTGCTGCCGGCGTGCCGGTCGGCGCTGTACCAGGCGTCGAGATTGCAGGCACCCGGTGCGTTGATTGCGCCGTCATCGACCACATAGGCGCCACCGGCGGCATGGGCCTTGGACACCAGGGCGATTAACAGGATCGAACCCAGGGTGATACCGATAAACAGCAGGTTGCGCCGCAGCGCCCGCTGTTTTGCCGGCGGCAACAGCAGCAGGGTCTGGCGCGCGCCGCGATAGTGCCGCGCACGGTATTTGGCAAACCCGTCCGGGCGCTTCGGGGTGTGTTTGTTGTGCATGATGCACCTCGCTTGAATATCAGTTCTCTACGCTCAGCACCGAAATGCCGCTGGCCCTGGCCTGGCAGACCAGCTCCGACGTGTCGTCACCACCCGGCAGCGCGATGACCACATCCGCGCGGCTGTCGGTCAGCATGAAATGGTTGCGCTGGCGCTCCGCCTGCTTGCCGTGGCGTTGCCAGTTGGGCGGGTAGCGCACCACGTCGATGCCGAGTTCCCGCGCCCAGTCCTCGATGGCGCTGCCGAGGAACTGGTTGCCGCCGTGAATCAGCACCTGCACCGGGCGCAGGCGGTGGTAAGCGTCCAGCACTTGGCGGGACTTTTTGCAGTCGGCGTAATGACGACCGGCACAGATCAAGACGCGCATGATCCTATTCCTTGTAATGCACGGTGGCGGCCGGGCGACCGCCACCGTTTAAACGGCGGGGGAACTCAGTACCACTGCTTGAAGCGGCGGATGTAGAGGGTTTTCATCAGTTGGGCCACGCAGCAATAGCTGAGCAGCGTGCCGACCAGCCACGGGAAGTACGCCAGCGGCAGCGGTTGCAGGCCTACCAGGGCGCCCAGGGGCGAGAACGGTACGTAGATGCCCAGCGCAATCACCACTCCGGTCATCATCAATACCGGCCATGCGGCCGTGCTCTGGAAGAACGGAATCTTGCGGGTGCGCAGCATATGCACCACCAGGGTTTGCGAAAGCAGGCCCTCGATAAACCAGCCGGACTGGAACAGGGTCTGCATTTCCACGCTGTTGGCGGCGAACACGTACCACATCAGGGCAAAGGTGGTGATGTCGAAGATCGACGAGGTCGGCCCGATCCAGATCATGAAGCGGCCGATGTTCCTGGCGTCCCACTTGCGTGGTTTGGCCAGGTACTCCTTGTCCATCTTGTCCCACGGCAGGGCCAGCTGGGAGATGTCGTACATCAGGTTCTGCAGCAGCAGATGGATCGACAGCATCGGCAGGAACGGGATGAATGCACTGGCCACCAGCACCGAAAACACGTTGCCGAAGTTGGAGCTGGCGGTCATGTTCAGGTACTTCATGATATTGCCGAAGGTTTCGCGGCCTTTGAGCACGCCTTCTTCCAGCACCATCAGGCTCTTTTCGAGCAGGATGATGTCGGCCGATTCCTTGGCGATGTCCGTGCCGCTGTCCACCGAGATACCCACGTCGGCATCCCGCAATGCCGGTGCATCGTTGATGCCGTCGCCGAGGAAGCCGACGGTGTGGCCGTTGGCTTGCAAGGCCTTGAGCACCCGGGATTTCTGCAGCGGCGTGAGCTTGGCAAATACCGTGCGCTCCTCCACATGGCGCGCCAGGGTGGCGTCGTCCATAAGCTCGATCTCCACCCCCAGCAGCGGCCGGCCTGGCTCGAGGCCGACCTGGCGGCAGATCTTGCTGGTGACCACGGCGTTGTCGCCGGTAAGGACTTTGACCGCCACGCCGATCTGCTGCAGGGCTGCAATCGCCGGGCCGGCGGTTTCCTTGGGCGGATCGAGGAAGGTCAGGAAGCCCTGGATCACCAGGTTGCGCTCATCGGCGGTGGTGTACTGCTGGCGGGCCAGGGCCTTGGGAATGTTGCGCGTGGCCACCACCAGCACGCGGAAGCCGTCTTCGTTGTAGTCATTGGCGATCGCCAGCAATTCCTCGCGGCGGCGCTCATCCAGAGGCACTGCACTGCCGGCCTCCATCACGTGGGTGGCAATGTCCAGCATCTCCTCGACGGCGCCTTTGCACACCAGCAGGTGGTCGTGGGCAGCGTCCTTGACCACGATGGACAGGCGACGGCGTACAAAGTCGAACGGCAATTCATCGACCTTGCTGTAGGCAAACGGCACCTGGAACCTGGGGTTCTGCTCCGAGAACTGCACCACGGCCTGGTCCATCAGGTTTTTCATGCCGCTCTGGTGGTAGCTGTTGAGCCAGGCCAGGGACAGCACCGCATCATCGCGCTGGCCGAAGGCGTTGACGTGATGCTCGAGGATGATCTTGTCCTGGGTCAGGGTGCCGGTCTTGTCAGTGCACAGCACGTCCATCGAGCCGAAGTTCTGGATCGCGTTGAGGCGCTTGACCACTACTTTGCGCTTGGCCATCGCCGTGGCGCCCTTGGCCAGGTTGGCGCTGACGATCATCGGCAGCATTTCCGGGGTCAGGCCCACGGCGACCGCCAGGGCGAACAAAAATGCATCGCCCCAGTCGCCCTTGGAGAAGCCGTTGAGGAAGAACACGATCGGTACCATCACCAGCATGAAGCGGATCAGCAGCCAGCTGACGCTGTTCACCCCGCGATCGAATGCGGTCTGTACCCGGGAGCCGACAATCGCCTTGGCCAGGGAGCCAAAGTAGGTGCGCGGCCCGGTCGCCACCACCACGGCTTTGGCGCGGCCGCTGACCACATTGGTGCCCATGAAGCAGATGTTCGGCAGGTCCAGCAGGTTGCCCTGGTCGGCGGCTACCGGCCCGGCGGATTTTTGCGTGACGTCGCCGAGGGTGTCGTACTTCTCCACCGGCAAGGCTTCGCCGGTGAGCACCGCCTGGCTGATAAACAGGTCGCGGGACTCGATCAGGCGGATGTCGGCAGGGATCATGTCACCAGCCGACAACTGCACGATATCGCCGGCCACCAACTCGCGCATCGGCACTTCGCGCAGGGTGGGCTGGCTGCCCACTTGCTCACGGCGCAGCACCGTGGCAGTGGTGCGAACCATGGCTTTCAAGGCTTCGGCGGACTTGGCCGAACGGTGCTCCTGCCAGAAGCGCAGCAGGCTGCTGAGCAGGACCATGGTCATGATAATGACGACCTTGGTGGGGTCGGCTTCCTCGCCGTCCTGCATCGGCAGCCAGCAGTCGGTGAAAAAGCTGATGCCGCCCAGGGTCAGCAACACGTAGATGAACGGGTTGTTCAGGGCCTGCAGGAATTGCACGATGGCGTGAGGCGGCTTGTCATGAGCCACTTCGTTGTGGCCTTCCCGGTGCAGGCGGGCAGTGGCGTCCAGTTCGGTCAGGCCATCCTGGGTGGCGCGTACGTTGGCCAGGGTGGCCGACAGGCCGTTGTGGGCTTCGCGGGCGGCACGCATCGACAGTTTGGTGTCGCTGGCGGTGCCGGTTTTCTTTTGCAGTGGCGTGTTTTTTACGGCGCTCATTGTCTGTGCTCCTGTCGCCAATTCTCGACAAAACATACCCGGTACTTGCCTGAATACAGGCGAGCGAAAGCATGCCGAGTCGCTGACTTCGCGATCGGTTTAAATAAGATGCTTGGATAACTTCTACTGGCGCGTTAGTTATAAGGCGCGCAGCGAACTACAACTGGAAAGTTTCATAAAGAACTCCAGGGACTTGATCAGGAAGTTATTGTTTCAGCGGGATTGAACGGCGCGGGCGCTCTGCACTATCCCAGGCTGAAAAGCGGCGGTCTCTGCGGGTCTTTGGGGGAGGGGGCAACGCCGGGCGTGCGTCGTGGCAGAAAAACCACGCGGGCATGGCAACGCTTGGCTCGCAAGGCTGCGGCCAGTGTGGGTACATCGGGCAAAGCAAGGGTTGGGAAGGTCATAACACACCTCGGGACCGGACGGGCGACCGGCGAGGCAGTTACGGCGGAGCATCAAGCTCCAGCGCAGCTTACCGGACCGGGGAGGCGAGTCCTGTCATGTTCTGGATTGGGCGCCCGATGCCCGCCAGGGCGGTGCTCGGACAGCGACTGGATACTGTGTCCATTGGCTTCTTTTGTGAGGGTTAAAAAAGGCCCCAGTTGCGGGCAGGGGCAATCTACTCAGGCAGTTACAAAATGTCAACGTATGATTAATTAAATAGCCCGGTGTTCAGAGTTCATTCAGACAAGAGACACTCGAAAGTTACCCGATATATAACTTCATACGCCCTGTGCGGCGAGAACGGCCAGATAGATCAATACCAACCCGCAGGCGCCATAACTGATGCGTTGCCACATGGGCGATGCATTCTTGCGCAGCAGGTTCACCAGTGCGGCGATCAGAAAACATGACAGCACCGAAGCCAACATGAAGCCGGCGAAAAACATCAGCGTCTGCCCATGGCTGGGCGTAGCGCCGACGATGCCTGACAGCGCGCTGCCCAGTGCCCCCCAGTAGACGATGTTTTTCGGGTTGGCCAGGGAAATCGCCGCACCCACGGCCAGCGCGTTTTGCCGAGTACTGGCCGGCGCATCATCGGCTTCGGGCAAGTGCCAGGCGTCGATCAGGCTGCGTACGCCCAGCCACGCCAGGTACAGCGCGCAGATGATCGTCAGCGGCACGCGCACGGTGTCATGTTGGATCAACAGTGCGATGCCGGTGAGGCCGATCACCGCCCACACGGCATCGCCTACCAGCGAGCCAAACTGCACAAGCAGGGCTGGCGTAAACCCGTGCAGCAAGCCACGGCGCAAGGTCTCCGCCAGCACCGCGCCGGGGGAGAGGCAAAACACAAAACCGAATACCAGTGCGTAAAAAAAGATCGTCAGCATGCCCGCGTCCTTTCAGGAAAGTGCGAGAGCATACGCTGGCAGAGGGCTGGGAATCCATATCGCCGCAGCGGATCCATCCAGCCGTCAGGGTGTGTTCATGTCCAGCAGCGCTATGCGCTCGAGTTCGACCTTCAGCTCGCCAGGGCTGAGGCGGGCAAAGGGCAGGGCGAAAAACGCCCGGCAACGGCTGGCGATGGTCTCCAGCGTGGCATCGAATGCCGCCTGGATGCTGGCCTGGTCACCTTGAACGTCCGAGGGATCTGCCAAGCCCCAATGCGCCTTCACCGCCGGCCCGAAATACACCGGGCAGGCTTCCCCCGCCGCCTTGTCGCAGACGGTGATGACCACATCCGGCGGGCTGCCTTCAAACGCATCATTGCCCTTGCTGTACAAGCCTTCGGTGCGGATACCCGCTGCCTGCAACGTGCTCAGGCTGCGCGGCAGGACCTGGCCCTTGGGAAAGCTGCCGGAGCTGATCGCGGCAAAACCCTGGGGGGCCAGGTGGTTGAACATCGCCTCGGACAAGATGCTGCGACAGCTGTTGGCGGTGCACATGAACAGGACTTTCATTGCGGTTTCTCCGTTAGATGCTCAGGCGCAACGCGAGGGCGGCGAGGGTGATCAGCAGCACCGGCAAGGTCAGCACAATCCCGACCTTGAAGTAGTAGCCCCAGGTGATGGTGATGCCCTTGCGCGCCAGGATATGCAGCCACAACAGGGTGGCCAGGCTGCCGATGGGGGTGATTTTCGGGCCCAGGTCGCTGCCGATCACGTTGGCGTAGATCATCGCGTCCTTGACCACGCCCACGGCATGGCTGGATTCGATGGACAACGCACCGATCAGTACCGTCGGCAGGTTGTTCATCGCCGAGGACAACAAGGCCGTCAGCACGCCGGTGCCCATGGCCGCACCCCATACGCCGTAAGTGGCAAAGGTATCGAGCCAGGTCGCCAGGTAGGTGGTGAGGCCGGCGTTACGCAAGCCGTAGACCACCAGGTACATCCCCAGGGAAAACACCACGATCTGCCACGGGGCTTCCTTCAGCACCTTGCGCGTGGAGATCTTGTGGCCCTTGGCGGCGATCACCAGCAGGAGCACGGCGCACACCGCGGAAATCGCGCTGATGGGAATGCCCAGGGGTTCCAGGGCAAAGCAGCCGATCAGCAGGATGCCGAGCACCCACCAACCGGCGCGGAAGGTGGCGCGGTCGTGGATCGCGCTGGCGGGGTCTGCCAGGTCGGCGGGGTCGTAGGCCTGGGGAATATCGCGGCGGAAGAACCACAGCAGCACCGCCAGGGTGGCGGCGACACTGACGACGTTGACCGGCACCATGACCGCGGCATATTCGTTGAAGCCGATCTTGAAATAGTCCGCCGAGACGATGTTCACCAGGTTCGACACCACCAGCGGCAGGCTCGCCGTGTCAGCGATAAACCCCGCGCCCATCACAAACGCCAGGGTCGCCGCCGGCGAAAAGCGCAGCGCCAGCAGCATCGACATCACGATGGGGGTGAGGATCAGCGCCGCGCCGTCGTTGGCAAACAGCGCCGACACCAGGGCGCCGAGCAGCACCATATAGGCAAACAAGCGCCGGCCACGCCCGCGCCCCCAGCGCGCCACATGCAGTGCCGTCCAGGCAAAGAACCCGGCTTCGTCCAACAGCAGGCTGATGATGATCAGTGCGACAAACGTCCCGGTGGCATTCCAGATGATGTGCCAGACCGCCGGGATATCCGCCAGGCTGATCACGCCACAGGCCAGGGCCAGGATCGCGCCCATCGTGGCGCTCCAGCCCACTCCGAGACCCTTGGGCTGCCAGATGACCAGGACGATGGTGAAGATAAAAATGGCGACTGCGACAAGCATGAATTAACGCTCCGGTGGCTCAGCAGCAGGTGCTGGCTCGTTGTGGTCTGTCGCCCATGGCATCCAGACGCTGTGTGTCGTTGTGCAGCCATGGCTGGTTGGCTTGCAGGGTGACGTCCAGCACCTGGGTTACCCAATCGGGCAGTGCCGGGTTGACGCGGTAGTAGATCCATTGGCCCTGGCGACGATCCAGCAGCACACCGCAACTGCGCAGTTGCGCCAGGTGGCGGGAGATTTTTGGCTGGCTGTCGTCCAAGGCATGGATCAGTTCGCACACGCAAAGTTCGCCTTCACGCTGAATCAATAGCGTCAGGCGTGCGCGAGTGGCGTCGGCCAGGCATTTGAACAGGGTGGGCGGTGTAAGGGGTTCCGACATGACCATTGCCTACATACATATGGAAATTCGAATATACGTATATCCATATGTTTTGGTCAAATCCTGTTTCAATTGATATGGATCAAACCTCGGGAAAACTGCCACAAGTGATTGAAATTAAAATGAAACACGAATGTCCTAAAGTGCCTCCCCATTGCTGATGAAGGAAGACCCGCGTGACCCGTGCCACTCGCAACCTGCGCAAAACCCTGGATTCCGTCGCGGAAAATAACGAAACCGCGGCATTCGACCTGATGCGTGCCGTTGAAAAGCTCGGCGATGAAGTGCTGCGCCAGCGCTTGCTCAACACCATTCACCGGCTCAACCAGGACGCTCACGAACTGCGTGAAGCGCGGGACTCGGTGGAGCAGGTGTCGGTCAGGCTCGCCTGAGCAAGATCGTTCAAGACAAGCTCCATCCTACGCTGGCATGCTTGTGGACTGTCTGTCGATGAGCCGTTTCCATGCCTGCTGCCTTACCTCATTACGCCTTCGCTCGCGGTGCAATCGCCGTCATTCCCCTGTCCCTGGCCTGTGCACCCTGGGGGCTGCTGGCCGGCTCCATGGCCATCGATGCGCAATTCACGCCACTGCAAGCCCAGGGCTTGTCCGCCATTGTATTTGCCGGCGCTGCGCAGTTGGTCGCCATTGGCATGGTCAAGAGCGGTGCCAGCCTGATTTCCATCGTGTTGACCACCTTGCTGCTGACCTCCCAGCACCTGCTGTATGGCATGCACCTGCGCCCGATTCTGTCGCCGCTCAAGACGCGCTGGCGCATGAGCCTGGGCTTTCTGCTGACCGATGAGTTCTTTGCGCTGGTCAACCACTATGACCGTGAAACCTTCAATCGCTGGTATGCCCTGGGCGTTGGCCTGACGTTTTATATCGCCTGGAACCTGTTCACCCTGGCCGGTATCGTGCTGGGCAAAAGCATCCCAGGCCTTGATCAGTTGGGCCTGGAGTTCTCCATCGCCGCCACCTTTATCGCGCTGATCACCCCGGTGGTACGCGATGTGCCGACGGTGGTCTGCGTGGCGGTGTCGTTGTTGTTTTCGGTATGGCTGAGCTTCCTGCACTGGGAGTCGGCGGTGGTGGTGTCGGGTGTGCTCGGCATGAGCGCAGGGTTTTTCTGCAAACGCCTGGGGGTTGGGCAGCGATGATTTACCTGATGATTGTGGCCATGGGCCTGGTGGTTTTTTTCAACCGTTATCTGTTTATCGAGCCGCGCCTGCCGGTGCGCCTCAGCCGTGGGGCACGGGAGTTTCTCGGGTTTGCGGTGCCGGGCATGCTCACGGCGATCTGCGGGCCGATTATTTTCCTGGCTGATCACCAGCTCAACCTGAGCCCGGCCAATCCGTACTTGCTGGCCGGTATCTGCGCCGTGGCGCTGATGTTCTGGACGCGCAACGTATTGATGACCGTGCTGCTGAGCATGGCGTTGTTCTACCTGTTTCGCTGGTGGCTCTGAAGCGCAGGCGAAAAAAAGCCCGCGGGAGGGCGGGCAGAAGGACACTTCTAAAAATGAGCCAGGCCACTATAGGCGGCATATTCTCCCTCCACAGTGAAACAAAATTCATGGGGGCGTCAGTCAGCCTTGCGGCAATGGTACAGTCGCGTTTTTTCCAACGAGGCAAGGGCATGCACAAGGTGGTAATGGGCGCATTGGTATTGACGGCACTGGCCGGTTGCGCGGGTTCGAAGATGAACGAGGCGCGCCTGGGGGCTCCCTACAAGGCCATGGCATCGGACAAGGCCACGCTGGTGGTTGCCGAGTGCATCCAGTTTGGCTGGCAGGATGAAAGCGTGTTTGGCGTCGACGCCGGTGGCTTCAAAGAGCCGAACGGGGCCGGTGGTTTCACCGTCTATACCACGGGTGGCGATTACTTCGTCGACGTGCAAAGCGCCGGTGCCGGTTCGTCCGTCAAGTACTACGCCGTTGAAGATACGATGCCGGCCAAGCGTCGTTTGGCCGCACTTGCGACCTGTCTGTAATCCGTTGCCTTAGTCATTTCAGGAAACGCCCGGCGGGACAGCCGCCGGACATTCGCTTATGATTCAATCCGCCCGCCCGACATGATGGCTCTTTACCAGTACACGGACGTCGAGGCCTTACCGTCGGGCGGGCACCTTTAGTCCTTATCGCGGCATAAAACCCAAATGCCAGCGCCGGGGAATCTTCAGCGACACCAGCCCCAACACGCCGGCCAATACACCGCTGACCACCAGCGCCCTCAGCCCCATGTGCTGCTCCAGCAGCGCGCCAATCACCGCGCCGACAAACATCCCCGCCCACGGAATCAGTTGCACCCGCCAACCGTTGCGGCGCTCCCCCAGCATCCAGCGTCCCAGCCCGCGCCCAAAGCGTGACAGTGCCCCGGTCACGTAGGTCAGCCCCACCGGCAAGCCGTTGACCTCTTCCACGGCTGCGTTGAGCATGCCCATCGCAATGATCGCCGCCAGCAGCGCCGGCAAGGTGTCGACGAAGGGCAGCAAGGCTGCGCCGCAGAGCAAGGTGGCGATACACAGCAACAGGGGCAGGGCATGGCGCCGGCTGAGACGGCCCACCACTACGCCCAAGGCGTTACCGGCGACGAATGTGGCGACCAGCAACAGCAGGCGTGCGGTCAAGCCGAGATCCCCCACACTGATGGCCACGGCCAGGCGCGTGGTGTTGCCGCTCATGAACGATACAAAGTCGCCGCTGGCCATAAAGCCGATGGCGTCAGTCATGCCCGCCAATACCGAAAGGCTGGCCACCAGCATCAGGCCGACGCGGCCGCGCCAGCGCTTTTGATGGGCCAGTGCGGCATTGGCATAAGGCTTGTTGGGCGAAGGCAGCATAGGGCCGGGTTCCTCGGTGAGATTATCCGGCCACTACCCTAGGACGCTTTGATTGCGCGCGCAATGACCTCAGACACACTCCAGGCGCCAACCCTCAGGTTGCCAGAGCAAACGGTGGGTTGGCCCGAACGCCTGGATGAACGCCTCATCATGGGATACAACCATCATTGCCCCGCTGAAGCCCTGCAGCGCCTGTTCAAAGGCGATCACCGATTCCAGGTCCAGGTGGTTGGTGGGCTCATCAAGCAACAGCAGTTGCGCGGGTGTTTCACCCCACAGGGCAATCGCCATCGCGGCTTTCAACCGCTCGCCGCCGCTGAGCTGCGCGGTCGGTTGGGTGACCCGCCGGGCATCCAGTTGCAGCAAGGCCAGGCGCGTACGCAGTTCGGCTTCGGGCAGCGGTGTGTCGAGCAGGTTGAGCTGTTCGACGAGGGAGCGTCGGTCATCCAGCAGCGCCTGGTGCTGGTCGATATACGCGCAGGGCAACGGCACCGTGCACTCACCGCTGGCGGGCTGCAATTGGCCGGTCAGTACCTTGAGCAGGGTGGATTTGCCGCAGCCGTTCGGTCCCAGCACAGCCACGCGCACCGGCCCTGTGAGGTTGAGTGTGAGGGCGGGATGCTCCAGCCAGGGTAACCGGACCTCCGTCAAGGCCATGACCTGTCGGCCATTGGGCACGACGGACCCCGGCAACTCCAACAGGGTCGGCGTCTCATCTACCACGCGCTCGTAGGCTTGGCGCACCTGCTCATCCAGCGTGTGTTTGTACGCGTGATGGGCACTGCGCACGGTGCCGACGACTTCGGTGGCGGCGCTTTTCCAGCGCGCCTTGGTAAACCGGTCCACATTGGCCGTCTCGGCGTGCTTGCGGGAGCGCGCCGCCTGGCGTTGCAGGCTGTCATGGTCTTTCTGCACGCGCCGGCGTTCGCGGTTGCGCTCAAGGCGTGCGTGCTCCAGCGCCGCGACGGCGGCGTGCTGTTCGGTGTCGCGCTGCAGGCGATAGGCATCATAGTTGCCGCCGTAGACGTGAGGGCCGAGGGGGGACAGTTCAATGATGCGCCCGAGGGTGTTGAGTATTTGCCGGTCGTGGCTCACCACCACCAGGCCGCCACGCCATTCCTGCAACAGGTGCAGCAGCCACCGGCGGCCGGCGCTGTCGAGGTGGTTGGTGGGTTCATCGAGCACCAGCAGTTGCGGTGCGGCCAGCACGGCGCCGATCAGCCTGAGCCGCGCCAGTTGCCCTCCACTGAGCTGATCGGCCGGCGTATCCACACCCAGCTGCGCAAGGCCTGCCGTATCCAGTGCGTCGCGCAAGCGTTCGGCAAGGTCCCAGCGATTGTCGATCAACTCAAGGTCATCGACCTGCGCTGTCCCTGCCGCCATGCGTGCCAGTGCCGCCAGCACGGGCGTGGTGCCCGTCAGCTCAGCGACGGTGTCTTCCGCTGCAACCGCCATGTCCTGGGGGACATAGGCCACGCTGGCCGAGCGCTTGAGCGAGCCGGAGGAGGGGGGCAACACGCCGGCGATCAATTGGGCGAGGATACTTTTGCCCCGTCCATTGCGTCCCACAATCCCGATGGGCGTGTGGTCGATGGACAGGTTCAGGTCGTCCAGCAGGGTCTCGCCATTGGCGAACTGGAAGCACAGGTGTTGCAGGGAAACCAATACGGGCAGCCGGTTGACGTCAGTCATCAGCACCTCCAAAAAATGTCGGACAGGCCAACAAGCGCGCCAGGCGGCTCGTTGCAGGTACATTCTGGAAGGCTTAGTGATTCACGTCGGCGGTCGTCCCGGAAGTCAGAAGGGAGCCAGAGCCTAACCCGCCTTGGCATTGCCGGGCAAGTCGGCGGCCAGTTGTTCAAGGAACATCGCCAAGGCGACTTCCTCGGCCTTCAGGCCTTTGCGCACCCGCGGCTTGGGCAACCTGGACAATTCGCCCAGGCTGAAATGCTCGAGTACGGCCGGGTGGATATAACACTTGCGGCACACCGCAGGCGTATTGCCCAGTTGCCTGGCGACATCCTTGACCATCGCCACCACATGCCGCTTGGCGTCGGATTCCGGTTGCCATTCCAACTCCCGCAGCACCGCCAGCGCCATGGCGGTGCCGGCCCAGGTGCGGTAATCCTTGGCAGTGAAGTCGGCACCGGTAAGGTCGTGCAGGTAGGCGTTGACGTCATGGGAGCTGACGGTGTGCCGCTCGCCGTCTTCGTCCAGGTACTGGAACAGGTTCTGCCCCGGTAACTCCAGGCAGCGCTTGACCACCGTGGCCAGGCGCCGGTCCTTGACACTGACCTGGTGCTCCACGCCACTCTTGCCGCGAAACTGGAACTGGATCTCGCTGCCTTTGACATCCACATGGCGGTTGCGCAGGGTGGTCAGCCCGTAGGATTTGTTGTCTCGCGCATATTGGGTATTGCCGACGCGGATCAGCGTGGCGTCCAGCAGCAACACCACCGTGGCCAGGACTTTTTCGCGCGTGAAGCCGGGTTCGGCGATTTGCGCTTCGAGCTGCTTGCGCAGTTTCGGCAGGGCGTTGCCAAACTCCTGCAGCCGCGCGTACTTGTCGCTGTCACGCACCTCACGCCAGCGCGGATGATAGCGGTATTGCTTGCGTCCACGGGCATCGCGGCCGGTGGCTTGCAGGTGCCCGCGCGGGTCGGCGCAGATCCACACATCGGTATACGCCGGAGGGACGGCGAGGGCGTTCAGGCGCTTGATCTCATCGGCATCCCGGATGCGCTCGCCCTTGGCGTCGAAGTACTGGAACTTGCCGCGCACTCGCTTGCGGCGGATGCCGGGCTGGGTGTCGTCAACGTAATGCAGGTCGCGGGGCAGGTCGGCGGGCAGCGCGGAGTCGGGCATGGTGCGGGTTCCTTGGCAACGGATCAGGCCGGTATTCCTGATTGACCGCAGCCGTGTGCGGTCGTGCCAAAAGGTTTCTTATGCCAGCACGGCCACCGCCTTGATCTGCGCCCACAGCACCTGGCCGGGCCGCAATTGCAACTGGTCGCGGGAGAACCGCGTGATCCGCGCCAGCAACGGCGTGCCATCCGCGTCCAGGCGCACCAGCACATGGGCGCTGTTATCCGCCGCGATCTCCTGGGTAACCGTCACCGGCAGGCGGTTGAGGATACTGCTGTGCTCTCCGGCCTGCAGGCTGAGGCTGACGTCGCGCGCCTGTACCTTGACCCGCAACACCTTGCCCAACGCCAGCGGTGCATGGGCCACGCGCAGGTGCTGGGCGCTGTCGGGCAGTTGCAGCGTGAGCAGACGGTAGTGATCGTCATAGGCGCTGACGCTGCCATTGATCACCACGCCCGCGTCGTCCCCCAACGCCAGGGGCAGGTCGAGCCGTGCCAGGGTTTCGCCGATGGGACCACTGGCCAGGGCCTTGCCGTCGCTGAGCAAGACGATGTGATCGGCCAGGCGCGCCACCTCATCCTGGGCATGGCTGACGTACAGCACGGGGATGTCCAGTTCGTCGTGCAGGCGTTCCAGGTAGGGCAGGATTTCGCCTTTGCGCTTGCTGTCGAGGGCGGCCAGGGGCTCATCCATCAACAGGAGTCTTGGGCTGGTGAGCAGGGCACGGGCGATACCGATGCGCTGGCGTTCGCCGCCGGACAAGTGTTGGGGGTGACGCTCCAGCAGATGGCCGATCCCCAGCAACTCCGTGGCCTGGAGCATATCCACCCGGCGTTGCGAGCGCGGGATGCGCTTGAGGCCGAACTCCAGGTTGGCCCGCACCGACAGGTGGGGGAACAGGCTGGGCTCCTGGAACACGTAGCCGAGCGCGCGCTTGTGCGGGGGCACGAACAGGCCGTTGCGGCTGTCTTGCCAGACTTCATCGTTGATCTGGATAAACCCATCTTCGGCCCGCTCCAGCCCGGCAATGCAGCGCAGGCAGGTGGTCTTGCCGGAGCCGGAATGCCCGTACAGCGCAGTCACCCCTCGGCCGGGCACATGCAGGTCCACGTCCAGGGCAAAGCCTGTGTACTTCAAGTTCAGGCGCACATTGATCATCGGCATCAACTCCAGCCCATCCTGGTTTTACGGCTGGAGTAGAGCGCCAGCAACACGAGGAACGCGAACACCACCATGGCGCCGGCCAGCCAATGGGCCTGGGCATACTCCATGGCTTCGACATGATCGTAGATCTGCACCGAGACCACGCGGGTCTTGTCGGGGATATTGCCGCCGATCATCAGCACTACGCCGAATTCTCCGACGGTATGGGCAAAACCCAGGATGGACGCGGTGATAAACCCCGGGCGCGCCAGGGGCAGGATCACCGTGAAGAAGGTATCCCACGGATTGGCGCGCAGGGTTGCGGCCACCTCCAATGGGCGCGTGCCGATGGCGGAAAAGGCGTTCTGCAACGGCTGCACCACGAACGGCATGGAATAGATCACCGAACCGATCACCAGCCCGGCGAAGCTGAAGGTGAGGGTGCCCAGGCCCAGCCATTGGGTGAACTGGCCGAAGTAGCCGTGGGGGCCCATGGTCAACAGCAGGTAGAAACCGATGACGGTGGGTGGCAGCACCAATGGCAAGGCCACCACCGCGCCAATGGGGCCGCGCCACCATGAACGGGTGCGCGACAGCCACAGGGCAATCGGAGTGCCGATGATCAGCAGGATCACGGTGGTCAGTGACGCCAGTTTGAGGGTCAACCAGATTGCGGAAAAATCGGCACTCGACAGGGGCATTTACTTGCTCAGTTCATAACCGTAGGACTGGATGACGGCAGCGGCTTTCGGCCCTTTGAGGTACTCGACCAGTGCCTTGGCTGCAGCACTGTCCTTGCCCTTGTTGAGGATCACCGCGTCCTGTTTGATCGGGTCGTGCAGGGCGGCCGGGACGATCCAGGCCGAGCCGCTGGTGACTTTGCCGTCTTTATAGATCTGCGACAAGGCCACAAAACCCAACTCGGCGTTGCCGGTGGAAACGAACTGAAAGGCCTGGGTGATGTTCTGGCCTTCGACGAGCTTGTCCTTGACCTGCTCGGTCAACCCTTCCTTGGCCAATACCTGGGTGGCGGCGAGGCCGTAAGGCGCGGCTTTCGGGTTGGCGATGGACAGGTGCTTGAAGTCATTCTTCTTCAATACCTCGCCCTTGGCGTCTACATAACCTTCCTTGGCCGACCACAGCGCCAGGGTGCCCACGGCGTAGGTGAAGCGCGAGCCCTTGACCGTGTCGCCTTCGCTTTCGAGCTTTTGCGGGGTGGTGTCGTCGGCACTCAGGAACACTTCGAACGGCGCGCCGTTCTTGATCTGGGTGTAGAACTGCCCGGTGGCGCCGTAGGCTGCGACCAGTTTGTGGCCGGTGTCTTTTTCGAAGTCGGCGGCAATCGCCTGGATCGGTGCGGTGAAGTTGGCCGCTACGGCCACCTGGACTTCATCGGCGTGGGCCGCTGCGGTCGCGAGCAACGCAACCAATGCCGCCAGGCACGTGGGTACAAAGCGAGGGGTATTGAAAGTCATGAACGGCTCCGTTTGAGAAGGTGCAGAACCTGGTGCCGATTATAGGGACGGGCGCTGCCAGGCGCTGTATGTATAGGTATATAGCGTAAAAATGGCAAGCAGAAATCCATCTGCGGAATCAATGTCTGCGCGCGGTCGAGATTTCCTCCCGTCGATACCCCCATGGCTGACAGCCAGGCGCTGGTCGCAACGCGATAGTGAGCGGCGTATTGATCTGAAACGGAAGCACATCATGGGCAAGGAATACGCTTACATTGACGTGGGCGCGACAAACACCGAGAGCAGCGAGGCTTACACGCAGGCATGGATAGAGCGTGTAGTGGCTCAATCCACGCTGGAACCCCAGGCCAAGGCACTGATCCGGGCAGACGCCCTGATCCCCGTCGAATTCTCGATATTCGATTCCGATGACAGCCAGCGACAGCCGATCATCGTCGAGCACGATTCGTTGCCGCTGTGGCACATCCTCAACGATCGGTTTCCCTGGCAGGCATATGCAGGCAAACAGCAAAACACCGACAGCGTACAAACCAAAGTCCTGATGCCGTATTTCTATGGCGAGGTGGCACGGGAGCTGAATTTCACGCGATTTTTTCTCGGTCGCATCCACGTCGGTGGGCAGATCCACGCGGGCTTTTGGGTGCAGCATGAGTTAGTGATGCCGTACCAGGCGGTACTCAAGACCGAGGTGGTGGTGCTATCGGTGTGGAACACCCACGCCGAAATGATGGCGGAAATCTGGTTCGACCTGCCTCCCACATCCCGGGGGGCCAACCAATGGCCCAAGGCGATCAGCCTGGAGTGGCCGGGCATGCGCATTGGTGCGCAATCAGGCAGCCGCTTCGAGTATTCAGCCGATACGAGCCAGAACCGGCTGTGGCTCAAACCCTTCGAAGAGCCGGTGGGGGTTGCGATCTTGAGTATCCTTCCGCGGTGGACACTCAAGGACGTGCAGCTGCCAGACACTCACATAGAGCCCAATCAATTGCTCAAGGTGACCCTCGGCAATCTTCCCGGCGGTGCGCCGGCGCTGGAATACTCGATCACCGTCGCCCAGGAATATCGAGCGTCAGGACGCTGGCAATATTATCTTGCGGTCTATTTGAATCACCGTTGTCCTTGGGTGAACTGCGGGGTGATGGATGAAGAGGGCGTGATCCGCGCTCAAAGTGACCAGCAGAATTTCTGGTTCGTGCGCAGCGACGCCTCCCAGGCGTCTTTTTCGATACAGATACTGCCTGGGGACCTGGCACAGTGGCTGGAGGGCGTGCCGACGTCGACACAGCCGGTTACGCCCCCCAAGGCCTGGCAAAAATGGGACAACCTGCTGAACAGTGTGTGGAACGCCGAACTCTCCAAGGACTATATCCAGAACCTTATCGAGCGCTGCCTGAACAAGTCCGGGCTGCCGCAACGTACCCAGGATCGGTTCAGGGACGAAAAACGGTTTCGCTATAAATACCAGGTGGGCTACCCGGTCTATTCGGCGGGCATGACCGCCTATGCGCCACCGCGCTACAAGCATTTTTCTTTCCTGCAAGTGCTGACGGGCGAGCCGCAGCGCACGGCGTATTTCCAGGAAACCATCGCCAACATCCATGTCAGCGGGGAACCGCTGTCGAGCGTGGAAGTGCGCACCCTGGGCCGCTTGCGCGACATCCTGTATGAAACCTTTGTCGCCGATATCGACGAACTGGCGCGCAACACCGACTACAAACAACTGTTTGGCGAAACCTGCGAGGCCTTGGCCAAGGTCCGCGCGGCACAATTCCTGGTCGATGATGCTGAGCAGGATGTGTCCCTGCGTGAACTCGCCCATCGTTTTCTCAAAGGTGAAGTCAAGCCGCGCCTGCTGCTGTTCCGGGAAAAAGTGGTGCCCAATGCGTTGGTGCTCAAGCTCAGTTCACAGAAGGCGCTGCTCATCTCACTGAACATGGCAGAGCTCACTTGGGCGGTGTGGCAGCCCAGCGGCGTGTCGGGGCAACCCAGTGACGACTTGATGCGGTTTATCACGCACCACCTGCCATTTCCGGAAAAACTCAGCGTGGAGCGCTCGGATTTCTATCCGCAGAAAAAGCGCTACGGCTACCACTACCGCCGCGTACCGCCGCAGCCGGTGTCTTTCCGGGAGGTGACGAACATCAACGATGCGCTGTATGAGATCGGTATCAGCGAACTCAAGCACATGATGAATTACGCGGTATTTTCCTCCGATGAAGAGCGGCGCCTGGCGAAAGGGGGCATGTTCAAGGTCGCTACCCGCGCGGTGTCCAGCCTGGTGATAGCGGCGGTCGGTCCCGCATCGGGCGTCGGGGCGTTGCTGTTGTCCGGCGGTGTTGGCCTGATCGCCAATGTCGCGGACGCAAGCTTCTCCTACCAACTGGCCCGCAGCATGGACCGACCCGAGGATTACGCCGCCTATGTGTATGAGTGCAAGTTGGGCGTCTTGCTGGGCGTGGTGGAGCTGGTTGCCGACGTTACCCTGGCCCGGGGGCAACTGCGCACGCTGTTGAAACGGTCGGCCCAGACCGGGAAGTTGCTGTTGCCGGCCTTGAGATCCCGTGAGCGCCCGGCCCCCCCTGTTTCCCTGGAACAGGCAAGCGCCTCCACGTTGTTCCTGCCCACATCAGCGGATCTGCTGGGCATGCGCGGTCGTCTGGAAAAGCTGTATCGCGACGCCAATAAACTGGCCGAATTGGCGGGCGACTCCGAGGCTTCTACTACAGGCGGCTTCGTTGAGTCCAAGCGCTGTGCGGACTACCTGTCAAGCCAGTCCTGGGACGTCCAGGCTATCGGCGTCTTGCTGTTCGCCGAACCGGACGACCCGCGTCCCCAATGCCATTTTGCCCTGTCGGTTCGCAATGAAAGTGATGCGGCGGTGCTGGACACGGGGTTGGGGCGCCTGGACCCTTCGGCGCAGCAACTGGCCTATTTTGATTCCATCGCCGGCTGGGAGCAGCGCGTGCAGCAAGCACCGGCGTCGAGCGGCAAATTGGTGGTCTACAAGCTCTACGCCAATGTCATCGAGGCCAGTCTTGAGCTCAACACGGTGTTCCGGCTGGGAGTGAGTTGGGGGCGTTTCTTCAATACCGGCAGCTATTCGGTCCTCGCGTGTCCGCCGCGATTTATCACCGCTATCCAACGGCAACTGCCGAGGCTATGGGATGTACTTTCCCGGGAGCTGCCACGGGGCGCGTCGCAACTGACAACGGCGCTGCAAAGCACGCCGCAGCCGTTCGATCACGCCGGCCTGTTGTTGCAGGTCAGTAACCTGCGGGGCTTGATCGATGAGTCCGAGGATATGTTGCGCCGTACCGTTGGAGTGCCGGTCGTTGGCAACCTCAGGGCGCATCTGCTGGGGGCTTTCCGGAGCTGGCGCCACGAGTCGCTGGAAGAGTATGTGGAGCTGATGGACAGCGTTATCGCAGAAGAGGCGGAGTTGGTGCGCGGGGCATTGGCTCACCTGGATCAGTTGCAATCGGGCCTCGCCAGCCCGATTGCCACGGCGGAGAACGCCCTGGTCGATTGCGTCGACTGGATCGCACTGCGGGCCGGCCAGGAAGACGACGACTGGCGCAGTTTGCTGCGCAGCGAAATCGAACGCTATGTCACGGGGGATCGCGCCCGTGCGGACCTGTGTACAAGGTCGCAACTCGACTACCTGCACCAGACGCTGGCCGCCCATCGTGAAGTGCAGATACACC
The DNA here is from genome assembly GCF_900100935.1 of Pseudomonas sp. NFACC25. Taxonomy (NCBI): domain Bacteria; kingdom Pseudomonadati; phylum Pseudomonadota; class Gammaproteobacteria; order Pseudomonadales; family Pseudomonadaceae; genus Pseudomonas; species Pseudomonas sp. NFACC25. The sequence goes on from NZ_FMUC01000007.1 coordinate 35,716, forward strand.
ATGTACTGGGGGCCAGCTACGAACGACTCTCCATGAGCACCGGTCAGGCGCTGTTTGCTATCGGGTTGAAGTTGATCAACGCCATGGCCACCCATCGGCAGTCCGATTGCTTCTTCGCCCTGATCATGACCTGCCAGCCCTACGAGAACAGTAACGAGCACTTCGCCCGCATCATCTACGGTATCCACGCCCTGCGGCAAAAGCGCTTCATGGTACTGACCCAGGCCCACGAAAACCGCCTGAGCGGGCTACGACCTGCGGAACCTGTACCGCTCTAGTCCGGCGTGCGGGTAAGCGTCTTGAGGACTTGCGCGGCGAGCAGCGTGGTCAGTTCGCGCGTCGACAGTGCGTGCTTGAGCCCGACGGCCTGCCCGGCCCACTGACTGCCAAAACCGGCTTCCTCCCTGGCCTTCAATGGCATCAGCGCGCCGCCTGCCAGAGGAAAGGCCGGCGCCGCCGGGTTCACCGGGCCCAGCTCACGCATCAGGCGATTCAAGAGGCCACGGGCAGGGCGCCCGGTGAACAGATTGGTCAGCGCTGTGCCACTGGCCTGGGCCGTCAGCAAGGCCAGATGGTGGGCCCGGCTGAGCGTCGCCTCCGGGGTGAACAGGTACGCAGTGCCGATCTGCACCGCCGAGGCCCCGAGGGCGAAGGCCGCGACAATACCGCGCGCATCGCCGATTCCACCGGCGGCGATTACCGGGATGCGCACTGCGTCCACCACTTGCGGGACCAGGGCCAGCGTGCCGATCTGGCTGCTCAGGTCCGAAGCCAGGAACATTCCCCGATGCCCGCCGGCCTCATACCCCATGGCGATAATCGCGTCGCAGCCGTGCCGCTCCAACCAGATCGCTTCCTCGACCGTGGTGGCCGAGGACAGCACCTTGGCTCCGGTCGCCTTGACACGTTCCAGCAGGCTTTTTTCTGGCAGGCCGAAATGAAAGCTCACGACCTCGGGGCGGTGTTGCTCCACCACTTCGCAACTGGCCGCGTTGAACGGGGCGCGATTGGAGACCGGTGTCGGCGCATCAAAATCGGCGCCCAGTTCGCGGTAGTAGGGTTCCAGCAAGGCTTTCCAGTGGCGATTGCGCTCCTCGTCCGGCTCCGGCGGCTGGTGGCAGAAGAAATTGACGTTGATAGGCCCGCTGCTGGCATGGCGCACGGTGGCCAGGGTTTCGTGCAGTTGCTCGATGCTCAGCATCGCCGCAGGAATCGAACCCAGCGCGCCGGCCTGGTTGGCGGCAATCACCATGGCGGCGCTGGTCGCACCGGCCATCGGTGCCTGGATGATGGGCACGTCGATGCCCAGCAGGTCGAGAATACGGGTGTCTGGCCAGGTGCTCATGGGACGTGTCTCCAGTATCAGTGAGGCTTGTCGCTGTTTTAACAGGGCCCTTGGCACCCGGCCAGTCTGTTTTATTCACTGGACGAGGGACGTTTTTCGTGCGCGTCAGTGGTCTCTTTCCCGCTCCAGCAGCTGCCGCTTGCGTTCAACCCCCCAGCGATAGCCGGATAGATCGCCATTGCTGCGCACCACCCGATGACACGGAATCGCCACCGCCAGGCTGTTCGCCCCGCAGGCCTGGGCCACCGCGCGAAAGGCCTTGGGCGCGCCGATGCGTTGGGCGATCTGCCCATAGCTGGCCGTGCTGCCCACCGGAATCTCGCGCAGGGCCTGCCACACCCGCTCCTGGAACGCGGTGCCACGCAAGTCCAGTGGCAAGTCCAGGCCCAGGGCCGGCGCCTCGATAAAGCCCACCACGTGCGCGATCAATTGTTCGAAACGGCGGTCGGCGCCCACCAGGTTGGCCTTGGGGAATTGATCCTGCAGGTCGCGCACCAGTTTGTCCGGGTCATCCCCGAGCAGAATCGCACACACGCCACGGGCGCTCTGCGCCACCAGGATTGCCCCCAGCGAGCATTGCCCGACGGCGAACAGAATATCGTTGTTGGTGCCGCCGGCCTTGTAGTCGCTGGGCGTCATGCCGAGCCGTTGGTTGGCTGACTCATAGAAGCGGCTGTTGGAGTTGAAGCCGGCTTCATACAGCGCATCGGTTACCGAATGCGGGCCCTTGAGCCCCTCGCGGACCTTGCGTGAGCGATGGGCGCTGGCGTAACCCTTGGGCGTCAAGCCGGTCACGCCTTTGAACACCCGGTGGAAATGGAACGGGCTCAGTCCGGCCCGGCTCGCCAGCGTGTTGAGGCTGGGCGCGGTGTCGGCGTGTTCGATCTGCCGGCACGCGTCAGCCACCAATTGCGCATGCTGCGCAGCCAGTTGTGTCTGGTCACCGGCTGCGCGTTTGCTGGCGCGATAACCGGCGGCCTCGGCCTGTGCCGGGGTGTCGAAAAACTCGATATTTTCCGGGCGAGGCAATCGCGAGGCGCTGCTCGGGCGGCAATACACACCGGTGGTTTTCACGCCGTAGACGAACAGCCCATCGGCTTTCGGATCGCGGGCAAGAATCGCAGCCCAGCGCGGATCTTGTTCGGTAGTCATGGTTGGCACTCTTGACGGATCCTGGCCAGATTAGCCGTGCTGCAGTGGCCTGGCACTCCGAAGCTTGCGGTCAAATCAGCCGGCGGTGCGAAAAGTGAGGTTGATACGTTGCGGGCCCATGATCGGGTGCACGCCTTCCTTGATCGGCATCACCCCATGAAAACGCAGCCGATCGACCCCGCCCCAGACCACCACGTCACCATGGAACAGCGAGACCTTGCGGGTCTTGTCGCTGCGGGCGTGGCCACCGAACAGGAAAACTGCCGGCAACCCAAGGGATATCGACACGACGGGCTCGCTGTAGCGACGTTCATTCCTGTCCTGGTGCAAGGACATTTTCGCGCCCGGAACATAACGGTTGATCAGGCAGGCGTCGGGGGCAAAGTCGACAAACCCGGCGTCTGCCGCGGCTTCTATGGCCAGTTGGCGCAAGGTGTCCGGCAGCGCTGGCCAGGGTTGCCGGGTGCGAGGGTCCAGGGGCGTGTAGCGGTAGCCGCTGGTGTCGCTGGTCCAGCCCAGCGCGCCGCAACTGCTCAAGGCCGCCGACATGGTAAAGCCACCGGGCGTAACCATTTGCCGAAATGGCGATTGCGCCAGCACACGACGCAGTTCTGGCAGAAGGCGCTCAATCCAGGGCAGGGCATAGCCCCTTAGCACGTAGGACTGTTCGCCGATCTGCTCACGTGCTGCGGGTTGTTGCAGGGCGTCATCGGCGAACAGGTCATCAGTGGGGCCGGGCATTGCCTTACAGCGCCTTGCTCACGTTGATGTCGGTGATGACATCGCTGGCATCGTGGATTTTCGCCAAGGCCTGCAAGGCCTCTTCCACGCTATTGTTCGTCAGTTGGGCGAACTCGAAGCGGCGTTCGCCGTTGAGCTTGTACTTGATTACGTATTTGGTGGTAGCAGTCACGGTGATTTCCTCTGGCGTCTTCGAGTCAGCTCAGCTTGGTGCTGGTGCGACGTACGATGCGAATCTTGTGGGACAGCGCCGGCTTGCGGGTGACGCTGATCGCGCGACGCGTCACCACGTCCAGGGTGATGTTCCAGAACCCGGTGCTGGGTGCGGTGATCTTGGCGGGGAACGTGTCGAAGGCGCCGCCGTGGTATGTGTGGCGACCGCCATTCTTGAAGCTGCGAAAGTTCGCGTCGCTCATCAGGCGAATATTGCAAGTCTGCGAGCATTCGATGACGACAATGTCTCCCTCGTTGAGGTGCTCGCGCTGGTGGATAAATTTCATGAGGGTGTCTCCAGAAGGGCTTTTTCTGCAAAATCAGAATGATACGTAGGTTAAGATAGAGTTTATCAGCCCCAGCGCGTTTATTATCGGCCCGTCTTCAATGGCGTCGACAATTTAAAACAGTTATTTACCGAGTTATCAGGGATAAATCCTACGTGGGCGGGAGAAAATTACCATCTCCGCTGTCGTAGGGTCTTTATTGGAGGTTTTGTATGAAGTGGAGTGTGTTGGTTCTGGCCTTGGCGATAGGTGGGTGTGCTTCGGTTGCAGATATCAAGCAGACCCCGCCGACGTTGGCCGTCATTTCCGGGAAAAAACCCCAGGAGTATGCCGCGTGTGTGGTAAGGAAACTGTCGGCTACTCGTCGGCCGCCGCAGATTGAACCGCATAAAGATGGTGTGCAGGTTATCGTGCCGCAGAAATTTTCCGCCGATCCTTCGGCTATTTTCGAAATTGAAGAGCGCTCCAGCGGTAGCAGCATCAAGCTCTACGAGAGCATGTCCAACGTGCCGATCCGCCCGGGTGATGTGAAAAAAGCCGGGGAAGAGTGCATTTCCGGTTGAGGCCGCTGGGGAAAGCCGATATGAAGCGTGAACACGTCAAGGCCCGCCATGCCGAGGGTGAAATCTCGGCCACCCATGTCATCCAGAACCCCGCCGACCTGGGCGAATGGATCGTCTTCTTCAAGAAAAGCGGCGGTCGCAGCTTTTTTCTGGTGGATGATCAGGATGAAGTCGAATCCTTTGCCAGTCTTGACGAGCTGAGCGAAATCCTTCGGGAACTGGGGATCAAATTCGCCGAGATCCACCTGTAACCCCTGGGGTTATTTGCAGACCACCACCACACTGCGACTTTTGTAGTTGCCCACATCCTGGCCCAGGGTCTTGTCGCTTTCCTTCAGTGATGGCGTGCCCTCGGTGCCGACAATGCGATAGCCGGTGCCTGCGCAGGAGGCATCGGCTTTTTCGTAGCAACTGGCCCAGGAGTTGGCTTCGCCTGAACAGTCGATGGTCAGGCCTTGCTCGCCGTTCTTGAGGTAGACATCGGAAGTGGTGGTGCAGCCGGCGAGTGCCAGTACCGCAGTCAGTGCCAGAAATTTGTTCATGTGTGTTCGTCGTCGAGGGTGTGGGAGGGGCGCTGACACTGTCGTGGGGCGTTTCTTGAAGATTATAGCGAACTGCCATCTAGGTACAGGCAAAACCAAAAAAGCCCCGTGAGTCGGGGCTTTTGGCGCAGGGCTGCAGGCTTACTTGCCCTTCGGCCTTTTGCTCGACGCGTGGCCCGCTTCGTCAACAAACACTTCGGCGACCGCGATCGCCATGCTTTCGGTCTCGAAAACGCCCGCGACGCTGTCTCCATGGAAATTGATCAGGTGCCAGCCGTCTGCTCGCTTGGTGATCAGGTAGCCGTTCACGCCTTTTGGTTCTGACATCTATTAACAATCTCGTGGTCTGATTCAAGGATGCAATGATAGCGCCAAATGTTCCAGGACCGCGCAAGTTATTCCAAGTCAGTGTTCTGGGCTGAAAAGCGTGTTAAAAGGGTTGCAACCCCTTTAAACATGAGGGGACGGACTTTTTTAGCGTGCCGGCGGGGCTGCTCTTTGTGAGATCAGCGGAACTTACGCCGACATTTTTTCTCTATGATGACATCGCAACGCCAGCAGGACCCATTGTAAGGTGACTGCGGCCTGATTAGACTGCGCCGAATTCCGTACGCACAGCCCTTTGTAAGGACTTATATGATCAAGAAATGCTTGTTCCCAGCAGCCGGTTACGGCACTCGCTTCTTGCCAGCGACCAAGGCCATGCCCAAAGAGATGCTGCCGGTGGTAAACAAGCCACTGATTCAGTACGGCGTCGAAGAGGCATTGGATGCCGGTCTGAACGAAATCTCTATCGTCACCGGTCGCGGTAAGCGCGCACTGGAAGACCATTTCGACATCAGCTACGAGCTGGAAAACCAAATCAAGGGCACCGACAAGGAAAAATACCTGGTCGGCATCCGCAAGCTGCTGGACGAGTGCTCGTTCTCCTACACCCGCCAGACCCAGATGAAAGGCCTCGGCCACGCCATCCTGACCGGCCGCCCATTGATCGGTGACGAGCCGTTCGCCGTAGTACTCGCGGACGACCTGTGTGTGAACCTGGAAGGCGACGGCGTACTGACCCAGATGGTCAAGCTGTACCAGAAATACCGTTGCACCATCGTTGCGGTTCAAGAGGTCGATCCTCAAGAGACCAACAAGTACGGCGTGATTGCCGGTGACGACATTGGTGATGGCCTGATCCGCGTACGCGACATGGTCGAGAAGCCGGCGCCTGAAGATGCACCGTCGAACCTGGCGATCATCGGTCGTTACATTCTGACCCCGGACATCTTCAAGCTGATCGAAGAAACCGAGCCAGGCAAGGGTGGCGAGATCCAGATCACCGACGCCCTGTTGAAGCAGGCCAAAGACGGCTGCGTGATCGCCTACAAGTTCAAGGGTCGTCGTTTTGACTGCGGTGGCGCCGAAGGCTACATCGAAGCCACCAACTTCTGCTACGAGCACTTCTACAAGACCGGCAAGGCTTACTGATTCACGCAGGCCTGCCTTTGAAAAAGCCACCTTCGGGTGGCTTTTTCGTTTTTCAGTCCCATGTAAGTCGGTATGCTGATGTCCTGCCGAGGAGAATGAAATGGCCTACGATTTTGACCTGTATGTAATTGGCGCCGGTTCCGGCGGTGTTCGCGCGGCGCGCTTTGCTGCGGGCTTTGGGGCCAAGGTGGCCGTGGCGGAAAGTCGCTACCTGGGTGGTACCTGCGTAAACGTTGGCTGCGTGCCGAAGAAACTGTTGGTGTACGGCGCACATTTTGCCGAAGACTTCGAGCAAGCCAGTGGCTTTGGCTGGTCCCTGGGTGAAGCGAGTTTTGATTGGGCGACCCTGATCGCCAACAAGGATCGCGAGATCAATCGCCTCAATGGCATCTACCGCAACCTGCTGGTCAACAGCGGCGTGACCCTGCATGAGGGGCATGCGCGCCTGGTTGATCCGCACCAGGTGGAAATCAATGGCGAGCGCTTTACGGCCAGGCACATCCTGATCGCTACCGGGGGCTGGCCGCAGATTCCGGATATTCCGGGACGTGAGCACGCCATAGGCTCCAATGAGGCGTTCTTTCTCAAAGAGTTGCCCAGGCGTGTGCTGGTGGTAGGTGGCGGCTATATCGCGGTTGAGTTCGCCGGGATTTTCCATGGCCTGGGCGCGCAGACGTCATTGCTGTATCGCGGCGACCTGTTCCTGCGTGGCTTTGATGGTTCAGTGCGCACACACCTTAAGGAAGAGTTGACCAAGCGCGGCCTCGACCTGCAATTCAATGCGGACATCGAACGCATTGAAAAGCAAGCCGATGGCAGCCTCAAGGCGACCTTGAAAGACGGTCGCGTGCTGGAGGCCGATTGCGTGTTCTATGCCACCGGCCGGCGTCCGATGCTGGATAACCTGGGCTTGGAAAATACCGGCGTGGAACTGGATGAGCGCGGTTTCGTCCAGGTGAACGACCAGTACGAGACTACTGAAGCTTCGATCCTGGCAATTGGTGACGTGATCGGCCGTGTGCAGCTGACGCCGGTAGCCCTCGCCGAGGGCATGGCCGTAGCGCGTCGCTTGTTCAAGCCCGAGCACTACCGCCCGGTGGATTACGCAATGATCCCGACAGCGGTATTCAGCCTGCCGAATATCGGCACGGTCGGCATGACGGAGGAGGAGGCGAAGAAAAACGGGCACAGGGTGCAGATCTTCGAAAGCCGTTTCCGCCCGATGAAGCTGACCTTGACCGAGTGCCAGGAAAAAACCTTGATGAAACTGGTGGTCGACGCGGACACCGACAAGGTGTTGGGCTGCCACATGGTCGGTCCGGACGCGGGCGAGATCGTCCAGGGCCTGGCGATCGCGCTCAAGGCCGGCGCGACCAAGCAGCACTTCGATGAAACCATCGGCGTGCATCCCACGGCGGCGGAAGAGTTCGTCACCATGCGCACGCCTGTGGCTGACTGATCAGGCTGGCGGTGTTGCCTCTGGCTCCGTCGCAACGGCGGCGGCCAGGCGCAACGCTTCGATAGTGGCGTGGGCCTTCATAAGCTCCAGTTCCAGGCGCTTGTTGGTGTGCCCGTGCTCAGCCAGCGCTTGTTGGCGTGACTCACTTTCAAGCAAGGCCACCCGCAGGCGCTCCTGAAGGAGAGTGCGCTCGCTGTCGATCTGGCTCACGTGTTCGCTCAGTTTCAGTTGCTGGGCCTGACCTTTGCGGGTTTCCTCCTGCAGCGCAGCCAATTCCTTTGCCGTCACTCGGTGCTCGATCAGCAGGCGCTCGTTGTCGCGGTGCAGCTGGGTAATTTCGTCCTGGCGAACCATTGCACTTTGCTGGGCTTGGCGCAGCTCTGCCTGTACTTGCTGCAGCTGGCCTTCGTGGCGCCGTTGCTCCTGCTCGCGCTGCTCCTTGATCGCATTGCGATAGTGCTCCAGTGCCTCGCGGGCATGCAGGTGCTTTTCTTCCAGCGAGCGAATCTGCTCATCCTTGTCATTGATCCGCAGTTCGTAATCACTGCAGGCCTGGCTGAGGCCGGCGTTGCGCGTTTGCTCAGTTTGCAGGCTGGTACTGGTGGTTTGCAGGGCAGCGCTTTCTTCTGCCAGTGCAGCCGCCTGAATATCGAATTGTTGCTTGAGTTCGCCGTGAGCTTCTTCAAGTGCCTCGATCTGGGCGAGCAGGGCGGTTTTTTGCTGTTCGAACTGCGCCAGGGCCAGGTCAATCGGCTCTTGAGCCTTGTCCTTCAAGCGCTGCGCCAGGCGTGCAACCAGTTCGCCCAATTCGTCGTCAATCGGCGCTTCGGTGATGGTCAGGCGGGCTTCGCTGTCGTCCAGCTCCTTCAAATAGCGGTGAATGGTGGTTTTCGAGCCGGTATTGCCCATCTCGATGCGTACTGCGTCGATGCTGGGGTTCTCGCCACGGGCGAGGATCGCCAGGCGTGCCGTTTGAACTACTGCTTTATTAATGCCGCCGCGAGCCATGGGTCTCCGTCGATTTAGTACTGTGGTATGTATCATGTAGATACATACTGTATCACGAATAAAAACCTGTTCAAATTCATGATTTAACAGATGGGATATTGGCGTATTATCCCGTGTCATAAGCGACTGGAGCGCTTACATCTCTGCCAGCAGTACAAATAGGCCTCCCATGAGCGATCTGGACCTTTACCTCAACGCCGCCACCCGCGATAACACGCGCCGCAGCTATCGTGCGGCGATCGAACACTTCGAAGTCAGTTGGGGCGGATTTCTGCCGGCCACCAGCGATAGCGTGGCTCGTTACCTGGTGGCGCATGCCGGCGTGCTGGCAGTCAACACCTTGAAGTTGCGGCTCTCGGCATTGGCGCAATGGCATACCAGCCAGGGCTTTCCCGATCCGACGAAAGCGCCGGTGGTGCGCAAGGTGCTCAAGGGCATTCGTGCCGTGCACCCGGCGCAGGAGAAGCAGGCCGAGCCGTTGCAGCTCAGGCATCTGGAGCAGGTCGTGGCCTCCCTCGAGGCTGAAGCGCGAGAGGCCGTTGAGGCACATGACCAGCCGCGATTGCTGCGGGCCCGGCGTGACACTGCACTCATTCTGCTGGGCTTCTGGCGTGGTTTTCGCAGCGATGAGTTGTGTCGCTTGAGCATCGAACATGTACAGGCCACACCCGGTGCAGGCATCCGCCTGTACCTGCCGCGCAGCAAAAGTGACCGCGACAACCTCGGCAAGACCTATCACACGCCGGCGCTGCTGCGCCTCTGCCCGGTGCAGGCCTACAGCGAATGGCTCAGCGCCTCGGCCCTGGTGCGCGGTCCGGTATTCCGCGGTATCGATCGCTGGGGAAACCTGGGGGAGGGGGGCTTGCACCCCAACAGCGTGATACCGCTGCTGCGCCAGGCGCTTGAGCGTGCGGGCATCGCCGCCGAGCAGTACACCAGTCACTCGCTGCGCCGGGGCTTTGCCACCTGGGCCCATTCCAGCGGGTGGGACTTGAAGTCGTTGATGAATTACGTCGGCTGGAGCGACATGAAATCCGCCATGCGCTATGTTGAAGCGACGCCCTTTCTCGGCATGACATTGGCTACTCAACCGCTGCTTTGAGATTTCTTCTATTAATACCGTCACCTGATAGGGAAAACCAATCGTCAGCATCAGGTTTGCCAATGAGCCATCCGCCGGGAGAGTGGGTAGGATTCACCTCATCAACTTCTTAACCCCTGACGGAGAGTCAACGATGCCTATCATCAACAGCCAAGTAAAACCGTTCAAAGCAACTGCATACAAAAACGGCAACTTCGTAGATGTGACCGACGCTGACCTGAAAGGCAAATGGTCGGTCGTGTTCTTCTACCCAGCCGACTTCACCTTCGTTTGCCCAACCGAGCTGGAAGACCTGGCTGACAACTACGCCGAATTCCAGAAACTGGGCGTGGAAATCTACAGCGTGTCCACCGACACCCACTTTGCCCACGCTGCCTGGCACAACACTTCGCCAGCCATCGGCAAAATCCAGTACACCATGATCGGCGACCCGACCCTGACCATCTCCCGCAACTTCGACGTGCTGATCGAAGAAGCTGGCCTGGCTGACCGCGGTACCTTCGTGATCAACCCGGAAGGTCAGATCAAGATCGTTGAGTTGAACGACGGCGGTGTTGGCCGTGACGCTTCCGAGCTGCTGCGCAAGATCAAGGCCGCTCAATACGTGGCTGCCCACCCAGGCGAAGTCTGCCCAGCCAAGTGGAAAGAAGGCGAGGCCACTCTGGCGCCGTCCCTGGACCTGGTCGGCAAGATCTAAGTCTGTGAAGACGTATCAAGGGCGGAACTCCGCACTTAAGTAAGCTGCATCCGCCCTCAAAACGCCCGGGCGATAGTCGCTCGGGCGTTTTTTTGTCTGCAATAAACCGAATTAATAGGAAATCGCCCGTATGTTGGACGCCAATCTTAAAGCTCAGTTGAAGTCATACCTGGAACGGGTCACCCAGCCGATCGAGATCGTCGCCTCCCTCGACGACGGCGCGAAATCCCAGGAAATGCTCGCCCTTCTGCAGGACGTAACCAGCCTCACCACGCTGATTACCCTGAAGACCGATGGCGATGATGCGCGTAAGCCATCGTTCTCCATCAACCGCCCGGGTGCCGATATCAGCCTGCGTTTCGCCGGCATCCCCATGGGCCATGAATTCACTTCGTTGGTGCTGGCCCTGCTGCAAGTCGGTGGCCACCCGTCGAAGGCCAGTGTCGAAGTGATTGAACAGATCCGCGCCCTTAAAGGCGAGTTCAGCTTCGAGACTTACTTCTCGCTGTCCTGCCAGAACTGCCCGGACGTGGTCCAGGCGCTGAACCTGATGGCCGTGCTCAACCCGAATATCCGCCACGTCGCCATCGACGGCGCGCTGTTCCAGGCTGAAGTCGACGAGCGTCAGATCATGGCGGTGCCGAGCGTCTACTTGAATGGTGTGAACTTCGGCCAGGGCCGCATGGGCCTGGAAGAAATCCTCGCCAAGCTCGACACCAGCGGCATTGAAAAAGCCGCCGAGAAAATCAGCGCCAAGGAGGCTTTTGATGTGCTGGTCGTCGGCGGTGGCCCAGCCGGTTCCGCAGCCGCCATCTACGCCGCACGTAAAGGCATCCGCACCGGTGTTGCCGCCGAACGCTTTGGCGGCCAGGTGCTGGACACCATGTCCATCGAGAACTTTATCTCGGTGCAGGAAACCGAAGGGCCGAAACTGGCCAGCGCCCTGGAAGCCCACGTGCGTCAGTACGACGTGGACATCATGAACCTGCAGCGCGCCAGCAGCCTGGTGCCGGCGAAGAATCCCGGTGACCTGCACGAAATTCGCTTTGAAAGCGGTGCGACCCTCAAGTCCAAGACCGTGATCCTGGCCACCGGCGCCCGCTGGCGCGAAATGGGGGTGCCGGGCGAGCAGGAATACAAGGCCAAGGGCGTGTGCTTCTGCCCGCACTGCGATGGTCCGTTGTTCAAGGGCAAGCGTGTGGCGGTGATCGGCGGCGGTAATTCCGGTGTTGAAGCAGCCATCGACCTGGCCGGTATCGTCAGCCATGTGACCTTGCTGGAGTTTGACAGCAAGCTGCGCGCCGATGCGGTATTGCAGCGCAAGCTGTACAGCCTGCCTAACGTTGACGTGATCACCAGCGCGCTGACCAGTGAAGTCAAAGGTGATGGCCAGAAAGTGACAGGCCTGGCCTACAAGGACCGCGATACCGGTGAGTTCAAGACCCTCGACCTGGAAGGCATCTTTGTACAGATCGGCTTGCTGCCCAACACCGACTGGCTTAAAGGCACTGTGGAACTGACCCCCCGTGGCGAGATCATTGTCGATGCCCGTGGCGAAACTTCACTGCCAGGGGTATTCGCCGCCGGTGACGTGACGACCGTGCCGTACAAGCAGATCGTGATTGCAGTAGGCGAGGGCGCCAAGGCTTCCCTGAGTGCTTTCGATCACTTGATCCGTACCTCCGCTCCGGCGTAAGCCCAGGTCCTGAAACGAAAAACCCCATGAGTGATCATGGGGTTTTTCGTTGTGCGTTAGAAACTTACAGCGGTGCTGGCTGAATAATCTCAACCCAGTACCCATCCGGGTCCTTGATGAACGCCAGGCTTTTCATGCGGCCATCGCTCAGGCGTTTCTGGAAATCGCAGCCCAATGCTTCGAAGCGTTCGCATGCGGCGACAATATCGGGCACCGAGATGCAGATATGGCCGAAGCCCCGTGGATCGGTGTTGCCGTTGTGGTAGGCGAAGTCGGCATCGTTTTCGGTGCCGTGGTTGTGGGTCAGTTCCAGGATGCCCGGGATCGACTTCATCCATTGGGTGCGCGCGGCGGCGTCGGCCGGGATCTGGGATTTGTCCACCAGGGCCAGGAAGTACAGGCTGAATTCGGCTTCCGGGAAGTCGCGCTTTTCAACCAGGGAAAAACCCAGGACGCGGGTGTAGAAGTCCAGGGACTTGGTGATGTCCTTGACCCGCAGCATGGTGTGGTTGAACACGAAGTTCGAGGTGGCGGTATCGGGTTGGGCGGTGACGCCCGGGAAGGTGTTCAGTTCGTGCAGGCTCATGGGCCCTCCAGAAAAAAATGGGGCAAACGCGGCTTCAGGTGCGAGGAGCGTTCCCTTGGCTTGCGGCTGGCGTCCGTGCAGCCGGGCCATGATACGCAAGGCCCGCTTGCTGCGCCAAATGAAAAAGCGCGCTCAGGTCTTGCGACCGGCCGGTGGCGGGGCTCACACTTTGTCGCTTGAACCTTGGGTGTCTTTTGCAATGATCGAATGTCGTATACCGCTGTTGAGCGCTCTGTGTTTGCTGTTGGCCAGCCCCTGGGTGTGGGCGGGCGACCCGGAAATTCACTGGCCCAGCGGCTGGCAGGTCGAGGAAGTGGTGCCCGACGGCGCCGCGCCGGCCACCCCGCAGCCGGTCTCGCGGCAGCGTGCGATCAAGAACGACGAAAATGGCAACACATTGATGGTGATGGAGTTGACGGGGACGCCGATCGAGGCCGGGCATAACGTTAATCTTCAGGGCGTATTGCTGGAGATGCGCAAGTCCATCCAGAAAGATTTTGCCCAGGGCGGTTATCAAAGTGTGTGCAGCAAGATGCACTCGACAACACTGAGTCGCCTTGAGGCCGTGGAAACTACCTGTGTGATTACCGAGAATGGACGGCACGTCCTTTCGCAAACATTGGTGGGGGCTGTTGATACCGATAAAGCGTATGTTTTTTCATACGCGGGTCAAGCCGACGCTTACGAAGCCAGCAAGGATGAAGTCAGTTCGGTGCGCGCCAGCCTCAAACTTTAAGTGCGTTTCGCCCGTCGATTCTCAACAAGGTGAAATGTTATTTAAGTTCGGTTTCGAGCCCTTGAATAAAAAAGCCCCGCATGTGCGGGGCTCTTTGTTAGTGCGCTGCGATCAGCCGCGAAGCCAGGAGTCTACAGTGGCCGCGCCATACTGTTCTTTCCAGGCCTTGAGGCCACGGTGGTTACCGCCCTTGGTTTCGATCAGTTCACCAGTGTGCGGGTTGTGGTAAACCTTGACCACGCGCGCACGGCGCTGTTTGGGTGCGCTGGCGGCGGCAGCGCTGGTCTTGCCCGGGTTTGGATCAAGGATCAGGATAATGTCGCGCAGGCCTTTGCCGTAGGTTTTCATCAGTCCTTGAAGCTTTTCTTCGAATTCGATTTCTTTCTTCAGGCCGGCGTCGTTCTTCAGGGACTCCAGCTGGGCGAGCTGCTCTTGAAGGGCTTTTTCTGCTGCGCGAAATTCGGCGAGTCTGGACAAAATCTATACTCCAATAGTGTATTTGGCTGATGTCAACTACAGACAAAGCTATAAGCCAATAGCGTTAAGGCGACTCACAGAAGAAGTCGTCCTGCGAGTTCTGCACAGGCAAGAAAAATTGTAGTAGTTAATCCGCCACGAGTAAATCACGTCTTTTGTCGTATTAACATTATTTCAACGCCGCTAGTGCATGGCTATTGAATGGCTGGCCAGATTTTTAATGAATTCATCGCTGGGTAATGGCTTTCCAAACAGGTAGCCCTGGAGGAAATCCACGCCGTGAGCGGCCAGGTATTCGCACTGCTCGGCAGTCTCTACACCCTCGGCAACGATGCCCAGGTCCAGCTTGCCGGACAATTCGATGATGCTGTCCAGAATATGCCGCGATAGTGCATCGGCACCGATCATGGCGACAAAACTCTGGTCGATCTTCAAGTAGTCCACATTGAAGTTACGTAAATAACCCAGGCTGGAGTGACCGGTACCAAAGTCATCGATGGCAATCATCACGCCCAGTTGATGCAGGGCGTCGAACAGTCGACGGGTAATATCCGTGGGCTCGATCAACTCGCGCTCGGTCAGCTCCAGCACCAAGGTCACCTGGCCCGGCGCAAAGGCGGCGAGAAATTCACGGCAATCCTCCACCAGTGCAAGGTCGTGGCAATGGCGCGCGGTGATATTCACGCCGATATGGAAGCCCGGGGTGAACTGCGTCGCATGGGGCGCCAGTTGGACGGCGGTCTGGCGCAGCAGGGCGCGGGTCATCGGTACGATCAGGCCGGAATGTTCGGCCAGCGGGATAAACAGATCGGGCCGGACCAGGCCTTCCTTGGGGTGCTGCCAGCGCATCAGCACTTCGCAGCCGGCCCATTCGCGGGTGTCACCGCGCACCACCGGCTGGAAGTACGGGATGAACTCATTGGCCCCCAGCGCCCGCTGCAGCTCATGGGTGGGCGCCGAGGAGCGCTTTTGCAGCCAGTGCGCAAGCAGGCCCGCGAGCACGCCAAAGAACACCACCAGGCTGAACAGCGCCGGGTAACGTGCCTGCATATAGCGCCACACCTCACCGGCCGGCATGCCGGCGTCGACGCTGTAGCGATAGCGCTCGGACGCCAGATGATGATGGGCCACGGCAAATACCGGGACGGCGGTGTCGTGCACGTTGCCATCGGCGCCGAGCCAGTGAGGCCCGACTTGCAGCACAAGCTGGGCATAGCGGCTGATCAGGCGCAGGGCGTTGGTCAGGTGATAGCCGTCGATCGAGGCAAACGCCGCTTTGTCCCCGTCGACCAGGCGGTAGACCAGCAGCGCGGTATCCGGCGTAACCGGGTTGCCGTTCATCAGCCACAGGCGGCCATCGACGTAGTCATCCGGGTTTACCGGTGACTCGTAGTTGCTGCCGAACAGGGAGCTGCAATAGATGTTTTTCTGCCAGGACAAGGTCGTCGCCCGCACAAACGGCCGGCGCGTGACCTGTTCACGCAACGCCAGTTGCGCGCCACTGTCACACGGTTGTCCGGCCAGGGGCAGCAAGGCCTGGGCGGCGAGGGCGGTATTGTCGAGCATCAGGTCGAATTGACGTACGGCTTCCTGGGCGGTTTGCGCCGTGCTTTGTTCGAGGGTGCGTTCGGCTTGCCAATACAGGATGGCCGCACCCAGCAGGATCGGCAGCACACCCGCCAACAGGCTGATCGCATAGCGGGTAAGAAGTCTTCGCGGGCCTTTGACAGTGAGGGGCATGGGTTCAGGCCTGTTGCGCAGGGAGAGGGCTTTACCGGCAGGCCGGCGGGGAATGTTCCGATGATAGATGGCCCGCTTGGAATTTGCTCGCCCTGACAAGGCCTTGCGCAATCTCGATAAAGGCCAGGGTGGCCGGTGACGACTGCCGACGATCCAGCACCGCCAGGCCGATCTGGCGCGGCACACGGGGCGAAAGGGGTCGCTTCACATAGCGCGGATCAAGTGCCTGGGGCAGCGACGCTTCGGCGACGATGCTCAGGCCATCGCCACGGCTGACCGCTTCCAGGGTGCTCAGCAGTTGTGCGCAGCGATAACGAATCCTTGGTCGCAGTTGTCCGGCGTCGAACAGGCGGGTGACCAGTTCCGAGGAGCCGGCTTCGGTCAGGATAAAGGCATCGTCGCACAAGTCCTGCAGGGCCAGGGTGTCCCGCGCAGCCAATGGATGATCTGCCGGCAGCAGCGCCACCATCTGGTCCTCGAACACGGTAAAGGTGTCGTAGCGCTCCTGTTCCAGCACCACAAAGCCCACATCGATCCGTCGCTCATCCAGCCACTGCAGCACCTGGCGGTCGGGGCCTTCGTCCACATGCACCTCAATCCCCGGATGGGCGCTGCGAAACTGGCTGAGGATGGCGGGCAGCAGGCGAATCGACGCGGTCGGCCCGAACGAGCCGATGCGCAAGGTACCGCGCCGCATGCCCCGGGCATCGGCCGCTTCTTGTTGCAGGGTGTTGGCCAGGCCGAGCATGGCACGGGCACGTCCGAGTAATTGCCGGCCGATGTCGCTGAGTTCTACCTGCGACTGGTGGCGGCGAAACAGCTCCACACCGAGCTCCTGCTCCAGGGCCTTGATGGCATGGGACACCGCCGACTGGCTGATGCCCAGGCGGTGGGCGGCACTGGTGAAGCCCTGCAGCTCGGCGACCAGCGAGAAGATTTCCAATTGGGTCAGGGTCATGAGTGAAAGCTCATTTTACGATGATCAGATATTAACTGAAGAATACGTCAATTCTCTCCGTACCTAGAGCCATCCCCATGCATCCCGCCTCCGATTACCTGACTTATTGCAAACTCGCCGTCGTCACCATGATCTGGGGCGGCACCTTTGTCGCCGGGCGCTTCCTGGCCGACCACCTCAATCCGCTGCTGGCCGCCAGCCTGCGTTTTATCCTCGCCAGCCTGGCGTTGTTGCTGTTCATGGCCTGCGCGCGTATTCGACTGTTACGCCCGAACCTTCGGCAGTTTGCGCAACTGGCGGTGCTGGGCTTCTGCGGGATTTTTTTCTACAACCTGTGCTTCTTCTATGGGTTGCAGTACATCAATGCGTCGCGGGCTTCGCTGATCGTGGCGTTGAATCCGGCGGTGATCGGCCTGGCGAGCTGGCTCTTATTCAAGGAGCGGCTGAGTCGGATCAAGCTGCTGGGGATCCTGCTTTGCCTGGTCGGTGCCGGGACGGTCATTGTCAGCCGTAACCCGCAGGTGTTGCAGGCCACCGCCGATGCCTGGATCGGCGACCTGCTGATCCTCGGCTGTGTGGCAGGGTGGGGCGTTTATTCGCTGTGTGCCCGTGGGCTCAACCAAAGCCTGGGGCCATTGCAGACGGTCACGTGGTCGGTGCTGCTGGGCACGTTGATGTTGACCTGCACCGCGTTTGTCACCGCAAGCGTCAGCGTAGAAGCGCTCGGCCGCTTGCAACTCACCCAGTGGCTCTGCCTGGCCTATCTCGGCGTGTTGGGCTCGGCGCTGGCGTATATCGGTTACTACGACGGCATCCGGCGTATCGGCGCGACGCGCTCCGGCGTGTTTATCGCACTCAACCCGCTGACGGCGGTGATCTGCGGTGTCTTGCTGCTGGGGGAGCAACTGACGGCGCCCATCCTGGCGGGCGGGGCCGTCATCCTGCTGGGGATCTACCTGTGCAACAAACCCCTTGCACAGCCCAGGGCAATGGGGATTTGATAAGAGTACGGACAAATGCAGTTACGCTGTGTAGAATCGATTTACGCATACAAGAATATGGACTTGCGCTCACGCAAGCCTCGGCCGTCAGAGACTGATGTAACCATGAAGCTACTCGGCTCCCCCCTCATCTTTGGTGACTTCCTCGCCCGCAGTGTGCGAGGCCTTTCCTGCGCGCCGCCCTCCGACCTCATCCTTGCTCGCACATAACCAATTGCTACCCACAAGAATGATGAGGCGCCGGCCATGACCGACCACTATGAAAACCCAATGGGCCTGATGGGCTTTGAATTTATCGAATTCGCATCGCCGACCCCGGGCACCCTGGAGCCGATCTTCGAGATCATGGGCTTCACCAAAGTCGCGAATCACCGCTCCAAGAACGTCCAACTGTTCCGCCAGGGCGAGATCAACCTGATCCTCAACAACGAGCCCAACAGCATCGCCTCCTACTTCGCCGCCGAGCATGGCCCGTCGGTGTGCGGCATGGCGTTCCGCGTCAAGGACTCGCAAAAAGCCTACAACCGCGCCCTGGAACTGGGGGCCCAGCCCATCCATATCGAAACCGGCCCGATGGAGCTGAACCTGCCGGCCATCAAGGGCATCGGCGGCGCGCCGCTGTACCTGATCGACCGTTTCGGTGAGGGCAGCTCGATCTATGACATCGACTTCGTCTACCTCGACGGCGTCGAGCGCAACCCCCAAGGCGCCGGCCTCAAGGTCATCGACCACCTGACCCACAACGTCTATCGCGGGCGCATGGCCTACTGGGCCGGCTTCTACGAGAAACTGTTCAACTTCCGTGAAGCGCGCTACTTCGATATCAAGGGCGAATACACCGGCCTGACGTCCAAGGCCATGAGCGCCCCGGACGGCATGATCCGCATCCCGCTGAACGAAGAGTCGTCCAAGGGCGCCGGGCAGATCGAAGAGTTCCTGATGCAGTTCAATGGCGAGGGCATCCAGCACGTCGCGTTCCTCACCGACGACCTGGTCAAGACCTGGGACGCACTCAAGAAGATCGGCATGCGCTTCATGACCGCACCGCCGGACACCTACTACGAAATGCTCGAAGGTCGCCTGCCGAACCACGGCGAACCGGTGGATCAGCTGCAGGCGCGGGGCATCCTGCTGGACGGCTCGTCCATCGAAGGCGACAAGCGCCTGTTGCTGCAGATCTTCTCGGAAACCCTGATGGGCCCGGTGTTCTTCGAGTTCATCCAGCGCAAGGGCGATGATGGGTTTGGCGAGGGCAACTTCAAGGCGCTGTTCGAGTCCATCGAGCGGGACCAGGTACGTCGTGGTGTGTTGACCGCCGACTGATCCATGTGGGGCCTGGCAGGCTGCCCAGGTGCTTGACGAACATGCTCCGTATCCCAAGGTACGGAGCATTTTTTTTGCCTGCCAATTCAGAACGAGCTTGAAACAAACGACTTTTCCAGGCCTGGGAACCCGATTGATCGCGATATCCACACATGGGGGGCGCAAGAGCTGATGTTCTCCTGTGTCGCAACCGTGCATTCCGCGAACCCAACTTTAAGGAAAGACTGACTATGACAAAACAAACTCTGGCGGCTGCAGTGCTGGCCTTTTGCGGCTTTGCCGCCAGCTCCGCTTATGCGGCAGACGGTACCATCACGATCACGGGCTCGGTCAGTGGCACCACCTGCACCATCAGTGGCGGTACCGGGGCCTCGCCAGGTTCGGGCGCCAACTTCCCGGTAGTGCTTGACCGAGTGCAAACCTCGGCCCTCAAGGCCGCAGGCGATACGGCCGGCGCCAAGCGCTACTTTGTCTATGTCGGCGGCTCGGGCGGATGCCCGAACGGTACCAAGGTCGCCGTACGTTATGAGCCGACCAGCCCTGGCATCAACCCGGCAACCGGCAACCTGCGTAACACGGCCACGGCAACGCCGGCCTCGCGGGTTGAGGTACAAATCCTCGATGGTGCGACCTCCACGCCGATGGACTTGCGCACCGGCAACAACTCGACCGTTGCCACCGTTACCAATGGCCTGGCGACCTTGCCGTTCTACGCACGCTATATCGCCAACGGTGGCGCGGCGGGCGCGGGTAATGTCACCAGCAGTGTGCAGTACTCGGTCACCTTTCCTTGATGCAGCCACGCAGATGACCATCGCCTGAGATCCTCGCTCGACCCGGCGGTCGGGCGCAGGACAACTGTTATCAAGGATTACCCGATGCAGGATTTACTGATGATCTTAAGTCGTCGAGCGATGTGCGTGGCGCTGAGCCTGTCCTTGGGGATGGCCTCGCACATGGCGCACGCGGGCGTGGTTATCGACGGTACGCGACAGATTTACCCCGAGCAGCGACGCGAGGTCACCCTACGAGTGACCAATGATGACAAACATGCACCCCGCCTGGTCCAGGCATGGCTGGACGCCGGTGACCCAGAGGCAGCGCCGTCGCTGAGCGATGTGCCTTTCGTGCTGTCTCCGCCGGTATTTCGCCTGGACTCAGGCAAAAGCCAGTCCATGCGCCTGTCCTACACCAAGGCACCGCTGCCTGCGGATAGAGAGTCGCTGTTCTGGTTGAATGTACTTGAGGTCCCTGGTGCGACCAGTGAGTTTGATCCCACACTTGAAGACGATCAGCGGAACCACTTCAAGTTCGCGTTCCGTATCCGCACCAAAGTGTTTTTTCGTCCGGCGCAGTTATCCGGAACACCCGAGGAGGCGCCCGGGCTGTTGCGCTGGTCCCTGGCGCGGGTCGCCCAGGGCAACGAGATACAGGTGCATAACCCATCGGCGTATCACGTCACCTTCAACGACATTGCCCTGCTCATGGGCGCCGATCCAAACGCGAAAAAACTGATCCTGCCGGAAGGGATGGTGGAACCAGGAGGCACGTTGAAGGTACCGGTGCCGAAAGCCGCGAAGGCAATACCTGCCGATGCACGGGTGAGTTTCACCTACATCAACGATTTCGGCGGCTTTTCATCGGCGCAGCCTGCTGTGTTGCATCGCTGAACGCGTCTCCGGAGCGTTGATGAGGGCAAGCAAACGTACATTTCCCAGCGTCCACTGAAGTCATAACTATGCCTAGTCACATCCAGGTAAGGGTGCATCGTTGCGCCCCGATTTTGCCATTCCAGCCTCGCACGATGATGTTGGGTGGTTTGATGAGTGCGGCCGTGATGGCAAGCGATGCCGCGCTTGCGTCTGAGTTGAGCTTTGATCTGAACGCATTCTCCAGTGGCCTGGCGTCGTCGGTCGACACGTCACGGTTCAACACCGGCAACCCGATGAGCCCCGGCCTGTACCGCGTAGATATCGTGGTCAACGGCCAGGCATTGGGGCGCAGGGAGGTGGAGTTCGTCGCAGCCCAGGCAAAGGCCGGCGCGCAGCCATGCTTGAGTCGCGAAGTGTTGGAAAAGATCGGTATCGCGATGGATAAAGTCGATACCGAGGCCCATGGGCGCGAGGTCGGCAACCCTGCCGCAGCCGGCCAGTACTGCGGCGATCTGGGGCAGTGGATTCCGATGGCATCCAGCACTTTCGACCCGGGTGCGCTCGAGTTGGCCGCCAGCGTGCCGCAGGCCTATATGAAGCGTTCCATGCGTGGCTACATTGACCCCGAGTCGCTGGATGAGGGGATTGCCGCAGGGTTACTCAATTACAACTTCAGCACCAGCGCAGTCACCGCCGGTGAAGGTGACGGTCGTACTTACCTGGGCCTCAATGCGGGGATCAATCTGGGCGCCTGGCGCTTGCGGCACCAGGGCGCCCAGGCCTGGAGCAATCGCACAGGCTTCGAGACTTATCAGAACACGTCCACGTATGTGCAGCGCAGTATCATCCCCTGGCAGTCACAACTGACCCTGGGAGACACCTTCAGCAACGGACAGATCGTCGACGGGGTCCGCCTGCGGGGCGTGACCCTGGCCACCGATGACCGCATGCGCCCGCAGACGCAGCAAGGCTATGCACCGCAGGTACGGGGTGTCGCCGACAGTAATGCAACGGTCACGGTCAGCCAGAACGGCTACACCATTTATGAGACCACGGTGGCGCCTGGCCCCTTTGTCATCAGTGACCTGCATGCCACCGGTTACGGCGGTGATTTGATCGTCAGCGTGACCGAAGTCGACGGGCGTCGGAACACCTTCGTCGTGCCGTATTCAGTGGCCCCGCAGCTGCTGCGGGCCGACACGACGAAATACAGCGCCACCCTGGGTGAGGTGCAGCAAAAGGGCATCGATGCCAAAGGTGCGAACGTCTTTCAAGGCACTCTGCAACGCGGCTTGACCGATGACCTGACGGTGTATGGCGGCGGCAGTCTTTCCAAAGGCTATGAGCAGGGAAAGGTCGGTGTTGCGTTGAATACGCCCGTCGGCGCCTTTTCGCTGGACACCGCCACCTCACGTACCGCAGTGCCAGAGCATGGACGCCTGACCGGGCAAAGCCTCGGGCTTGGCTACAACAAAAGCCTGCCGGCCTCGGGGACGCATTTTGCGCTGGGCGCGTATCGATTCTCCACGGAGGGATACCTGAACCTTCCGGATGCCCTGAATGTGCGTGAGATCGCGAGCCGCTCCGGTGATGTCAACGGCTATGCCCGGCAAAAAAGCCGGCTCGACCTGACCATCAGCCAGCAACTGGGCATCGGCACCCTGAGCCTGTACGGCAGCTCTGTCGACTATTGGGGCGAGAACGAGGGCCGCCAGGTTTCATTCACCGCCAGCTACGGCTCGACCTGGAACAAGCTCAACTGGAACCTTTCGGCGCAACGTTCGAGGGTCCAGGACACGCGACAACTGACCCAAAGCGAACTCAGTGACGATGTGTTCTTCGGGCGTATCGGTCAACCCGGGCGCATTGATAACCGCTACATGCTCACGCTATCGATGCCCCTGGGGAGTGAGTCGAGGTCGCCGACGATCAATACTTCGCTGTCCCGGGATACCGGCGATACACGGGGCAGCCAGCAGCAGGTGGGCATCAACGGCTTCCTGGGCGAGAACGCCGAGGTCAACTACGGTGTTTCCGCCCACCGTGCGACCAGTGATAGCACGCGCTCCAGCCAGTTCAACACCTATGCGGGTTATCGCACCGATGCCACCCACCTGCGCGCCGGATATGGCCAGAGCCGCGATAGCTCGCAGCTTTCGTTCGGCGCCGACGGCGGAGTAGTCGTGCACGCCGACGGTGTGGCGTTCTCGCAAAGCCTGGGCGAAGCCTCGGCGCTGGTCCATGTGCCGGGAGCCGAAGGCGCCCGGCTTGGCGGTGGCGGCGGTACACGGGTCAACAGCAAGGGATACGCCGTCGTGCCCAATCTGACGGCGTTCCAGAACAATACGGTGGAGATCGATCCGGAAGGCATGTCGCTGGATGTGGAGCTTCAGGAATCGACCCGCAACGTCGTACCGACCTCGGGTGCGGTATCGCTGGTCAAGTTCGACACCGTCAACGGCCGGGCAGTGGTGGTCAAGGGCGTTCGCGAGAATGGCAGCCCGCTGCCATTTGCCGCACAGGTATTCGATGGGCAAGGGCGTGAGGTCGGTGTGGTGGGGCAGGCCAGCAAAGCCTTCGTCCGGGATATCCCCCAGGAGGGCCGCCTGACCGTCAAGTGGGGCAGCAAAATCGCCGAGCAGTGCGATATCCACTACCACATGCCGCCGGCCACCGCCGGCCAGCGACAGGTCACTACCGACTTCATGCAAGGGGTATGCGTGGCGAGCCAGGCTCGCCAGGTGGCGGGCCAGCCATGAGCGAGCGCCGATTCATGATTGATGCGATGCAAGACTTATCCGATATGACAGAGGTGTTGTTTTCATGACTAGGTATTCGCTTGCCGGCGTGGTGCTGGGAGGATGGATGGTGGCGCTGGAGGCTCAAGCGATCACCTGCGCCCCCGGCCCGTCGGTGAATATTACTATTCCCCCGATCACCGTTGCGGCCGGGCAACAGGTAGGACAAGTGATAGGGTCCGCCAGCGGCTATCGCTTTGACAGCCCTCCAGGATCTGCGCTTCGGTGTACCACTGGCATTGCTTTTGGGGCACAGGCCAGGCTGGCGCTGGTCAATAGCCCGCCGACGGGCCAGACATTTTCCGCCAACGGGCTTTCAATGCCGGTGCACGCCACCAATGTGCCTGGGGTCGGGTTTGCCATGATGGCGAGGGACCCGAATCGGCCGTTCATGCCTATCAACACGGCGGGTGTCACACTGATTGTTGGAGATATCAGGGCAAGGCCCATCGTCCTCGGGCTTGATACCCGTATCTACTTTGTAGCCACGGGCCCCATCACCGGCGGCACGATCGCCGCCAGGAACCTTGCAAGGTATACGATCACCGGCACGCCCATCAGCGGGGCCGGCTATTACGCGGTGAACTTTTCCAATATCACGATCAATGCGCCCCGCAAACCCACCTGCAGCGTCACCACGCCTTCGGTTGCAATGCCCATGCCGGCCGTGGCTGCACGTGACTTTCGCGGGGTGGGCAGCTTCGCCGGCAGCGTGACCCGTAACATCACACTGTCATGTACGGGCGGCACCAGCGGTGCTACGCGTGACGTATTTATAACGGTGACAGACCAGACCACGCCGGCCAATCGCAGCGATGTGTTATCCCTGACCCCGACCTCCGTGGCCAGCGGCGTCGCACTGCAACTACTGCGGGGGAGCACACTGGTGCGTTACGGCGCCGACTCCACGACCATTGGCAACCCGAACCAGTGGCTGGTCGGCACAACCGGCAATGCAACCGTGCAGATTCCTTTGACTGCACGTTATATCCAGACGGGCTCATCGATCCGGCCCGGCAGCGCGAACGGGTTGGCGTCCTTCACAATGAGCTACCGATGAGCATCGCGCTGTGGAGCAGGGGCCTTGGCGTGCTGATGAGCCTGCAGGCGATCGTCGCGCAGGGTGAAATCGTGATTGACCGCACACGTGTCATCTATCCGGGCGCCGCGCGCGCGGTGGTGATCAACCTGCACAACGAGGCTGACAGTCCGCGCCTGGTGCAGGCGTGGATCGATGACGGCGATGCGGCGGCGGCGCCCGAAAACAGTGATGTGCCGTTCACGATTACGCCACCCATCGTTCGCATGAATGCAAGCACCGGACGCGCCTTGCGGATCATGCATTATCAAACGCCGAAGCCGATGGCTGACCGGGAGTCGGTGTACTGGCTGAACGTGCTGGCAATCAGGCCGAGTGTTGAGGCCTCGGCTGAAACCAACGTCCTGCAATTTGCCTTTCGTACGCGGATCAAGCTTTTCCTCCGGCCCGCCGAACTGCCGGGGCAGGTGCAGGACGCGGCTCACGCGCTGCAATGGTCCGTAAGCGGTGGAGGCGAGGCGGGGTTGGAGGTGCTTAACCCCACGCCCTATCACGTGACCTTGTCCGGGGTGGTACTGACACTCCGCGCAGTGGAGCATCGCAGCGAAGATCCGCCGATGGTCGCGCCCTATGGGACTGCACGGATTGCGATGCCCGGGCTGCCTCACGAGGGCCTGACCGGCACGCCAGTAGAATTCACCACCCTGGACGATGAGGGTGCCACTCAACATCATCAGGCGCTGTTGCGGCCTGTCGCCTGTTCGTCGCTCAAGCCCTGCGCTGACGCACCAGGTGCTTGACCCCTTCGAACACAAGGACCATGACCGCGATCCAGATCGGGATGTAGGTCAACCATTCGCCTGCCTTGATGCCTTCACCCAGCAGCAGCGCCACCACCAGCAACAGCACCGGCTCGACATAACTGAGCAGTCCGAACAGGCTGAACGCCAGCAGACGGCTGGCGATGATATAGCTCACCAGCGCCGAGGCGCTGATCAGGCCCAGTATCGGGATCAACCCGTACAGCTTGGGGTGGGCATCCATCACCGCAAAGCCCTGTTCGCCGCTTTGCACAAACCACCAGGCCACCGGCAGCATCAGTGCCATGTCCAGCCACAGTCCGCCCAGGTGGTCGGTCTTGAGGTATCTGCGCGCAATGAAATACAGCGGGTAACCGATGATCACCACCAGCGTCGCCCAGGAGAACCCGCCGGCCTGGAACAACTCGTTGAGTACCCCGAGGCCGGCAAAAAACACCGCGATCTTTTGCAGGTAGGACAACTGTTCGCCCCATACCAGGCGCCCGGTCAGCACCATGGTCAGCGGCAGCAGGAAGTAACCCACCGATACATCCAGGCTGCGCCCATTCAGCGGCGCCCACATGAACAACCACAACTGCACGCCCAGCAACGCCGACGACAGCACCACACCGCCGATCAGCCGAGGCTTGGCCGCCAGCACTCGCAGCAATTCCCAGACCCGCCGCCATTCTCCGCTGACGATCATGAACACCGTCATGCACGGCACGGTCAGCAACATGCGCCAGCCGAAAATTTCCAGCCCGCTCAATGGCGTCAGCAATGACGTGAAGTAATACATCACGGCAAACAACACCGAGGCCGACACCGATAACACAACACCTTTAGACACGCTGTCCTCGCGAAAACCGATTTCAAACAAGTAGGGGGAATTTCAACAGGGGATTATGGTGCTTTTGAAGCGGGAAGGGCGCGCTGTTTTGGGGCGTTTTTCAGGAAAATGTCTCGCGGCCGCTGTCTGGGTCTGTCTGGTAGGGGCAGTCGGGGTGTTGTTGTTGCTGTTGTGGTGGTGGTGGTGGTGGTGGTGGTGGTGGTGAGCGGGCTTGCCCCGCGCTGGGCTGCGAAGCAGCCCCAATAACTGGCGACGAGGTTTTCCTGGAAAAACGCGACGGCTTTAAAGGGCTGCTGCGCAGCCCAGCGCGGGGCAAGCCCGCTCACCACAGCAAGCCCGCTCGCCACAGTAAGGCCGCTCGCCGCAGTAAGGCCGCTGCGCAACCCTTAATTGGTCAATCAGCCTACGCGCGCGTCACCCGGCCCGAGACAAAATGGCCCACATCGTTGAACCCTGGCGTAGAGGAATGCCCCGGCGTTACCAACGAATCAATGAACGCTTCATCCTCAGCCGTGATCTTCACGTCCAGCGCGCCGGTGTAGGCATCCCACTGCGCCTCGGTGCGCGGCCCTACGATCGCCGAGCTCACCGCCGCGTTGTTCAGCACCCAGGCGATGGCAAACTCGACAATGCCCACGCCACGGCCCTGGGTGTATTGCTGGATCTGCTGGGCGATGCGCAACGACTCCACGCGCCATTCGGTTTCCAGGATGCGCTTGTCCTGGCGTGCCGCACGGCTGCCGGCTTCGGGTGTCACGTCCGGTGCGTACTTGCCGCTGAGCACGCCGCGGGCCAGTGGGCTGTAAGGCACCACGCCCAGGCCGTACGCGGCAGCGGCGGTGATCTGTTCGACTTCAGCCTGGCGGTTGACGATGTTGTACAACGGCTGGCTGATCACCGGCCTGTCCACGCCCAGGCGCTCGGCGACGCGGATCACCTCGGCAATTCGCCAGCCGCGATAGTTGGACAGGCCCCAGTAGCGGATCTTGCCCTGGCGAATCAGGTCGCCGATGGCTGATACCGTCACCTCCAGCGGGGTGTCGTGATCTTCGCGGTGCAGGTAGTAGATGTCGAGGTAGTCGGTATCGAGGCGGGTGAGGCTGGCTTCCAGCGCGTTGAAGATGCGCTTGCGGCTCAGGCCACTGCGGTTGGGCAGGCCCTCGGTGGGGCCAATGGCGACTTTCGACGCCACCACCCAATCCTGACGATGGCGAGCGATGGCCTCGCCGACGATTTCCTCGGAGCGCCCGCCGGTGTAGACATCCGCCGTGTCGATAAAATTGATGCCCTGGTCCCAGGCCTTGTCGATGATGCGCAGCGAGTCCTCGGTGTGGGTCTGTTCGCCAAACATCATGGTGCCCAGGGTCAAGGCGCTGACCTTCAAACCGGACTGGCCCAATGTGCGGTAAATCATGCAAAGCTCCTTGCGGCAGTGAGACGTGCCCTATGCAATACCAGACTCGCAGGCTCTGGAACAAGCCCTGGGGGCGTTTCTTCATGCACTCAGCAAGGCCTGGCAACGCCCTTGCAGAAATCGGTGCAGCGCTTTCACCCGCTCCGACACTTGCAGGCGGTGCGGGCACATCAGGTTGAACGGGGTGGGTTCGCCCTGCCAGTCCGGCAACAGGTGCACCAGCCGTCCGGCCTTGAGGTCCCGGGCGATGTCGAGGTTGGCCTTATAGGCAATGCCGTGGCCGGCCAGTGCCCAGCGCCGCACAATCTCGCCGTCATCGCTCAGGTAGTCGCCCGTCACTTCGACTTCCTGCAACGTGGTGCCCTGGCGAAAGTACCAGGTGCTGTTGGCCCGGCCCTGGCGCATGTACCGCAGCGTATTGTGCTGCGCCAACTCCGCCGGGGTGCACGGCGTGCCGTGTCGCGCCAGGTAGTCGGGGCTGGCGCAGGGCAGGCGTTGGTGATTGGGCACCACCGGCAGCGCCACCAGGCTGGAGTCCCGTGGGACGCCGAAGCGCAGGGCGATGTCGACGGTGTCGCGGAACAGGTCGGCATTGCTGTCGTTGAGCAGTAGTTGCAGGCGGATGTGCGGGTGTTCCAGCTTGAACTCATCCAGCCAGCCCAGTACCACATTGCGGCCGAAATCCGAGGGTGCGGCCAACTGCAACAAGCCGGTCAGGCCCTGGCTCTGCTGCTTGAGCGCTTGCTCGCCTTCGGCCAAGGCGGCCAGGGCCTCGCGCACGCTGTCGAGGTAACGCCGGCCTTCTTCGGTCAGGCGCATGCTGCGGGTGGAGCGTGCCAGCAGGCGGGTACCCAGGCGGGTTTCCAGGCGCTTGAGGGCAATGCTGGCCGCTGCGGGGGTCAGGCCGAGCCCGCGTGCGGCGGCAGACAGGCTGCCGGTGTCGGCGGTGCGTGCGAACACTTCGAGGTCGAGGATTGAGCTCATTTGTAAAAATCCTTTAAAGATCCTGTCGTTTTACCGGGATTTTTCGTTGATTGCCAAGCTGGGATGATGAACGCTCACTTTCTGACCCAGGACACTTCCCCATGAATTCCTCACTCAACGGCAAAACGGTGATCGTCATCGGCGGCAGCAGCGGCATCGGTGCAGCCGTGGCCAAGGCCGCAGCCGCACGCGGTGCCCAGGTGGTGCTGGCGGGGCGGCGCCTATCGTCTGGCCGCGATAACGGCCTGCGCAGCGAACCGGTGGACGTCACCGACGCCGCGTCCCTGCAACGGTTGTTCGAAACCGTCGGGCGGTTTGACCATCTGGTGTACACCTCCGGCCCCTCGGTACGCGCCAAGGCCCTGGCCGAAACCGACCTGGGCGAGGCCCAGGACAACTTCAACGTGAAACTCTGGGGTGCCTTGCGGGCGATCCAGCACGCGCTGCCTTTCCTCGATGAGCACGGCAGCATCAGCCTGACCTCCGGGCAACTGGGGCGCAAATTGGCACCGGGGCAGTTCATCAAAGTCGGTATCAACGCCGCCACTGAAGCCCTGGGCAAGCAGTTGGCCAAGGAGTTGGCGCCGCGTCGCGTCAACGTGGTGAGTCCCGGTGTGATTGATACCCCGGCGTATGCGGGGTTGGCCGAGGACCAGCGCCTGGCGATGTTTGCCAAGGCAGGTGGCGCGTTGCCGGTGGGACGTGTGGGGCAGGCCGAGGAAGTGGCGGCGGGGTATGTGCTGGCCATGGAAAATGGCTACATGACCGGTGCTGTCATTGATATCGACGGCGGTGGCCTGCTGTAAACGCAGGCTAAATGTGGGAGGGGGCAAGTCGAATCGTCGCACCGCTCCTCCCACATGGACCGCGTTATACCTTCAAGGTCCGCGTCATCCGCAACGCCAGCACACTGCCCGCCACAATCACCGCCGCCAACAGGTACAGCGCCATATCCGTGGACCCGGTGGCGTCCTTCACAAAACCGACGATATACGGACTGAGGAAACCGGCCATCTGGCCCATGGAGTTGATCAGCGCCAGGCCGCCAGCGGCTGCGCCCGCGCTGAGCATGGCGGTCGGTACCGGCCAGAACATCGGCAGGCCGGTGAGGGCGCCCATGGTGGCGATGGTCAGGCCGAGGATGGCGATGGCTGGGGTGGTGGCGAAATTCACCGCGATCACCAGGCCGATGGCGCCCATCAGCATCGGCACCACCAAGTGCCAGCGACGCTCCTTGCGCAAGTCCGCCGAGCGGCCCACCAGCAACATGAACACCGCTGCCAGCAGATACGGAATCGCACTGAGCCAACCTATTACCAGGTTATCGCTGAAACCCAGGTTCTTGATGATCGACGGCAGCCAGAAGTTGATGGCGTATACGCCACTCTGAATGCAGAAGTAGATCAGGCCGAACGCCCAGATCGCCGGGTTCTTGAACACTTCGGCGAGTGAATCGGTGGTGGTTTTCGGCTTGTTGGCCAGGTCGGTGGCCTGGTCGGCTTCCAGCACGGCGCGTTCGTGGGGCTTGAGCCACTTGGCATGGGCAAAGCTGTCGCTGAGCAGGAAGTAGGCGAGGGCGCCGAGGATCACGGTCGGGATGCCTTGCAGCAGGAACATCCACTGCCAGCCCGCCAGGCCGCCCTGGCCGGCGGCGAAGTGGTTGAGGATCCAGCCGGAAAACGGGCTGCCGAGCAAACCGGACACCGGGATCGCCGACATGAACAGCGCCATGATCCGCCCACGGCGGAACGTCGGGAACCACTGCGAGAGGTACAGCACCACACCGGGGAAGAAGCCGGCTTCAGCCGCACCGGTAAACAGGCGCAAGGTGTAGAAATGCGTCGGCGTGGTGACGAACAGCAGGCAGGTGGACAGTGTGCCCCAGACGATCATCATCAAGGCAATCCAGCGCCGTGGACCGAACCTGGTCAGCGCCAGGTTGCTCGGCACGCCGCACAGCACGTAGCCGATAAAGAAGATCCCGGCACCCAGGCCGTACACGGTTTCGCTGAATTCCAGCGCATCGAGCATCTGCAACTTGGCAAAGCCAACGTTGACCCGGTCGAGGTAGTTGAACAGATAGCAGATGAAAATGAAGGGGATCAGGCGCAGGGTAATGCGCTTGTAGATGGCGTTTTTATCGTCATCGGTGGCCAGTGTGACAGCGGCGCTCTGTGACATGGGAGTCTCTCTTTATTATGATTTTTCGCGATGCGAAGGTAACGTTGATCGCCCAATGAGTCTCGGCCAGGTGGCGGGGTGCTGTCTTTGTGCTTGCGCACAGTGATGCATGCTTTGCGCTGTGCCGATGAACAACCACGCTTTCAAGGACTTTCTTTCAAGGAGATGGCCGCATGTTCGAGCTGGATCATGACCTGGCGCAGGATATCGTCAATCGCACCATGGCGATCCTGCCCTATAACGTCAACGTCATGGACAGCCAGGGCCTGATCCTCGGCAGCGGCGAACCCGAGCGCATCAACACCCGCCACGAAGGTGCACAATTGGTGCTGGCCAACGGTCGCGTGGTCGAGATCGACGGGCAGACTGCCAAGCACCTCAAGGGCGTGCAGCCGGGCATCAACCTGCCGCTGATGCACGATCAGCGCCTGATTGGCGTACTGGGCATCACCGGCGAGCCCGAGCTGTTGCGCACCTATGCCGAATTGGTGCGCATGACCGCCGAAATGCTCGTCAGCCATCGTCATCAGCAAGCCGAGCAGCAATGGCGACGCCAGCGTTGCGATGATCTGTTGGCGTTGCTCCTCGCCGACAGCGGCGACTCACCACGCCTGGTCGACGAAGCCCAGCAATTGGGCCTCAAGCCGCAGCTGGCACGCACGCCGTACCTGTTCGAACTGGGGGCGGGCCAATCGGCGGAGGCCTTGAACACCTGGCTGACCTCGCGCTACCCGGACAGTTGGTGCGTGAGCTCGGCGCAATTCTCGCTGCTGTGGTGCCGACCGGCGGCGCAGCAGGTGGACAATCCACGGTTGCTGGAAAAGCTCCAGGGCCTGGGCTGGAACATCCTGCGGGTGGCCGTCGGCGGCCAGGCGGATGGCCTGGCCGGATTGCGCCGTTGCTATCGTCGCGTCGGCGATTTGCTGGCCTACGGTCGCGATGTACTGCCGCACTCGCGGCTGTTGACCCTCAACCGCTACCGCCTGCCCGTGATGCTCTGGCGTCATCGCAACGACGATGCCCTGGACGAACTGCTCAACCCCTTGCGCAAGGTGCTGGCCAAGGACAGCAACGGCCAACTCCTGGCCACGCTGCGCAGTTGGTGCGAACACGATGGGCAAAGCCAGGCCTGTGCCGACGCCCTCGGCATTCACCGCAACAGTCTGCGTTATCGTATGGAGCGCATCGCCGAACTCAGCGGCGTCGACCCGTTGACCCTGGATGGCATGCTGGCGCTGTACCTCGGCGTGCAGCTGCTGCCCCAGGCTTTGTCGGAATGAACAACAAACCTTACCCGTACTTGTGCATCGGACCGGCGTCAGCGGCGGTGCCAACTGGCAGCATGGGCGTGATAAAAACCGGAGAAAGCCCATGAAAATCATCATCGCCCCCGACTCGTTCAAGGACAGCCTGAGTGCCGAGGGCGTCGCCCAGGCCATTGCCGCAGGGTTGGCGCAAGTCTGGCCGGACGCACAGCTGATCCAGTGCCCGATGGCGGACGGTGGTGAAGGTACGGTGGACGCGGTGCTCGCCGCCTGTAACGGCCAATTGCGCCGCCAGGCGGTACGTGGCCCGCTGGGCGGTACGGTTGAAGCACGTTGGGGCTGGTTGGCCGACAGCCACACCGCGATCATCGAAATGGCCGAAGCCAGCGGCCTGCAATTGGTAGCGCCAGGCCAGCGCGATGCGTGCACCAGCAGCACCTACGGCACCGGCGAGCTGATTCGCGCGGCCCTGGACCTGGGGGCCCGGCGCATCATCCTGGCGATTGGCGGCAGCGCCACCAACGACGCCGGCGCGGGGGCGATGCAAGCCCTGGGTGTGCAACTGTTCGACGCTGCGGAACAGGCCTTGCCACCCGGAGGCCTGGCCTTGTCACGGCTGGCACGTATCAACCTGGAAAAACTCGACCCGCGCCTGGCCCAGGTACGCTTTGAAATCGCCGCCGATGTGAACAACCCGCTGTGCGGCCCCCACGGCGCCTCGGCGATATTCGGCCCGCAAAAAGGCGCCAACCCCGAGCAGGTGCAACAACTGGACGCCGCCCTCGGCCACTTCGCCGATCACTGCGCTAACGTCCTGCCCAAGGACGTGCGCGACGAGCCCGGCGGCGGCGCCGCCGGCGGCCTGGGTTTTGCCGCCAAGGCGTTCCTCGGCGCGCAGTTCCGCGCGGGAGTGGAAGTCGTTGCCGAACTGGTGGGCCTTGACGACGCCGTACGCGGCGCCGACCTGGTCATCACCGGCGAAGGCCGCTTCGATGCCCAGACCCTGCGCGGCAAAACCCCCTTCGGCGTGGCCCGCATCGCCCGGCAACATGGCGTTCCGGTGATCGTCATCGCCGGCACCCTGGGCGACGGCTACGAGCAGATGTATGCCCATGGCGTGGAGGCGGCGTTTGCCTTGCCAAGCGGCCCGATGAGCCTGGAGCAGGCCTGCAGTGAGGCACCGCGTTTGCTGCGCGAGCGCGCGGCTGATATTGCGCGGGTGTGGCGTGTGGCTGCGCAGGGCTGATAGAGGCAGCCCTTGGCGTCGTGACAGATCTGTCGATAATTACTATGATCCGTGCTTACTTTGAAGACTGGCTGACCTGGCCGGGCACGTTGGAAGCCGATCATGCAGATCAAGCGTTTTACTCTCGTCAATTTTCGCGGCATCGAGCACATGGAACTCGACTTCGAGGGTAAGAAGACTGTCGCTTTGGTGGGCGTCAATGGGGTGGGCAAGTCTTCGATTCTGGATGCGTTGGCGATTACGCTTTCGAATTTGACGGCACGTATGGTTGGTCAACCTTCTAAATCAAGAACGATCTCGAAAGACGACATCAAAGTTGGGGCCGAATACACACGCTTGCACGTCGAGACAAAGCTGTTTGAAAACTACGATGTAGATTGGGCAATTGCCCTGAATCGAAAAGCCGGCAAACATCCACGTGAGCGCAGCAGTGATTTGTTTCGGTTGAATGACGCTGCTGATGGCGTTGAATATGGCATCAATCAGCGCGAGTTTGAGGGTGGCGGACCAATAGAATTGCCTTTGGCCGTTTACTATGACGTTCATCGAGCGGTGCTAGACGTACCCTTACGCGTCCGCGAACGTCTGGAGAATGCTATTGCTGAAGGTTATGACGACGCGCTAGGGCATGGCGGCGCCGACTTCAAACGGTTCTTTATCTGGTTCCGCAATCAAGAAGACTTGGAGAATGAAAACAGCCGGGATACCCCGGGCTATCGAGACCCTGCGCTTTCCGTTGTTCGCCGGGCCATTGAAACCTTTACTGGATTCAAGGATGTCCGGATTCGCCGCAAGCCAGCATTGAGAATGACCGTCCTAAAAGGCAACCTTGAATTCAACGTGTTGCAGCTTTCGGATGGAGAGAAATGTCTCTTGGCATTGGTCGGAGACCTTGCCCGCCGACTTACATTGCTTAATTGTGAAGTACTTGACCCTTTAGAGGGAAAGGGTGTTGTCCTTATCGACGAACTGGACCTTCACCTTCACCCGGGTTGGCAACGCACCGTCGTCGCCAACCTGGAAAAAACCTTTCCCAACTGCCAATTCATTATCACCACTCACTCTCCGCAAATATTGGGTGAACTTCCTGCTGAGGCGGTGATGCTGCTCAAGGAAGGCAAGTATATCGGTCATCCGGAGCGCTCACTGGGCCTCCGAAGTGGTGAGGTCATAGAGGAACTGATGGGGGAATTGGCCCAAAACCAAAACGTCAGCCAGCAACTCAGAACAATCTACCGTGACCTCGACGACGACAATCTTGAATCCGCCCAGGCTAAACTCGCGAAATTGCGCGAGCAGGTCGGCAAAATCCCTGATGTCCTTGAAGCCCAAGCCAGTATTGACTCTCTGAGGTCGCTAGAAGAGGGCGGCGCGTGAGGTCTATCAAAAAAGGCGCCGAGCCACGGGCGCTGATTGAATGGAAAAGAGAAAACCGCAATACGCCGCATAACCTTTACTACGGCAAGGGAAGCAGCTTTCCGAGCGAGTCCGTTCGCCAGGCGCTCTTGAAGGAGCAGTTCCATTTATGCGCCTACACCTTGCGGCGGTTGCCCACTGCGACCGAATGCCAGGCAAAGGGACAGGGCACACAATTCAGCTGCCACATTGAGCATGTCCTTGCACAAACGCATCACGAGGCTGACAGCATCGCCTACGACAATTTGGTGGCGTGTTACCCCTCCAGCCAAACCAAGATGGCTTGTGGTTATGGTGCCGTGGAAAAAGCCGACTACGACGTGGCCCGAAAGCCCTTCGTTTCTCCGTTGTCAGCCAATGTCGAGCGCCAGTTTCGATATTCCAGTGATGGCTACGTAGAAGGTCTGACGCCTGACGCTGTTGCCACCGTCGAGGTCCTTAAACTCAACCATCCAACGCTGGTAAACGATAGGGCCGCCGTTATCAGAGGCCGATTGCGACCACGCGGCACTCCGATCACTGCCGCTGCTGCCCGGCGCCTGGCAGACGAAGTCGACTCACCCGATGCCCAGCATTGCCTCCCCGAATACTGCCAGGCACTCAAGCAACAGGCCGAACGTCACGCACAACGTCTCGAAAAGTACGCAGCCCGTGTTCGCGGCCAAGCCAGGCCCTGAGTACTACCGTCTTAAATAGTGAACATGGGACAATCCGCGTCATTTTTCGACACGGAGAGTCCCCATGCTGCGCCCCGTACTCCTGGCCCTGCTGCTGACCGGCAGCGCCACCCAGGCCTTCGCTCAACCGCCCGCTGAAACCGTACCGCTGCTGCGGGAAATCAAGAACTGGGTCACCGGGTGCGACAACCTGCGCAATTGCCATGCCCTCAGCGCGCCCAGTGGCGTCGATGAAGAAGACTACAGCTCCCTGACCTTGCATATCTGGCATCAGGCCGGTTCCGAAGGGTATCTGCGCCTGCGCTTCGACCACCGTGGCGAAGCGCTGGACCTGTCGACCTTGCTGTTGGACGGTCAGCCGCTGGGCCTGGAGCTGACCCGGGATCTGCATGTGGAACTGGACGATCAGGGCGGCGATCCCGAGGTGCAGTCTTACGGTGTGATCGAGGACGCTGCGGCGCGTCGCTGGTTGCAGCGTTTGCGCAATGGCCAGCGCCTGCAATTGCCGGGCGACGAACAGGCCCATGTGTCGCTGAGCGGCCTGAGCGCTTCGCTGCTGTTGATGGATGCGGTGCAGGGGCGGGTGGATAACGTGACGGCCCTGGCACGCCCCGGAAAAGCGCCGGCCCGTGAGGTGCCGCCACGTTTGCCGACGCCGGTGTTGCGCAAGTTCCCTGCGCCGCCGACGTTGACCGCGCAGGAACAGGCCGGGCTGGTGGCCGCTGCAGTGCAGGCCGTGACCTCGGAGGAGGGTGAGCCCGAGGCAAAGGCCGGGGCGCTGACGGCGCAACAGGCAATGACGGTGGTGCGTTACGACTGCGCGGCCTACAACTGTGAGTTCGACGTGGTCAGCCGCCAGCGTCAGGCGCCCTATGCGCAAACGCCCCTGGAGATTGAGCCCTTGCCGTTGGACGGTGCTGCGCTGCAAGGCTCGGTGGGCTATGACGAAGCCACCGGCACCTTGAGTTATTTCTACAAGCAGCGCGGCATCGGTGACTGTGGCGGCGGTGGTGTCTGGGTGTTTGACGGCAAGGCGTTCCAGCTCAGTGAGTTTCATAGCATGCCGCGCTGCACCGGTGTCGGTTACGGCGACTGGCCGTCGTTATGGACGACCGTGCCGGCGCCCTAGCCAGGGAGCAGGCATGGCCTCTACACTGGCCGGCCACGTGTCTTTCAAAGGATGAAACCCCATGCACGCACCTGAGCCCCATATCGTGATCCAGCGCTTTACCGAGGCCCACCTTGAAGGTGTGGCGGCGCTCTATAACGAACCGGCCGTGTGCCGGCAGGTGCTGCAGATGCCGTTCCAGTCGGTGGATGTCTGGCGCAAACGCCTGGTCACCGACAACGAGCGGCGCCTGCAACTGGTGGCGGTGCACGGCGGCGAGGTGATCGGCCAACTGGGCCTGGAACAGTACCTGCGCGTACGCCAGGCCCATGTCGGTTCGTTCGGCATGGGCGTGGCGACGGCCTGGCAGGGCAAGGGCGTAGGCTCGCGGCTGTTGACGGCCGCGCTGGACGTGGCCGACAACTGGATGAACCTGCACCGGGTGGAACTCACGGTGTACGCCGACAACGAAGCCG
This sequence comes from Pseudomonas sp. NFACC25, assembly GCF_900100935.1. Lineage (NCBI taxonomy): Bacteria > Pseudomonadati > Pseudomonadota > Gammaproteobacteria > Pseudomonadales > Pseudomonadaceae > Pseudomonas > Pseudomonas sp. NFACC25. The sequence continues at coordinate 72,724 of NZ_FMUC01000007.1, forward strand.
CGCACCACCTGTACCGCAAGTTCGGCTTCGAGATCGAAGGGCGCTTGCGTGACTACGCCCTGCGCGATGGGGTGTTTGTCGACACCCTGAGCATGGCACGCCTGCGCCAGTCGGCTTGACCCTCCAGCGCAAACGCCACCGCAGCCTGCGCATGCAGCTCGGTGGTGTCCAGCAGCGGCAGGTCGCTGTGTTCGGGCTTGACCAGCAGGCTGATTTCCGTGCAGCCGAGGATGACCGCCTGGGCACCCCGTGCGGCCAGGGACTCGATGACCCGCAGGTAAACCTGGCGTGATGCATCGCTGATCACGCCGACGCACAACTCCTCATAGATGATCCGGTGCACGGCGCGGCGCTCCTCCGCGTCCGGCACCAGCACGGTGAGGCCCTGGGCGGCCAGGCGCGACGTGAGAAAATCCTGCTCCATGGTGAACGCGGTGCCGAGCAAGCCGACGGTCAGGGTGCCGGCTGCCACCGCCGCCGCAGCGGCCGCATCGGCGATATGCAGGAACGGAATCGACACCGCCGCCTCGATACGCGGCGCCACCAAATGCATGGTGTTGGTACACAGCACCACACACTCGGCGCCGCCGGCCTGCAAACGGCGCGCGGCGTCTTCCAGGATCAGCGCGGTGTCATCCCAGCGCCCGGCGTGCTGGGCCTGTTCCACCGGGCCGAAGTCCACGCTGTACATCAACACCTGGGCCGAGCGCAGCGGGCCGAGCTGGTCACGCACGCGCTGATTGATGATGCGGTAGTACTCGGCGCTGGACTCCCAGCTCATGCCGCCGATAAGGCCGATGGTGCGCATGCGATGCTCCTGACAGGGAAAGTCGCTTCACCTTACCCATCGGCCGCTGAATAGTCATACGCAGTTACCCGCCAAATGACCGGAGCAGTTTCACATGTCCAGGTTGACCCATCCCGGCCGGGGTTGCTCCGCGGCAATGGCGTGGATGGGTTTACCCGTGGCCTGCTCCACGCGCCGCGCCACCTCCGGGTCGTCGGCGAACGGCAACATGCTGGCTTCGTCCAGGCTCGTCTCGGTCTGCCCGCGCAGGCAATACTCCACCGCAGCGTACAGGCACACCACGATCAGCACGCTCCACATATCAGGCGATCCGCGCATCGAGCCGGGCCACGCTCAAGTCTGCGACCCGCACCGTGCGCCACGTGTTGTAGGCCATCAGCAACATGCCCGTGAGGAAAAACACGCCGCCGGCAAACCGCACCACAAACCCCGGATGGCTGGCCTGCAAGGCTTCGACAAACGAGTAGGTGAGGGTGCCGTCGTCGTTCACCGCTCGCCACATCAGGCCTTGGGTAATGCCGTTGACCCACATCGAGGCGATGTACAGCACCGTGCCGATGGTCGCCAGCCAGAAGTGCAGGTTGATCAGCGCCACGCTGTGCATCTGCTCGCGGCCGAAGACCTTGGGGATCATGTGGTACAGCGAGCCAAAGGTGATCATCGCCACCCAGCCCAGGGCGCCGGCGTGTACGTGGCCGATGGTCCAGTCGGTGTAGTGGGAGAGGGCGTTGACGGTCTTGATCGCCATCATCGGGCCTTCGAAGGTCGACATGCCATAGAACGCCAGGGACAGCACCAGGAAACGCAGGATCGGGTCGGTGCGCAACTGATGCCAGGCCCCCGACAAGGTCATCATGCCGTTGATCATGCCGCCCCAGCTCGGGGCCAGCAGGATCAGCGACATCGCCATGCCCAGTGACTGCGCCCAATCGGGCAAGGCGGTGTAGTGCAAATGGTGCGGGCCGGCCCAGATGTACAGGGTGATCAGCGCCCAGAAGTGCACGATGGACAGGCGATAGGAGTACACCGGCCGGCCCACCTGCTTGGGCACGAAGTAATACATCATCCCCAGGAAACCGGTGGTCAGGAAAAAGCCCACGGCGTTATGCCCGTACCACCACTGCACCATGGCATCGGTCGCGCCGGAATACACCGGGTAGGACTTGAACCAATCCACCGGGATCGCCAGGTGATTGACCACGTGCAACATGGCGATCACCAGGATAAACGCGCCGAAAAACCAGTTGCCCACGTAGATATGTTGGGTCTTGCGCCTTACCACCGTGGTGAAGAACACAATGGCGTAGGCCACCCACACCACGGTCATCCACACCGCGCCGGAAAACTCGATCTCGGCGTATTCCTTGGTGGTGGTGTAGCCCAGGGGCAGGCTGACCAGCATGATCACGATCACCGACTGCCAGCCCCAGAAGGTAAACGCAGCCAGGCGGTCGGAAAACAGGCGCACCTGGCAGGTCCTTTGCACCGCATAGTAACTGGCGGCAAATTGCGCACTGCCGGCGAAGCCAAAGATCACCAGGCTGGTGTGCAAAGGCCGCAACCGGCCGAACGTGGTCCAGGGCAGGTCCAGGTTCATCTGCGGCCAGACCAGTTGCGAGGCGATCCACACGCCCATGGCCATGCCCACCACGCCCCACACAAGGGTGGCGATCACGAATTGACGGACGACTTTATAGTTATAGGCCTGCCCGGTTGTTGCTGTGCTCATGCTCAGTCCTCCCACGGTTCCAAGTGGCGGGCACTGTAGGAAACGCGGGAAAAACAAAACAGGCTCAGAAAAAGCTCATTACAGCGGATCAGTCGACAGGCACGCCCACAGGCCTGTCAGCGTTAATCGTACGGTGAGTGGCCGCATCTGCCATGATCCGGCATCGCAACCTGGCACACCCAAGGAAATCCGCAATGGACGATGTACAGCAACTGGGCGAGATGCTTCGTCATTACGCCGATAGCGAAGCGCACAAGAAGCAACAGTTCGATGTGCAGTCGGCGCGCTGGACGCACAAGCTCGACGAGCTGTTCGGGCAGATCGAGCAATGGCTGGAGCCGGTCAAGACTGTCGGCCTGCTGGAGGTGCACCGTGAAGCCTATGTCGCCAGCGGGCCGGGCGTGCCGGTGGAGACCTCGACCTTCAAGACCGAAAAGCTGCTGGTGCAGATCACCGGCAAGACCGTGGAGTTCGTGCCTGAAGTCATGGGCGTGGGCGGCGTGATCTCGCTCTCGGTGATGGGCTTGACCGCTGCCCGCCACGGCAGCGTGTCGCTGGTGCTGCCGGCCGACAAAAACGACTGGCTGTGGAAGAAAACCAATGGCCTCAAAGACCCGGACACCTTTGGCTTCGACGCCAATTTCCTGGCCTCGCAGTTGCAGAGTCTGATTCCGCGCGAACGCGGCTGAGGGGCTCCCGCTTCGCGCAACGTCGATGGGGGACGCCGGTGTGTCAAACACTGGGTGGAAATACGCATTTTTTGCCCAGGATTGGCTATACCTACAGCTCCATGTTTCGATGATGATCGCCAGGGAGTTCAATGATGAAACTAAGGCTAATGATCAGTACGCTGTGCGTGGCCTCCATCGCAATGGCCGGCTGCGCCAGCAAGGTCACCCAACCGGACGAGTATTCAGGCTTTCTGTCCGACTACAGCCAACTCAAGGAAGCCAAGTCGCCTTCGGGGGTCGAGGTGATGCGCTGGGTAGACCCCCAACTCGACCTGAGCCGCTATACCGCGGTGTATATCGAACCGACGCAGTTCTACCCCAAGCCCCAGGCCACCACGAAAATCCCCGAAAGCACCCTCAATGGTATCAACACCTACTTCAACCAGGCGCTCAAGCGTGAGCTGGGCAAATCACTGCCCCTGGCCAACGGGCCCGGTCCCGGTGTGATGGTGGTACGTGCGGCGATCACCGCCGTCAGCAGCAAGACCGAAGGCCTCAAACCCTATGAATTCGTGCCGGTGGCCCTGGTGGCGGCAGCGGTGAGTACCGGCACCGGCATCCGCGACCAGGAAACCACCCTGGGCACCGAGGCGCAGTTCCTCGACGGCGCCAACGGCAAGGTGCTCGCCCAAGTGGTGCGCAAGGGCACGGGCAAGCCGCTGTCCAACGACTCGCAGGTGATGAAGGCCGATGACGTGAAAGGCGTGATCGATGACTGGGCGTCGGACCTGCATCAGTCGTATGTGAAGCTGAAAAAACACTAGGGACTAGAACGCATTCCTGGCGGGTTTGTTGTAGTAGCTGAGCAGGGCGTCGTAGCGACGGGTGATGAGGTAGTAGTCATCACTCAGTTGCTGTGGTGGGGCGTGTTCCCGCCAGTCCCGATGCAGGGTGCGCAACGCCTGGAGGTACGCGTCGGCTGACGAGCGGGTGGCATACCAGAGGTGAGTAGCCTCATCCTCCCGTTTGCTGCGTGGCATTTTAACCAGGAAGGCCTTGCTGGCATCGCTGGCCTGTTGCAGCGTCTCGGTCAAACTGAGCAGTTGCTGGGGCGTCAGGCTGGCGTCGCGTACACCCTGGTCAATCTGGTTCATCGCCTGGCGAGCCGCGATCATATGGTTGAGCAGGTGCCAATGCAGGTCCCGGCCGAAGCGCGATTCGATTCGCGCCAGTTGTACCGGACGCAGATGGATGTCTTCGTTTTCCAACTGGGTGCGTAACTCGGCGGATGCCCTCAGGTATTCTTCGCCCCGCTGAGCCAGTTTCCCTTCCAGACTCTTGTTCATGGCCTGCGCCACAAACTGGCGCATGTTCGACGGCATACCTTCGGTTTGTATCGGGTCAACCATGTCCGCCAGCGAGGTGAATTTATTCAGCTTGTCGGCATACACCGTGGCGAGAGTACCGAGGTGGCTTCCGGGCTGCTGGCGCTCTAGTTTGAGTGTGTACAGCTGCGAACAGACCGCCGCCTGGATAAGGCGTGGCTCGGGCTCGTCACGGTCGCCAAACTTATCCTGGGTGGGCGCTTCGGGCTGTGTCGAACGCATACGGTAGTACGCCAGGCGCGTATCGCGATCAATGCGGTTCACGCAGTCAATGATCGGCGCCAGTGCGCTGGCCGTCGCGGTGGCAGGGCTGTCCCGTTGGTCGAGCCATAATTGCACGCGTTGCAGCGGTTTGGTGGCGCCGGCCACACCGAGCAATCCCAGGCCCAATACCAGGCTGATGGGTAACAACCATTTCGGATTCATTGCGCGGCCTCCTGGCCATACCACTGTGCCTGGGTGGCGGGCGCCTGACAGTCGGGGGCGGTGCGAGGCATGCGGCTGCACAGGCGTTCGGGCCACTGTTGCAGGCCCTGGTTACGGGTCACGTGTTGCTGGTTGTCGAGCACCGTCAAGCCGGCGTACAGCACAATCCCACTGGTGACCAACAGCACCATGCCCAGGGCCGTCCAGCGTGGGTGGCGGGCGGTCCAGGGGGGGTGGCTGTTCATGAAGGGCCGCTTGATGACGCCGATAACCGCCAGGGTCGCGACCAGCGCCAGGCTGGCAAACGGGCCGAACGCGTAACCCAGCGCTGCGGCAAGGATCAGCCCTGGCAGCAGGTCCCGTATCGGCAGCAACGGCAGGTGAGTAGGGCTGAACCAGCGCGGCAGGCGCTCACTGAATCGTTCATCGAGCACGCGGTACTGATGAGCCAGCGGGCGCCAGACCTGCCAAGCCAATCCCGCGCCTATCACGGCGCTCAACGCCCACAGCAGGCCGTAGCCCAAGGTCGGCAGCACATTGCCGGCCAGGGGCTCGGCATTCACCAGCACGCCCACCAGGCAGCTCAACACCAATGCGACAATCCAGGGCCAGGTGTCCATGGTCGTGTCCCAGCCTTGCCAGAAATACACGGTACCGCCGGGCATCGCTTCGGCTTCGGCCACATGGTCGGCGTAGATATCTGCGCTGAGTGCCTGGCAAGCTTTCCAGTCATGTTCATCGAAGCGTTGGGCGAAGGCACGGCGCTGCCCCAGGCTCATCGGTGCCAATAGCAGCCGGGCGGCACGTTGTTGCGGGCTGTTGGGCGCTTCGGTGGCCAGTGCCCGTTGACGTGCCATGAAGACCGGGCCTTGCTGGCGTTGCAACAGCCGCGCCCAATCCCCCGCCGGGCAGTCATGACCGGCGCCGCCATGCCAGTGCTGGCCGGCGCACACCGCGTCGAACACCGCGCTCGACCAGTAGTGACTCTGCGCAAGCAGGCGGGCCAGCCATTGGTTGAACCACTCGGCATGCGGGTGATTGTTCACCCAGGGATGCTCGGAGCGCGCGGCATAGGCAGCCAGGAACGCAGCCTCGTCCTTTTGCTCAAGGGCCTGGCGCAAGGGTTGCTGCAAGGCGCTGCGGTGCTTGCGCTCGAGTCTTTCGATCAGCTCGCCGGGCAACTCCAGGCGCTGCCAGGCCGTCAGCCAGTTGAAGGTTTCAAAGGCCCAGCGGGTGTCTTCGGGGTTGAGATGCCCCTCGATGTCGCGCAACAACAGCTGGATTTCAAAGTGCAGCGCATTGCCATGGGCCATGGCCGCCTGGTAGTGGTCGGCAAGGCTGTCGCCCCGGATGTCGATGATCACTTCGTCGACTTCCTGCAGGCTCTGGCTCCACGCCAGTGCGGCCTCATAGGCTTCGCGCAGGCGCTGGAAACCCTCGGGGTCATCATCCGGCCGGGTTTTCTTCAGCAGGGCGGCGTATTGGCGCTTGATCGCGCGGCTATCGGCATCCGGGGCCAGGCCGAGGACATTCCAGCAAGTCATGTGCAGTGCAACTCCGTAGGCAATCGCGCGCACATTACCTGTTTTACGGGTTGATAAACCAGCGGTAGTAGGGGGTAGGGCTCGCGGTAGGACTGGCCCGGTCCAGCCCTGCGGCGACCGGGCACGTGGTGTTACTTAAGCGGCGTCAACGGCGGCAGCTTCCACTGGCCGTTACCCACCTCAGGCGTGGGCAGGTAAATCCGCAGGATTGCGTAGAACGGACCGGGTGGGGCCGGCAACCAGTTGCTCTGCTCGGCTTTAGGCGGCTCGTGGTGCTGCAGGGCCAGGGTCAGGCCGCCATCGGCGTCGCGCTTGAGGCCGGACAGCATGTGCGAGTTGATCAGGTAGCGTTTCTTGTGGTTGGGCACCAGTTGCTTGGTCTTGGCGTCGTACATGGTCAGCGACCAGAACGCATCGGCCGGTGGCAACTGGTCCTTGGCGAAATGCACGGTGTAGCTGTGGCGTGCGCCGTTGGCAGGCTTGCCCTCGCTGTCGATGACGTAGCTCAGGTACGCGACCTCATCGCCGGAGTTACCGAAAACCCCCATGTCCGCACCGGCGTAGCGGTACAGGTAATTGTTGTTCAGGTGGTCGCGGCTGCCGTACAAATCGGCACTGGAGACCTGATGCGTGTCGACCTTGTCCTTTTTGAACGCGGCAAACTCGGCGCGGGCATCGGAGATACCGTCTTCCAGGGCCTTGCGCTGTTCAGCGGTCAACGCCTTGACCTTGAAGGGCGCGCCTGGGGCGATACCGATCTTGGCGAAGCGCGCCAGCAGGTCTTTCTCGCTGTCCTGGGGCGCGGCGAAGGCCAGCATGAAGTTCAGGTAGCGAAACAGTTGCGGGCCTTCGGTCATGGTCGCCATGGGCTTGGGCCACTCCACTTTCGGAGCCTTGGCCGGCGCGGCTTGCTTCACGTAGCTGCTCAGTGACTGCACTTTGTAGCCGTTCTGGATCTGCTTGACCTTGTTCAGGTCCTTCTCGTCGAACAACTGCGTACGGTAGAGGGCGTAGGCGATGTTGCTTTCGCTGTACACCACCCGGTCCACGTTGACCGGCTGCTGACCTTTCCAGTCAGGGCCGGCGATCATGTAGTGGCCGCCGTTGTTGCCGGTGCTGCGGGTGCCCAGGTAGGCGATGTTCTGCGTGTAGAGATCGATCAACTGCACCGAGTAATAACGGTTGTCTTCGATCCTGGGCAGTGTCAGGACCTGGGGCTCGCTGCGCAGGTCCAGCCAGACGAAGGAGTAGGGCGTGTCCAGGTTCGGGGTGGCGAAGGCGGTGTCCTTGGGAGTGACGATCTGGGCAGTGTTGCCGATGTGGTTGAACGGTGCCTTGAAGTTGGCACCGCCCTTGTCGACGGCCTGGGTGTAGAGCGTCTTGTACATCTCCACCACCGGGTAGCCATACAGGTAGGCTTCCTTGGCGATGGCCCGGGCTTCGCTGGGGGTGGCGGTAAAGTCGGCCCAGGCGCCGGTACTCATGAGTATCGAGAGGCTCGCCAACAGCAGGCGCGTCGGTTTTCCAATCATGTTGTCGCGTCCTTCCAAAGTGCGTTTGACTGACGGGGAATAAAGGCGATGAGTTTCCTGTTTTATTTCCCGAACGTCACGTTAATCCCTGCGAATTATGCGAACTCATCAATGCCGATCCGTACGGCGGCTTGAACCTGTGGGTAAAGACGCACAAATAGCCGCCTCGATGGGCGGCATTGTGTAAAAGAGGGGGGGGGGGTCAGGCGGCAGGCAGCATCGATTTGACTTTGTCGCGCAATTGATCGATGGAGAACGGCTTGGCGATCACCTGCATGCCGGCGGGCACATCGATGTTCTCGGCATAGCCGCTGGCAAACAGGATCGGCAGGCTGGGGCGCAACGCTCGCACCTTGGCTGCCAATTGCTTGCCGTCCATGTCCGGCAGGCCGACGTCGGTCATCATCAGGTCGATGTGCTGCGCGGCATTTTCGACAATTTTCAAGGCTTCTTCAGCGTCTGCAGCTTCAAGCACCAGGAACTCCAACTCTTCGAGCACATCAACGATCAACATGCGCACGATGGCATCGTCTTCGACGACAAGGAGGGTGGAGGGGGCTGCGGACATAATGAGGGTTCCCGAAAAAATGGAGGTGCAGGTCTTTAGCGGTTGAAAGACCATTCTCTAATGAGTCGCGTCAATCTCGGCAAGTTCCGTTGGCGCGGGCATTGTGACGGGAATGGAGGAAAATGTCGCGTTAACCACGAGGGGCCGCGAGCTGTCAGTGGCACCCTCCTGCGCGCCGTTCAACGCCTTGCTTTTTCAGAAGCCCCAGCCCTGCCGGGGGCCGGGGCAATCCCATGCATCAAGACGGCAAGGGCGTGGACACCATCATTGAAACCGCAAAACTGTCGATCTTGTCTGTGACGATGTCATTGGGCTGGAACGCGCTCACGTGGAATTCCTTTTTGCCCGCCGGCGAAACCTTAGGTTTCAAGGTGCTGCTGATACTGCCGCTGTTGAGGATTTTTTCGACGCCTTCGCGCATGGACTCTACGTTGTCAAACCTGACCATCCCGCTATTGGGTTCGAAGAAAAACCACTCTTTTTGGCCATCCTTGACTCTGATGCCTGCCAGCATGGCGTGATCTTCCGTGCTGATCCTCAGGTATTTTGACGTCGTGGACTTGCTCAGATCGTCAATGATGGACTGAGGATTGAACAGTGAAGGGGTGGCGTTTATATGGAAGGTGTCTTTTGTGTTTACGGCGTAATGCAGTGTTTTTAAATCCTGATTGAATTTGTCATGCAGCGAAGAGGGAGATTTAGTCGTGGAGGCCTTGCGAAGGTTGTCGAGGAATGTTGTTTCGTCTCCTCGGTGCAAGGCGAGCGCCATAGCATTCGATAGCCCTGCGCAATCTCCGTTGGAGGTCAAATCAACACGGCCGAGGTAGTCCGTCTGGGCAAAGCGATTGATGGAGACGCCGGGAAGATTCTCGACGTCGCGGGTAAGCAACGCAGTGAAATACTCGCCCTCTTCAATTCTTTTGGCCTTCAACTCCCTGGCCAGAATCCCCATTTCTTCAGGGGTCCTACCAGGTTTTGCCGCCAATGCCATCAACGCCTCGAAACTGCGCTGTCCAGCGTAATCCGGCAGATCATCCAATGCGCCGTTTCGATAACCCAGGTTGAATTTTGGAAGTGTGTTGGAGGTTCTCGCGCCGGCGATATTCGTTCCGACACTCGCCAGGCATTTATCTGCGACTCTACCGAACAGATTGCCGCGCAGGGGGGAGAAATCCTCGATTGGCGGGCCATAGGGCAGGTTCCGGACAGGGTCATAACTGAACCACTGATCGTTTTTCAACACGGCAAAGCCTTCGACACTTTGCTCTCCGACCTTATAAGACCCTATCAGCGTCGGGCCATGTTCCTTGTTTGCGGCCTTCAACAGGTCATAGCTTCCGGACGCGCCACGCACCTTGTTGATCAGTAACTGCCCGGAATCGCCGAGAAATCTTGCGCCGCGCGTGGCCAGCTTGGCGGCTCCCGTCGCCGCGCTCCTCACTCCGCTCAACGGGTTGAGCGAGCTGATAAGGCTACTGCCGATGACGCGACCCGCCTGCAGTGCCTTCATGGCAGCGGACGCCGAGGATGAAGCCACCTTGGCGACCTTTGCGCCCGCACCGTAGCCCGCGGTCAGCAGCCCCAGCGCATCCAGGCCAAGGTCCATGAGCCCGGCTTCATAGTCACCGTCGCGGAAGTTGACAATGGCCGATCTCAAGGGAATCAAGTTGAGAGAAAACTGCCTCAGTCGCTCATCATTTTCTTTCTGCTGATCGAGTGTGGTGCTTCCATTGGCTTGCTGCCATTGGCTTTCGATATCAAGGTGCTCAAAAAAAGCGCCTGCCAGGTCGTGTGTTCGGGCAGAGGTGAAACTCGATGGGGGACGAGAAGGGTCCTCCGGCGGCTGTTCTTGCCCGAGCCGGTCCTGATGCCCAGGGGTGAACTTTTCGACTTTGGTCAATATATTCGCGTCGCGCCATTCACCCCGCGTAATGGCTGCCTCACTCTGTCGCTTGACGATGCGTTTGTTCCGGACATCGATCTCATAAACATTGACCTCGGTTTTTCCGTCAACCTGCCTTTCGGTTCTTACCAGCAATTCGTTGAGCTTGGATTGGAAAGCGGCCGGGTTTATGAAACCCCTGCCAATCTTGTATTGGTTGTATTGAAATAATTCGATTTTACCGAACTCCAGGTTTTTCCGATCTTCCAGTGGCAGCTCGGAAATCATGTGTTTTACCTGGGTCTGAATGCCATCTTTGAGTGATTGAATTGCCGATTCGTATTGCCCCAGGAATGTCCCATTGACGTTGAGCCTGGGTTGCTGGTTGATCGCGTGGATAGGAAGGCCAGGGTCGTCGGTTCTCCAGTTGACGTTAATGCCCATCATGGCCATGTCCAGCATCGAGTGCTTGCCAGGCAGTTGCCTGGCCTCGTCATCGGAAACGGTTGAGAGACTTTTTGACTCAAAGTCGATGCCCTCGCCAAAGTGCTCCTTGAGCTTTTCCAGGGCGATGGCTTTTCTGCTTGGAGTCTCGGCCATCAATGATTGGGAGGCCTTGACTCTGGCGCTTAACTGCTCATTGAACGCGGTCCGGATGCTGTCCACTTCCTGAGGGGTGTAGGAGGCATCGTCCTTCTTTGCGACCAGTCCGTTGGACACGCCCCAATCCAGCAACAAGGGCGTGATGATGTGCTCCGCTGGATCATTCAGGGCTTGTGCGGCACTCATGACCTGGCCGTAGCTCATCCGGGATGCCGTCCCCGGGGCACTCGCCTCGACCTTGGCCACCGCCAGGCAGAAACTCACCCAGGCCTGGCTGCCGTTGACCAGCGAGCCGGGAATATCCCTGACCAGGAACTGGGGCGCTGTACGTGACAGCAACAGGTGAGTGGCCAGCTTGGCCGTGGCTGGCGTAGCCCGGCCTTTAGCCACCAGATGATCACTGAGCCCCTGGACGATGGCTGACGGTGGCAGGCCCCAATAGTTTTGATGGCCCAAGTCAAAGCCAGCGATTGAATTTCTCACAGGCAACACGACGGACTCACGATCGAGACCGATGTGAAGGGCGGCCAACAGGTAGTCGCTGATACTGGTGGGCGTGGCGATTCCATTCAGCCCGCCCTGGATTGTCTGCCCTATGGTCTGGGCCATGGGGGACTTGAGCAGGGTGTCCAGCGCCCTCGCGGGGTCTTGCAGTTCGACATCCGAAAGCGCGCTGGCCTTGATAAGCGCACCCAGCGCCCCTTTGGCCAGCTCTGCCCGAGCTAAGGAGGGCTCTGCCTGGATATTGCGGCGCAGGATGCCGGACTCGACGATGACCCGTATCTTGCGGCGTTGTTCCTGGGTCAGGGGAAGGGGCCAGGATAAGCCTCCGCCGAGATCACCCAGCGGCGGTTCCAAGGCGCGGGCGTTCGCGGCATCTGCCAGGTGAAGCAGGTCGGCTCGGGTTTCAGGGATAGGTAAATCATGGTGCTTGATAAAGCTTTCCAGGTTGACAGTGGAGTCGCTGCCCGGAGCGCCGGACGCGTGAAAGGCCGAGTGTGGATCAATGACTGTTTGAGTGGTTTTCAAATGTGACAACACGGCGGCTGGAGCCGCGTCCTCTCCCAGGCTCTTCGTCGCCTCGGTGAGCTGGTGCGCGAGGTTTTTCCAGTTCTGTGCGTTTGCCTGTGCGCGTGCTTGGGGTGAAAGAGGCTGCGATTCATCCGCGGAGCGTCGTGCAGATGTGGCGACGGGGTCGCTGTGGGTGGACAGGGTGTTACCAGGGGTGGCCTGCGACTGAGCAGGCGTCGATGCAATGGAGTGATCTATAACCGAGGGGCGTGGTTGGAAGCTCAATGAGGATGCCATCTTCATTACCTGTGGTTGTTGGTCCTCCCTGGACCTGCTTCAGACCTCCGTTGAGTGTCGGGAGCGCACCAAGGTGTTCCTCCGGCATTGGTTCCATAAATGTCGGGCGTCGGCGGTGGCAAGTTGGGCGTGTTCATGGGTTTAAACCTTAATCCGCGTCAGAAACGTAGCCCTCTACCGACACTTTGGGGCAAACTCCCGGTTTTTCCCTATTTGGCCAAGGCATGCCCATGACTCCCGCGTCGTCCGTCGATGAAAAGAGCTTTCGTACACTGCTCAGCCGAAACGTGGCATTGCCCCTGGGTGTGGGCGTGCTCAGCGCGGTGTTTTTCGTCTGTCTGATCACCTATTTGCTCTCGGTGATCCAGTGGGTGGAACACACGGACCGGGTCATCAACAACCTCAATGAGTCGTCCAAGCTGACCGTCGATCTTGAAACCGGCATGCGTGGTTTCCTGATCACCGGGGACGAGCACTTCCTCGACCCGTACGAAGTGGCCAAGCCGCGCATCATTGCCGACCTGCGTAACCTGCAGGAGCTGGTGGCGGACAACCCGCAACAGGTGGACCGTCTGAAACGCCTGGAAGCCCTGCAAGCCGAATGGAACAAATACGCCCAGTCGATGATCGACCTGCAGCGCCAAAGTGGTGACTATCGCAACGCCGTGAAGTCCGGCCGCGGCAAGCGCCTGACCGACGAAATCCGCAAGGAATACGAAGACGCGGTGGCGATGGAGCAGCAGTTCCGGATCACTCGCAATGAACAGGTCACGCGCACCACGGTGATCAGCGTCACCCTCTATCTGTTGTTCGTTCTCGGCCTGAGCGGGATCCTGGCGTATATCGGTAGAAAAAATTTACTTTCTCTGTCAGATAGTTACAGCGCAAACCTCGCGTCACAACAGAAGATTGCGCAGCGTCTGGAGCGGCAGGCCTGGCTGCGTAACGGCCAGTCCGAACTGGCCGAACAAGTGCTCGGTCAACTCACCCTCAACATGCTCGGACGCAATATCCTGCAGTTCTTTGCCCAGTACATGGGCTCAGCGGTGGCGGCGCTGTATGTACGCGAAGAGCACGGCGGCCTCAAGCGTGTGGCCACCTATGGCTTCTCCCGCGAGCAGGAACAGCTGGAGCAGTCGATCTACAGCGATGAGGGCATCGTTGGGCAGGCCGCCCAGCTCGATCGCCTGATTCGCCTGGACGACGTGCCGGTGGACTACTTCAAGGTCAGCTCCGGCCTGGGCGAAGGCTCGACCCGCAGCGTGCTGGTGGTTCCGACCAGCGATGACGACCGCGTCAACGGTGTGATCGAACTGGGCTTTTTGCGCCCGCTGGAGGAGCGCGACGTCGAACTGCTGGAGCTGATCGCCGGCAATATCGGCACCTCCATCGAGGCCGCCCGTTATCGCCAACGCCTGCAGGAAGTGCTGGCCGAAACCCAGCAGCTCAACGAAGAACTGCAGGTACAGCAGGAAGAACTCAAGACCGCCAACGAAGAACTCGAAGAACAGTCGCGCATTCTCAAGGAGTCCCAGGCTCACCTGGAAACCCAGCAGGCCGAGCTGGAGCAGACCAACGAGCAACTGGCCGAACAGACCCAGACCCTGGCCGAGCAGCGCGACGCCATGGACCGCAAGAACGTCGAACTCAACCAGGCCCAGCTGGAGCTGGAAGATCGCGCCGATGAATTGCAGCGCTCCAGCAAGTACAAGTCCGAGTTCCTCGCCAATATGTCCCACGAACTGCGCACGCCGCTGAACAGTTCGTTGATCCTGGCCAAGTTGCTGGCGGAAAACCCCCAGGAAAACCTCAGCGCCGAACAGGTCAAGTTTGCCGAGTCGATCTATTCGGCGGGCAATGACCTGCTCAACCTGATCAACGACATCCTGGATATTTCCAAGGTGGAAGCCGGCAAGTTGGAAGTGCGCCCGGAAAACTCAAGCGTCACGCGCCTGGTCGATGGCCTGCGCGGGATGTTCGAACCGTTGGCCGCCGACCGTAAGCTGGGCTTCCAGGTGCAGGTGCAGGCCGATGCACCGATCATGCTGTTCACCGACCGCCAGCGCCTGGAGCAGATCCTCAAGAACCTGCTCTCCAACGCGATCAAGTTCACCGAGCAAGGCGAGGTCAGCCTGTCGGTGTCCCGCGCGCCGGGGGAAGGCATCGCCTTTACCGTGCGCGATTCGGGCATCGGGATTGCCCCGGACCAGCAGGAAAGCATCTTCGAGGCGTTCCGCCAGGCCGATGGCACCACCAACCGCCGTTACGGCGGCACGGGCCTGGGCCTGTCGATTTCCCGCGACCTGGCCGCGTTGCTTGGCGGCTATATCAGCGTGACCAGCGAACCCGGCAAAGGCAGCACCTTTACCCTGGTGCTGCCGGAGCAGTATGTCGAACGCGAGGAAGATGCCGCGCCGATCGAGCAACCGCGCCAGGTGGTGACAGCGCCCGCACCCACGCCCATCGCAATTTCGCCGCTGCCGGTGGCCGACACCAGGCAGATCCCGCGCTTTGCCGATGACCGCGACAAGGCGCCGTTCACCACCCGCTGCATCCTGGTGGTGGAGGACGAACCGAACTTTGCCCGCATCCTGTTCGACCTGGCCCATGAGTTGGGTTACCAGTGCCTGGTGGCCCACGGTGCGGACGAGGGCTACAGCCTGGCCGAGGAGTACATTCCCGATGCAATCCTGCTGGACATGCGCCTGCCGGACCATTCCGGGCTCACCGTGCTGCAACGCCTCAAGGAGCACGCCAACACGCGCCATATCCCGGTGCACGTGATTTCCGTGGAAGACCGTGTCGAAGCTGCCATGCATATGGGCGCCATCGGCTATGCGGTAAAACCGACGACGCGCGAAGAGCTCAAGGACGTGTTTGCGCGCCTTGAGGCCAAGCTGACCCAGAAGGTCAAGCGCGTACTGCTGGTGGAGGACGATGACCTGCAGCGCGACAGCATTGCCCGCCTGATCGGCGACGATGACATCGAAATCACCGATGTCGGCTACGCCCAGGCCGCCCTGGAGCTGCTGCGCACCAACGTCTATGACTGCATGATCATCGACCTCAAGCTGCCGGACATGCTGGGCAACGAGTTGCTCAAGCGCATGGCCACCGAAGATATCTGCTCGTTCCCGCCGGTGATCGTCTACACCGGGCGCAACCTGACCCGCGATGAAGAGGCCGAACTGCGCAAGTATTCGCGCTCGATCATCATCAAGGGCGCCCGTTCGCCAGAGCGCCTGCTCGATGAAGTCACACTCTTTCTGCACAAAGTCGAATCCCAGCTGTCCCATGACCGCCAGAAGATGCTCAAGACCGCCCGCAGCCGCGACAAGGTATTCGAGGGGCGCAAGATTCTGTTGGTGGACGACGATGTGCGTAACATCTTCGCCCTGACCAGCGCCCTGGAGCATAAAGGTGCCGTGGTGGTGATCGGGCGTAACGGCCGCGAAGCCATCGAGAGACTCAATGAAGTCGACGATATCGACCTGGTGCTGATGGACGTGATGATGCCGGAGATGGACGGCTACGAGGCCACCGCCTTGATCCGCCAGGACCCGCGCTGGAAGAAACTGCCGATCATCGCGGTGACGGCCAAGGCCATGAAAGACGACCAGGAGCGCTGCCTCGCGGCGGGTTCCAACGATTACCTGGCCAAGCCGATCGACCTGGATCGCCTGTTCTCGCTGATTCGCGTGTGGCTACCGAAGATGGAACGCATTTAAGTGGAGCAACGTTTTTTGGAGAAGAGCAGCGATATTGAGCTGCGCCTGTTGATCGAGGCGATTTACCTCAAGTACAGCTACGACTTTCGCGACTACTCCGGCGCGTCGGTCAAACGCCGCGTGGCCCATGCCTTGCGCCAGTTCGACTGCGCTACGATTTCTGCGCTGCAGGAGCGGGTGTTGCATGACCCGGCAGCGTTCATGCAGTTGCTGCAGTTCCTGACGATCCCGGTGAGCGAGATGTTTCGCGACCCGTCGCACTTCCTGGCCATTCGCCAGGAAGTGGTGCCGCTGCTCAAGACTTACCCGTCGATCAAGATCTGGATTGCCGGCTGCAGCACAGGGGAGGAGGTGTACTCCATGGCCATCCTGCTGCGTGAGGAAGGGCTGCTGGAACGCACGATCATCTATGCCACCGACATCAACCCCGCGTCCCTGGATAAAGCCAAGCAAGGCATCTTCTCCCTGGAGAACGTGCGGGCCTACACCGCCAATTATCAGCAGGCCGGGGGGCAGCGATCATTTGCCGACTACTACACGGCGGCTTACGATTACGCGATCTTCGACAAATCGTTGCGTGAGAATGTGACCTTCGCCGACCACAGCCTGGCGACCGACAGTGTATTCTCAGAAACTCAATTAATTTCATGTCGTAACGTGTTGATCTACTTCAATAAAAAATTGCAGGATCGAGCGTTTGGATTGTTTCATGAGTCGCTGTGCCATCGCGGCTTTCTGGTGCTGGGCAGCAAGGAAACCCTGGAGTTTTCGGGGTACAGCAAGCAATTCGAACCCTTGGTCAAGCAGGAACGGATCTACCGCAAATCATGAACGACGTTGCCGCCAACCCGATTCGCGGGATTGAAGCCATCGTCGTCGGCGCCTCCGCCGGCGGCGTCGAGGCGTTGCTGAGTATTTTCAGCGAACTGCCCGACACCTTCGGCCTGCCGATCATTGCCGTATTGCACCTGCCGGATGAGCGCCGCAGCCAACTGGCGGAAGTCTTTGCGCGACGCCTGCCGATTCCGGTAAGGGAAGGGCAGGACAAGGAAGCGATCCAGGCGGGCACGTTGTATTTCGCCGGGCCCGGTTATCACCTTTCGGTCGAGCATGACCGCAGCCTGTCCCTCAGCCAGGAAGAGCGGGTACACCATTCCCGGCCGGCGATCGACTACCTGTTTGCCTCCGCCGCCGATGCCTATGGCAAGGGCCTGCTGGCGATTTTGTTGACGGGGGCCAATCAGGACGGCGCCCACGGGCTGGCCCATGTCAAGCACTCGGGCGGTACCACGGTGGTCCAGGACCCCAGCGAAGCACGGATTGCCGTGATGCCGCGGGCGGCCCTGGCCCTGCACACCCCTGACCATATTCTGACCCTGAGCCACATTGCCGCATTGCTGGCTTCCCTGGAATCCTCCCCATGTTAAGTACTGTCCAGGCCAAACTGCTGATCGTCGATGATCTGCCGGAAAACCTGCTGGCCCTCGAAGCGTTGATCAAGCGCGAGGACCGTCAGGTCTTCAAGGCTTTGAGCGCCGATGAAGCCTTGTCCCTGTTGCTGGAACACGAGTTCGCCATGGCGATTCTCGATGTGCAGATGCCCGGCATGAACGGGTTCGAGCTGGCCGAACTGATGCGCGGCACCGAGAAAACCAAGAACATCCCGATTGTGTTCGTCAGCGCCGCCGGCCGTGAACTCAACTATGCGTTCAAGGGCTATGAAAGTGGCGCCGTGGACTTCCTGCACAAGCCGCTGGATATCCACGCGGTCAAGAGCAAGGTCAATGTGTTTGTCGACCTGTACCGCCAGAGCAAGGCGATGAAGCAGCAAGTCGAAGCCCTGGAACGCAGCCGCCGCGAGCAGGAGCTGTTGCTCACGCGCCTGCAGGCCACCCAGGCCGAGCTGGAGCAGGCAGTGCGCATGCGCGACGACTTCATGTCGATCGTCGCCCACGAGGTGCGTACGCCCCTTAACGGCCTGATCCTCGAAACCCAGCTGCGCAAGATGCACCTGGCCCGGGATAACGCCGCCGCGTTCACTCTGGACAAGATGCACGCCATGGTCGACCGCGATGAGCGCCAGATCCAGAGCCTGATCCGCCTGATCGAAGACATGCTCGACGTCTCGCGTATCCGCACCGGCAAACTGTCGATACGCCCGGGGCGCTTCGACCTGGCGCAATTGGTGAGCAACCTGGTGGAGAATTTCGCACCGCAGGTAGCCGCCGCCGAATCGTCGATGCACCTGGCGGCCGAGGGGCCGGTGGTGGGCAATTGGGATGAGTTTCGTATCGAACAGGTGGTCACCAACCTGCTGACCAACGCCCTGCGCTACGGGGCCAAGAGCCCGGTGGAGGTGCGCGTGTATACCGAGCATGGCGAAGCCAGGGTAGAAGTGCGTGACCACGGGATCGGCATCAGCGAAGAGAACCAGAAGCGTATTTTCCAGCAGTTCGAACGGGTGTCAGCCAGCCAGGTTGCCGCGGGACTGGGCCTTGGGTTGTTTATTTCCGAACAGATCGTGGCCGCCCATGGCGGCACCATCGAGGTCGAGAGCCAGATAGGCCAGGGCGCCTTGTTCCGGGTGTGCCTGCCCCTTGAACCGTCGGCATGAAATCAATCGTCACCCCGACGCAACCTCTACGTGACCCCATGGTCGTAATTGCAGCAATTGACCGGACAAAGGCTTCCCATGAGTGAAGATGCACAAGATGTCGTACTGATCGTCGAGGACGACGAATCCATTATGTTTGTGCTGGGTGAGTACCTGGCCGGCCTGGGGTATCGGGTATTGAAGGCGATCAACGGGGAGCAGGCCTTTGAAATCCTCGCCACCAAGCCGCACCTGGACCTGATGGTCACCGATTACCGTTTGCCCGGTGGGATTTCCGGCGTGCAGATCGCCGAGCCGGCCATCAAGTTGCGCCCGGAATTGAAAGTGATCTTTATCAGCGGCTACCCCCAGGAAATTCTCGACTGCAACAGCCCGATCACGCGCAATGCGCCGATCCTGGCCAAGCCGTTTGACCTGGATACCTTGCAGGAGCATATACAGCGTTTGTTGGCCTAAAGGGCCAGGTGGTGAATCAGGCTCTTCCTGAGCCTGAATGACACTGCTTGGCTAATGGCCATTTACGCCCGAATCATCTCCCGCACCTTCGCCGTCAACAAATCAAAGGTAAATGGCTTGGTGATCAACTGCATCCCCGGATCCAGGAACCCACCACGCACCGCCGCATGCTCGGCATATCCGGTAATGAACAGCACCTTCAGGTCCGGACGAACCTGCCGGCCTATCTCTGCCAGTTGGCGTCCATTCATGCCGGGCAAGCCGACGTCGCTGATCATCAGGTCAATGCGCTGGCTGGATTCGATAATCGGCAGTGCGCCATCGGCATCGCCCGCTTCGACAAAGGCGTAGCCCAGCTCACTCAATACCTGGCTGACCAGCACGCGCACCGCCGGGTCGTCCTCGACGATCAGCACGGTTTCCCCCCTGTTGGCGATCGGCAACAGGGCAGGGTCCACGGTCACATCGGGGGTGATTTCGCCGACAAAACGTGGCAGGAACAGGCTCACCGTGGTGCCTTTGCCTACCTCGCTATGGAGGGTTACATGGCCCCGCGACTGGCGCGCGAAACCGTAGATCATCGACAAGCCCAGGCCGGTGCCCTGGCCAATGGGCTTGGTGGTAAAGAAGGGGTCGAATACCCGGCCCAACAGGCTTTCCGGAATGCCGCAGCCGGTGTCGCTGACACTCAGTTCCACGTAGTCGCCGGGCTTGAGCGTGCCGTAGGCGGCGGTGAAGACGCTGTCGAGGTGACGGTTGCAGGTTTCGACAACCAGGCGGCCCCCACTCGGCATGGCATCCCGGGCGTTGAGCGCCAGGTTGAGCAGGGCACTTTCCAGTTGATTGGGGTCGGCCTCGGCGGTCCACAACTGAGTGTCCAGGCGCATGTCCAAGGCGATGCTTTCGTTGAGGCTGCGTTGCAGCAGCTCGCCCATGGAGGTCACCAGTTGGTTGATCTGTACCGGCTTGGAGTCCAGCGACTGGCGCCGCGAGAACGCCAGCAGGCGGTGGGTGAGGCCGGCGGCGCGGTTGGCGGAGGTCACGCCGAGGTCGATCAGGCTGTCCAGATCGTCCAGCTTGCCGCGGGACACGCGCCTTCGCAGCAGCTCCAGGCTGCCAATAATACCGGTGAGCATGTTGTTGAAGTCATGGGCGATACCGCCGGTCAACTGGCCGACGGCTTCCATCTTCTGGGATTGGCGCAAGGCTTCTTCGTTGCTGCGCAACTGCGCCGTGCGTTCTTCGACTTGCTGTTCCAGCGTCTCAAGGGTGCGCTGCAGGCGCAGTTCGCTCTCGCTCAGGTCGATCAACCTGTCCCGTGCCTCATATTGCCGACGCCGTCCGCGCAGGGCGGCGCTCACCAGGCTGATCAGCGTCACGGGGTGGAAGGGGCGCTCCAGGAACGTCACGTTGCCCAGCAGGCCGCTGAGGTGGGATGAACCGTTCTGCTCGCTGCCGCCGTGATGGGTCATCAGCACGATGGGCAGGTCGGACCAGGCGGGCTGCTGGTGCAGGTATTCCAGCAGGGGCTCCAGGTCCGCGCCGCGCAGGGCTTCGGCTGCGATGATCAGCATGCCGGCGCCTTGCTCCACGGCCTCGCACAATGCGGGCAGGCTGCTGGCAACCATGCCGGTGTAGCCGGCTTCCTTGAGCATCATCAGCGCCAACGAACCATCACGGCCCATGGGCGCCAGGACGATTGCGCGTTCGGATACAGGTGAAATGGTGGTCACACGCCCTCATCCTTGAGCAAAGGCGAACCGGCGCCCATGTAGGTCGGGATGCCGCGCAAAACCCCTTGGAAATTGTCCAGCGGTTCTCCGACGGTCATGCCACGGCTGCTGATACGGTATTCACGGATAGTCGACTCATGGGCGCCGGTGCGTTTCTTGATAATCGAGATGGCGCGGCGCACCTTGCCCAACGCCTCGAAATAACGCAGCAGAATCACGGTGTCGGCCAGGTAAGTGATGTCGACAGGGGCCTGCATGTCGCCGACCAGTCCATGTTGCGCAACGGTCATGAACGTCGCCGCGCCACGGCGGTTGAGGTACAGCAGCAGTTCATGCATATGCAGGATCAGCGCGTTTTCTTCCGGCATTGCCGCCTGGTAGCCATTGATACTGTCGATGACCACCGTCTTGATCCCGCGCTCGTCCACACAACGGCGCACGCGGTGGGAAAACTCGCCGGGGGACAGCTCGGCCGCGTCCACCTGTTCGATCAGCAGGTTGCCGGTGGCCTGCAGGGCGGCGAGGTCGATGCCCATATTGTTCATGCGCTCGAACAGCAAACCCAATTCTTCATCGAAGATAAACAGCGCGGCCTTTTCGCCACGGCCTACCGCCGCTGCGGCGAAGATCATCGAGATCAGCGACTTGCCGGTACCGGCCGGGCCGAGAATCAGGCTGCTGGAGCCGGTCTCGACGCCGCCGCCCATCAGGGCATCCAGCTCGCGAATGCCGCTGCTCAAGGTCTGGCGTATGTAACCGCCACGATGCTCGGCGGCGACCAGGCGCGGGAATACGTGAATGCCATCGTGCATGATGGTGAAGTCGTGAAACCCACCCCGATATTTCTGCCCGCGATATTTCACCACCCGCACGCGACGGCGTTCGGCGCCGTAGTTGGGGGTCAGTTCTTCCAGGCGAATCACCCCGTGGGCCACGCTGTGCACGGTTTTGTCGAGGGATTCGGTGGTCAGGTCGTCGAGCAGCAGCACGGTGGCGTCGTAGCGCACGAAGTAATGCTTGATCGCCAGGATCTGGCGGCGATAGCGCAGCGAGCTTTGCGCGAGCAGGCGGATTTCCGAGAGGCTGTCGATGACCACTCGGGTCGGCTTGACCCGCTCCACCACTTCGAAGATCTGCCGGGTTGCTTCGCCCAGCTCCAGGTCCGAAGAGTACAGCAGGCTCTGCTGATGCTCGGCATCCAGCAGGCTCTCCGGCGGGGTCAGCTCGAAGATATGAATATTGTCGTCCAGGTCCCAACCGTGGGACTCGGCGCCCTGGCGCAACTCACGCTCGGTTTCGGACAGTGTGATGTAGAGCGTTCGCTCACCCGCTTTCGCCCCGGCCTGCAGGAAGTGCAGGGCGACCGTGGTTTTACCGGTGCCAGGTTCACCTTCCAGCAGGAACAGGTGGCTGCGCGATAGCCCTCCGGCAAGAATGTCGTCGAGACCTTCGATGCCGATGGCTGCTTTTTCGGTTAACAACGCTTTGGATGTAGACAAGAAGTGCCCTCAGGTCACATACGAGTAGAGGATGCGCATCCAGGTGGACGCGCCATGTTCTCTTGACCGTAGCGCTTTGTGGCGGTTCAAACTGATGCGCGATTATTGTGCCTACAGGCCTTGCTGCAGTGCCGGATCGTCAGGGTTTTGCTGTTCGAGCTGGGCGAGCAGCACCTGCACATTCTGCAATTGGCCGCTTTCTTTCCAATAGTTGACCAACAGCACCCGGGCCTTGCGATTGGCCGGGTGGCGCTGGACGATTTCCTCCAACTGGCGCTGGGCCGCTTCCAATTCCTGCTGGGCATGCAGGGTGGTAGCGAGGTCGTAGCGGTAATCCTGATTGTCCGGCTCCAGCTCCACGGCCTTGGACAGGCCGAGCAACGCATAGGGGCGCTCGCCATGGTGCAGCAGCCACATACCCAGGGCATGTTGCAGGTAGGCCGACTCAGGGTGCGCCGCCAATTGCCGGGCCAGCAATTGGCGGGACTCATCGGTCTTGCCCTGTTTATCCAGCAACTCGATCTGCGCGACCACCGCTTGCAGGTTGTCCGGCTGCAAGCGCATGGCCTGTTCCAAGGCGTTTTGCGCTTCCGGCAGCAGGGCGCTGTGAATGTACAGGCGCGCCAGTTGAATCCAGCCTTCGGCCGTTTCCGGTTGGGCCTTGAGCTTTTTCACGAACTCGTCCAATACCTGCTGCAATGGCCCGAAGTACAGGCCCAAGGTGTCGGGCGACAGGCCGAGCAGGGCATTGGCGGCGGCAAAGCGTACGCTTTGTTCGGGGTCATCGAGCACCGGGCCGAGCAGCAGGGTGCGCTGGCCGCTGGGCACCAGGCCGACAATGCTGTGGATGGCCGCTTCGCGCACCAACGCGGAGTCGCTGGTGAGGTCTTTGTCGGCGAGCTTCAAGGCCTGGGGGCTGGGGTAGTTGGGCAATTCGGCATGCAGCGCGGCGCGGCGCTCGGGTGACAGGTCCGGCCGGCCCAATTGCTGATACAGCACGCGCGCGGCGCCCGGCTCGCCGTTATGCGCCTGTTTCAAGGCTTTTGAGTAACCGTGGGCAATGGCAGGAGGCACGGCCACCTGGGCGGTGCGGGAGAAATACCAGGTGATCAGCACAATCAACAACAGGGCGCACAGGCCGATGATGGAGTAACGGCGTGACTTTGACATGCAGGCGTCCGAAAAGCTGAAGAAGCAAAGCCGCAAGCTTCGGCCAGACCACGGCAGGTGTCAAACCCGCATCAGGTCAGCACGTATTCCACCGGTTCCAGGGCCGGCGGCAGGTCGGTTTCGCCGAGGGCGGCCAGCAGCTCACGCTCCAGGGTGCGCAGGATCGCATTGCAGGGCAGGTCGTTTTCGTCAAAGCCGAAAGGGTCTTCCAGGTCGTCGCCGATCTCATCGAGGCCGAAGAAGGTGTAGCTGACAATGGCGGTAAACACCGGCGTCAGCCAGCCGAGGGGTTCGGCCATGGCGAACGGCAAGAGGATGCAGAACAGGTAAATGGTGCGGTGCAGCAGCAAGGTGTAGGGGAAGGGCAGCGGTGTGCTTTTGATGCGCTCGCACGCGGCCTGTACCTGGCTGAGGCTGACCAGGCGGGTTTCCAACTGGGTGTAACGCCATTCGCTGAGGGCGCCTTGCTCGGCCAGGGCGGAAAATCCCGCGCCAATCTGTTGCAGCACCCGGTCAGGCAGGTTGGGATGACTCGCTTCCACACTGGCCCAGGGCTGGATCGCCCGGGCTTCGTCTTCGTGGCGCAAGCGCGCGACCAGCCCGTGGGCGAAGCCGCCCAGGCCCCGTAGCAGGCGCCCACGCTCCGTCGGGTCAGTGAGCACCTGGGTCTCGCGAATCAGCGAGCGCACCTCGATGATCATCTGCCCCAGTTGCTTGCGGCCTTCCCACCAGCGGTCATAGCAGGCGTTATTGCGAAAACTCATGAAGATCGACAGCGACAGCCCGAGCAACGTAAAGGGCGTGGCGTTGACCTTGGAGAAATAGGCCGGGTGCAAGGTTTCCACCAACACGATCACCGACGCCAGCAGCGTGACCAGCAGGCTGCGCAGGGCGATGCGCTTGGCAATCGAGCCCTTGAGGGAAAACAGGATGCCCAGCAGGTTCGGTTTGGGACGTACGATCATCGCGGGGAGGACTTCTTCGGTGGCGCAGGCCCTCAGGTTAGGAGCTTGCACTGCGCACGTCCAATCGCTTGGGCTGACCGGACGATCAGCGCGGTCGATGATTGGCCAAACCAGTCAGCCATGTTGAAGGCTTTGACCATTGCTGCCGTGGCGTTGCAGAGCGACTATTTCGACGATCTCGACCGTTCAAGGAAACAATAATGCAGATTGAGAACAAGGTTTTTCTGGTCAGCGGCGGCGCTTCCGGCCTCGGTGCGGCCACCGCAGATATGCTGGTCGCGGCCGGCGCCAAGGTCATGCTGGTGGATTTGAATGCCGACGCCGTGGCGGCCAAGGCCAGGCAGCTCGGCGACAACGCCCGCAGCGCAGTGGCGGATATCAGCCAGGAGGCCGCAGCCGAAGCCGCCGTGCAGGCAACGGTCGCGGCGTTTGGCGGATTGCATGGCTTGGTCAACTGCGCGGGGGTGGTGCGCGGTGAAAAGATCCTCGGCAAGACTGGCCCCCATGGGCTGGCCAGCTTTGCCCAGGTCATCAACGTCAACCTGATCGGCAGCTTTAACCTGCTGCGCCTGGCGGCGGCGGCGATCGCCGAAACGGAAGCGAACACCGACGGCGAGCGCGGGGTGATCATCAACACCGCTTCGGTGGCTGCGTTCGACGGGCAGATCGGGCAGGCCGCTTATGCGGCGTCCAAAGGCGCGATAGCCAGCCTGACCCTGCCCGCCGCACGGGAGCTGGCGCGCTTCGGCATTCGCGTGATGACCATCGCCCCGGGCATTTTCGAAACCCCGATGATGGCCGGCATGACCCCGGAAGTACGCGACTCCCTGGCCGCCGGCGTGCCGTTCCCGCCACGCCTGGGCAAGCCTGCCGAATACGCCGCGCTGGTGCGGCACATCATTGAAAACAGCATGCTCAACGGCGAGGTGATCCGTCTCGACGGCGCCTTGCGCATGGCGGCCAAGTAAGGAGGATGAGCCATGAATGATCCCATCGTGATTGTCAGCGCCGTGCGCACGCCCATGGGCGGGTTCCAGGGCGACCTCAAGGGCCTCACCGCACCGCAACTGGGCTCTGCCGCCATCCGAGCGGCGGTCGAGCGTGCCGGCATCGCCGCCGATGCCGTGGATGAAGTGTTGTTTGGGTGCGTGCTGCCGGCCGGCCTGGGCCAGGCGCCTGCGCGTCAAGCCGCCTTGGGCGCCGGGTTGGATAAGTCCACGCGTTGCACCACCCTCAACAAGATGTGCGGCTCGGGCATGGAAGCGGCGATCCTCGCCCATGATTCCCTGCTGGCCGGCAGCGTCGACGTGGTGATCGCCGGCGGCATGGAAAGCATGTCCAACGCGCCCTACCTGCTGGACCGCGCACGCAGCGGCTATCGCATGGGCCATGGCCGCGTCATCGATCACATGTTCCTTGACGGCCTGGAAGATGCGTATGAAAAGGGCCGCCTGATGGGCACCTTTGCCGAGGAGTGCGCGCAGCTCAACGGCTTCAGCCGTGAGGCGCAGGATGCGTTTGCCATCGCGTCGCTGACCCGTGCGCAGGAGGCAATCACCCATGGCAGCTTCGCCGCCGAAATTGTCACGGTACAGGTCACCGTCGGCAAAGAGCAGAAAACCATCCTGCATGACGAACAACCGCCCAAGGCCAGGCCGGAAAAAATCCCCGGCCTCAAACCGGCGTTCCGCGAAGGCGGCACCGTGACGGCGGCCAATTCCAGCTCGATTTCCGACGGCGCGGCAGCGTTGCTGCTGATGCGTGAGTCCGAGGCGCAAAAGCGTGGGCTCAAGCCGCTGGCGGTGATCCACGGGCATGCGGCGTTTGCCGATGAACCGGGGCTGTTTCCGGTGGCGCCGGTGGGCGCGATTCGCAAGCTGATGAGCAAGACCGGCTGGAGCCTCGACAACGTCGATCTGTTCGAAATCAACGAAGCCTTTGCCGTGGTCAGCCTGGTGACCATGAGCAAGCTGGAAATCCCCCACGCCAAGGTCAATGTCCACGGCGGTGCCTGCGCCCTGGGCCACCCGATTGGCGCGTCCGGCGCGCGGATCCTGGTCACTCTGCTCTCGGCCCTGCGCCAGAAAGGCCTCAAGCGGGGCGTCGCCGCCATTTGTATCGGCGGCGGTGAAGCCACGGCCATGGCCGTCGAATGCCTGTATTAAGGACTGAGCCCAATGCTGCCCAATGACGAACAACTGCAAATCAGCGACGCCGCCCGGCAATTTGCCCAGGAGCGGCTCAAACCGTTTGCCGCCGAGTGGGACCGTGAGCACCGCTTTCCCAAGGAAGCCATCGGCGAGATGGCCGAACTGGGCTTTTTCGGCATGCTGGTACCCGAACAGTGGGGCGGGTGCGCCACCGGTTACCTGGCCTACGCCATGGCCCTGGAGGAAATCGCCGCCGGTGACGGCGCCTGCTCCACCATCATGAGCGTGCACAACTCGGTGGGCTGCGTGCCGATCCTGAGCTTCGGCAACGATCAGCAGAAAGAACAATTCCTCAAGCCCCTGGCCAGCGGCGCCATGCTCGGTGCTTTCGCCCTGACTGAGCCGCAAGCCGGTTCGGATGCCAGTGGCCTGAAAACCCGTGCACGCCGTGAAGGCGATCATTACGTGCTCAATGGCTGCAAACAGTTCATCACCTCCGGCCAGAATGCCGGGGTGGTGATTGTGTTCGCGGTGACTGACCCCGCAGCGGGTAAGCGTGGGATCAGCGCGTTTATCTTGCCCACCGATTCGCCGGGCTACAGCGTGGCGCGGGTCGAGGACAAGCTCGGCCAGCATGCCTCCGATACCTGCCAGATCCTGTTCGAGGATGTAAAGGTGCCGGTGGCCAACCGCCTTGGGGAGGAGGGCGAGGGCTACAGGATCGCCCTGGCCAACCTTGAAGGCGGTCGCGTCGGCATCGCCTCGCAATCGGTAGGCATGGCCCGCGCCGCGTTTGAGGCTGCACGCGACTACGCCCGCGAGCGCGAAAGCTTCGGCAAACCGATCATTGAGCATCAGGCCGTGGCCTTTCGCCTGGCGGACATGGCCACGCAAATCGCCGTGGCGCGGCAGATGGTGCACTACGCCGCCGCCCTGCGGGACAGCGGCAAGCCGGCGTTGGTCGAAGCTTCCATGGCCAAGCTGTTCGCCTCGGAAATGGCTGAGAAAGTCTGCTCCGCCGCCTTGCAAACCCTCGGCGGTTACGGTTACCTGAGCGACTTCCCCGTGGAGCGGATCTACCGCGATGTGCGGGTCTGCCAGATTTACGAAGGCACCAGCGATATTCAACGCATGGTCATCTCACGCAATCTCTAAGGAGCCGATACATGAGTTACGAAACGATTTTGCTCGAAGTCCAAGGCCGCGTCGGGCTGATTACCCTCAACCGCCCGCAAGCCCTGAATGCCCTGAATGCGCAGTTGGTCAGTGAGTTGAACCAGGCCCTGGATGGCCTGGAAGCCAACCCGGAAATCGGCTGCATCGTCTTGACCGGCTCGAAAAAAGCCTTCGCTGCCGGTGCGGACATCAAGGAAATGGCCGAGCTGACCTACCCGCAGATCTACCTCGACGACCTGTTCAGCGACAGCGACCGCGTCGCCAACCGGCGCAAGCCGATCATCGCCGCGGTCAACGGCTTCGCCCTGGGCGGCGGCTGCGAACTGGCGCTGATGTGCGATTTTATCCTGGCCGGTGACGGCGCCAAGTTCGGCCAGCCGGAAATCAACCTCGGCGTGCTGCCGGGCATGGGCGGCACCCAGCGCCTGACCCGCGCCGTGGGCAAGGCCAAGGCCATGGAAATGTGCCTGACCGGACGGTTTATCGATGCGGTGGAAGCCGAGCGCTGCGGGATCGTCGCGCGCATCGTGCCCGCCGATGAACTGCTCGACGAAGCGCTGAAAGTCGCCACGCTGATTGCCGGCAAATCGGTGCCGATCAGCATGATGGTCAAGGAAAGCGTGAACCGTGCGTTTGAAGTGAGCCTGTCGGAAGGCGTGCGCTTTGAGCGCCGGGTGTTCCATGCAGCGTTCGCCACGCAGGACCAGAAGGAAGGCATGGCGGCGTTTGTGGCCAAGCGCGCGCCGGAGTTCAAGGATAAGTAGCCGTTGCCAGCTGTATAGCTGCAAGCTTCAAGTAATCGCCAATGCGCTTTTACTTGAAGCTTGCAGCTTAAGACTTGCAGCTCTTACAGCTGGTAGTTTTTGAGTTCCCGGGCAATCACCATCCGCTGAATCTCGCTGGTCCCTTCGTAAATCTGCGTGATCCGCGCGTCCCGGTAGTAACGCTCCACCGGGTAATCCTCCAGATATCCATAGCCGCCATGAATCTGCATCGCGCTGGAGCAGACCTGCTCGGCCATTTCCGAGGCAAACAGCTTGGCCTGGGACGCTTCCGAGAGGCAGGGCTTGCCGGCGCTGCGCAGGCGCGCCGCATGCAGGATCAGTAAACGGGCAGCGTTCAGGCGGGTTTGCATGTCCGCCAGCAGGTTGGCCACGCTTTGGTGTTCGATGATCGCCTTGTCGAATTGCACCCGGTCGCGGGCATAGGCCAGCGCCGCCTCAAAGGCCGCACGGGCGATGCCCAGGGCTTGGGCGGCAATGCCGATGCGACCGCCTTCGAGGTTGGACAGGGCGATGGCCAGGCCTTTGCCGCGCTCGCCGAGCAGGTTGGCCTCGGGCACGCTGCAGTGGTTGAGGGTGACGGCGCAGGTGTCCGAGGCGCGAATACCCATCTTGTGCTCGGTGCGGTCGACCACAAACCCCGGGGTGTCGGTGGGGACCAGGAACGCGGAAATGCCTTTCTTGCCCAGGTCCGGGTCGGTCACGGCAAATACAATCGCCAGCTTGGCGCGCTTGCCGTTGCTGACGAACTGCTTGGCGCCATTGATCACCCACTGGCCGTCGCGCAGTTCGGCGCGGGTGCGCAGGTTGTGGGCCTCGGAGCCGGCCTGGGGTTCGGTCAGGCAGAAGCAGCCAATCGCCTGGCCACTGGCGAGGTCGGCCAGCCAGGTGTGTTTCTGGGCATCGGTGCCGTAGTTGAGGATTGGCCCGCAACCCACTGAATTATGGATACTCATCAGTGCGCCGGTGGCGCCATCGCCGGCCGAGATCTCTTCCACGGCCAGGGCATACGCCACGTAGTCGACATAGGTACCGCCCCATTCTTCCGGCACTACCATGCCCAACAGGCCCAGTTCGCCCATCTTCGCCACCAGGGCGTCGTCGATCCAGCCGGCTTTTTCCCAGGCTTGGGCATGGGGGGCGATTTCACCACGGGCGAAGTCGCGCGCCATGTCACGGATCATTACCTGTTCTTCAGTATATTCAATGTCTTGCATGGCTTATTTCGCAACCTGCTCGAAGTGATGAAAGAAGCTGTCGACGTGGCTTTTGTCCAGTCCATGGAGCGTCGGCGGGTTCCAGCGAGGGTTCTTGTCCTTGTCGATGATCAGCGCGCGGACCCCTTCGATCAGGTCGCCGCGTTCGAACCATTGGCGGTCAAGGTGCAGCTCCAGGGCAAAGCACTGTTCCAACGGCAGGCGCCGGCCGCGTCGCAGCATTTCCAGGGTCACGGCCATGGCCAGGGGCGAGCGGGTCTGCATCAGGTGGACGGTGTTCAGTGCCCACTCATGACTGTCGGCGACAGTGACTTCCTGAAGTTGCTCGACGATGCTCGGAATGTCCGGCAGGCCAAAGAAGTGGTCGATAGCCGGACGCAACGCGGCCAACGGCGGGTCGGGCAGGCGCTGCACCGCCAGCTTGGCCAGCACGCCTTGCAGGTCTTTGAGGGGCGACTCGTGCCATTGCAGGCTGTCGAGTTTCTGGTCGAGGCTGGCCAGCTTGGCGCTGTCCAGGTACCAGTTGGCCAACCCGCAATACAGGGCGTCTGCCGCGCGAACCTGCACGCCGGTCACGCCGAGGTAAATGCCCAGCTCGCCGGGAATGCGCGGCAGGAAGTAGCTGCCACCGACGTCCGGGAAGTAACCGATCGCCACCTCCGGCATCGCCAGGCGGCTGCGTTCGGTGACGACGCGCAAATCCGCCCCCTGCACCAGGCCCATGCCGCCGCCCAGGACAAACCCGTCCATCAGGGCCAGTACGGGCTTGCGGTAATGGTGGATGGCCAGGTCCAGCGCGTATTCCTCGACGAAGAAGTCTTCGTGCAGGGTGTCGCCGCGTTTGAAACTGTCGTACAGGGAGCGGATATCGCCGCCGGCACAAAATGCCTTGTCGCCCGCACCGCGCAGGACTACGGCATGCACCTGCGGGTCGTCTGACCAGGCGTGCAGCTGTTGCGCGAGGCGGCGGACCATGTCCAGGGTGATGGCATTCAAGCCGGCGGGGCGATTGAGGGTGAGGTGACCGATATGGTTGCGTACTTCGGCCAGTACGTCGTCCTGACGCCTGTCGGCGCTGCTTGCTTCGCTTGAAACCTGAGCAGTCATCTGTAACTCCCTGCTTTTATTGTTCTTTATCAAGATGGTCGTGCGCAAACACTCCCGTGATCGTACCAGTGCAAATTTGCACAGTACAACCCGGAATCATGCAGGTCGTTTTTGCATTTATGCAGGGTGGCGGGCGTGGGTTCAGGTCACGCGGGTTGCCAGTACTTCACCGATGCTGCGGCGCCGAGCGTGGGTTTCTGCAGCGTGGATCAATTGCTCCAGCTCCGTCGGGGCCACGTCGTAGAATTGCTCCATGTCTGCCAGCGCCAGCTTCAAGTCGGCGGCCGTGATAGCGGGGTCTCGGGCGGCCCTGGGGTCAGGCAGGACAGTCGTCGACGTCTCGACAGCACCCTTGGGGTAGCGCGTTCGCGTCGCATTATTGTAGGCCAATGCGCAGGCCAGCAAGGCACCGGCGCCGAGTAATACGGCCCCCAATTCGTGCCAGCCCAGGGCGGCGGAGGCAGGGTCGGCCAGGACCAGGCTCATGGCCAGGCCACCGGCGGGCGGGTGCAGGCACCGCAGCCAGCACATCAGCACCACGGCCATGCCGGCCGCCAGGCAGGCACCGCCCAGGGTGCGCCCAAGGACGCGGGCCACCAGCAATGCCACGACACCGGCGCACAGGTAGCTGCCGATGATCGACCAGGGTTGTGCCAGCGCACCGGACGAAACCGCAAACAACAACACCGCCGATGCCCCCAGCGGGCCCAGCAGGTGCAGGGCCACCTCCATGCCAAAAAACTGGGCACAGAGCCACACACTGAAAAATGTGCCCAAGCCCATGCCAATCGCGGCACGGCTCCATTCGGTGGGGCGGGTGTTGATAGCAGCGGGAAACCAGCGAGAGCGCATTGAAAGGAAATCCATAAACGGCGGGCAAAAAAAAGGCTTGTCTGGTTGCCCGGAAAAGCCCTTTGAAAGTTCCTGCATTTGGGGGAGGAACCCGCGCAGTGTGCCGCGCCCGGCAGGGCAGCGCCAATGCATATTAATGAGGGTTAAATACAAAAATAATGAGGTTATCAAGGCGTGGCGGAGCGGTAGATAGCTACCGCATGTGGCCATCGAGTTTACAGTTGGGGTTCAGACGCAACTCAAGGTTGGGCAGGTTTAGCCAGGTGCAGCAGCACATAGGGGTTTCGGTCGAACTCACCGCTCAACGTAGGCGTGATAGAGGCAAAGCGCGGGTCTTCGAGCCCTTCGAAATCCGCCTGGCTCATCACCAGCCACGCCGGCCCTTGCAGCGGTGCCAGGTCAGAGGCTTGTTGGGTAAACAACGGCACCTGGTCGCAGTCGAGGTTGACCATGTATTTGATCGCCTTGGCGTCTTTGCCCAGGCCGTGCAATACCACGGGCGCGCGCTGTTGCTTGACCTGCTCATGCACTTGCAGGGTAAAGGTGCGGGTGTCGTAGACGCTGCGTTCGAGCGGTTCGACCACGGCAATATAGGTTGCCCACACCGCAAGCACGGCGGCAAGCGCCGGACCCAGCGGCCGCAGGCGAGCCCTGAACAACGCCAGCAATGCCAAGGCTTGCAGCACGCCGAGAACGGCGAACACCGGTCCCAGCTGGCTCAACTCTTGCGGATAGCGTGGCCGCGCGAATACCAGCCCGACGATCAGCAGGCCTGGCAGCAGCGTCCATAGACCCAACATCAGCCCACGCAACCCTGCAAACAACCGCCCCTCAGCGGCCTGGAACGGGTACGCCGCAATGATCGCCGCCATCGGCAACATCGGCAGCACATAGCGGGCCTTCTTTGCCTGGGGAATCGACAGGCCCAGCATCACCAGCAAGCCTGCCGCGGCGCAGTACAGCACCAGTTGCAACGCCGGTGTCGGCACGCGGCGCCCACCGACCGTAACCGCCAGCAGCACCAGCAGCGCCACGGGATAGGCGAGGGCGTAGTTGCCCAGCGAGCTGGTGAAGTAATACAACGCGCCGCTGGAGCCTTCACTGCCGTCCATTCGCCCCAGGAACTGCATGCGGATCACATCCTGCATGAAGCTTTCGCCGCCACTGAGCTTGGCCATCAGCAACAGCAGGCCGACACAGGCCGCCAGCAGCGCCAGGGCCAGCAGGCCAAAGCTGAACAGTTGGCGCCATTGCCGGTTGATCAGGTAGTAGCTGCACAGCACGCCCGTGGGAATGACCAGCCCGATCGGCCCGCGAATCGCAAAGCCGAGGATCAGCAGCAGGTACAGCCAGTACAAGCGTCTGCCCGCACCGAAATGGTCATGGGCATAACCGAGGTAGAACACCGCCAGGGCGATGGCGGCGAGCATCTGGTCAAGGGACACCGCACGGGTTTCACTGATGAAGGTACTGCTCAGCAACAACAGCGCGATGCTCAGCAGCCCCCAACGCTGGGAGTAGGGCGCCGTCAGGCGATACACCAGGATGACGATCACTGCCGAGGCAATCGACGTGGGCAGCCAGGCCGTGAGGCTGGTGACCTCGCCCAGGGGCAGGGACAACAGCCAGGTCATCAGCGTCGAGGTGGCCAGGTAATCGGCATACGGCTGCCCGTAGGTGGTGGGGAAAAAGCCCGGCCCATGGCGCAGCATCTCCTGGGCAAACACCACGAAGCGTGAGTCGAAACCGATAATCGCCTGGTGCCAGCTGCCGGCGATGAACAACAGCAGCGCCAGCAATCCCAAGACGAGGGATTGGCGGCGGATCGTCGGGCTGAGCAGGGGCGGTTGAGCTTTGTTCACGACTCAGGCTTCCACGACCTGCGGCACCCACTGTTGCTGGGGGATCGGCAACTGGCAGGAATCGCCACGACCGATCGGGTAATACTGGAAGCCCTTGCGCGCCAGGCGCTCACCGTCATACAGGTTGCGGCCGTCGAAGATCACCGGGGTTTTCAGGCGCTGGTGGATCAGCTCGAAGTCGGGCGCCTTGAACTGCTGCCATTCGGTGCAGACGATCAGCGCATCGGCGCCGAGCAAGGTGGATTCCGGCGTGCCCATCAGCATCAGTCGCTCCTCGTCAGCGTAGATACGCTGGGTTTCCTGCATGGCTTCCGGGTCGAACGCCCGTACAGTGGCGCCGGCGGCCCACAACGCTTCCATCAGCACGCGGCTGGGTGCATCGCGCATGTCGTCGGTGTTGGGCTTGAACGCCAGGCCCCACAGGGCAAAGGTCTTGCCGCGCAGGTTGCCCTGGAAGAACGCATTGATACGCTCGAACAGCTTGCTCTTCTGGCGCTGATTGATGGCTTCCACGGCTTCCAGCAGGTCGCTGGAGCAGTTGGCCTGCTTGGCGCTGTGGATCAAGGCACGCATGTCCTTGGGGAAGCACGAGCCGCCGTAGCCGCAGCCGGGGTAGATAAAGTGATAGCCGATGCGCGAGTCGGCGCCGATGCCCAGGCGCACGGCTTCGATGTCGGCACCCAGGTGTTCGGCCAGCTCGGCGATCTGGTTGATAAAGCTGATCTTGGTCGCCAGCATGCAGTTGGCGGCGTATTTGGTCAGTTCGGCGCTGCGCAGGTCCATGAAGATGATGCGGTCGTGGTTGCGGTTGAACGGCGCGTACAGGTCGCGCATCACGTCGCGCACTTCTTCGCGCTCGCAGCCGATGATGATGCGGTCCGGGCGGCGGCAGTCGGAAACGGCCGAGCCCTCCTTGAGGAATTCCGGGTTGGAGACGATATCGAACTCCAGGTGCCGGCCGGCCAGGTGCAGGGCTTTTTCGATATGGGCGCGCAGGGTGTCGCCGGTGCCAACCGGGACGGTGGATTTCTCCACCAGGATCACCGGTTCGATACGGTGGCGGGCTACTGCGTCACCCACCGACAGCACGTACTTGAGGTCGGCCGAGCCGTCTTCATCCGACGGCGTACCCACCGCGATAAACAGCACTTCGCCGTGTTCGACGGCAAGCTTTTCGTCAAAGGTGAAGTGCAGTCGCCCGCTCTCCAGGTTTTCCTTGACCATGGCCGCCAGCCCCGGCTCGAAGATGCTCACATGGCCTTGCTGCAGGAGCTTGACCTTGTTCTGATCGACGTCCATGCAGATGACATCGTGACCGACTTCGGCTAATACGGTGGCCTGTACCAGACCGACGTAACCACTACCAAATACACTGATTTTCATGGGGCATTCCTGGCGCTTGCAGCGCTAGCACGGCGAGAGTTAATAACCAGCACACCAAGGATGACAAGCGCCACCCCCAGGGTTTTCGAGAGGGAAAAATGTTCGTTGAACACCGGCAGGCTGGCGGCCAGCAGGTACACCAGCGCATAGCTGATGCTCAGCAGCGAATAGGCGCGGCCCAGGGGCAGGTGCTTGAGGGCGCCGAGCCAGCAGAGCATCGACAGCGCGTAGGCCAGGATCGCCAGGCTCACCACGCCGAGCGCCGCGAAGTCGATGGCATTGCTGTGGAACGCCGTCAGCCATTCGGTAGGCAAGGGCAGGCGCGTCATGCTCCAGCGCATGCCCAACTGGGCGGCGCTGACCAGGCCAACGCTGCCCAGGGCCAGGGCAAACCCACGCACGCGGCTCATACCTGGCGCCCCAGCAGCACCACACCGGCAATCACCAGCACCACGCCCAGCCAATGCCGTGTGTCGATGGGTTCCTTGAACACTCCGCGCGCCACCAGGGTGACCAGGACAAAATTGAGGCTGAGCATCGGGTAGGCGATGCCGACTTCCAGGCGCTGCAACACCAGCAACCACACCAGCAAACCAAAACCCAGGCACAGCAGGGCCGACCACAACCATGGCGAGCGCAGTTTCAGCGCCCAACCGTCGGGCTGGTCGCGCCAGCCTTCCACGGCGAATTTCTGCGAGACCTGGCCCATGCATGTGAGCAGGCAGGCCGCCAATAACAGGAGCAGTGTGATCATGGCGCAACCTGCGGGAACACCAGGATCACGATATTGCCTTGCTCGTAGCGCTTGCCGTCCTTGGGCAGCAAGTCCACTTCGGCGAGTTCGTCGTCGCCCTTGACGCGCATGACCACACCGACCGCGCCGTGTTTGCGCGCGTCGCTCATCCATTGCTGGACCTGTGTGGTGTCGACCTTGTGATGGGCCGCATCGTCGAAGGCCAAGCCATATTTCACTTCGCCGACGGTGTTATAGAGGGTCACGTCCGGGCGCTTGACGCGCCATGCCAGGGCGGAGGCTGCACCCAGGTCGTTGCTCAGCAACGCGCTGGTCTGGCTCAACTCCTGGAGGTGATCGATGATGAACTGGTCCGGGGTCTTGTTATAAACCACCGAATGGGGCAATGCGGCCGGGACCAGCGCCACCAGCAACCAGCTGCCGATCACCGGCGCTGCCCACAAGCGCAGCGGGCGCGAGGCCTGCAACAGGTTGGCAACGATCCAGCCGAACAGGAAGACAAACACCAGCACCAGGCTGAGGGTTTCACTGCCGTGCTCGTACACCGGTTTTTTCAGTTGGAACCAGGTCAGGGCCAGTAACGCCACAACGCCAATCACCAGGTTCAGCCAGCCGTTGATGCGCAACACGCGCCCACGGGCCTGGGCCAGTTTGTCGGCCAGGGTGTGGCCCATCAGCAACGCCAGCGGCAGCAGGCACGGCATGATGTAGGAGGGCAACTTGCCCTTGGCCAGGCTGAAAAACGCCAGGGGCATCAGCAGCCACAGCAACAGGAAGGCGGTTTTCGCCGCGCGTTTTTCCTGCCACGCCTGTTTCAGGGTCGACGGCAACAGCGCCACCCACGGCAGGCAGAAGGCAATCAGCAGCGGCAGGTAATACCAGAACGGTTCGGCATGCTGGGCATCGTCGCCGGCAAAGCGCTGGATGTGCTCGTGCCAAAAGAAGAAGTTCCAGTAGTCCGGCTCCTGCAGGTGCACGGCCAGGGCCCACGGCAGGCTCACCGCAATGGCCACGACCACGGCGACCAGGCCGTAGCCGAGCAATTCGCGAAAGCGCTTCTGCCAGATCGCGTAGGGCAGGGCGATCAACACCGGCAACAGCCACGCCAGGAAGCCCTTGGTCATAAAGCCCATGCCACAGGCAAAACCGAGCAGCGCCCAGGCCCCCAGGCGGCCGTTGCGGGTGGTGCTGTCGAAGCAGAACCACAGGGCGACGCCGGTCAGGTTGACCCAGAACGTGAACTGCGGATCGAGGTTGGCATAGCCGCCCAGTGCCGCCACGCTGACAAAACTCATGTACAGCACACTGCTGACCAGGCTTTTTTGCGGGTCATTCCACAAGCGGCGCGACACCAGGTACACCAGCAGGATGCTCAAGCCGGTGCTCAGCGCCGAGGCGAAGCGCACGCCAAACAGGTTCTGCCCGAAGATCGCCTGGCCCAGCGCGATCATCCAGTAACCGGCAGCCGGTTTTTCGAAGTAGCGGATCCCCATGAAGTGCGGCGAGGCCCACTTGCCGGTCAGCAGCATTTCCTGGCTGATCTGTGCATAGCGGGTTTCATCCGGAATCCACAGGCCGTGGGTGGCCAGCGGCAACAGGTAAAACACACCGAACGCCAACAGGAGCAGGGGCAAGGCCCAACGCCGGATCATGCCTGCTGCACTCCGAGCCACCCCTCACGGCCGCTCAAGGCGCCGCGCACCAGGTGTTGCCGGGGCAGGGTGGTCAGGTCCGCAGGCAGCAAGTCGCCCAGGGGGTTGAAGTCGATGCCGCGCTGCCCTGCCTGGGCGAGCAACTGGCGAAAATCATTGGCCATCAGAATCCCTTCTACTTCTGCGTGGATCGTGTAGACGTTGAGCTTCGACTCGGCAAACCGGTCAAGAATGAAGCCGTTGAAGTCTTTGGCGGCCACCACCGGCCCGACGACTTCGTCGAAGGTCGGCAGGTCCACCGGAATTTGTGGCGTACCCGCGCTGCCATCGGCCAATGTCGGCCGAAACAGGCTGGTACCCCGGCAATCGCTGTTGTAGCGGAAGTTGAAACCTTGCTTGGCCTGCACCACCCGCTCATCGGCACGCCAACCAGCAGCCGCCGAACAGTCGATGCGCTCGCCGAGGATGTCGCTCAAGGTCTCCACGCCGCGTCGAATCTGCTCCACCAGCTGTGCATCGCTCCAACGCCCGGTGTTGGCCTGCCAGCCGTGGTGATCCCAGGCGTGCAGGCCGACTTCATGCCCCGCCGCCTTGGCCTGGCGCATCAAGTGCCCCAGGTCACGACCGATCGGCTTGCCTGGCCAGGCGGTGCCGGCCAGCAGGATGTCCCAGCCGTACAGGCCGGCCGCGTTGGAACGCAGCATCTTCCACAGGAACTGCGGGCGAATCAGGCG
The DNA here is from genome assembly GCF_900100935.1 of Pseudomonas sp. NFACC25. Taxonomy (NCBI): domain Bacteria; kingdom Pseudomonadati; phylum Pseudomonadota; class Gammaproteobacteria; order Pseudomonadales; family Pseudomonadaceae; genus Pseudomonas; species Pseudomonas sp. NFACC25. The sequence goes on from NZ_FMUC01000007.1 coordinate 111,014, forward strand.
CCACAAGTGGCGCCCCATGTTGTCCGGCCCGACACTGAAGAAGAACGTCGCCTTGACCCCGGCCTCATCCAGGGATTCGAGCAACCGTGGCACGCCTTCACGGGTGCCGCGGTAGGTATCGACGTCGATGCGCAAGCCTGCCTTCATTACTTTTTGTCCGCGATTTCGAGCATGGCTTCACGCAGGAAGAAGTCCAGCGTGTTGCCGATGGTTTCGCTCATCTCCACGGTCGGCTCCCAGTTCAGCAGGCGCTTGGCGTTTTCGATGCTTGGCTTGCGGTGGGCCACGTCCTGGTAACCGGTGCCGTAGAACGCCTTGCTCTCGACGTCGCGGAAACCGGCGAACGGTGGGAAGTTGCCGCGCAGCGGGTGCGCCTCGAACTGACGCAGCAGCTCTTCGCCCAACTGGCGGATGCTGGCTTCGTTTTCCGGGTTGCCGATGTTGATGATCTGGCCGTTGCAGGCATCGTTGTCGTTATCGATGATGCGCGCCAGGGCTTCGATACCGTCGGCGATGTCAGTGAAGCAACGCTTCTGCTCGCCACCGTCGAACAGGCGGATCGGCGTACCTTCCACCAGGTTCAGGATCAGCTGGGTGATCGCCCGGGAGCTGCCGATACGCGCCGAATCCAGGCGGTCCAGGCGCGGGCCCATCCAGTTGAACGGACGGAACAGGGTGAAGTTCAGGCCCTTGGCGCCGTAGGCCCAGATCACGCGGTCCAGCAGTTGCTTGGAGACCGAGTAGATCCAGCGTTGTTTGTTGACCGGGCCGACCACCAGGTTGGAGGTGTCTTCGTCGAAGTACTGGTCCTGGCACATGCCATAGACTTCGGAGGTCGACGGGAAGATCACGCGCTTGTTGTACTTGACGCAGTAGCGCACCAGCTTGAGGTTTTCTTCGAAGTCCAGTTCGAACACGCGCAGCGGGTTGCGGGTGTATTCGATCGGTGTGGCGATGGCCACCAGTGGCAGGACCACGTCGCACTTCTTGATGTGGTACTCGATCCACTCGGTGTGGATGCTGATGTCGCCTTCGACGTAATGGAAGTTCGGGTGGCTGCGCAGGCGCTCGATGGCGTCGGAGCCGATGTCCAGGCCGTAGACTTCATAACGGTCGTCACGCAGCAGGCGCTCGGACAGGTGGTTACCGATAAAGCCGTTCACACCGAGGATCAGCACGCGGGTCCGGCGCGGCTTGCGGCCGGACTCGGCACCGCGCAGCACGGAGCCGTCGACCAGGCCCAGTTCGTTGGCCAGCGACGGACCCGCCAGGTACAGGCCGTTGTCATTGCGCTGGCCGAACTTGACCACCAGGGAGTCTTCGCCGCAGGCGATGCGCAGCGGGTTGACGCTGATCACACGGCCCGGCGCCAGGCCTTCATTGCCCTTGACCACTTCGGCTTGCCAGACGATGAGCTTGTGCTCGCCGACGGCGCAGAACGCGCCTGGGTACGGTTGAGTCACCGCGCGCACCAGGTTGAACAGTTCTTCAGCGGGTTTTTTCCACTCCAGCTTGCCGTCGGCAGCCGTACGGCGACCAAAGTAGGTGGCCTGGCTTTCGTCCTGGGCCGTCTCGCTCAGCTTGCCCGCAGCCAGTTGCGGCAGGGCGTCGCGCAGCAGGCTGGTGGCCGCATCACGCAGCTTGGCGTGCAGGGTAAGGCCGGTGTCGGTGCGCTCGATCCCGACTTTTTGCTGGGCCAGGATCGCGCCGGCATCGGCGCGCTTGACCATGCGGTGCAGGGTCACGCCGGTTTCGGTTTCGCCGTTGACCAGCACCCAGTTGGCCGGGGCACGGCCACGGTATTTAGGCAGCAACGAGCCGTGCAGGTTGAACGCGCCTTTGCTGGCGGTGGCCAACAGCGGTTCGCTCAGCAGGTTGCGGTAGTAGAAAGAAAAAATGTAGTCCGGGTTCAACTTGGCGATGCGCTCGATCCACAGCGGGTGGTTGGCGTCTTCCGGCGCGTGTACCGGGATGCCGTTGCGCGCGCAGAGTTGGGCGACGGAGCCGTAGAAATTGTTTTCCTTGGGGTCGTCGGCATGGGTGAACACGGCGGCAATGTCGTAGCCGGCAGTCAGCAGGGCTTCAATGCCCGCACAGCCAATATCGTGGTAAGCGAAGACAACGGCTTTTGAATTCATGACGAAACCTGATCGGAAGGAAAAGTAGTGGTGGAATGGGAGGACACCAGGCCGTCGACGACGACCACGGGTGCCGGTGCCGCCGGTTGGTTGCGCAGCACTTTTTCAATAAAGAAGCGGGGGCGGGCGCGCACGTCGCTGTACATGCGCCCCAGGTATTCGCCCAGCAGGCCCATGCCGATGAACTGGCCGCCGGTGAACACGAACAGCACCGCGAACAGTACGAACAGACCGTCACCGGCCCAGTCGGCGCCGAAGGCCAGGCGCATCACGATCAACGCAAAGGCGAAGAACACGCCCAGCGCCGCCAGGCTGAAGCCGACGATGGACAGCAAGCGCAGCGGCGTGGTGGTCATGCAGGTCAGCAGGTCGAACATCAGGCTGATCAGGCGCATGGCGCTGTATTTGGATTCGCCGTGTTCACGCTCGGCGTGGTGCACCAAGATCTCGGTGGTGTGACGAGCAAAGCCGTTGGCCAGGATCGGGATGAAGGTGCTGCGCTCGCGGCAGGCGAGCATGGCGTCGACGATGGTGCGCCGGTAAGCGCGCAGCATGCAGCCGTAGTCGCTCATGGCCACGCCGGTGGAGCGTTGCACGGCGAGGTTGATCAGGCGCGAAGGCCAGCGGCGAAAGGCCGAGTCCTGGCGATTGTTGCGTACCGTGGCGACAACGTCGTAGCCCAGGGCGGCCTGTTCAACCAGGCGCGGGATTTCTTCGGGGGGGTTCTGCAGGTCGGCGTCGAGGGTAATCACCACGTCGCCCCGGCACTGCTCGAAACCGGCCATGATCGCCGCGTGCTGCCCGTAGTTGCGATTGAGGATCACCGCCACCACGTTGCTGCCGTCTTGCGCGGCGGCGTCTTCGAGCAATTGGGCGGAGTTGTCGCGGCTACCGTCATCCACCAGGATGATTTCGTATTCGTAGGCCAGTTGCTTGCAGGCGGCAGTGGTACGACGCAGCAGTTCAGGCAGGCTTTCTTGTTCGTTGTAGACCGGGATAACGATCGACACGCAATGAATAGGGTAGGGTTTCAAAGATTCATGACCTCGGGGCTGGAGCAACTTGGCGCGTGAAAGCAGTAGTAATCATTGGACGAACACCTGGCCCGCACTTAAAAAGCGGCACTAAAGATGAAGCGTAATCAACAGCTTAGCTGGTGTTGTGGAATTCGCTCTGAAGTTTCACGTTCAAGATTAAGCGCAAAAATGTTGAACAGATATGAAAGGCAGATGAAAAACTCGTTTATTTGACAGGTAGACAGCTAGGGTTCAGCTACATAACTAAGGTATGGCAGGGTAAGGTCCGCAGGCTGAATAGGCGTTGTCTGCTGGTGAGGCGCTTTAATCCGCCAGTCCTTGGTCTTAATTGAAGAATCTTCTCTGCAATGCGCTTCAAGTGCCGGTAAAGTAAGCCATCTCTTGCCAGGGTACTCGGATGAATAGCGTGCAGCGTATAAGCGGCCAATGGCGGCCCGTTTTGATCGGATTGTTGATGACGGCGGCCTGCGTCAGCGCCGTACGGGCAGATGATGGCGTGGCGCTCACCGCGCTCGCCCAAGTGCCTGAGGGTGTTGAAGTGCGCGGCAGGCAGGTCGCCGCCTATACCTGGGACGACCGCCAGGGCAAGAACCTGCTGGTGCTCTCCGAGCAGGTCAGCGAACGCGAGGATGACGGTACCCAGTCGGCGTTTGTCTATGCGGCCCAATACCTGATCGACGGTGACCGTCCCAAGCGCATGTGGATGCTCTACGACGACGTGCAGCATTGCCAGTTCGATGCGGCGCTGCGCTTCGACATGGCCGCGACCAAGGTCACCGACCTCACTGGCGATGGCGTCACCCAGGCCACCGTGGGCTATTCGCGCACCTGCACCAGCGATGTCAGCCCCAACGAATTCAAGCTGATCATGCATGTCGGCAAGTCGCAGAAGTACCGCCTGCGCGGAGTCGACCGGGTCGGCGCAGCCTGGTGGGATGAGGAGGCCGGGGCCCTGCGTGGCATGCCGCTGCCCAAGGATTGCAGCGTGGCCGGGCAGCAGGCGCTGGTCAGCCAGTACAAGGAGCAGGGCACGGAGTTGCCGTTGCCGGGTTGCTATGGCGATGAGAACGACTTTGCCAAGGCGCCGGAAGCTTACCTGGCCTTTATGCGTCAGCACTGGTTCGCCCTGATGCAGAAGCAGGATGCCGAATGGAGCCAGGCCCAGACCCAGCCCCAGGCGCCCACCGAGGATGACGACACGGCACCGTGATTTTGTGCCAGGGCTTTTCCTGGGTTAGACTCGGTCTTCGCCAATTCACTAAATACATCGATTAAACAATGAGTTGTTCGAGGTATTTAATCCAAAGGCTGATCTACCTTGACCGAGTCTATCCGCAACCCGTTGACCCTCTACCTCACCCGCCTGGCCCCCTCCAGCCAACTGACCATGCGCTACGTGCTGCAGGACGCCGCCGACCGCCTGGGCTTCGAAGACATCAACCTCGAAGACATCGACTGGCACCTGCTGCAACCCGAACATGTCATCGCCCTGGTCGCAGCGTTGCGTGAAGACGGCTACGCGCCGAATACCTCATCCCTGTACGTGAATGCCGTGCGCGGGGTGATGAACGAAGCCTGGCGCATGAGCCTGATCAGCCAGGAACATCTCCTGAAAATGCGCACGGTCAAGGCCACGCCCGGCACGCGCCTGGGCCAGGGCCGCAATCTGCGGCGCACGTTGATCCGGGAGATGATGGAAGTCTGCGCCGCCGACCCACGCCCCCAGGGCCTGCGTGATGCAGCGGTCATCGGCATCCTGTACGGCTCGGGCATGCGCAAGTCCGAGTCGGTCAACCTCGACCTGGCGCAGATCAACTTCGATGAACGCAGCTTGCGGGTAATCGGCAAGGGCAATAAGGAATTGGTCAAGTATGCGCCGGACTGGGCTTTCGCCAAGCTGCAGGCGTGGTTGGCGTTCAGGCGCGAACAGCTCAAGGAAGGCGAGCAAGACGACAGCTTCCTGTTCAACCGCATACGCCGGGGCAGCCATATCACCCGGGAACGTATCACCAAGCACGCTATTTACTACATCGCCCGCCAACGGGGTGAGCAGGTGGGGGTGAAGATCATGCCCCACGACTTTCGCCGCTCGTTTATCACGCGGGTGATCGAGGAGCATGACCTGTCGATTGCACAGAAGCTGGCACACCACACCAATATCCAGACCACCGCCAGCTATGACGTGCGTGACGACAACGAGCGGCGGCGGGCGGTGGATCGGTTTGATCTGTAGAAGAACAGCCGCGGACCTACAGAATCGGTTTGCCGCCGGTGACCGCATAGCGGGAACCCGAGATATAGCTGGCCTCGTCCGATGCCAGCAGCACATAAATCGGCGCCACCTCCACCGGTTGGCCGGGGCGGCCCAGTGGGGTTTCGCTGCCGAAACTCTGCACGTCGTCATCGGTCATGGTCGCCACGATCAACGGTGTCCAGATCGGGCCGGGCGCGACACTGTTGACGCGGATGCCCTTGCTGCCGAGTAATTGCGCCAAGCCACCGGTGAAGTTGGCGATTGCGCCCTTGGTGGCGGCATAGGCCAGCAGGGTCGGCTTGGGCATGTCGGAGTTGACCGAGCTGGTGTTGATGATCGAACTGCCGGCCTTCATATGCGGCAGCGCAGCCTTGCAGAGGCGAAACATCGCGGTGATGTTGATATCGAAGGTCTTGACCCATTCCTCATCCTCGATCTCTTCGAGCGTCTCGTGGGTCATCTGGAATGCCGCGTTATTCACCAGCACGTCAATGCGCCCGAACTGTTCCACGGTCTTGTCGACCAGCGCCTGGCAGGTGGCTTTTTGCGCAATGTCACCGGGCAGCAACAGGCATTGGCGGCCCGCTTCCTCGACCCAGCGCGCGGTTTCCCTGGCGTCTTCGTGTTCGTCCAGGTACGCGATGGCCACATCGGCGCCTTCACGGGCGAAGGCGATGGCCACTGCGCGGCCAATGCCGCTGTCGGCGCCGGTGATCAAGGCGATCTTGTTGGCCAGCCGGCCGGAGCCCTTGTAACTCTGTTCCCCACAGTCCGGGTACGGGTCCATGGTGCGTTGGGTACCGGGCACGTTTTGCGCCTGGGGGGCGAAGGGCGGGCGTGGGTAGTCAGTCATTTCCAATCTCCATAGGTTTCGAACGGTGCTATGGGATTAGTAGTTTCATGGCCGGCGATAGTTGTAATGGATGCCGGCCAGGCCCGACGAGCGGTATCGCTCAGCCGTGGGGCGGGGCGCTCGCCAGGTGCGCCGGCAGACGGCCCAAGGTCCACAGCGTGGTGAACATCGCCGCGAGCGCACACAGCGCGATACCCATGAGCATCGGCGCCGGTGTGTGGTCGGCGAACACTCCGACCAGGGTCATGGACACGGCAGCGGTGATCATCTGGATCGCGCCCAACAGGGCGGAGGCAGATCCCGCCACAGCACCATGATCTTCCAGGGATAACACGCCCGCCGCCGGCAACAACAGGCCGAGGAAACCGAAGCCGATAAACAGCGACGCCATCATCAAGGCCAGGCTGTCGACCCACAGCGTGGTCGCGGCCAGCAGCACCATCACGGCGGCTACGGCGACCACCGACCAGCGAATCAGTGGCGCCAGGCCGAAGCGCGCGCTCAAGCGTGCAGTGAGTTGGCTCATGGCAAAAAACGACGCGGCGTTCAGGGCGAAACACAGGCTGAACTGGGTAGGCGTAAGGCCGAAGTATTCGATATACACGAAGGGCGCACTGCCGATAAACACGAAGAACGTCGCCAGCCCGAACCCGCACACCACCGACAGACCGATGAAGACCGGGTCACGCAGCAGTGCGCCGTAGCTGCTGAATGCCGTGCCCAAGGTCTTGCCCAGTCGGCGCTCGGCGGGATGGGTTTCGGGCAGCTGCACAATTGTCATCACCAGGCACAGCACGGCCACCACCGCGAGCACGGCGAATACTTCGCGCCAGCTCCACAATGAAATCACCAGGCTGCCGGCCAGCGGCGCGAGAATCGGCGACACACTCATCACCAGCATCAGCAAGGCCATCAGCCGCGCAGCTTCATGGCCGGTGTACAGGTCACGCACGATCGCCCGGGGAATAACCATCCCGGCACAGGCGCCGAAGGCCTGCACGGCACGAAAGCCAATCAGCATTTCAATCGTAGGCGCCAGCGCGCAGCCGATACTGCCCACGGCAAAGATCACCAGCCCCGCATAAATCGGCGGCTTGCGCCCGAATACATCGCTGATCGGGCCGTAGAACAGCTGGCAAACCCCAATGATCATGAAAAATACCGTGAGGCTCATCTGTACCGCCGCCGGCGAGGCGTGCAGGCTGGCGCCCAGGGTGGGCAGGGCAGGCAGGTAGATGTCGATGGCGAACGGGCCGACGGCGGTAATCAACCCCAGCAGTAACGCAAGGTGGGCAATACTTCGGGACATGGGCGGTTTCCGGCAGCGCAAAAGTCGATCAGCTTAAGGGATCCGCGCAGATCCGCAAACTTAGGCTTCACTAACAGGGATTGATGCCGATAACGGTAAGAACGTTGCTTCGACGGTTGGGTATGGGGATGTCAGCATGACGATCAAATTACGCTTGATGCTGTTGATTGCCACTGGGTTGCTCACGGCTCTGGTCATGAGCCTGGCCGGCTACCTGGGGAATGTTCGGATGAGCGAGGCCGTACAGGATAGCGAGGTGAGCATGACGGTCCTGCGCAACCATATGGAAGCCGACATGATGCACGACGCACTGCGTGCCGACGTGCTGTCCGCGATGCTCGTGGGGTTGGGCAAAAGCACCAGCAGCAAGGATGAGGTCAACACCTCGTTGAAGGAACACGCCGAGCATTTCCGTCAGGTACTGGGGGACAACCTCAAGTTGCCGCTGGATCCCACGATCAAAAGCGGCCTGGAAAGAATCAGACCCAGCCTGGACACCTATATCAGTGCCGGCGAGCGCATCGTCGCGCTGGCACTGGAGAATCCTGAGGCCGCTCGCGGGGAACTGGACACCTTCAACAAGGCGTTTTCCCAGCTGGAAGATCAAATGGCGGCGATGAGCGAGCTGATCGAAAGCAATACCCAGGAGACCAGCGCCAGCACGCGGCAGACCATCAGCCACGCCAATTTGACCTTGGGCGCCGTATTGCTCGCCAGCCTGTTGCTGCTGCTGGCCCAGGGGCGCTGGGTGTTGTCGAGCATCATGGCGCCGCTGCAGGCCGCCAGTCGCATTGCTGCCAGTATCGCCCGGGGTAACCTGAGCGAGCCGATTGTCGAACCCAAGCGCAAGGACGAAGCCAGCTCGTTGATCCGCAGCCTTGCCACCATGCAGCGAGATCTACGCGGCATGATCGAGGTGGTGCGCAGCAATGCCCACGGCGTCAATGGCATGAGCGAACGCTTGAGCCAGGGCTGCCATGACGTCGCCGGCAGCAGCCAGCAGCAAAGCGCGGCCGCCAGCACCATGGCGGCCGCGGCCAGTGAAATGACCGCCAGTATCGAGGAAATCACCCGGCATGCCGGGCGTGCCCTGGATATGGCCAACCAAGCCGAAGCCCTGGCCAAGGACGGCGGCCGGGTGATCCATCAGGTGGTGAAGGACATGGATGGCATTGCCCGCTCAGCGCAGCAATCGGCCCAGGTCATTCGTACGCTGGACAAGGAGTCCGAGGCAATCTTCAGCATTATCCAAGTGATCAAGGGCATCGCTGACCAAACCAACCTGTTGGCCCTGAACGCCGCGATTGAAGCCGCCCGCGCCGGCGAACAGGGACGCGGCTTTGCAGTGGTCGCCGATGAAGTGCGCAGCCTGGCGGGCCGCACCAGCGCCTCGACCCAGGAAATTGCCAGCATGGTCGGGCGTATCCAGCAGAACACCCGGGAAGCGGTGACCAGCATGGAGGAGGGCGTCACCCAAGTGGACAAAGGCATGGCGGTAACTGCCGAGGTGGAGCGAGCGATCCGCGATATTCTGCAGGCCACCCTGAATACCACCGAGTTGGTGAACGACATCTCGCGCACCATCGGTGAACAGAGCCTGGCCAGCAACGAGATCTCCCACCAGGTGGAGATGATTGCGGGAATGTCGGAAAACAACAGCCGCATCATTGGCGAAACCGCCTCGACCACCGATGAGCTGGCCGGGCTGGCCGGCAAGTTGTCGCAATCCGTGGATCGCTTCAGCCTGTAACACCGCACAGACCTGATACACGCTTTATGGACCGGCCCCCTGTGGGTCGGTTTTTTTTGGCCGGTCCACCGGCCCACTCGCAGGGCTCGTTGACCGGGCACTGCAAAAAAAGATTGAATATTCACACCTAATGTTATTTAAATAACAAAACAAGAGCACCACGACCTGCCTGGTCGTGGTGCAACAAGGTGGAATAGCAATGAGCAAGATCGCAGTCATCGGCAGCAATATGGTGGATTTGATCACCTACATCGACCGCATGCCGGCCCAGGGCGAAACCCTGGAAGCGCCTGGTTTTGCCCTCGGGTGTGGCGGCAAGGGGGCGAACCAGGCGGTGGCGGCCGCCAAGCTTGGGGCGCAGGTGCTGATGTTGAGCAAGGTCGGCGACGACATGTTTGCCGACAACACCCTGGCCAACTTCCAGCGTTTTGGTATCGACACCCGTCATGTGCAGCGGGTGCCTGGGGTTTCCAGCGGTGTCGCGCCGATTTTTGTGCGAGCCGACTCCCACAACAGCATTCTGATCGTCAAAGGCGCCAATGCGCATTTGTTGCCGGCGGACATCGACGCGGCGGCCGCCGACCTGCGCGAGTGCACGCTGATCGTGCTGCAGTTGGAGATCAATCTGGAGACGGTCTACTACGCCATCGAATTTGCGCACCGGCACGGCATCGCGGTGCTGCTCAACCCGGCACCGGCCCTGGCCGGCCTGAGCGGGGAGCACCTGGCGCAGCTGGATTTCCTGATCCCCAATGAATCGGAACTGGCGTTGATCACCGGCCAGGTCGTGGACTCGCCGGACGCCGCCCAGCGCGCAGCGCGCACGCTGGTGGCCAGCGGCATTCGCCACGTGATCGTCACCCTCGGTGAACACGGTGCGTTGTACGTGGGAGAGGAGGGCGAATTCCGGGTGCCGGGCCGAAAGGTCGTGGCACGGGACACCACGGGCGCCGGCGACGCCTTTATCGGATGCTTCATCCAGCACTGGAGCCGCGACGGCGGTATCCGGCAGGCCATGGAACAGGCCGTGGCGTATTCCGCCTGCTCGGTCATGGCCCTGGGCACCCAGACGTCATATCCCGACAGCGAGGCGTTCGCCCGTTTCCTGCAACAGCCGTAACCCCCAAACCAGCCCGGAGAACAATAATGAACAAACCTGCGCTGCAACAGACACCCGATGGTTTCTACCTGAACCGCACGCCCTGGTTCGCCTTTATCCTGCTGTGCAGCATCTTTGCGCTGTGGGCGGCGGCGGCAAGCATGAATGACGTGCTGATCGCACACTTCAAGAAAGCGTTTTTGCTCAGTGATTTCCAGACCGCCTTTGTGCAGTCGGCGTTTTACCTGGGCTACTTTTTCGTGGCGATTCCGGCGGCAATGGTGGTGCGCCGCTTCAGCTACAAGAGCACGATCCTGATCGGGTTGCTGCTGTACATGTTCGGCTGCCTGCTGTTTTTCCCGGCGGCGTCGACGGCCAAGTACGGCATGTTCCTGCTGGCGCTGTTTGTGATTGCGGCCGGCCTGTCGTTCCTGGAAACCGCCTGCAACACCTACTCGACCCTGATGGGGCCCAGGGAAACCGGGACGCGGCGCTTGAACATCTCGCAGACGTTCCACCCCTTCGGTGCGATGGCAGGGGTGTACGTCGGCAGTTTCGTGATGTTCAAGGACACCGACGCGACCACGGAACAACTGACCCGGATGAGCGCCTCCGAGGCCGCCGTGCAGCAGTTGCAGATGATCCAGTCCACGCTGTTGCCCTACAAGTGGATGATCGCCGTGCTGGTGCTGATGTTTATCCTGGTTGCGATCACTCGGTTCCCGGCCTGCAAGGGCAATAAGCCGGCTGACAGCAAGCCTGGCAGCCTGCGCCACAGCCTGGGCCGACTGTGGCGTAACCCGCGCTTTACCTTTGGCGTATTGGCGCAGTTTCTCTACGTGGGCGCCCAGGTCGGCGTGTGGAGTTTCACCATTCGCCTGGCGATGCAAATGGGCGGAATGAATGAGCGCAGCGCCTCATGGTTTTTGCTGACCACCTTTGCCGCCTACTTTGTCGGCAAGATGATCGCCAACCTGTTGATGCGCCGCCTGCATCCGGCCAAGGTCCTGGCGATCTACGGTGTGCTGTGCATTGTGCTGCTGGCCTACACCATTCTGGTGCCGAATATTTCGGCGGTGTACGCAGCGGTCGGCGTGAGTATTTTCCTCGGCCCGTGCTGGCCGACCATTTACGGCCTGACCATCGATGGGCTGGGTGAAGACACCGGCGTCGGCGGTTCATTGCTGGTGATGAGCATCGTCGGCGGCGGGGTGATTCCGATCTTCCAGGGCCTGTTGTCCGATGCCAGCGGCGGCAATATGCAACTGGCCTACAGCGTACCGTTGCTGTGCTTTATCGTGATCGTGATGTACGCGGTCAAGTGCATGCGCCAACCCGGCACGTTGCCGTCGAGCGCCGCCGCGGCGGTGGCCTCATGAATACGCAGATCCCGCTGTATCCAGCGGTGTTTGCCGAGCAGGAGAGAATCCTGTTGCAGTCCGAGGATTTCAAGGTCAGTGCCTGGATCTATCCATCCGGGGTGCTGGCCGTGAGCCTGGAGAACAGCCGTGGACGCCTGGTGCTGCTGCCTTATCAAGGGCAGATGATCTGGTCGGCGATGTTCGATGGCTGTGACCTGACCATGAGCAACCTGTTCGAGCAACCCCGGCCCAGCCCGACGGTCGTCGATACCTACGGCTGCTTCATGTTTCACAGTGGCCTGCTGCGCAACGGTTGCCCGGCGCCGGATGACACCCACGCCTTGCACGGCGAAATGCCTTGCGCCCCGATGGACTCGGCCTGGCTGGACATCGGCGAGGGCTTTGTGCGCCTGGGCGGTTGTTATCAATATGCCAAGGGCTTCGGCGATCGCTACCGGGCGCGCCCCAGCGTGACCCTGCGCGCCGATTCGGCGGTGTTCGATATCGACATGGACGTGACCAACCTGGCCGGCAAGCCTATGGAACTGATGTACATGGCCCACATGAACTACGCCTTTGTGGCCGGCGCGCGGTTTGTCGAGCCATGGGGCATGCAGCGCCTGCGCCTGCGCACCAGCATTCCGGGCCACGTCAAGCCGACGCCGGACTGGAGTGCCTACATGGCGCAACTGGCCGAACAACCCGGGCAATTGGCCTGCCTCGATCAGCCGGGGTTGTACGACCCTGAAATCGTGTTTTTCTTCGACGGCGTCGGCACGGACGCCACCGGCCAGGCGCACTTCCTGCTGGATCATCCCGATGGAGCGGCGTTCTACACCCGCTATCGCCCCGAACAATTCGCCCACGCCGCACGCTGGATCCTGCACACGCCGGATCAGCAAGTGGCGGCGTTCGTGCTGCCATCGACGTGCGAACCCGAGGGCTATAACGCCGAGAAAGCCAAAGGCCACGTGCGTCTGCTGGCGGCGGGCGCCAGCGCTTCGTTCAGGGTCACCACTGGCTACCTGAGCGAGCAGGAACGCCAGCGGTTGCTGGGTTAAACCAGCAATTGCGCGCCGTGGGCCTGGATGGCGTCCTTGTAGCTGCGGGGGATTTTCTTGTCGCTGACCACGTACTGAAAGTCCTCCAGGGTGGCGAAGTGAGCGGTGCGCACCGTGTCGAACTTGCTGAAATCGGCGAGCAACACACGTTGCTGGGCCTGGCGCATGACCTTTCGCTTGACCTCGACTTCGTTGAAGTTGAAGCACGTCACGCCGAATGCCTGGCTGACGCCGGCGGCCGTCACGAAGGCCCAGGTCAGGCGCACGCTGTCGAGGATGCTGCTTTCGGCACTGTTTTCAAACACCTGGTTCTTGCGGTGGAAGGTGCCGCCGCACAACACGATGTGGCAGTTGGGCTTGTTATGCAGCTTGAGCAGCACGTTCAAGGAGCTGCACACCGCCGTGAACTCCAAGTCGTCGGGGATGAAGTCGATCACAAACGGCGAGGTGGTACCGCAGTCGAAAAACACCGTGTCACCGGGCTGGATCAGGCGCGCGGCGAGTTTGCCGATGCGGCGCTTTTCCTCGACGTGGCGGGTGTCCTGCTCGGCAACCCGGTAATCACTGACCTCGCTGCCGACCCGGGTGATGTAGCCACCCAGCAGGCGCAGGTGATCACTGAAGTGGTTGAGATCGCGGCGCAGGGTCATCTCCGAAACCTCCAGCAGCGCCGCCATTTCCCTCAGGTGAATGGCGTTCTGGTCCTGCAAGGCTTGTTGGATAAGCTTGAGTCGCTCGGCTTTTCTACTGTCCACGAGTATTCCAGGGCTTGATTGTTTGTGTTAGATAAGCAACATTTAATGTTATTATTGTAACGTATTAGTGTGAGTGCTGTGACAAGCGGCACACGACCATTCGCAACATACAGGCAAGGGCACGTTAAATGAACACTCTTCAACCCGCAGCATTGGCCAAGTACATCGATCACACCTTGCTGGCGCCCGACGCCTCCCGCGAGCAGATTCGCACCTTGTGCGAGGAAGCCCGGGAGCACGGTTTTTATTCGGTGTGCCTGAACTCAGGGCAGGTGCCTTACGCCGCTTCCTGCCTGACCGACGACAGCGTGGTGATTTGTGCCGTGGTGGGCTTTCCCCTGGGCGCCGGCCTGAGTGACACCAAGGCCTTCGAAGCCGAACGGGCGATTGCCGCCGGGGCAGGGGAGATCGACATGGTGCTCAATATCGGCTGGTTGAAGGACGGTTTGCTGGAGGCAGTGCGCGAAGACATTGCCTTGGTCCACAAGGCCTGCGGCGCCGTGCCGTTGAAGGTCATCCTGGAAACCTGCCTGCTGGACGACGAAGAGAAAGTCCAGGCCTGCGAAATCTGCCGGGACCTGGGTGTGGCGTTCGTCAAGACCTCCACGGGGTTCAGCCGAAGCGGTGCCACCGCCGAAGACGTGGCCCTGATGCGTAAAACCGTGGGCGCCGCGGTTGGGGTCAAGGCGTCCGGGGGCGTGCGCGATTATCCGACGGCACTGAAAATGATTGAAGCTGGCGCGACACGTTTGGGCAGCAGTTCGGGGATTGCGATTGTCGGCGGGGCGATGACGGCGGCCAGTGGTTACTGAGTTTCGGGCCGGCGCTTGGCAGCCTGCAGGGAAATCCCTACAGGCCGCGCAAATCATTAGAGCACTATCCGGATTTCTTCATGGCTCTTTGCTATATGTCACGCTAGAGTGATTGGAAGATTCAATGAAGTCTTGATTTCTCCGGCCTCGGCCGAGGCCGCAGGACACTTCATACCTGTGGAGTGCACCATGAAAGTTCTAATCGCCGATGATTCATCCATGTCCCGCAAGATGGTCTTGCGTTCCCTGCCGGAATCACTGACCGAAGATGTTCGCCAGGCCTGTAACGGTGCCGAGGTGATGGAGGCTTACCACGCCGGTTTGGTCGACCTGCTTTTTCTCGACCTCACCATGCCCGTCATGGACGGCTTCCAGACCCTGGAAGCACTCAAGCGCGAAGACGCCAATGTGGTCGTCGTGGTGATCAGTGCAGACATCCAACCCCTGGCCAGGCAACGGGTATTCGACCTGGGCGCTGCTGCATTCGTAGCCAAGCCGGTTACGGCTGAAGCTGTAGTCAATGCCTTGCACGTCATAGGAGTGCTTTGATGGAAACCTTGGCCGCACTCACCGAAGACCAACGTGATGCCCTGCAGGAACTGATGAACATCGCCATGGGACAGGCGGCCGAGCGACTGGCGCTGCTGACCGATACCATGGTGACGCTTTCGGTTCCCTTTATTCACCCGCTGATCCGGGAACAGAATCACCTGTTGATTCCGGAGCATCTGCGCCGGAGCTTCATGATCGTCACCCGCCAGTCTTTTCTGGGTGAGTTACGTGGCGAAGTGTTCGTGTGCTTTGGCTCCAAGGGGGCCGATGAACTGGCCGAACTGCTGGGCTACAAGGGCAGCGGCCTGGAGCAGCAGCACGAATTGATGCTTGATGTCACCAACATCCTGACCGGCGCCTGCATCAGTGGCCTGGCAAGGCAGGTGGCGACTCAGGTGAGCTATGACGCACCGTCCATTCTCGTCCACACCGAACATGCGGCGAATGCACTGGATGAATTGAACCTGAATGAACACCTGGCGATGGTGCTGGAAATCCGTTTCGAGGTTCAGGCTCATCAGTTCTCCTGCGACTTGTTGATCTGCATCACTGAACGTACGGCAGGCGTTGTCGTTCGGGCCATCGATCGTTTGCTGGACGAGCTTTGAAGGGGCCTCTTCATGACAGACAGCAAGGTAATTTCCCGGGAAACCCTTGAGTCGATGCTCAAGGCCATCAATATGGGCGTGCTGCTGGTCGACCAGGACTGCAAGGTGCTGTTCTCTAACCATTTCATGTCCATCAACAGTGGCCGCAGCGCGGAAGAACTGGTCGGCCGTACGTTGTTCGAAGCCTTTCCGGAGCTGCCGGAGGCCTGGACCCGGCAGAAGATCAACAGCGTCATCACCCTGCAAAACTTTGCGTTCACGTCATGGCAGCAGCGGCCGCACCTGTTCAATTTCGAGAGTACCCGGCCCATCAGCGGCATGGTCCGGCTCATGTATCAGAACTGCACCTTCTTCCCCGTGCAAGACGCCGATGGCAGCAATCTTGGCGTGGGCCTGGCCATCAGTGATACGACTGATACGGCTGCCCGCCAACTCGAGTTGACGCAACTTAACAAGTTGCTGGAAGAAGAAAAGGGTGCCCAGGCGCTGCTGATCGCGCGGCTCGAAGACGCACAGGCGCAGTTGCTGCAGTCCGAGAAAATGGCGGCGATAGGGCAACTTGCTGCAGGCGTGGCCCACGAGATCAATAACCCGATCGGGTTTGTCGGCTCCAACGTCAACAGCCTGCGTCGTTACCTGGTGGACATCTTCGCGCTGCTCGAAGCCCATGAACAGGCGACCGACGAGAGGCATGCCAGCGCTCATCCCGAGCTTGCGGTGATGCGGGACAAGATGGATTACACCTTCATGCGCCAGGACATCGACGACCTGCTGGCCGAGTCGGTCGACGGCCTTGACCGGGTCACTCGCATCGTCAAGGACCTGCGCGAGTTCTCCCACGTCGACAGTTACGAATGGCAGTTGGCCGATCTGCACAAGGGGCTCGACAGCACCCTCAACGTTATCTGGAACGAGATCAAGTTCAAGGCTCAGGTGATCAAGCGCTACGGCGATGTCGAGCCCATCGAATGCATGGGCTCACAGATCAACCAGGTCTTCCTGAACCTGCTCATCAATGCCAGCCATGCCGTGGGGGCCGACGGCGAAATCACCCTCAGCAGCGGCAGGGAGGACGGGGGCGTCTTCGTCGAAATTGCCGACAACGGCCACGGCATTCCCCTTGAAATCCAGAACCGGATATTCGAACCGTTCTTCACAACCAAGCCGGTGGGCATGGGGTCGGGCCTTGGCCTGTCGTTGTCGTACAGCATCATGGTCAAGCACCATGGACGGCTCACCGTCGACAGTGAGCCGGGCAGGGGAAGTCGCTTCCGCGTCTGGTTACCCTTACGCCAGCCGGTAATCGAGGCTGTCTCTACCTGCGCCGTTGAAGGACGCTGATCATGGATACGCTGTCTTCCTGCGAAAAACGACACACCGTCATGCTGGTGGATGATGAGGAAAGTATCCTCAACAGCCTTCGGCGCCTGCTGCGCGCAAAGCCTTACGACTTGCTGCTGGCCACGAGCGGGGCCCAGGCGCTGAGCCTTTTCGAACAACACGCTGTCGACCTGATCGTCTGCGACGCGCGCATGCCGTTCATGGACGGGCCGACCTTGCTGCGCGAGGTGCATAGGCGCGATCCGCACTGCGTGAATATCCTGCTGACCGGCTACGCCGATATGAGCATGATCACCCAGGCGATCAACGATGGGTATGTGTTCCGTTACATCAGCAAGCCCTGGAATGATGAAGAGCTCAAGCTCACTCTCGATCAGGCTCTGGAAATGAAGAGTGCTCGCTGAGCGTAACCCTGCGAATTCGTCGCCAAGCCTATAACTCAACTAAATAGTCATTTAGTTGAGTTGGCTATCGGGGCAGGGCTCAGGCCTGGGCGAGGGCGCTGATACGCCGTTCGCTGATGCGCTCGACCGTGTCCATATGTTCGGTGCCCCACACGCACAACGCGCCCAGCGCAGTGGCCAGGGACTGCCCGAAGGGTGTCAGGGAATACTCGACCTTGGGCGGGATCTCCTGGAAGTCGATCCGCGCGATGATTTCGTCGCGCTCCAATTCCTTGAGTTGCTGGATCAGTACCTTGTCGGTCACGCCGCCAATCGCACGCCTTAACTCGCCATACCGATGAACATGTCGCGCCAGGTTATACAGGACCAGCGGTTTCCATTTGCCGCCAATCACCGCCAGGGCAGCCTCGAGCCCGCAATTGAAGGTGTTGTTCGCCATGTGATGGTGCTCCAAAGGGGTACTTACTAAAAGGTGCATACTATTCAAAAGAATAGTCTGGATCTAGAGTTGGGCCTCAACATTCTTCGGAGTTAACCATGAGCAGGCTCGACGGAAAAATTGCAGTGATCACCGGTGGCAACAGTGGTATTGGCCTGGCAACCGCCATGCGCTTTGCAGCGGAAGGTGCACAGGTTGTGATTGTGGGACGCAGGCAGGAAGAACTGGACAAGGCGCTCGGGCTGATCGGGCCTGGAGCGCTCGCCATTCAAGGGGATATCTCGAGGCTGGACGACCTGGAGCGCATTTTCACCCACATCAAAAGCGTCAAAGGTCGCGTAGACGTGCTGTTCGCCAATGCGGGCCTGGGGGATTTCCAGCCGCTCGGGTCGATCACCGAAGAGTCGTTCGATCGCACGTTCGGCATCAACGTCAAAGGCACACTGTTCACCGTGCAAACAGCGCTGCCACTGATGCACGCCGGCGGTTCGGTCATCCTCACCGGTTCGACTACCGGCACCATGGGCACACCGGCGTTCAGCGTGTACAGCGCCACGAAAGCCGCATTGCGTAATTTCGCCAGGAGCTGGGCGCTGGATTTGAAAGGCAGCGGTATTCGCGTCAACGTACTTTCACCGGGACCGATCTCGACACCGGGCCTGGACCTGGCGCTTTCAAGTACCGGCCAGAAGGATGCAATCATTGACGATATGACGGCGCAGTTGCCACTGGGCCGTATCGGCCAACCGGAAGAAGTTGCGGCGGCGGCATTGTTCCTGGCGTCGGACGACAGCAGCTTCATGACCGGCAGCGAAATGTTCGTGGATGGAGGGTTCGCTCAGGTTTGAGCCAGAGAGGGGTTTTGCCTGTTGGAATCTGACGGGCACTGCCCCTCATTACGCAACATCATATTACGCATAATGTATATTATGTTAAATCGTGTGTCAGGCTCAGCCACTTCCCGCTCTCGTCGCCTACTGCGGTGCACCATCGCTATCATAGGTGCTGGATTCGTACCTGACGGCATTACTCATCGCCGGAGGGAACGCTGATGCTTGACTTACTTCTCAGCGAATCAAGATTCATGAGTGTGTTCCCGGAACGCTTACGTACTCGGCACCGTGAATCCGGCTTCACGTCCATGATAGCGCTCGAAGCGTTTAAGGGAGAAAGACGAGAGATCCAAGTCGGTCGAACCGCGTATGCACCACTGTGCAAACGCCTCGCCCAACGCGGCGGAATGTTTGAAGCCGTGACCGGAACAGGCGGACACCACCAAGGTGTGCTGCCACGACGGATGCTCATCGATAATGAAATGGCGATCCGGCGTCACGGTGTAGGCGCAGACAGCAGACTTGACCACGCTCGAGGTCACACCGACGATGCGGCCGCGCACCTGGTGCTCATACATGTCCCGCTCTTCCGCCGGCGAGACCGTACGATCCATTGTTTGCGGCAACGAAGTAGTGTGGTATTGCGCGGTGGCGATTTTCAGGCTGCCCTCGCCGTGTAATGCGGGAAAGCCGTAGTTGATTTTGTCGTCGCCACGGCCGTGAGTGAGGATAAACGTCGGTGAGTGATCCACCCACTCGGCGCCCTCCTCCAGCCCGAACCAGAACAGCTTCTGCCGGTAGACGCTGAGCAGGCTGTCAAACGGCTCGCCCAGCAAACCGCCGCTCCAGTTGCCGGCGCTAATCACAAGCTTGTTTGCAAAGAGCGTGCGCAGATTCGTAGTGACATGGACTCCCTGCTCATTCGAGCTAATCCCAGTGACGGTTTCGCCTTTGTAGAGGATTGCTCCGTGTTGCTCGGCCAACTTGAGCTGCACATCAATGCAACGTTCAGGACGTACAAAACCTCCACCTGGCTCGAAATAGCCGATGGCAGTGTCGTGTACGTTGGCAAGTTGTGGAAAGCGCTGGCGAATCTGTTCGGCGGATAAAACGTCGTGCTCGATGCCATAGGCCTGTGCTAGGCCGATGGTGCGCAATGTGAAGTCGGTTTTATCGTTGGGGTCAAACTCGGGACTCGAAGTCAGAACCAATAGACCCGACTGTTCGAACAGCGACTCCCCTGATAATTGCTCAAGCTCGCGCCAGATGCGGTGGGAATTGCGCACAATGGGAACGTACTGCGCGCCCTCACCCACCGAAAGCCGGGTAATACGCGTATCGCCATGGCTGGAGCCCAGGTTGTGAGGTGGGTGCGCTGAGGCCAAACACGCGCCTCTCCCGGCAACACAGGAGAGGCCGCCTGCCTGCATACCGCTGAGCTATCAGAGGAATAGAAAAAACAACATCATAATGATGGCACTGTCTGATACCGTGCACATAAACACAGCCACTCCGAGGATTGTCATGGGCGCAGGCGCTCCTATTCCGCCGAATGAAATTGAACGGCTTAAAGAGGTCGCGAAATTTTGTCCAGCTGACAGCGAGTACGATACTGTCTTCGATAAAATCGTCGAGATGGTTTCTGCTTACTTCAACGCCCCCATAGCGCTGATTTCGATCGTCGATGAGCATCAGCAATGGTTCAAGGCGCGCGTAGGGCTTGAAGAGACGCAGACACCACGAGAAGTGTCCTTCTGCGCTTACTCGACGCTGGATAACGCCCCGCTGGAGGTATTGGACGCGACGCTTGATCCCCGCTTTAAAGACAATTCCCTGGTAACGGGGCCTCCGTATATTCGTTATTACACAGGCACCCCACTGATTACCGAAGAGGGTTTTACGCTGGGAAGCCTGTGCATCATTGATACAGTCTCACGTGCCGCTATGAGTGAGCGTGATAGCGCGATGCTCAGCGGTTTTGCTGAACTGGTGATGATGCACATCCACAGCATGCGCTCTCGAAACTTCGTCGACCAACCCACAGGGTTATTTAATCGACTCCGGTTTGAGGAGGATATACGCCAAGCGCTCAAGACCCACAGCGCGTGCCAAGCGTATGCGGTTGACATCATCTCGCCAAAGTTCCTTAACGATATCGTGAAGGCGTTGGGTTACAGTTTTGCCACAGACTTGGTCCTGGCAATCAAAGCGCGCCTACAAAAACTATTACCGCCACAGTGTCTACTTTATAAAATTAGCCCGACGCGGTTTGGTTTCCTCCTTGAGGAGGATCAAACGGCCGAGCACATTTGTGAAAACATCCTCAAGGACTTCAAAAAGCCTGTCGAATGCCACGCCATCCCCATACTCATGCAAGTCGGGATTGGCGTCCTGCCTATTCATAGCTCAGGGCTCCAGCAAGACTGGCTTCGCCTGGTGGTCAGCGCTGCGGATGAGGCGCGTGACCGCAGGCTGGGATGGTCGCGCTATGAGCCCCATTTTGATGCGGCTCAACAACGCGCGTTCATGTTGTTGAGTTCGTTGCCGGAGGCGGTCAGCGCCGACAAACAGTTCAGCCTGGTGTACCAGCCAAAAATCAAACTGCCCTCAGGACGGTGTCATTCAGTAGAAGCACTATTACGTTGGACACATCCTTTACTGGGGCCCATCAGCCCTGCTGAATTCATACCCTTGGCTGAAAAAACCGCACTCATACCCTCTGTTGGATTGTGGGTGCTCAACGCAATCATCCAGCAAGCGGTTATTTGGAAAGCGCAAGGTGTGCGCCTGCGGATAGCGATGAACATTACCGTCAGCGATCTTGAAAGCGCCGAATTCGTCGACTCGATGATCCATGAGATTCAACAGCACGGCCTGGACCCCGCTGGCTTTGAACTTGAGTTTACCGAAAGCATGCTCATGACCAACCCTGAAGAAGTCATCCGGCAACTGGAGCGTGTCCGTAAGTTTGGAGTAGAGGTTGCTGTTGATGACTTTGGCACCGGCTACAGCAACTGGGCTTATTTGAAGGAGCTCCCGGCCAATACTGTCAAGCTTGACCAATCTCTGATCAGCGGGCTGGGCAGCAATCAAAATGACAAGCAACTGGTTAAAACCCTGATCGGACTGGCTAAGGGGCTCGGCTACCGGGTGGTTGCAGAAGGCGTAGAAAATCAAGAAATCCTGGACCTGTTAATTCAGTGGGGATGTTCCGAGGCACAGGGTTATTTGATAGCCAAGCCTATGAGCGCCGAGGCATTAGAAGCCTGGATAGCACAAGGAGTCGATGGAGGTCGGGGCCGGTAGAATGACTGCCGGGGACGCGCAAGCAAGGACTCTATAGATCGCGGACACCACCTGCATCGTTGCGTCTTCGATCGTGCCTTCATTACGGCACAAAACCCAACCGTGATCTGCCATCGCTCGCTCGAATGCCTGGGTACACGCGCTATGTTCTTCCAGCTTATGGATCACCGTGCTGCTCAGCCCACGCCGTCGTGCCGCTGCCCTCGCCCATGAAATCTCAGGGGCGGTGACAATCCCGACATGCAGGTCTGGCACTCGCACGTTTCGATCAATGTTCAACTGCAGGATCTCTGCAAACGGAATTATCCGGCGAAACGCGGCATCCGACGGGTACCAGCGATCGATCAGGATGATGCTGCCTGGTGGCTGTTTAGCCAGCACCTGCCGGGAAATCCAGGCACGGCTGTCAGCAAAGCGTTCACACACCCGCAGCTCCAGCTCCCGGGAGGGATTTCTGACGAGCTGGTTAACAAGCGCCATTGTTCCCTCCCGGTACGGATCGCTTTTTCTCTCGCAAAGCCGGATCACCTTTTTGTTGCCTGCCCTCAGTGCTTTCGTAACGGCCTCCAACAGCGTGGTTTTGCCGGTGCCCTTGGGCCCATCCAGAGAAACAAACAGCGGACGATTCATTCTTCACTTAACAATTGAGATACCGTTTTTTTGCCCTGTCCGGACGCTGGAACCGCTCGGTGCGACTGCGCGAAGGCCCTATGAACAGAAAGTGATGAACACTCTACCCTTGTTTTGGCTCACGGGTCCCAAATCCACGCTGACAACCGCTGGTGAGCATCAGTTATCGCCCATCAGTCATGCGTGAGTGAGGTACCAGCGCCAGTCCTGCTCCCCGACTTCAGCGTTGAATTGACGGAACTCGCGCCATTTGATCGCCAGATACACCTTCAGGAATTCGGCGCCCAGCGCCTCGCGTGCCCACGTTGAATCCTGCAAGGCCTGCAACGCGGTCAGCCAGTCGGTGGGTAGAAAATCGGTAGCCTGCTCATAGCCATTTCCCACGATCGCCGGGCCGGGATCGCTTTGATGGGTGATGCCGTAGTGAATCCCCGCGAGTAATGCGGCAGCGGCAAGGTACGGGTTGGCGTCCGCCCCGCAAATGCGGTGTTCGATGTGCCGACTGATTGCTGACCCGCCGGGCACGCGGAACGACACCGTACGATTGTTGACGCCCCAACTTTTGGCCAGTGGCGCGTAACTGCCGGCCTGGAACCGGCGATATGAATTGGCATGGGGGCAAAATATCGCCAGTGAGTCAAACAAGGTCGCCATCATCCCGCCAATCGAGTGACGCAACAGGAGCGTACCCTGTGGGTCTTCGCTCGCATACAGGTTGTTACCCTCCTCGTCGGCCAGGCTGACGTGCAAATGCATGCCACTCCCGGCCTGGTCGCTGAACGGCTTGGCCATGAAGCACGCTTGTAGCCCATGTTTGTTGGCGACACCTTTGACCAGGCGTTTGTAGCGTACGCCTTCATCAATAGCCTGGAGTGCGTCGAAACGATGTTCCAGGGTCAACTCGACTTGGCCTGGAGCGTACTCGGAGATGGCCGTCCTTACCGGCAGGCCCTGTAGCGCACACGCAGCGTAGAGGTCATCAAGAAAGGGTTGCAGCTGCTCCAATTCGTAGAGGCCATAAACCTGCGGTGCCTGGGGACGGACGCCGTTGGCCTGCAATGCCGGCTGCGGCCGACCGCTGGCATCGCGTTGCTGGTCCAGCAAGTAAAACTCCAGCTCAACGGCCATTACCGGATGGAAACCATCGGCTTTGAGTCGGTCAATGGCATGCACCAGTACGTGTCGCGGGTCTGCCGGTGCGGCAGGAATACCTTGGGTCGGGTGCATGCTCACCTGCACCTGGCCGGTGGGGTTGGTGCGCCAGGGTTGCAGGGTCAGGCTTCCCGCCAAGGGGTATGTCCAACAATCGGCATCGGCGACATCCCAGACCAGGCCTGTGTCTTCGACGTCTTCACCCTGCACGGTCAAGGCGAGAATGGAACTTGGCAGCGGCCGACCGTTTGCGTAGATCGCCAGCAGTTCGTCGCGATGCAGCAGTTTGCCTCGCGGAACACCGTTCGCGTCGAGAAGGAACAACTCGATGCTCAGCACTTCAGGGTGGGCGGCCAGATAAACTTCGGCCTCTTTTTTATCAGCAAATTGCATGTCACACCTCTTGGCGCTCATTCAAGCGACTGGACAGTATTCAAGAACAATGGAACTTATGAACAGATAACCCGCGCTCCAGGTAAGGCAAGCAGCGCGGTCAGCGCGTTATCCAACTCACCGATCAGCCTGTCGACATCCCCTTCACTTGTTTGCGGACAGCACAGGGTCATGTTGTGAAAAGGCGTGATCAGGATCCCGCGATTAATCAGATAGAGATGCAGCGCCATTTGAAGGCTGTCATGAAAAGCCGCCTCGGCTTGCGCGCCGGTTCTGGGCGAGGTGGCACAGAATTGAAACTCACAACGAGCCCCCAACTCGGTTACCGACCAGTTCAGTTGGTGCCGCTTGAACAACGCTCGAAATCCCTGGGCCAGTCTTGAGGCCAGGGGCAGCATGCGCTGGTACGCAGACTCGGTCATGACCTCTTCGAGGCTGACGCGCATGCAGCGCATCGCCAGTGCGTTGGCGGACAAGGTGGTGCCCATGCCACTGTGGCCATGCCCGCCGCTCTCTTCGCTGATGCTTTTCTGCGCATCGTGCATGGCCAACGCAACGTGCTCGGTCATGCCAAAGACTGCGCAAGGCACGCCACCGGCGATGGGTTTCCCCACTACGAAAAAGTCGGGTTTCAAATCCCATTGGCGCGTGCATCCACCGATGCCGGTAGAAATAGTGTGGGTCTCATCAATGACCAACAGGCTGCCGTATTTTCGCGTCAGCTCGCGGCACTGTTGCATGAACCCCGGATCGGGCAGGACCATGCCGATATTGGTCATCGCCGGCTCGCACATCAGCGCGCACACGTCGCCCTGAGCTAAAGCAGCCTCCAGTGCAGCGACATCGTTGAAGGGAATGGATCGACTGTATTGGGTCAAGTCGTAGGCTTGCCCCACCAGGCCCGAACGGTGCACGGTCTTGCCCTCTCGGTACCGGACCATCACGTCATCCACGGTGCCGTGATAACAGCCGTCGAACACCAGTAGAACATTGCGCTGGGTGATAGCGCGCGCCCAGCGCAGCACATAGCGATTGGCGTCGGTAGCGTTGGCGGTAACTTGCCAATAAGGCAGCTCAAACCGCTGGGCCAGCAACTCTGCGCAGACCACTGCGTCTTCGCCGGGCAGCATCGTGGTCAAGCCATTGTTCGCCTGCTCGGCTATGGCGCGGGCGATAGGATCAGGTGAGTGGCCAAACATCGTGCCGGTGTCGCCGAGGCAAAAGTCTATGCAGTCATGACCGTCGACATCGGTGAAGCGGGCACCTTTGGCACGCTGGACAAAAAGCGGCGAAGGCATCGACCAATCGCTCATCCAGTGCATGGGTACACCGTTGAACAGCGCCGCCTTGGCACGCTTGGCCAGCGCCATTGACGTTGGATTGTTTTCTATAAAACGGGCACGCTCGGCTGCGGCAAAGGCAGCAATCGCTGATTCACCAACTCCACTGTTCGACATGATTAGAACCCTTTGTTAAGTATCACATTAGTTAAACTTCGTTGCCGTATAGATAAGCCACACGCCCTCATTCTCCAGGTGCAGCAACAGCTCCCGAATATTGGGTGAATATCGCTCCGCAAACTATAACGTGGGTGTTGGCTTTAACTATTTACATTGCCAGCTGATATACAGCCTTGATATATCGCGCAGATGTTCATTGAAACGTCATTAACCGGATTGAGGGGCTTTATTCTCGACCAGGCAATTACCGCCATCGACCACGATAACTTCACCGGTGATGTAACTGGATTCTGGAGACGCCAGAAATGCAACCGCCGCCGCCACTTCGTGGGGACTGCCTGCCCGCCCGATCGGGGTAAAGCGCCCCGCCTCTGCTTCAACCGGCGTGGTTGAGCCCGTGGTGATCCATCCGGGCGCCACGCTGTTGACGGTAATCCCGTGCTTGGCGACTTCAAGTGCCAGTCCCATGTTCATGCCCACCATCGCGGCTTTGGCAGCGCTATAAGCGGCTTCGCCCGGGTTGCTCCCGCGGGTGCCCGTGGTGGAACTGATATTGACAATGCGCCCGTAACTTCGCGCCCTCATAGCGGGCAAAACAGCCCGCGTCAGAAGAAAAGCGGTGGTTAGGTTTCTGGCCAGTGAAAGGTTCCACTCATGCAGTTCCATACTCGCCAACTCCGAGAAAACCTCAGGGCTGCCTTGCATGGCCATACCGGCATTATTCACCAGAATATCGACCCGCCCCCAGACCGACACCGCCCAGAGGCCGAATTCCCGCACCTGACGTTCATCGGTGAGGTCAACCGCCCTGCCCTCAACTTCAAACCCTTCTGCGAGCAGCTCTTTAACGCGTTCCTCGATGCGGCGGCTACTGGCGGTGATGATCAATCTCGCACCCGCTGTACCTAGCCTGCGAGCGATCGCCATGCCAATACCCGCTTCACTGCCGGCACCACTGACAAGTGCCACATGCCCCCTCAAATCAGTATTTAACATGGTGTTCCCCACGTACTTAATTTGGAATAGAAGTGGAAATTAGGCTAATAAAACTGATAAACAAAGACGATCATCATCAGAAAATCTGACAACCACCATGGCGTTCACCAGTGAGTCACTGAAAGTTTTCCTTGCGGTTGTCGACAGCGGCTCCTTTTCCGCCGCCGCACGCAAATTGGGGCGGGTCCCCTCGGCCATCAACATGGCGGTGTCGCAGCTTGAAGCCGAACTGGATTTATTGCTTTTTGACCGATCAACCCGCAAAGCCATTCCTACGGCAGCCGCCAAAGCACTGGAGCCCCAGGCTCGACAGGTCGCCAGCCAGTTAAACCTGCTGGACGCCCATGCGCTCCAGCTTCATCAGGGGTTGGAGGAACGCTTGGTCCTTGCGATGGCGCCGGAGTTGCAGACAGGCGTATGGAATCGTCCGCTGTCCATTATCGCCCGGGAGTTTCCCACGCTTGAAATCGAGATTCGCTCCGCGTCCCATCCGGAGGCGATGCGCATGCTCCATGAAGGGCGTGTGCAGTTGGCCCTTGGATTTGAACGACCAGGGCTTGACGAGCGGGAGACGTTTCTTGAAGCGGGGAGCCAATTGCTGGTAGCCGTTGCCTCTCCGGATCATCCTGCGGCCGCCGGCAAGAAAAGCCCCTTGAGTGAAGAGCAACTGGTCAACGTTCGGCAGATCATCGTGGCTACTGGAGGGCCTACAGACTCTGATCCACGTGTTGTGCTGTCACGGCGGATTTGGCACAGCGACAATTACCTGGCAACGCTGGATCTGGTCCAGCAAGGATTGGGCTGGGCTTATCTTCCACAGCCGTTGGTACAACCTCTGATCAGTTCGGGCGCATTGACGGAGGTGGTGTTTGACAACATGCCGAGTCAGATGCGGCTATGGGTCGATATCATCTGGGTAAAGAACCGCCCCCTGGGGCTGGCAGCGAGTCGCTACCTGAGCCTGATGCGCAAGATTGTCGAGGACGAGCCGCGGCGTGTTTGAGAAAAAAACCAGCCGTATGGCTCATTGAGGCCATTGCTCAAGCAGTATCGAGACGAATTTCTCCGCCGCCGGCGAAAGCGATGCTCCCCGGCGATAGACCAGGCCCAAGGAGCGGTTCACAACCGGCTCGATCAACGGGACGCTGACCAAGGTTGGATGATCTTCAGCCGGCATGGCCAGGCTCGGCATCGCCGAAACCCCCAGGCCGGCCTCCACCAGGCCCAGCGAAGTCGAGAGGTGCTGGACTTCGTAGAACCATTGCGGCCGCCAACTCAGGCCAGACAGCGCGTGATCGAGCAGCATGCGGTTGCCGCTCAGGCGCCCTACCCCGATCAGGCGGTAATCGCTCAATTCGGACCAGGTGACCGAACTGCGTCCAGCCAACTCGTGATCACGCCGGCACGCCAATACAAAGGGCTCGCTGACCAGGGGCACGAACTCAATGTCCGGATGCTGCCCACTCATCATGTTGATCCCGAAGTCGGCCTCTCCCCGCAGCACCGCTTCAAGCCCCTCATTGGCACTCAAGTCCAGCAGGCGGATGCGGATTTTTGGGTAGCGCTGGTTATACAGGCGAATGACTGACGGCAGGAAATAGAAAGCCGCAGTCGGGATACACGCCAGGGTTACCCGGCCAATCTGGCGTTCGGCCAGTTCACGGATATTGAGAATCGACTCATCGAAGTCATCCAGCAACCGACGTGCCTTGGGAAGAAAGTCACGACCGACACTCGTGAGGCTGACCTTGCGCGTGGTGCGATCCAGCAACGAGGTGCCCAACCCCTCTTCCAGTTTTTTAATTCGGCGACTGAGTGCCGGTTGAGACAGGTGCAAGGCATCGGCTGCTTCGTGAAAACTGCCAAGTTCAGCGATTTTCACGAAGGATCGAATGTCATTCAGCTCATATTCCATGTCTTATCTCACCCGCACAAGGCGTCAAAAGGAAACTCAGCGTAAATTTATCATTCGCAAAACGCAATAATCTCTTCAATCTTTGCATTTGAAACATTTTTTAAAGCTTGAGACTCTTGCTCCAAGAACATCAATTACACCGATTGATCAACAAGAGTCAGTATCATGCAAAGAATTCCCTGTGTGCTGATGCGCGGCGGCACCTCGAAAGGTCCGGTTTTTCTTGACTGGGATTTGCCCGCCGCCGTTGAGGCCCGCGACGAACTGCTGCTTAACCTGATGGGCTCCGGTCATGAACTGGAGATCGACGGCATCGGCGGTGGCAGCCCGCAAACCAGCAAGGTTGCGATTGTCAGCCCTTCGCTGCACCCGGATGCGGACGTTGATTACTTGTTCGTTCAAGTGATGGTTTCACAACGCAGGGTCGACAGCGCCCCCAACTGCGGCAACATGCTGTGTGCGGTGGGCCCGTTCGCCGTCGAGCAGGGTCTGGTCAAAGGCACCCCGGAGCGCACCCGTGTGCGTATTCGCAACCTAAACACCGGCACCTTTATTCACTCCGACGTGTACACGCCGGATGGCAAAGTCAGTTACGAGGGCGATACCGCCATTGATGGCGTGCCCGGTACTGCCGCACCGGTGCAACTGACGTTCCTCGACGCAGCCGGCAGCAAGACAGGCAAGCTCTTTCCCACCGGTAACACGCAGGACGTGATCGATGGCATTGCGGTGACCTGTATCGACATGGCGATGCCCATGGTGCTTGTCGAAGCCAGCCAACTGGGCAAGCGTGGCGATGAGAGCCCGGCGGAACTGGACGCCGATAAGGAATTCCTGCGGCGCCTCGAGACACTGCGGCTTCAGGCCGGCCTGGCCATGGGCCTGGGCGATGTCAGCGACAAAGTGATTCCCAAGCCGGTACTGGTTTCGCCCGCGAAAGCCGGGGGCACGATCCAGGTTCGTTACTTCATGCCGCACAACTGCCACCGCGCGCTCGCCATTACCGGCTCGATTGGTTTGGCCACTGCGTGCGTGATCGAAGGCAGCATCGTTGCGCAGATGCTCGGCGGGATCAGTACGCCGCGCCTTGAAGCGGTGCGGATCGAACACCCGAGCGGCGGAATTGATGTCGTATTGTCCTACACCGGCGTCAACGGTGAGACAATTCAGGCCTCCGTCGTACGCACCGCCCGCAGGCTTTTCTCCGGCTACGTCTACGCCACTGACTCGCAGCGCCTTGCCGGATAAATTCCGATAGTCGTTGGCATTTTTGCATCCGCACAATTCTAAAAATGGGTGATGCCATGAAAGTTGTTAAATCGCTCTACTTCCAGATCCTCTGCGCCGTGGCGCTCGGCATCGTGGTCGGGCATTTCTGGGCCCAGCAGGCCATTGCACTCAAACCCCTGGGTGACGCGTTCATCAAACTGATCAAGATGATGATTGCGCCCGTGGTGTTCTGCACCATCGTCACCGGCATCGCCGGGATGAGCGACAAGCGCTCCCTCGGGCGCCTGCTGGGCAAAACCATGCTGTTGTTCTTCGTCCTCACGGTGATCAGCCTGGTGATTGGCCTGGTCGCGGTGTACGTGTTCCAGCCGGGCGTCGGCATGAACATCGATCCCAGCCAGCTGAGCACCAAAGGATTGGCCCAGTACACGGAGTCGGCCGCAAAGCTTGGGGTGGTGGAGTTTTTCATGCACATCATTCCCGAGACGTTTATCGGCGCCTTCAGTAAAGGTGAAGTGTTGCCGGTGCTGTTTATCGCGGTGTTGTCCGGCTTTGCCTTGTCGTCGCTGGGCGAGCGTGGCAAACCGGTACTCGACGTGCTCGAATCCGCCTCGCAAATGGTCTTCAAGATCTTTTCCTACCTGATGCGTTTTGCACCGGTCGGCGCTTTCGGGGCCTTGGCGTTCACTGTCGGCCAGTACGGCATCACCTCGCTGGGTTCGCTGGCGAAGTTGATCATGACCTTGTACATCGCCTGCGGCTTTTTCGTCTTCGTGGTACTGGGCAGCATTTGCCGCGCCAACGGCTTCAGCCTGTGGAAGCTGCTGCGCTACTTTCGGGAAGAGTTCCTGGTGGTACTCGGCACCTCCTCCACGGAACCGGTGATGCCGCGCATGCTGGAGAAACTCGAGGCACTGGGTTGCAAAAAAGGCGTCGTCGGCCTGGTACTGCCTACCGGCTACTCGTTCAACCTGGACGGCACCGCCATCTACCTGTCGTTGGCGGCGATTTTCATTGCCCAGGCCTGCAACATTGATCTGAGCCTGACGCAGATCATCACCATGCTGGCGATCATGCTGCTGTCCTCCAAAGGCGCCGCCGGGGTTACCGGCAGCGGGTTCGTGGCACTGGCCTCGACCCTGACGGTCATTCACGACATCCCATTGGCCGGCCTGGCATTGCTGATCGGCGTTGACCGCTTCATGTCTGAAGCTCGCGCCCTGACCAGCCTGGCCAGTAACGCCGTAGCGACGGTGGTGATTTCGATGTCTGAAAATGCCTGCCACCGCGACACGCTGAACCGGATGCTCGACGCAAAATCTTCTGCCGCACCGGGAAAAGCCTGGGACGACCTGAAGGACGCCAAACGCGTCTAGAGACAACCGGATAACGCTTCCCCCCTGACTTGACTGAACCCCCCTCCCCGCCAGGCGCGTTGTGCCGCCCGGCGGGTCAGGGCTCGTGCGCCTCGGCGTCAGCCATTTTTACGATAACAACAAGAGAATCGTCCTATGCTCGCTTTCCTTGGCTTGGCCATGGTGGTCGTATTCACCTATCTCATCATGACGAAGCGCTTGTCGCCCATCGTCGCGCTCACCGTGGTTCCCATCGTCTTCGCGGTGATCGGCGGCTTTGGAGGCACCACTGGCAAGATGATGCTCGACGGCCTGAAAATGGTCGCCCCGTCTGCCGCGTTGCTGCTGTTTGCGATCCTGTTCTTCGGCCTGATGATCGACGCAGGCCTGTTCGACCCGCTGATCCGCAAAATCCTGAAGAGGGTCAATGGCGACCCGATGAAGATCGCCGTAGGCACGGCCCTGCTGTCGTTGCTGGTAGCGCTCGACGGCGACGGCACAACGACTTACATGATCACCTGCGCCGCAATGCTGCCGCTGTATAAACGCATCGGCATGAACCCGATGATCCTGGCAACCATCTCCATGCTGTCGCTGAGCATCATGAGTGGCATGACGCCCTGGGGCGGCCCTGCGACACGGGCTATTGCCGCGTTGGGCCTGGATGCCGGCGAGTACTTCGTGCCGTTGCTGCCGACCATGATCGGCGGTGCCCTGTGGGTGATCTTCACGGCCTTCATACTGGGTCGCGCAGAGCGCAAGCGTATCGGCAACGTGCAGCTGCAAAGCGGCGGCGGCGATTGCTACATCGACGCGATTCTCGAGGACACGCCCCACAAACGTCCGAAGCTGGCCTATGTCAATCTGGTGCTGGTGATCGCGGTGATGGCGGCGCTGGTGATGGGGCTGATGCATTCCGCGATCCTGTTCCTGATCGGCTTCGTGCTCGCGCTGATGATCAACTACCCGCAATTGGACATTCAGAAAGAACGCATCCTGGCGCACTCGGGCAATGCCATGACCGTGGTGTTGCTGGTATTTGCCGCCGGGATCTTTGCCGGGATCTTTTCCGGTACAAAGATGGTGGATGCCCTGGCACAGACCCTTGTCGACTGGATCCCGCCATCCTGGGGCCATCTGTTTCCATTGGTGGTTGCGATCACCAGCATGCCGCTGACCTTTGTACTGTCCAATGACGCCTACTATTTTGGCGTGGTGCCGATCCTGGCCAATGCCGCCGCCGCTTATGGCATCGATCCGGTTGAAATCGCCCGCGCCTCGATCCTGGGCCAGCCCGTTCACCTCATGAGTCCGCTGGTGGCCTCGACCCTGCTGCTGGTGGGCATGGTCGATCGCGATATCGGCGACTTCCAGAAGGCCACCGTCAAATGGGCCGTGCTGACCTCCCTGGTCGTCACCGCCCTGGCCTTGTTGACCGGGGCCATCAGCCTGTTCACCTGATCCCCCCATAACCCCTGCTGCCTTCCAGCGCGCCTCACTCACGAGGCGCGTGCCGACCTGTACCCCAAATAACAACAACGAGTCATTTGCCATGAACCCTATGTATACCCGTCGAGCTTTGTTTTGCGCGTTAGGCCTGGTACCCGTCGCGGCGGCCAACGCCGAAGGTTTTATTGATGACAGCAAGCTCAAGCTGCAACTGCGCAATGTGTATTTCAACGAGAACTTTCGCGACGAGCACGGCTTGAGTGCGCGGGCCGCCAGAACGGCAAAGAGCGAACGCACCGAGTGGGCCCAGGGATTTCTGCTGGACTATCAGTCCGGATTTACCGCGGGCACCCTCGGCTTCGGCGTGGACGCCTTGGGGCTCTATGGGGTAAAGCTCGATTCAGGGCGCGGGCGCAGCGGCACCGGGCTCATGCCGGTGCATGATGACGGGCGGGCGGCCGGCGAGTTTGCCAGCGCCGGCGCTACGGCAAAAGCCAGGTTCGCCAAAACCACGGTCAAGTACGGCACCTTGCTGCCCAAGACGCCGGTGCTGATTTACAACGATGCGCGCTTGTTGCCCCAGACCTACCAGGGCACCCAGGTCAGCAGCAGCGACATCGAGAACCTGACCGTGACCGGCGGGCATCTGGACCGTTTCAAACTGCGCGACTCCACCAACAGCGTGCCGATCGTGCCTGATGGCTACAGCGGGGAAAAGTCCGGAGATTTCAACTACGCCGGGGCTGAGTACAAATGGGGCAAAAACCTGCGCTTGAGTTATTTCTACGGGGAACTCGAGCACTTCTACCGACAGAACTTCGCCGGTGTCCAGCACGACCTGCCGCTGGCCGGTGGCGTGCTGACCAGCGACCTGCGCTACTTCAACAGCGTTGATAGCGGCTCGGCCTATGCAGGCAAAATCGACAATGACATGTTCAGCGGCCAGTTGTCCTACGTGATTGCAGGCCATACCCTCGGTGGCGGCTACCAGGCCCTTCGCGGTGATGCCGGATTACCCTACATCAGCGGCGCGACCGTCTACTCGTTCAGTAATGCCGGCATCGGCAAATTCATTGAGGAGGACGAGAAGACCTGGATGCTCAACTATGGCTACAACTTCGCCGCCGTCGGCGTGCCCGGCCTGACCTTCTCAACGCGCTACCTGAGCGGCAATGACGGCAAGTCCACCACCACAGTCAAGGAATGGGAGCGTGATACCGAGCTGGCTTACGTTGTGCAAGCCGGCACGTTCAAGGGGCTGGGCGTGCGCATGCGCAACTATGTCTACCGTTCTGAGTTCTCCCGCGGCCGCGACAGCAATCGCCTCTACCTCACCTATGACATCGCCCTTTGGTAAGTCGACGATCGCGGCCCTTGCGGCCGCTTTCCTGCAGATTCAGGTGAGGAACCCCACGCATGCTGTTTAAAAACAAAGTACTGATGCTGGTGCTGGCCCCAGTGGTGCTGTTGTCCACGGTGCTGGCGCTGACAACGAGCACCACCTTGCTGTCGAGCGCCGAGCAGGAAGTCACGGCGACCCGGGAACGCCTGCTGGATGAAAGCCGGGAACGCTTGAAAGACTACGCCAACCTTGCCCGAACCTCGGTAGCGGAGCTGTATGCGCAGGCCGAGACGGGGGACACCGCAACGCGTGCGCTGGCGATCGCGCGGCTGTCCCGGATGAAGTATGGGGACGACGGCTATTTTATCGGCTACGACAGTCAGGTCGTGCGCCTGTTTCGTGGTGACAGCAGCGAAGGCGTCGGCACCAACATGAGTGAGCGCAAAGACAGGAACGGGCTTTACCTGAACCGGGAAATGGTTGCCGCCGCGAAGAACGACACCCACTTCGTCAACTATTCGGGGGCCCTGATCAATACGGATAAAGTCGTTCCCAAGCTGGCTTACAGCTTTTACTTGCCGGCCTGGGACATGGTCGTGGTCACCGCGATCAATCTCGACCGAATCGAAAGCCAGGTTGCCCAAGTACGAGGGGAAATCCATCAGCGTGTGCGCAGCCTGGTCTACGGGATAACCGTCATTGCCTTGATTGCGCTCGGGATCACCGGCGTGCTCGCAGGGTTAATGGTTAAAAGCAGCCTGCGTCCCCTGTCGCGGATTCGCGAGCATCTCGATGAGATCGCCGCGGGCGAAGGCGATCTGACGCGGCGCTTACCCATCAGCCGCGACGAGTTCGGCCAGGTGGCCGTGTCGTTCAATGCCTTCGCCGATAAGATTCATGGGCTGGTCGGCCAGATCGTCGGCATGGCCAGAGAATTGAATACGTCCGTGACCCAGGTGGCCGAACAGAGCAAATGCATCGATCAGGTCATGGAACGGCAACGCCAGGAAACCGATCAAGTCGCTGCAGCAATCAATCAGATGTCATCTGCGGCGCAAGAGGTCGCCAACAGTGCCCAGAGCGCTTCAGAGGCAGCAGGCGAAACCGATGTGCAGGCCCAGCACGCCAGGCAGGTCGTCAATGAAAGCATCACCCGGTTGGGCAGCCTGACCGAGGACCTGTCCGCGGGAGGCGCCTCGCTGAAAAGCCTGCAAGGCGATGTAGCAGGCATTGTCACGGTGCTGGATGTGATCCGCTCGATCGCCGAGCAAACCAACCTTCTCGCACTCAATGCCGCGATCGAAGCCGCCCGGGCCGGGGATGCAGGTCGTGGATTTGCCGTGGTTGCCGACGAAGTACGCGCGCTGGCAAGCCGGACGCAACTCAGCACCCAGGAAATTCAAGCGATGATCGAGCGCCTTGACCAGGCCACCACCAAGGTCGTCACTGCAATGAGTCACTCCGGCGCAGCAGGCCATGGCGCCAGCCTGCACGCGGAACAAGCCGGGCAATCGCTGGGCAAGGCGGTCGAGTTGATCGTTACCATCAACACCATGAACGCGCACATCGCCAGCGCCGCGCAAGAGCAGACGTCGGTTGCCGAAGCCATCAATCGCAGCGTCCACCAGATAGCCCGCGCGATTGAAAACGTCGCAGACCAGACCCAAAGCGGCGTACACACGGTCGATGAGCTGTACGCCATCGGTCATCGCCTGGAAGGCCTGTTGAGGCAATTCAAGATTTAACCAGGACGGCGTTCAACCGGGACTGTCATTTTTGCCGAGGCGTTTCTGCCGCTTGAATCGGCCCGGTAGGCGGAGCGAGATGATCGCAACTGCCCAACCCCCTATCGCGCGTTTAACGTATGCACATTCACAAGTAATTTTCCCAGCCCATAGGTATGCTCCGCGTTTATTGCCGATCACTGATACCGGGATGCCAGCCCAAGTCTCTGCTGCTCAGTCGCAGTTTATGGAGCCGTATCCTCAAGGACGCTTGAACGATGAGTACCCTCACGCTGGACATCAGCAACCTGACGCCACTGCCTTACCACCAGCAGGTGGTCGATTACCTGAAAACCAGTGAGTCCGCCGTGTGGAGTTGGGCTTCGTCCCTGGGCGCCCAGCAGGAGCACGCCCAGGATGTGCGCGCGCAATTGCTGCGGGACACCTATCGGCTCAGCCCCGAGACCCACCCGCAGGCCTATCAGGCGTGTGAAACGGCTTTGCAGCAGTTGCAGATCCAGGCGCCCGCCACTTTGTACCAGGCCGGTGATGGCGCGATGAATGCGAGCCTTTATTACCTGGCCGGTGAAGTGCATGTGGTTTTTTACGGACCGATTCTTGAGCGGCTCGATGCCCAGGAGTTACTGGCGTTGCTGGGGCACGAGCTGGCCCATTACCGATTATGGTCGGAGCACGACGGTGACTATCTCACTGCCGAGCGCATTCTCAATCACGCAATGGCCGATGCGTATACGCCGCCAAGCCTGGAGCAGACCGCACGCTTATACAGCCTGCACACCGAAATCTACGCCGACCGGGGCGCTGCGTTGGTAGCCGGCGGGCCAGAGGCGTCAATTACCTCGCTGGTCAAGGTGCACACCGGGCTTGTCAGTGTTGACGCGGCCAACTATCTGCAGCAGGCCCGCGAGCTGGATGACAAGGATGCGCAGTTGTCCCAGGGCGTGTCGCATCCGGAGACGTTTCTACGTTCCCAAGCAGTCGACAGCTGGTGGCGGCAGGTCCCGGATACAGAGGCGTGGCTGCACCGCCGTCTACGCGGGCCGTTGTCGCTCAATCGCCTGGATGTGACCGACCAGGTCGAGCTGACCGCCCTCACCCGCGGCTTTATCGCCAGCTTTATCGGCGCAGCCGTGTTGCAGTCGGAGGTTGTACTCAATCAAGTGCGTGGCTTCTTCCCCGACTGGAAGGACAATGAAGTGCCCCTGGACCTGGGTACGCTGAACGCCGAACGTATCGACGCGAGCATCCACGAATACCTGCACTTCATCATGCTCGACCTGTGCCTGGTCGACCGCGACCTGCGGGATGAAGCATTGCTGCATGCCGCCCGCACCGCGAAGAAACTCGGCAGCGCCGACGACTTTATCAGCGTACTCAAGCGCGATATCAAATTTCCAAAACGTGAGCTCGACCCGCTCGTTCGCGCGCTCAAAGCGGAGGTCGACACATGGACCCAATAACCCCAACCGTCACGTTCACTCAATTGCTGCAGAGCCACGATGGTGCCGCCGTGCCCATCGATGATGTGCTGTTCCTGGCGCTGCCCCTGCTGCGCCAGGTAGCGCAACTGCATGAACTGGGGCGTGTCGCCCAACTCGGTTACCTCGATGTAATACAAGGGCCGGAGCGCTCCCTGCAACTGCGTAACCCCGAGGGCGTGACGCCGCGCCTGGCGCTGGACGCGATCAAGCAGGTGCAGCCCAATCCGGAATCGGCGCTGAATATTGTCGGCAAGGTCCGCCTGGTCCGGGATTCTGAAAGTGGCGTGGCCATTACCGACCTGCAAGTCCAGGAAGACCCGCACCAGGCTATCGACCACCCGGTGTTCCTCACAGAGTTGCACGCTTGGGAGCATCGTCTCGGGCATCACGACGAAATCACCGATATTTTCCAACTCGGCCAGTTGCTGGCGTGCCTGGCCTGCGGCTTGGACTTTGCCGACATCAACGACCTCAAGACGTTTGCCCGGCACCGGCGCAACCTGTTCCAGCTCAATGGCCGGCTCAACCCGGTGCTGGCCAATCTGATCGTCGAGATGACAGAGCTTAACCGCCATGAGCGTGCCACGGATGTCGGCTCGCTGGTACGGCGCCTGGAGTCCTGGCGCGAGCAGCCGGCCAGCCTGGATGTCGAGCGTGTGCTGGCCCAGGCCGAAGGGCCGGCTTCACGGCGCACCGTCGTGCTGGAACACCTGCGCAACCGGCTATTCGACCTGTCGCGGCGCAATCGTCTGCTGTACTTCCGGCCGACCCAAGCCAACGTCAACCTGACCGTCGCCAGCGTACCGCTGGTGATGCGTATTGAAAGCATCCGCCCCGAAGCACTGTGCACCTGGCAGCCGACCTTCGGCGGTTTCTCCGAGCAGGTACTGAGCGGCAAGCCCGTTGGCCTGCAGCAATGGCTACGCTTTGACGACCAGACCTGGCTGCAAGCGTCCCTGGAACGCATCATCCAGGAAACCCGCCGCGACCGCGCCGAGTTCGGCTTCAGCAACCTACGCCTTGTGGTGGCCTTCATGCGCTGGCACAACCTCAAGGACACGCCGGAAGAACGCATTGTCACCCCGCTGCTATGGCTGCCGGTGGAACTGAGCCGCAAGAAAGGTGTGCGCGATCAGTTCATGTTGCAGTGCGATGAAACCGAGGCTGAATTCAACCCGGTATTGCGCCATCAGTTGCGTCAGCTCTACGATATCCAGTTGCCGGAAACCGTCGACCTGCAAAAGACCTCTCTGGAAGACATCCACGCTGATATTGCGCGCCAGATCAAGCTGACCGAGCCCGGCGTTGAGCTGCGCCTGCAAAGCAAGCCGCAAATCGAACTGATCCACCAAAAGGCCGTACAGCACCTGCACCACTTCCAGCGCCGTCGCGCACGTCAGCGCTCGGCCATGCCGTTGGTGAAGCCGGACTTCAGCTACGATCGCGAAGATTACCGCCCGCTGGGCCTGCAACTGTTCCAGCAAAAAGTGCTGCCCAGCGAGTTGCCGCTGCGCCTCGCGGTCGGCGCCAAACCCTCGCTGCGCACCCAGCATCCGCAGATGGTCGCCAGCAGCACCGAAAACAGCACCTTCGCCATGCCCGAAAACCAAGGGCACCGCTACGCATGGGACATCGACCTGACCCAAGTGACACTGGCCAACTTCAACTATCGCAAGATGTCGCTGGTACGCGACTACGCGCAGTTGATCGACGACCCGGCCCAAAACGAAGCGTTTGACCGGATGTTCTCCATCGAACCGAGAGAGGTCGAAGTTCAGGCCCCGGAACCGATCCCGCTGCCGGAACAATGGAACGTAGTGGCCGGCGACGCTACGCAGAACGCTGCCGTCGCACTGGCCCGCACCGGGCGCAACTTCATCATTCAGGGGCCACCCGGCACCGGTAAGTCACAGACCATCACCAACTTGATCGCCGACTATGCGGGGCGCGGCTTGCGGGTCCTGTTCGTGTGCGAAAAGCGCGCCGCACTGGATGTGGTATTCCACCGTCTGCAACAGAGTGAACTGGGCGAATTGTGCTGCCTGATTCACGATTCCCAGACGGACAAAAAAGCCTTCGTTGGCAACCTGCGCGAGTGTTATGAGCGCTGGATTGCCGGCGATGCCCAATCGCCCCAGCTCCAAGCACGACGCAGCGCCACGCTGAGCACCCTGAGCCAACAACTGGGCCTGATTGAGCGCTTTGAACAGGTTATGGCCGGCGTTCCAGAGACGCTGGCTTGCTCGGTGCGTGAGTTGGTGCGTCATTTGATCGACCTGCCGGCTGTTGCAACAAAACTGCCACCCGAAGTTATGGAGCGGTTGCCCGAATGGCGTCACTGGCAGGCACATAGTGAGCTGATGGGGCGCGTGTATCAGGCGATCAACGAACGCTTTGGCCTCGACAGTTTCGCGCGTCACCCCTTCAGCCGCCTCGGCGCAAGCCTGGTTACCCACGAACACGCCTATGGCCAACTCAAGGCATTCCTGGATGAAGCCTGCGGGCTCATGGACAGCGTCGAGCAGTTTCTGGAGGCATCGTCGAGCCTGCTTTCCAATGACACCCGCCTGGACGATGCGCGGGTACTGACCCAGGCTGCCGAACAACTGAGCGGCGCCAATCTGGCCTCGCACCTCGACCTGCTGGAGCCCGGCTCACCGGGCTCCCAGGCGCTGCATGCGGAACAGGCGGCATTGCAGACCCTGGCCGTGCAGCAACACAACGCCAGTGAAGCCAACCATTTTTGGCGCGACAAACTCGCCCCCCAGGACACTGACGCCGCCCGGGAGCTGGTGCAGCGTCTGGAAGGTTCGCTGTTGCGTTGGCTGAAACCGTCCTGGTGGCGACTACGTGGCGAACTGCAACGACGCTATGACTTCAGCCAGCACGCGATCCGCCCAAGCTATCGCAGCGTGCTCGACAACCTGGCCGGCGAACACCGCGCCACCGCCGAGCTGCAGGCCGAGCAGCAGCGGTTGCAAAGCCGCTACGGTGTCCGGGATATCGATGTGTTCGTGCAACACCTGCAAGCCCTGCTCCAGCAATTGAGCACATCACCCTTATTGCGCCAGTGGGTCGAAGGCCAGCGCGCAAATCCGAACGCCTTGGCCAGCGTGCGTCAGGAAGCCAGCCTGCACCAGCCATTGGCACGCCTGGCCGAGTTGGTTGCGCAACATTGTGCATTCCAACCGGCGCCAAGCTTG
Organism: Pseudomonas sp. NFACC25; assembly: GCF_900100935.1. NCBI lineage: Bacteria > Pseudomonadati > Pseudomonadota > Gammaproteobacteria > Pseudomonadales > Pseudomonadaceae > Pseudomonas > Pseudomonas sp. NFACC25. The sequence continues at coordinate 151,277 of NZ_FMUC01000007.1, forward strand.
GGAGTGCTGGCTGAATACCTGCGCGACCTGCGTGAAGAAATCGACGAACTGCCCGACACCCTCCCTCTGCTCAATGAACTGTACCAGGCCGATTCCGCCTGCCTGATGGCCATGCAACAGCACGCCCTGCCGCAACCGGCGCTGGATGGATTGATTGCCCAGGAGAACCTGACCCGTTTGTATCGCGCCAACCCGCAACTGGCACGCTTCGACGGCCCGGCGTTGAGCCTGGCAGTCCGTCAGGTCAGCCAAGCTGAAAGCAACCTGCTCAAGCACAACGCCCATGTACTCAGTGCCACGCTGCATCAGCGCTTTCTGGAAAATGTGAAGCAGTCGGCGATGTCGGTGACCCAACTGGATGCCCAGGCCCGTGAGTTCAAGAAAACCTATGCCAAGGGCCGCCGCGAACTGGAGCATGAGCTGGGCAAGACCATGCGTTACCGCTCCATCCGCGAAATGGCGAGTGGCGACAGTGGCCGGGTGATCAACGACCTCAAGCCCATTTGGCTGATGAGCCCGCTGTCGGTGTCCGACACGCTGCCACTGACGCCGGACCTGTTCGACGTGGTGATTTTCGACGAAGCCAGCCAGATCCCCAGCGAAGAAGCCGTGCCGGCCTTGAGCCGTGCGCAGCAGGTGATCGTGGTGGGCGACGAGATGCAATTGCCACCCACCAACTTCTTCTCCAGCGCCGGCGACCAGGACGATAACGAACTGGTTGCCATGGAAGACGGCGAGCAGATTGCGATCAACCTCGATGCCGACAGCCTGCTGAGCCAGGCCGCGCGTAATTTGCCGGCGACCTTGCTTGCCTGGCACTACCGCAGCCGCCATGAAGCGCTGATCAGCTTCTCCAACGCCGCCTTCTACGAAGGGCGGTTGATCACCATCCCCGACCGTCGCATCGAACGCCCTGCCCCTGCCCATGCGGCGCTGGACTCCACGGACGCCCAGGCAGTGATGCAGGGCGCCGACACACTGCTCGACAGCCCGATCAGCTTTTTGAAGATGAGCGATGGCGTTTACCTCAGCCGCAGTAACCTGGCCGAAGCGCGTTATATCGCCAACCTGGTGCGTGAGCTGCTGCAACGTGAGACCGGCCTTAGCCTGGGGATCGTGGCTTTTTCGGAAGCCCAACAGGGCGCCATCGAGCAGGCCCTGGAGGACTTGGCCGCCAGTGACTCGGCCTTTGCCACTCGCCTTGAGCGCGAGTATGTGCGTGAAGATGCCGGGCAGTTCAATGGCCTGTTCGTCAAGAACCTCGAGAACGTTCAGGGTGATGAACGCGACGTGATCATCCTGAGTATCTGCTACGCGCCCGGACCGAACGGCAAGATGCTGATGAACTTTGGCCCGATCAACCAGCGCGGAGGGGAAAAACGCCTCAATGTGATCTTCAGCCGTGCGCGCAAGCGCATGGCGATCGTTTCCAGCATTGAGGCAGAGGCCATCACCAACACCCACAACGACGGTGCTGCGGCACTGCGCGCTTTCCTGCAGTTCGCCCAGGCCAGCGCCAGTGGGGATGCGCTGCGCTCCCAGGGTATCCTCGCCAACCTCAACCCAGGCGCCAAGCAATCCTTTGCCGTCAGCCTGCCCAAGGACAGCCTGCGCGGAGCCATCGCCGTCGCGTTGCGCAAACGCGGGCATACGGTGCAGGAGTATGTCGGGCGTTCGCAGTTCCGCTGCGACCTGGCGATCAGCGACGCCAGCGGTGAGCACTTCAGCCTTGGCGTGCTGCTGGACGGCGATACGACGCACGCGACTGACGTGAGAGAGCGTTATATCTTCCGCCCGACCGTGCTGCGCAGTTTCGGCTGGAAGATCATCGACGTGCTCAGTCATGACTGGCTGCGGGACCCAATGGACGTGCTGAATCGTATTGAAGCGCTGTTAAGGAATGATGAGGTGCCCGCGCTGCCAGAGCCTGAACCGGAAGTGGAACCTGCAGCGGTTGAAGTCGAGCCGCCGCCAGCCACTGAAGCAGCGATTCCGATGCGCGAGTTCACCTTTGGGGAAGGTAACTCCAACAAGTTCTGGCGTATCGGCGTCACAGACGCAGAGGTCGTGGTGAGCTTTGGCCGTATCGGCACCAAGGGCCAGACCCTGATCAAGTCCCTCGACAGCCCCGAACGGGCAGAGCGCGAAGCGCAAAAGCTGATCGCGGAGAAACTGCGCAAAGGGTATCAGGAGCAGGCGGGGCTCGATCACACCGAGCCGCGCTGAGTCGATCCGGCATTGTGCGCCCTCCTGCTCCAATACCATCAACGTGCGCTTTCCCCGCATTTTTTGATCGGGCGTGCCCTAACGTTGAAAGCTAAGCAGACGTCATCCGAAGCCCCCTCCGGGGCTACGAATGACCGCCGACTTCGTCACCAGTATTTAGCGCTCCACGGCCTGGGCGCTATCGGACCAAGGAAGAAACCATCGCTGTAACAAGCGCTCCAGATCATCCACATACGTGAACGCGACCGGCACGACCAGCAGACTTAAAGCGGTTGACGTTACCAATCCACCAATCACCGCGATGGCCATAGGCTGACGGAAGCTGGCATCCGCTCCCAGCCCCAGTGCAATGGGCAGCATGCCCGCGATCATTGCCAAGGTCGTCATAACAATGGGCCGGACACGTTTGTGACATGCATTAACCAAGGCATCGAAAACGGACAGGCGTTGCTGGTGAATGCCCATCACGGCGTACTCTACTAGGAGGATAGAGTTTTTGGTCACAATGCCCATCAACATCACAAGACCTATCATGGACGGCAGGCTTAGCATGCCTCGGGTCACGAGCAGTGCGACAAAGGCCCCACCCACTGAAAGCGGGATGGCGAAGAGAATGGTCAGTGGTTGAAAGAAGTCACGGAAAAGAAGCACCAGCACGCAGTACACGCAGAACACCCCGATGACAATGGCCATGCCGAACCCACCCATCAGCTCAGCCATGATTTCCGCATCGCCGGTTTCGATCAGCTTGACGCTGGTGGGCATAGCCTGGATCGCGGGTAAAGCTTTAGCCAGGGTCAGCGCCTGCCCTAACGGCATGCCCCCCAGGTCTGCACTGACGGTGGCGTACCTGCGGCGGTCATAACGGTCAATCTGCGTAGGGCCACTCTCTACCGTCAGGCTGGCAACACTGGATAAGGGGATCAAGCCATCGCGACCACGAACCCGAAGATTAGCTATCGTTTCAAGGTCCTGTCTTGAGGTATCTGGAATTCGCACCTGAATCGCTACCTGACGATTGTCCAGGTTTAGCTTGGCCATTTTTGCGTCAAAGTCCCCATTGGTTGCAATGCGAACCGTCTCACCAATGGTTGATGTAGTAACACCACGTTCCGCTGCCTGCTGAGCGTCGGGGCGTACGATGATCTCGGGGCGCTCCAGGCTTGCCGTGGAGGTGATGTTGGCAAGACCCGGGACATCGCGAAGTTGCCGCTCCAGCGCCTGCGCTGTAGTTTTCAGCGCTGCTTTATCGTCACTGGAGAGAATCAGCGAGAGTTTCTCCCCCAGCCCCCCCGAGCCGATTGAAAAGCGGGCTCCGGGTACATCGCGCAGCGCGACGCGTACCTGAGTTTCGATCTCAACCTGGGCTGGGCGCGTGCCGCGAGGAGAAAGTACCATCGTCATGGTCGCCCTGCGTAATTCTGCCGCCTGTGTCTGCCCGCGTCCGGCAGGTTGGGCGACCCCCACGCTGGTCATTACATGCTCGATGCCGGGAATATGCTGGATTGCACGACTCACCGCTCCCGTCGTCGCTCGGGTCGCCTCCAAGCTGCTGCCAGGGGGCAACTCAATATTGATATTGCTATAGCCCTTGTCGGAGGCCGGCATCAGACCTGTCTCAAGCAGTGGCACAACCGCGATCGAAGCAGCGAATATAAGGACCGTACCCAACAGCGTGAGGCGCCTATGGGTAAGACACCATTTCACTGCGCTGAGGTAGCGTGTCATCAGCACGCCGTCCTTGGCCTCAACATGACCGCTATGGGTCTTGAGCAGATAGGCTGCCATCATTGGGGTCAGCACCCTGGCAACCAGCAATGAGGAGAGGACCGCCACCACCGCGGTCCAGCCGAACTGCTTGAAAAATAGTCCCGGTATGCCACTCATCATGGCGGTGGGTAAAAACACCACGACAAGGGTCATGGTGGTCGCCATAACCGCCAAGGCAATTTCGGTTACAGCATCACCGGCGGCCTGTTTGATCGGTTTGCCCATACGACTGTGACGCTCGATATTCTCAATCTCGACAATAGCGTCGTCCACCAAAATACCCACGATTACTGCCAATGCGAGCAGGGTCAGGGTATTGAGCGAGTAGCCAAGCCAGCTCATGACCAGGAACGTTGGCAGGATAGACAAGGGCAAGGCTGAAGCCGAAATCAAGGTTGCACGCCAGTCGCGCAGGAACCACCACACCACCAGCACGGCCAGTAGCGCGCCCTCGTAGAGCATGTGCATCGATCCTTCGTACTGCTCACGCGTATAGTCGACGGTTCCGCAGACCTTGGTAAAACTCAGGCTTGGATCGGTGCCGTGAAGCTTGTTGAGTGCGTCGGCCACACCGGCCGCCACTCGCGTCTCATCGAAATCCTTGGCACGGAATATCCTGAATCCGACCACGGGTTTGCCGTCCAGGGTGGCGATCTGAGTCCGGTCCGCGTAGCCATCCTTAACCACCGCGACCTGGTCCAGGTTGACGCGTCGCCCACTCTCCAGCACCACCGGCAGGCTGTTCAGTTCGGCAGCTGTACGCACAGTCGCAATGGTGCGCACCGCCTGTTCAGTGCCCCCCACCTGCCCTCTTCCGCCAGACGACTCTTGCTCAACCGTTTTCAACGCCCGTGATACATCCGCAGCTGTTGCCCCCATGGCAGCCAAGCTTGCCGGATCCACCTCTACCAATACTTGACGCTGGACACCGCCGACCCGCTCGAACTTGCCGATACCGGGCACGCCCAGGATAGTCTTGTTAATGGTGTCATCCACAAACCAGGACAGGGCCTCTTCGTCCATTCGCGAAGACGCCACGGCGTAGAGCAAGGTCGCCTCATCACCACCCACCCGCACCGCACTTATAGAGGGCTGCTCCAAGTCGCCAGGCAGATCGGAACGCACTTTATCCACTGCGTCTTTGGTTTCAATCAGGGCATCGGAGAGTTTCTTTTCCAGGATGAACTCAACGTTAATCGTGACCAGCCCGTCGACGATGGAGGTGCTGATGTGTTTGATACCTGACAACGTCGCCAGGGAATTCTCGACCTTACGTGCAACCTCGGTTTCCATTTGAGCTGGCGCAGCGCCAGGTTGCGTCAAAGCGATAACGACCGTTGGGAGATCAATGTCCGGCATGTTGGCAATTGGCAAGGCACGAAAGCCAAGGATCCCGGCCAAGGAAAGCAGGATAAAAAGCAGGATGGACGGAATGGGATTACGGATAGACCACGTGGCAAAGTTCATCATTCACTCCTGGGCCGCAACCGGCGCTGCGGTAACGTGGACCCGATCGCCGTCGTTCAAGAAGCCGGCGCCTTGCACGACGACTTTGTCTGTAACACCAAGCCCTAAAAGGATTTCCACCTCGGCGTTTTGTCGACGCCCCACGATCACTGGCTGCATACCGATGCGGTCACCCTCGAGCAGTTTGGGCACATAGCTGCGACCATCGCGGATCACTACGCTTGCAGCCGGTACCACCAGAGCGGAGCTTTCAGCGACGACGACCCTCCCTCTTGGATACATGCCAGCTCTTGCCAGGCTGCCGGGTTCAATATCCGCATAGACAATACCGAGCCTGGTCTGGCTATCCAGGCTGGGCGCCAGCTCGCGCGCTACCGCTACGGCTGAGGTACCGTCAGGCAATACCAGGCTGATACGCTGGCCGGGTTTGACTTGGGATAGCTGCACAGCTGTCAGTTCACCACGCCATTCCAGGCGACTTTGGCGAATCATTCGAAATAGCTCTTGTCCCGTCCCATACACCGCACCCACCGTTGCACTACGGGCGCTGATAACGCCATCATCCGGGGCGATCACTTTGGCGTACCGTATTTGCAAAAGCGTTCCTCGCAGCAATGCCTTCGCAACACCGGCCTGGGTCACATACTGGAGAACGTCCTGCTCACTCATGCCGCCAGTACCCTTGAGCTGCAAAGCGCGCTGGCTATTGGCTTCGGCCTGTTGCCAGGACGCCCTTAGCCGTGACTCGTCGGCACCCAACAGGTCGGCATCGAAAGTCGCCAGCAATTGCCCGCGCTTAACGCGGTCCCCCACGTTCACGAGCATTTCAGCCAATCTCAAGCCCGATACCTGGGAACCGATGATTGCCTCCTCCCATGGGGCAATAACCCCGCTGGCCTCAAGCGTTGCAGGCCACTGCACCAGCGTTGCTGTGGTGGTAGTCACAGCCATCGCGACGGCAGGCTGCATGGGTGCCAGCGTGGCGTTGGAGTGAGCGGTGAAGAACAGGACACCGCCGACCATCGCCCCAATGCATAGGGCAACGACACTGACTGACCTGCGGCCGAGACGGCCCGAAGAAAAAAACAAGTTATTCATGGGCTGTGTTGTCCGGAATTAGGGCGATTGCTCCGCCGGTGGCTTTGACTAGGGATATCCAGGCCTGAGCCTGGTCGCGACGCGCAGAAATCTGCGCGTCCTGTGCCGAGGCGAACTGGCGGCGACTGTCTTCGAGTTCGAACAGGCTGACAGCGCCAACCTTCCACTGAGCATCGGAAGCCAGCAGTGTGGTGCAAGCAGCGATCACACCTTCTCGGGTCGATGCACCCCGTAATTCGGCCGATGCCTGAGCAGCAATAGCGTTTTCCACGTCCTGAACGGTAGTGCGCAACGTGCCTTGCAGACTGGTTACTGCGCGCCTGTAGCGAGCGTCAGCGACTTTCACATTCGCAGCGCCTGTACCGCCATCGAACAGCGTGCCGCTCAGGCTGGGGCCAATGGACCACGTGTTGAAATCAAGACTGGAGCCTGCGGCGCGGATCCATTGACCGGTCAATGCTGCCGTCAGATCAATACGCGGCAGGCGGTTTGCGCGAGCAACAGCGATATCTGCCCAGGCAGCGGCGACTTCACGCTCAGCCGAGATAACATCCGGGTGTTGCACCAACACCGTTGCAGGCATTGCAGGTACCGCCGCCGGCGCTCGTGGCATGAACACGGGCGCCGCATCAGGCGTTGACGGAGCAACACCTACCAATGTCTTAACCCTGCTAGAACTCTGGCCGCTGAGGGCCACCAAAGCGTTCACCTGGCGAGCGCACTGTTCTTGCTGAGTCGCCAGATTGGTACGGGACGTCGCAAGGCCCGTGAGTATGCGAGCTTCGTCAACCGCAGCGGCAAAGCCGCTTTGCAGACGTCGTCGAGTCAGGGCGAGGGTTCTTTCCCGGGAAGCGATGTCATCAACCAGCACACGCCGACTGTTTTCGCAGGCACGCAGAGTCAGCACATCGTTCGCGATATCGGCTACCAGGGTCAGTCGCGTTGATGCGGCATCAGCCGTGCGAGCATCAAGGCGGTTCTGAGAAGCTTCAACCGACTCCCGAACCCGTCCGAAAAGATCAATCTCCCAGCTGAAGCTCGGCCCAACCGAAGCCGAGGTGCCAAGCACAGTGGTGCTGGAAGAAAAAGGAGACGTGTTCTGGCTTTGCTCCCGCGTCAAGCTCGCACTCGCACCGATGGTGGGCAGCGTATCTGCGGTAGTCACTCCCAGCGTCCCACGGGCTTCGTCGATACGCATAAGCGCTTGAAGCAACGTTGGGTTATCAGCAAGCGCCTTATCGATCAACTCGTCGACAGCATCATCACCGAGCTTCCGCCACCAGGGCTTTGCCGCCAGTGAAGGCTGATTGTCCTCGGGCGCCGACGCCCCAGACCAACCGGAGGGCGTGGCCAGGGTCGGCTTGGTATAGGCCGGCTGCAACGAACAACCACCAGATGCCAACAGCGATGCAGCGAATGCATACATCGCCAGCCGCCTGCAGCGCACCCACGCGTGCCCGTTACGCTTGGCACGACTGGCGTCACGTTTGATTTTTGAAGTCATCTCAGATAACCGAAAATAAAGCACGTTAAGACCTTAACGGCAGACGCAAAGCCTTAAGCTGGCGCGTCGAGAGTCAAGTCGACTCATCGTGGGCGGCAGCAACTTATTCTTTACCGTCAAAGCAACCCCGGCGTTTTTTGGGCTGACTCACGGCGACAGTGAAAAGCTTCGCCAGCCTCTCAATAAGCCCTAGTGCGAAACCACAATGTCGGAGATCGGGTAGCGCCACCTCTCTTCGATCCGTGCATCATCCGCGCGATACCCAAGGGCAATCACAAGAGGAATCACCGCACCCCGTGGGAGATCGAGAAGTTTGGCGACCTGCGACGCGGAAAACCCTTCCATCGGGCAGGAGTCGATGCCTTTGGCTGCTGCGCCAAGCATGATTGTTTGAGCAGCGAAGATCGCATTGCGTGCTGCCCATTGACGACCGCCGGTGTGCCCAATAGGGATCAGCGATAAGGTGGGACGGATAAGTGCGGCAAGAGACACCAGCGGTGACCAGAATGCCGAAGATCCAATGCCCAGGATTTTCTGGAACATGCCTACTTGCTTGCGATAGTAAGCCTTCGAGTCAGGGCCCAGTGTCGTCGAGCTTTCTACATGAGCGAGTTGCGCTCTGGCGGTTCGCAGGCCCATCGCGGGGCTGGCCACTACGACAACAAAGTCTGCCGCTGTCGCCGCCGCTTTCTGCCCATTGCAGGCCGCAGCGACTTTAGCTTTCAAGGCCGGCTCTCGAATCCAATGCAGCTCGTACGGCTGCATGTTCCCGCTGGAAGGTGCAAAAGCAGCTTCAGCAAGCAATGCATACACGTCACCTTCGGGAATCGTCGTCGAGTTGAATTTACGAATGGCCCTGCGGAAACGGTTCGCTGCTTGAAAGCCGTCCCAAGGAAGTACCGGGTGATGTGTATTCATGATTGAGTTGCTCTCGGTTGGTTAAGAACGTTGTGTTTCCTCAACTCAAATCGTAAGTTAAAGCTTATATTTTAAAAACTCGCGTTCTGGAGCGTCCCATGAACAAAAGCCGAACGACCGTAACCCCCCGTAAAATCCCGGCCCAGGCACGCTCCCGCGCAACTGTCGAAGCGATTATCCAAGCGACGACTTACATTTTGACCAAGGTCGGCTGGGAAGGCCTGACGACCAATGCAATTGCAGAGCGCGCGGGCGTCAATATTGGTTCGCTCTATCAGTTTTTTCCGAACAAAGAGGCGGTTATCGCAGAGTTACAGCGACGTCATGCCGCTGCAACGCGAACCGATTTGCTTAACGCGTTGGAAGTTTTGCCAGGACAACCGTCTCTTCGAGAGGCGCTCACAATGATCGTGGAAATGATCGTCGCGGAGCATCGCATCGCGCCTGCGCTTCATAAGGCGATTCATGAAGAGCTGCCCCGCACCGTTCGCCAGGAAGACCATGAAAAAGATCATATGCAGCGACAGTTTTCAGACGTCCTGAGACCTTTCATGAAGAATGTTCCCGATCCGGATCTTTCGATCTATCTGATGGGCATCGCTGCGCATGCGATCATCCATACCGTGACGGCTGATCGGCCACAATTGTTGGGGGATCAGCGCTTTATTACTGAGGTTGTCACCCTGCTTGAAAACTATCTCTATAGGCAAAATGGGGACAGGACCTGATATTCCTCAGTGGCCCCCCTTCGATAAAATACCGTTGTTCGACGGCAATCCCCTGGCGCTCCGCCAAACCGGCGAATGCCTCATGCTGCGCTTCGTTCAGCGCCTCATAGAGCCAGATTGAAGTGTCCAAAATCATTAGGCCAGTTCATGGTGGGAGGGGCAATCAATAGTAAACGCGGATTCTGCAATATAGGGCACCTCGGCACGTGGCCATCTCAATCTGTGAATTGGCCTCCAGTGAGCCGTGCACAGCGGCGGTTAGTTGATCTTTATCAGCTGAGCCAGCAAAAAGCTGATTTTCGTCAACAGCCCACCCGAGCCTTGCACCATGGCCTGGGGGTATGTGTTACACGCATACCTCATGCTCAAACGTCATAATCCTATTTTTTGCGGCGTGTTAATCTGCTGCGACTATGAATAGGCATTGATCGTCAGTCGACAATGGCCCCAACCAGGAAAGATCATGCCAAAAAAGTCCCACTCAGCGCTTCGCCGCAATTTTCGTGAGCTGTTTGCAACGCCAACCTGCGTTGAAACCGCGTCCGTGTTCGACCCTATGTCGGCACGTATCGCCGCCGACCTGGGCTTCGAGGTCGGTATCCTGGGTGGCTCCGTGGCCTCGTTGCAGGTACTGGCAGCACCCGACTTTGCCTTGATCACGCTGAGTGAGTTCGTCGAGCAGGCTACCCGTATCGGCCGCGTCGCCCAGTTGCCTTTTATTGCCGATGCCGACCACGGTTACGGCAATGCACTCAACGTGATGCGCACCGTCGAAGAGCTTGAGCGCGCCGGCGTCGCGGCATTGACGATTGAAGACACGCTGCTGCCTGCACAATTCGGGCGCAAATCCACCGACCTGATTTCCATCCAGGAAGGCATCGGCAAGGTCCGCGCCGCCCTGGAAGCCCGTGTCGATCCTGAACTGTCGATCATCGCCCGGACCAACGCCGGCGTGTTGTCCACCGAAGCGGTGATCGAACGCACCCGGGCTTATCAGAAAGCCGGTGCCGACGGCATCTGCATGGTGGGTGTCAGCGACTTCGAGCACCTGGAGAAGATCGCGGAAAACCTCACCGTGCCGCTGATGCTGGTGACCTACGGCAACCCCAAGCTCAACGACGCCCAGCGTTTGGCGGATTTGGGCGTGCGCGTGGTGGTTGCCGGCCATGGCGCGTACTTTGCGGCGATCAAGGCTACTTACGACAGCCTCCGCGCCCAGCGCCAGCTGACCCACAGCACCTCGAACCTCAGTGCGACGGAGCTGACCCATACCTACACGCTGCCTGAAAGTTACGTGGCGTGGGCCAAGGAGTTCATGGACGTGGAAGAGTAATAACTGCGTGGAATAAGGGGCCAATTACTCCAGCGCCCTCGCCCTTGTTAGTTCAACTTAAAAACTCCCCATGGAAAAAATCCGCCGTAGCAACTACGGCGGCAACCAAAGGGTATTGTCGAAGCAGAGCGGCTAAGACAGTGCCCACGCTACACCTCCCGCCGATTAAAAATAGTGAAGTTTAATTAATCGAGTTTCATCCCCGGCACACCTGCAGGCCGCGCAAAATCTGCCTGGAGTCAGCTTCGGCAAACCCGTCGAAGACAATAAGAAACCGTAACGCCTCACTTTAAAACTCTGCCCATACAAGCGTGTACGCCTGCCAGACAGTGCGGCGTTTCTGTGCGCGTTCATTATTCCGGGGAAGTTAATAACATGATTAAACAGTGGAGCCTGTTGGCGCTGGCGGTGTGCGCCAGTATCAGCCCCGTGGCGTTTGCCGAGTCCGTCACGGACCAGGCCGACTCCAAGGGTTTTATCGACGGCAGCAGCGTCACCGGCTTGTTGCGCAACTATTACTTCGACCGCGACCGTGCGAGCGGCAAGGCCGACAACCGCGACTGGGCCCAGGGCGCCATGCTCAACTACGCCTCGGGCTTCACTCAGGGCACCCTCGGCTTTGGCGTGGATGCCTACGCCTACGGCGCGCTGAAACTCGACGCTACCCACGCGGACGCCGGCACCGGCGACCTGCCGACCGATCGGCACGGCGATCCCGAGAATGCCTACGGTTCCGTCGGTGCTGCGGTGAAACTCAAAATTTCCAAGACCCAGTTGAAGTTCGGTGACATGCAGCCCACCGCGCCGGTCTTCGCCACCGGCGGCACCCGCCTGCTGCCGCAGACCGCCACCGGCTTTGATCTCACCAGCAGCGAAATCAGCGGACTGGACCTGGAAGCCGGGCACTTCACCAGCACCAACAGCGGCATGACCAGCAACCATGACCACGATATCTACGCCACCTACGCCAACGTGGCGGCCAACAGCGCGAGCTTTGTCGGCGGCAAATACACCTTCACACCGTCACTGAGCGCGACACTGTATGCCGGCGAACTGGAAGACATCTGGCGCCAGTACTACACCAACCTCAACTACGTCATCGCCCTGCCCCATGACCAATCCCTAGCCCTGGACGGCAACCTGTACCGCACCCTCGACACCGGCGCCGCCAAGGCCGGCGCGATCAACAACACCACCTACTCGGTGGCGGCGGCCTATTCGTTCCTGCAGGCGCATACGCTGACGCTGTCGTTCCAGAAGGTGCACGGCGACACGCCCTTTGACTACATCGGCACCGGCAACAACGGCGCAGGTGAAGGCGGCGACTCGGTGTTCCTGGCCAACTCGGTGCAGTGGGGCGACTTCAACGGGCCAGGCGAGCAATCGTGGGGGATTCGTTATGACTTGAACATGGCCAGTTATGGCGTGCCGGGGTTGAGTTTCATGAGCCGCTATATCAACGGTTCGGACATCAACGGCACCCACACCCCGGTCAACAGCGCCTATGCCGGCGATTACGGTGCCGACGGCGCCCATCACGAGACGGACGTGGAGGCCAAATACGTGATCCAGAGTGGTCCGGCGAAAAACCTGTCGTTGCGCGTGCGTGATGCCATCGTGGCGTCCAACGCCGACCAGCGCGATGGCGACTTGAATGAGCTACGGGTGATCGTCGACTACCCGTTCACCTTGCTGTAAAGGGAGCCTTGTCAGGAGAGGGAATGGCTCCCTCTCCACGCCTAAGACGCGATCAGCCTACCCAGCCGACGGCAGTTTTTGGAATCACTTCCGACTCATCCAGTTTCGACGCAAACATACTCACGGCCTGCACCGCATCACTGGTGCTGGTGCGGATCTGCAAAATCACCGAACCCGCCTGGTCGGCCAGGTTCACGCCGCGTTGCGCGCCCTCTTGGGTGGAGCTCATGCTGGCCACCGCGTCGCGGGTTTCCGACAGGATCATGCCGATCATTTCGGCGATTTCCGCAGTCGAGCGGCTGGTACGCCCCGCCAACTGCCTGACCTCATCGGCCACCACGGCAAAACCACGCCCTTGGTCGCCCGCACGGGCAGCCTCGATGGCCGCGTTGAGGGCCAACAGGTTGGTTTGGTCGGCGATGCCTCGAATGGTATTGACGATGGCGGTAATTTGCTCGGAGCGCTCGCCCAATTGCCCGACCAGACGCGCCGACGCGCCGATGTTCTCCGCGATCCGGCGCATTTCAGCGGCGGTTTCATGGATTACCTGGGTGCCATGTTCGGCAAACCGCTCGGTCTCGGAGGAAATATGGTAGGCCCGGGAGGCGCCGCGTGAGTCTTCCTCGAACTTTTCCACGCGTTCAGTGATGTCACTGGCAAACTTGACGATCTTGATCAGCGTGCCGTCGCCGTCGTAGACCGGGTTGTAACTGGCCTCCAGCCACGCGACACGGCCATGCTTGCCGAGACGTTTGAATTGCCCGGTGAAAAATTCACCGTTGTTCAAGCGTCGCCAGAAGTCGGTGTACTCGCTGCTGTTGATCAGGCTGGGTTCGCAAAACAGGCGGTGGTGCTTGCCTTTGATTTCGGCCAGCGTATAGCCCATGACGTGCAGAAAGTTCTCGTTGGCGTCCAGCACCTGACCGTTCAAGTCGAACTCGATCACTGCCATGGCCCGATCCACTGCGGCCAGTTTGCTGCGGGTCGCCGCCTCCTGTTCGACTTTGGCGGTGACATCCAGGGCGTACTTGACCACTTTCAGCACTTGGCCACGCTCATCCAGTACCGGGTTGTAGCTGGCTTCCAACCAGACCGTCTTGCCGTGGGCATCCACGCGCTTGAAGGTGCCCGATACGAACTTACCGGCCTTGAGCTCACCCCAGAACTGGCTGTAGGCGGGGCTGTTGGTCAGCGCCGGCAAGCAAAAGTCCCGGTGGGATTTGCTCGCCAATTGGTCGCGACTGTAGCCCAGGGTTTTCAGGAAGTTATCGTTGGCACGCAGGACCTTGCCGTTGAGGTCGAATTCGACGACCGCCATGGAGCGTTCCAGGGCGCTGATCAGTCCTTTGTACTCGGTGACTTCGGCCGTCCTGGCCGCCAGTTCGGTTTTGAGTGTTGTATTGAACATGACGAGCCCTCAGCCGTGCGGAAAAACCTGTGTCTTGACTCGCTATCGGCTGGGAAATACGCGACTTTAAGGGGCGCAGCAGGATTATTTTCTGGCGTCAAATTATTGCTTGAGCCCGCAGGATTCAAGGCTTTGCGGCAAGCGAAGCCAAGCGCTCCCGCATACCGGTACTGGCCGCCGGGCCGGCCTGCAACACACAGTCCTCCAACGGCACGATGTGTCCCTCTGCACTCGCCAACATCGGCTGCACCGGCCGCCCCGTGTCCCGCTCGACCAACTCGACACTGGTGCCTTCTTCGGCGTAATGCCGGTTACCCCACGCCACCAGCGACATCAGCACCATGCGGAAATCCTCGCCCTTGGCGGTCGGCACATATTCATAGCGCGGCGGCCGCTCACTGTAGGCCCTGCGCTCCAGCATCCCCGCCTCCACCAACGCTGTCAGGCGGCGCGTGAGCATGTTTGGCGCAATGCCCAGGCTGCGCGAGAACTCATCGAAGCGGCGCAGCCCCTGCAGCGCGTCGCGCATGATCAGGATGCTCCACCACTCCCCTACCCGTTCGAGGCTGCGGGCGATGGGGCATTCGTCGCGGGTCAGGGACTTGCGTTGCATAAGGATTCCTTGGGGCCGGTGCACAGTTGTGTGACGCCATGTTACTTTCATCATGATAGTGACGTCCATAAGGTCTGGACCCTCAACGTAACCGGAGTCGATTGATCATGAGTAAACGTATCGTTGTGACAGGCATGGGTGCGCTGACACCGTTGGGCGCTGACGTGGAGTCAACCTGGAAACGCCTGTTGAACGGGCAGTCGGGCATTCGTCGCCTGCCTGAAGAACTGATCGGCGACCTGGCCATCAGCATCGGCGGCCAAGTGCAGAGCGTGCTGCAGGACCCTGAAGCCGGGTTCGATCCTGATCGCCTGCTGGCGGCAAAAGAGCAGCGCAAGATGGACCGTTTTATCCTGTTCGCCCTGGCGGCGGCCGACGAAGCCCTGAAGCAGGCCGGCTGGGCACCGAACACCGCGCAGCAGCAGGAACGCACCGCCACCATTATTGCCTCGGGCGTCGGCGGTTTTCCGGCCATCGCCGAGGCGGTACGTACCACCGACAGCAAGGGGCCGCGACGTTTGTCGCCGTTCACCATCCCATCGTTCCTGAGCAACATGGCCGCCGGGCATGTGTCGATCAACTATGGCTTGAAAGGCCCGCTGGGAGCGCCGGTCACGGCCTGCGCGGCGGGGGTGCAGGCCATTGGCGACGCCGCGCGGATGATCCGTGCGGGCGAAGTGGATGTGGCAGTGTGCGGGGGAGCCGAAGCGGCGATCCACCGGGTCAGCCTGGGCGGCTTCGCCGCTGCACGGGCCTTGTCCAGCGCCTTCAACGACGCCCCCGAGCGCGCCTCGCGCCCGTTCGATCAAGCGCGTGACGGCTTTGTGATGGGCGAAGGCGCCGGCATCCTGGTCATCGAGGAGCTGGAACACGCCCTGGCACGCGGTGCCCGGCCTATTGCCGAATTGGTGGGCTATGGCACCAGTGCCGATGCCTACCATATGACCGCCGGCCCGGAAGACGGCGACGGTGCGCGCCGGGCGATGACGCAGGCGTTGCGTCAGGCGGGGATCGAGGCGTCTGCGGTGCAGTACCTGAATGCCCACGCCACCTCGACCCCGGTGGGCGACAAAGGCGAACTGGCAGCCATCAGGACCGTATTCGGTGCCGGTGGCCCCCTGGCGATCAGCTCGACCAAGTCCGCCACCGGCCATTTGCTGGGCGCCGCGGGCGGCATCGAGGCGATCTTCACCGTACTTGCCCTGCGCGATCAGGTCGCGCCGGTGACCCTCAACCTGGAACACCCGGATGACCTGGCCGAGGGCCTGGACATGGTGCGCGGTGATGCGCGGCCGATGGCGATTGAATACGCGCTGTCCAACGGCTTCGGGTTTGGTGGCGTGAATGCCAGTGTGTTGTTCCGCCGCTGGGTATAAGCCAGCGGTTTGCCCCTGGGATTGTTTTCGGGGACCATGGCGCCTTTCCGTTATTGCCAACAAGAGGCGCCCATGGCCAACCACGACCTGTCCTACACCCCCGATCCGGATGCCGACTCGATTTCCTCCGACGTTGTCGGTTTCAACGGCATCCTGGTCTCCACCCAGATCCCGACCCGCGCCGACGGCAGCCTGGAACTGGGCGATATCACCCTGCAAAGCGAATGCACCCTGCAAGCGCTGAAAGTCGCGCTGGAAAAAGCCGGCAGCTCCATGGACCGGGTCATGCACCTGACCATTTATCTGACCGATATGGCCGACCGCGCCGCCTTCAATGAGGTCTACAAACGCTTCTTTGCCAAGCCCTGGCCCGTGCGCGCGGCGGTTGGCGTGGCTGCACTGGCGGTAGACGGCATGCGTGTGGAAGTCACCGCGATGGCCGCTCAAGCCTGAAGTAATGCCGGTCAGGCATTTCACAGCTACAATGCGCGCCTCAACCGTGACAAGCCTGACTAAAAAAACTATGTCCTTGCCCAAGCATCACCTGGAATTGCTCAGCCCTGCCCGCGATGTCGCCATCGCGCGCGAGGCCATCCTGCATGGCGCCGACGCCATCTACATCGGCGGCCCCAGCTTCGGCGCGCGCCATAACGCGTGCAACGAAGTGAGCGATATCGCTCAACTGGTGGAATTCGCCCGTCGTTACCACGCCCGCGTGTTCACGACTATCAACACCATCTTGCATGACAACGAACTCGAAGCCGCGCGCAAGCTGATCCATCAGCTCTACGACGCCGGTGTCGATGCGTTGATCGTGCAAGACCTGGGCGTGATGGAGCTGGATATTCCGCCCATCGAGCTGCACGCCAGCACCCAGACCGACATCCGCACCCTGGGCCGCGCCAAGTTCCTCGACCAGGCCGGGTTCTCGCAGTTGGTGTTGGCCCGCGAGCTGAACCTGCAGGAAATCCGCGCCATCGCCGACGAGACCGATGCCGCCATCGAGTTCTTTATCCACGGCGCCCTGTGCGTGGCCTTCTCCGGGCAGTGCAATATCTCCCACGCGCAAAATGGCCGCAGCGCCAACCGTGGGGACTGCTCCCAGGCCTGCCGCCTGCCGTACACCTTGAAAGACGACCAGGGCCGCGTCGTGGCCTTTGAAAAGCACCTGTTGTCGATGAAAGACAACAACCAGAGCGCCAACCTGCGCGCGCTGGTGGAAGCCGGCGTGCGCTCCTTCAAGATCGAAGGCCGCTACAAGGACATGGGTTATGTGAAGAACATTACCGCCTATTACCGCCAGCGCCTCGACGAAATCCTCGAAGACCGTCCGGACCTGGCCCGCGCGTCCAGCGGCCGTACCGCGCACTTCTTCCTGCCCGACCCGGAAAAAACCTTCCACCGTGGCAGCACCGACTACTTTGTCAGCGACCGCAAGATCGACATCGGCGCCTTCGACACCCCGACCTTCACCGGTTTGCCGGTGGGTGTGGTGGAAAAAGCCGGCAAGCGTGACCTGCAAGTGATCACCCATGAGCCGCTGTCCAACGGCGACGGCCTCAATGTGCTGGTCAAGCGCGAAGTGGTGGGCTTCCGCGCCAACATCGCCGAGCCCAAGGGCGAGTTCGAGGAAGACGGTGAGAAGCGCTACCGCTATCGCGTCGAGCCGAATGAAATGCCGGCCGGCCTGCATCAGTTGCGCCCGAACCACCCGCTGAACCGCAACCTCGACCACAACTGGCAGCAGGCGTTGCTCAAGACTTCGGCCGAACGCCGTATCGGCCTGTCATGGGTCGCACGTCTGCGCGAAGAACAGTTGGAAATCACCGCCACCAGCGAAGAAGGCATCCACGCCAGCGTCACCCTGCCCGGCCCGTTCGGCGTGGCCAACAAACCGGAACAGGCGCTGGACACCCTGCGCGACCTGCTTGGCCAACTCGGTACCACCGAGTATCACGCCACCCGCATCGAACTGGATGCACCGCAGGCATTCTTCATCCCCAACTCGCAGCTCAAGGCATTGCGCCGCGAAGTGATCGAAGCCCTGACCGCCGCCCGTGTTGCCGCCCACCCCCGTGGCGGGCGCAAGGCCGAGACCACGCCGCCGCCGGTGTATCCGGAAGCGCACCTGTCGTTCCTGGCCAACGTCTACAACCAGAAAGCCCGCGACTTCTACCACCGTCACGGGGTGAAGCTGATCGACGCAGCCTTTGAAGCCCATGAAGAGAAAGGCGAAGTGCCGGTGATGATCACCAAGCACTGCCTGCGTTTCTCCTTCAACCTCTGCCCTAAACAGGCCAAGGGGGTGACAGGGGTGAAGACCAAGGTCGCGCCGATGCAGTTGATTCACGGCGATGAAGTGCTGACGTTGAAGTTCGACTGCAAACCCTGCGAGATGCACGTGGTGGGCAAGATCAAGGGGCATATCCTTGGGTTGCCGCAGCCGGGCAGTGTGGTGGGTTATATCAGCCCGGACGATCTGCTCAAGACTATCCCTCGCAGCCTCGACTAATTATTCGAATGGGCAAACGATAGAGCAACCGTACAGCAGGTCTAATTGACGCTGATAGACGGTTGCCTGTACCAGTGGCGAAAAGATTAACCCACGACAAATGACGCTGGCACATCTCCCTTAACGTAAAAAACTTCATTCTCGTAGTTAAAGACTTTGTCAGCAGCATTTAAAAGCGTTGCTTTAGTGATTTTCCCCTGCGCTACCAATCTTTCTCCATCTTTAAGGATAATGTCGGGGACAGTGCGAAACGCACTAGGGTCCAATGTGGTATCAACCGTAAAGACAGGCGCTGTCAGGTTGTCTTTGGCATATTGCATAGAAAAGTTATTTGCCTTTGACTTACTCGTGCTAAAAGACATCACTTCACCAGCACTTCCGCCTTGTCGGGCTGTGTGCTTTAAAATTGCCGCCAAATAATCATCACCCGATGTCGTGGTGCCGGCAGGGCGTCTAAGACCGGTGCTGGTGGAATCGCCAAATGCAGTATGCGCTCGATAAATCCGGGCAGGCACAGGGAAATCCGCCCTTTTAAGACCTGCGACAGACTTAGCTCTCAACGCGCTGCCTGGCACGGCATTGGCCGTTCTAAGTAAGTTTTCCATGAAGGCTTCCGCATTGTTCCCTACCGAGGGCGGATCCGCTTGGGCCACTTTGGAATAGCCCGGCCCACCTCCTTCAACCGCCCGCCTACTCCATACGCCTGATTCATTCGGTTTGGCGACAATGCTGCTACTTACCAGCTTCGATGGATCTTTCGGATCGGGTACGCGTAGCAAGTAATGCACGCCGTCTCCGGCATCGGGCTTGTTGGCCACAAAATAGCTGGCCCCTTTAAACTCTATTTCGCGTACGGCCGAGCCAGCCTTGAGTAAGGGGGTGGAATTTAGCTTGAACTGCTCGGCCGCCTTGGCGAGGTTCTGGGGAATTTTCTGAGCCCACTTCAACCCTTGAACCCCGCCCTCCCATTTAACGCCGGCCATACCAGACTTGAGGGTATAACTACCGAAGTTTGTCGACAGTTTCGCGAATTCCGGGAGAACAGGCTTGATCAGTCGAATCCCCCCTTTGACTAATCCCCCCACTACCTTGTCAACAGGCATCATAAAAGAAAGGATATCTATCCATATCTTCGCTATCCCTTCTATTGGACGTCCGGCAATGATCGCCTCGACCCCCTGCCAAAACGGGACGAAGCCCTTCAGGAATTCTCGTCGATTATCTCTGGACGCCGAGAATTCCTGATAGTTTTCCAGGTCTTCCTTCTCTTCCGGGGAAACCCGCGCTTCATCCTTTTGCGCAACATTCAACAGGTCAATGTCTTTCGCATAAAACAACTGGCTGGATACCGTGTTCGCGACGTCACTAAATCGTTTGGAGGAAAGCGTGTTGGGCACAGTATTTTCATTGGCACTGGCAGGTGATGCAGGAAACTCTCCTAATAACTTTAACGTATAAATACTTGAGGAAAATGGCTGATTATTGGGTTTTTCAGGATGTTCGTTATCAACTTTCGGCCCATAACGCCGCCCCTGTATGTTCGGCTTTTTCCAAACAGTGAACTCCTTTTCGTCAGTGCCATCTGGCAGTTTATTTCTGCCAATCACGCTATTACCTGTAAAAAGCGCCTCTAAATCGACACGTTGACGTGCGATCCCGAGTTGGGGATTGACCTCATAGGCCGTTGTCTTCCCATTATGGACCGCTTTGATCAAAACAACGTCACGTGCCGGATCATCTCCCGTTCCAGGCGGTTTCAGGGCATACAACTCAACCTGGCCGTGTTCTATTGCGATTCGGTCGTTAACGGGCAATAGGGATATCAGTTGTTTTATGACCACGCCATACGCGGCTTTTTTGTTGACCAGATCATCCTTGAAATCTTCACCAAACTGTTTGTCATTATAAGCGGCAACTTTATATTTTTTATTGTTTGGATCATTGTGTCCTTTAATAGGTGAAACCATCTGCCAACCGGTAAAATAATCTTTACGCATAGAGAGGGGGGCGACCAAGTTTGTAATTGCTGCTGCAAGGCCCTCCTGATGCTTGTCAAGACTTGATAAAGCGGTGTGTACCTCACTTTGTGTATAGCTGGTCTTTTCCGGAAGAATGCCGTTGGCCGCAGCCCACTCCAGCGCTGGCCCGACTCTTGTCGCTGCAATAAGAAGCGCTTGCTCCGGGCTGACGGCCTGGCCGTTGAGTTTGCCTGGATAAGCGATCAGGTCTTCCCAGGTCATCCGTTTAGAAGAGCCAGGTTCTATGGCTTCAGCAAGATTCACTCCGTGCTGGTAGTTCACCCAGCTCGCTGAGCTTTTAGGTTGCCCTGCCGGCGAATTATGACTGCTGGCAGCTTGAGTCGACATCGCGGACTCCTGGGCCGCCTCAGTGGAACTCAACATCGGGTGATGTGAAAGGGGCTCCTGTTGAATGATCGGGGTTGAGTAACGGGGGATTGGAACACTGAGAAGATTGCCTTGCATCGTCCGGTAGCCCTAAGTAGCAGAATTTTCGCTGACATCTGAACAATCCACGATCTCAGCCTGTCCCCCTATGTGGTACGACGTAGGAATTTGTTCCATGGAAATACCATGACCATTCGAAAGACGTTTAAACAATGCGCCCTGAGCCCTCCTCACCGTGCCGCAAACGCCACCACCAGCCCCGCTGCAACCCCGCCGCCGCCAGCAGGATCGCCATCACCCCCAGCCATTGCAGCCAGCCCAGGCGATGCCCGAAGGCAATCCAATCGACGAAGATCGCCGCAATCGGGTAGATAAACGACAGTGCGCCGGTGATGGCGGTGGGCAGTTTCTGGATCGCGCCATAGAGCAACACGTACATCAAGCCGGTGTGCACCACACCGAGCGTGACCAATGCCGCCCAGGCGTTGGTGGTGGCAGGCAAGCTGTTCCAAGGCACCAAGGGCGCCAGTAACACTGCGCCGGTGGTCACCTGGATCAGCGCCATCAAATGCGGTGGTACGTCCTTCAAACGCTTGATGATCAGTGCGGCAATCGCGTACAGCAATGCCGCGCCCAGCGCCAGGGCAATGCCTGCAAGGTAATCGTCGCCGGTTGGCTGATTACCATGGGCGGTGACGATCGCCAGCATTCCCAGGAACGCCAGGCTCAGCCACGCCAGTTTCTGCACGGTGATCTTTTCCCCGAGGAACAGCGCCGCCAGCATCACCAACATGAACGGCTGCACGTTGTACACCGCCGTGCTGATGGCGATCGAGGCGCGGGAATAGGATTCGAACAGCAGCAACCAGTTGCCGACAATCGCCACGCCACTGAGCATCGCCAGGCCGAACGTGGCCCAACTGAGCAGGTCCAGGCGCAGGTAGCCGAGCAGCGCGCACACCAGCAACAGGGTCAGGCCGCCGATCACGCAGCGCCAGAACACCACTTCGATCACCGACACGCCGGACACCAGCACAAACCAGCCGATGGTGCCCGAGATCAGCATGGCGGCGATCATTTCCCACGAACCGAGACGGATGGATGAATCCATGATTGATGCTCCTCAAGTGAGGCTCAATTATGGCAATCTGCTTGTGAGCGGCTCCAGTGACTAAAAAAGGCAAAATCCCGCAATCACCTTTTCTTATTAGGCGAACACCATGATTGACACCATCGACCAGCAACTGATCGCCGCCCTGATGGATGACTCGCGGCTGTCCCTCAAGGCCCTGGCGGGCATCACCGGGCTGTCCTCGCCCAGTGTGGGCGAACGCCTGCGTCGCCTGGAAGAACGCGGCGTGCTGACTCACTACACCGTAGACATCGACCCCAGGCACTTCGGCTACCTGCTGCAAGCCATCGTGCGCATCCGCCCCCTGCCCGGCAAATTGCAGGAGGTGGAGCGGCAGATCCAGGCGATACCCGAATTCACCGAATGCGACAAGGTCACCGGCGAAGACTGCTTCATCGCACGCCTGCATGTGCGCACCATGGACCATCTCGACAGCCTGCTGGATCGGATCAATGCCTACGCCGAAACCAACACCGCCATCGTCAAGAAAACCCCGGTAAAGCGACGTTTGCCGCCGCTGACCAACGACTGAACAACAACACACCGATTCTTGTGGAGAGTGGGCCGGGTGTGGTGAGCGGGCTTGCCCCGCGCTGGGGCGCGAAGCGGCCCCTAAACCTGACCACTCACCATGCCTGGATAAACGCGGTGCCTTTATTGGGGCTGCTTCGCAGCCCAGCGCGGGGCAAGCCCGCTCACCACAACAGGCCCGTTCACCACAACAAGCTCACTCACCACAACAGGTCTGCTCACCACAACAGCCCCACCCACAACGGGAGCCTAGTCGTGAAGGGCCTTGGCGGCGGGCAGCAAACTTTGAAACTTGCGATAACGCGCCGCCAACACCGGCTGCTGCATCAGGTCAGGTGTGTACCGGGCTTTAACCGGCATCCCTGCCGCGAGTAACTCAGCCCCCTGCCCCATCGCCACAAACCCCAGCTTTGCCGCGCCAATACACGCGCTCAATTCACTGCCCTGCAAGGTGAAGATTTCCCGCTGCAGGATATTCGCCAGCAGCTGCGCCCAGTACTCACTGCGCGCACCACCGCCCACCAGGGCCAAAGCGGTAACGTCGGCGCCGGTCGATTGCACCGCGCGCAACGCATCGAGCAAACCGAAACCCACCCCTTCCATCACCGCGTAACCGAGCATCCCCGGCGTGCAATCGTGGCCCAGGTTCATAAAGCCGCCGCGCAGCAAAGGATCGTTGTGGGGTGTGCGTTCGCCGGCCAGGTACGGCAGGAACAACGGCGTCTCCAAAGGCACGTGCTGCTCAATCGGCAATTGCGCCCGCACCTGCTCCAGTAACGTCTGTTCATCCGTCATACCCGTCAGCCGAGTAACCCAGCGCAGGCAACTGGCGCCGGCGAGCATGGCGCCCATGGTGTACCAGCGGTTGGGCAGCGCGTGGCAGAAGCTGTGCACTGCACTGGCCGGGTTGCCTGCAGCGTGATCGGTGATCGCAACAATGGCCGCGCTGGTGCCAAGGGTAATGAAGCCATCACCGGCATTGACCGCGCCGATGCCGACTGCCGCCACAGGGTTGTCACCGCCACCGCCGGCAATCACCACGTCAACTGACAGGCCCAGTCCCATGGCCGTCAACAACGCGCTCGCCGCACCACCCTCCACCAGCCTGGGCAATTGCCCTGGCGTAAGGCCTGTAGCGCGAACCATAGGGGTAAACCATGCCCGCCGCGCCACATCCAGCCACAACGTACCCGCCGCGTCGGACATCTCGCTGATGCGCTCGCCACTCAAACGCAAGCGCAGGTAATCCTTGGGTGACAGCACGCAGTCAATCGCCTGGAACACCTCGGGCTCATGCCGTTGCAGCCACAGCAGTTTCGGCGCGGTCAGCCCGGCCATGGGCAGGCTGCCGGTGACGTCGGCGAAGCCGGGACCCAGTTGTTCGGCCTCGGCCACGGCACGGGAGTCGTCCCACAGGATCGCCGGGTACAACACGCGGTTGTCCGCCCCCAGCAACACCGCGCCGTGCATCTGCCCCGACAGGCCGATACAGGCCACGCGGGTAAACGCCTCGTGTCCGCGCAGTTGCGCCAACGCCTGCAAGCAGGCTTGCCACCAGTCTTCCGGCGCCTGTTCAGACCAGCCGCTGTGCCGGCGCGACACGCTCAAGCGCACGCCGGCATGGGCCAGCACCGCGCCCGTGGCGTCCATGAGGATGGCTTTGAGTTCCGATGTGCCCAGGTCAATGCCCAGGGAAACAGGACTGTTCATGCGTGTGTTATTCCCATCAAGGACAGCCACAGGAGTTACGTAACTGCAGGGTCGGCGCCAGGCGCACGCTCTGGGGCGGTGCGTCAGGCGACGCCATACGTTGCAGCAACAGGTCGACCGCGCGGGCGCCAAGGGCCTTGACCGGCTGTGCGATCAGGCTCAGGCGCGGCACGAAAAAATCCGCCCAGTCAAAACCATCAAACCCCACAAGGGCCATTTGTCTCGGCACTTCAAGCTGCGCGTCACGCAGAGCGTGCATCGCGCCGAGGGTCATCAGGTTATTGCCGGCCATGATCGCCGTGGGTGGCGAAGCCAGGCCCAGCAACTGCGCCGTGGCTTGGCGCGCCGGTTCGGTGTTGGAGCCACCGTTGACCAGCAGCTGCGGATCGAAGGCCAGCCCCGCCGCGTGCAACGCCGCGCGGTAACCCGCTACCCGCTCATCCGTAGTACTGAAACCCGTGCGCCCGGCGATAAAGCCGATGCGGCGGTGCCCGTGACCGATCAGGTGCTCAATCAGGGCCTGGGTGGCCTGGGCATTCTCCACCCCGACCTGGTCAAACTGCTCGCTCATCATGCGGTCCACCAGCACCGCCGGAATCTCGTTGGCGCGCAGGTATTCCAGGGCCATCGAGCCGTTCGACGGCGCCAGCACGATACCGTCGACCCGCCGATGATGCAGCGCCATGACGACCCGCAGCTCCTGCTCCGGGTCGTCGTGGGTGTCGACAAACAGCATCATGTAGCCGTGCTTGGCGCACTCGGTTTCAATCGCGTGCACCGTCTCGCTGAAGTAATGGTTGGACAGCGCCGAGATCGCCACGCCGATCGTGTTGGTACTCGACCGCGCCAGCGAGCGCGCCAGGGTGTTGGGGATATACCCCAGCGCCTGGATCGCCCGCTGCACCGCCAGCACCGTGGCCGGGCTGACCTTGCGGGTGCCGTTCAACACGTGTGACACGGTCGACGTCGACACCCCCGCCCTGCTTGCCACGTCATCCATGGTCACCACGACGCTGTCCCTCTCACGCTATCAGTGTTTACTCGACCAGCCGCTGTACGTACCGACGTTGTCGCGGGTGATCAGTTTTGGCGTGAGCAGGGTCACCGCTTCGGCCGGGGCCTTGTCGTTGAGCAGGTCATTGCCGACATTCACCGCCGTCTGCGCCATGGCCCACGGGTCCTGGCTGGCTGACGCCTGGATCTGGGTATCGGTCTTCAGCGCGTTCTCGATATCCGGCGCGCCGTCCACCGAGGTGATGATGATGCCGCTGCGCTTGAGCTGCTTGGCCGCCAGGTCGCTGCCGATGGCCTGGGGGTCGTTGATCGCAAACAGGCCGTCGATTTTCGGGAAGCGCGTGAGGTAGCCCTGCATCACGTTCAGGCCGCCTTCGCGGGAGCCTTTGCCGTCCTGGTCGTCGGACAGCACCTTGATCTCCGGCGCGCCGGCCAATGCGGCTTTACAGCCTTTGACGCGGTCGGTCACGGCGGTGACTTGCGGGCCATTCTGGATAATCACGTTGCCCTTGCCGGCAAGCTTGTCCACCAGGTATTGGCAGGCCAGCTTGCCGGCTTCGACGTTGTCGGTCTGCACGGTGGCATTCACGCCCTTGGCGTCCACATCCACCGCCACCACGACGATGCCGGCATCGCGGGCTTTCTTGATCGCCGAGGCCATGGCCGAAGGGTCGACGGCGTTGATCAGGATCAGGTCGACCTTGGACGAGATAAAGTTGTCGATCTGCGAAAATTGCTTGCTCAGGTCATAGTCGGCGGACACCGAGGTGACCTTGACGTTGGGGTTCAGCTCCTTGGCCCGGGCCGTGGCGCCATCGGCCAGGGTCACGAAATACGGGTTGCCGAGCGAGCCCATGCTGATGCCCAGGGCCTTGAGTTCACGGGCCTCTGCGGCTTGGGACATCAGGGCAGCCAAGGCAATGACGGGAAACATGCGTTTAAGGTTCATGCGGGTCTCTCTTGTGATTGTTATGGGAGTGAAATCAGGTCCGCGCACCGGACTGGCGATAGCGATCCAGCGCGACCGCGCCGATGATCACGATGCCCTTGATGATGTACTGCCAGATGTCCGACACCCCCAGCAGCACCAGGCCGTTGGTGAGTACCGCGATGATTAGCGCGCCGATCAGCGTGCCGCCGATGGTGCCGACGCCACCGGTAAAACTGGTACCGCCGAGGATCACCGCGGCAATCGCATCCAGCTCGTAGGATTGCCCCAGTTGCAGGCCATTGGCGGCGAACAGGCGCGAGGCGCTCATCACCGCACCCAGCCCGGCCAACGCGCCGGACATGGCGTAGACGAACAGCAGCACCTTCCACACCTTGATCCCGGAGAGTCGCGCCGCTTCGGGGTTGCCGCCTACCGAATAGATCTGCACGCCCATCACCGTGCGGCGCAGGATGAACCACGACAGCGCCACCACCGCCACGGCGATCACCACCAGCCAGGGCACGCCAAGGATCGAGTCGTTGCCGATAAAGGCAAACGGCAGGTCGGGGTTGAACACGGTCTTGTCATCGGCCAGCAGACGCGCCAGGCCGCGCATGGCGGTGAGTGCGCCAAGGGTGACGATAAACGGCGGCAGGCGCATAAAGGCAATCAACCCGCCGTTGACCAGGCCCAGCAGCAGGCCGAAGCCGATACCGGCGGCAATCCCGAACATGCCGAACTGCGGCGACATCGACGCCTGCAACGCCACCACGGCCGACGCCGCCAGGATCGCCCCCACCGACAGGTCGATCCCCGCGGTTAGGATCACAAAGGTCATGCCCGCCGCCAGCACCACGTTGACCGAGGCCTGCTGGGTGATGATCGACAGGTTCTGCATGGTCAGGAAGTTCTCGCTGGCCAGGGCGAAGCCCACCAGCAGCAAAATCAGCACCGGCAACATGCCGACGGTGCGCATCAGTTCGCGGGCACGTTCGGCCTTGCCTGTTGTTGCAATCATCGAATCAGCCATGGGCAACCACCTGATCGCCACCGGTGGCGAGGTCAATAATACGTTCCTGGGAGATGACGTGGCCGGAGGCCCCGCCGACTTCGGCCACCAACTGGCCTTCGCGCATGATCAGCACCCGGTCGCAGGTGCCGATGATTTCCGGCAGCTCGCTGGAGATCACCACGATGCCCACGCCGGCCTGCGCCAGTTGATTGATGATGCGGTAGATCTCGGACTTGGAGCCGATGTCCACGCCGCGTGTGGGTTCGTCGAGGATCAGCACGTGGGGCTTGACCTCCAGCAGCCGCGCCAGCAAGACCTTTTGCTGGTTGCCGCCGGACAACGCGCCGACATTGACCTTGCCCGACGCCACGCGAATCGACAGTGACTTGATTGCATCATTGGCACGTTTCAAACCATGGCCACGGTCGAGCACGCCACCGGCGCGGGCATCCGGCACACAGGCGCAGACGTTGATGTTGTCGGCCACGCTCATGTCTAGGAACAGGCCCTGGGCCTTGCGGTCTTCGGTGAGGTACACCACGCCGGCACGAATCGCATCCGCCGGGTTGCGCAGTTGGGTCACGGTCTTGCCCACCACTTCCAGGGTGCCGCTGGTGCGCGGATCGGCGGCGAAGATCAACCGCGCCAGCTCGGTGCGCCCTGCCCCGACCAGCCCGGCGATACCCAGCACTTCACCGGCATGCAGGTCGAAGCTGCAGTTGCGCACGCGCTTGCCATCGGCCATGTCACGCACGCGCATTACCACCGCACCGGGGTCGTAGGCGGCATGTTCCTTCTTGTAGAAACCGGACAGATCGCGGCCGACCATCATTTTCACGAGGACTTCGGCCGACAGCGCGTCGCGACTCAGCTCGCCGATGTATTGGCCGTCGCGCAGCACCGAGACACGGTCCGACAGTTCATAGATCTCGGCCATGCGATGACTGATGTAGATGATCGCCAGGCCCTGGCTGCGCAGTTGCTTGATCAGCGCAAACAGGCGGTCGGTCTCGCGGGACGACAGCGGCGTGGTCGGTTCGTCCATCACCAGGATCCTGGCATGGGCGTGCAAGGCCCGGGCAATTTCCACCAGCTGACGCTCGGCAATCGACAGGCTGCTGACCTTAGTGGCCGGGGTGAATTCGGCGCCCAGGCGTTGCAGCACTTCGACGCAACCGGCTTGCATGCCCCTGCGGTCGATGGTCCAGCCACGGCGCAGTTCGCGGCCCAGGTAGATGTTCTCGGCCACGCTCAGGTTCGGGCACAGGCTCAATTCCTGGTAGATCACGGCGATGCCGAGGGCTTTGGCGGTGGCGGGGGTAAAGGTGGCGACGGCCTGGCCGGCCATGCGGATTTCACCGCCGGGATCGGCCTGGTAAGCGCCGGAGAGGATTTTCATCAGGGTCGATTTGCCGGCGCCGTTCTCCCCCATCAAGGCGTGGATTTCGCCGGGGTAGACCTTCAGGCCGACATTCTTGAGCACACGCAAACCGTTGAAGGTTTTGCTGATGCCCTGCATCTCGAGCAAGGGTTCAAGGCTCATCAATGAGCTCCTGGTTTTATTATTTTTGTCGTTCAGCCCCCTTTGATCAGAGCCGATTGCCACCGACTCTAATCAGATACATTTACTTACGCAAGCGCTTGCGCAGGCCGTTTGTCGCTAGAAGAAACGTTTCATCAAGCGCATAAAGTGCAATTTTGGCATTTCTAACGTTTTGGCAGCATGCGCACCAGGGTGTTGTCACGCACCCAGTAATGGTGGAACAGCCCCGCGGCAGCATGCAGGCCGATCAACCAATAGCCGGCGCTGCCCAGCCACTCATGCCAGTGCTTGAGTTGCTTGGCCAGGTCGGGGTCCACCGCCAGCAGCGATGGCAAGGCGAACTCGAAATACGGCACGGGCTTGCCTGCGGCGTTGAGCATCAGCCAGGCCAGCAGCGGTGTCACGATCATCAAGCCATACAGTGCCAGGTGCATCAGGTGCGCCACGGCAGTCTGCCAGGCCGGTGGACGCGGCAGGATCGCCGGGCGCGGCGCCAGGCGTCCCAGCAGGCGCAGCCAGACCAGCAGGAAAATCCCGATGCCGAACAGCCCGTGACCGCCGAGCAACACGCCCTTCAATGCATGGCCGCGAGGCAGCAGGCCTTTGATTTCAATGCAGGCGTACACGCCGACAAACAGCGCCAGCATCAGCCAGTGCAGGGTCATCGACAGCTTCGTGTAGCGCTGTGTCAGCAGATGTTCAGTCATGGATGGGGCCTTGTGCAGATGGTGGCCGCAAGCGGCCGTGGAAAGACCGCGCCACCCTGTCCGCGAAGTCTTAAGGCAGTCTGAAGATCGGGAAAAATATCCTTTTGCCACCTTCAGACTTCGTTAAGAAATGCCTCCGATACTCCTCCCAACTTCACTGGGGAGGCGTACTGCCAATGCCCGATATCGATTGGAACATTTCCTTGCCGGTGCTGTTCGGCCATGCCGACAGTGCACCGCTGCGCCTGTCCCGCGCCCTGCCCCAAGACCCGCAGCGGCCTGCCTTCGAAGCGTTTATCCAACAACGTTTTCGCCTTGCCCACGGCGCCGATATCCGCCACTTCATGCCGCAGTTGTTTGGCGTCAGCCAGGCCGACGGCGAGCTGTGTGCCGTTGCCGGTGTGCGCCTGGCAAGCGCCGAGCCGTTGTTCCTGGAGCGTTACCTGGACCATCCGATCGACCCGCTGATCAGTGCCGCCGCCGAACACCCCGTGGAGCGCGGCGCCATCGCCGAAGTCGGCAACCTCGCGGCCAGCGACACCGGCAGTGCGCGCCTGAGCATCATCGCCATTACCTGGCTGCTGGCCATGGGCGGCCTGGAGTGGGTGGCGTTCACCGGCAATATCGGTCTGGTCAACAGCTTCCATCGCCTGGGCTTGAAGCCCGTCACCCTGTGCGCGGCCGACCCGCAGCGCCTGGGCGATGAGCGCCATCACTGGGGCAGTTACTACGAAAGCCAACCGTGGGTGCATGTCGGCAATATCCGCGCCGGGTTCATCCATTTGCGCAACATGGGCCTGTTCTCACGCCTGGGGTTGCCAACCACCCTCGAGGACGCCAGCCATGTCGCCTGAAACCCGCCGCTTCCACGCCGTACTGCGTGGCCATGCCGAACGCAACGATGGCGCCATCGCCCTGTGGGGCGACAGCTTGAAAATGGATTATGCCCAGATGTTCGCCGAAGTGGCGTATCGGCAGGAGCGCCTGCGCGACGAAGGCGTCAAGGTGGTCGCCCTGGCCCTGGACAATGGCGTCGAGGCCATGCTGTGGGACCTGGCAGTGCTGTTCGAAGGCCTGACCTGCCTGACCTTGCCGCCGTTCTTCAGCCCGGCCCAGCGCGCCCATTGCCTGGAACAAAGCCACGCCGAACGGGTGATCGCCGAGCCGCATCTGGCGGCTGAATTGCGCGCCAACGGCTATCAACCGTGCGGCGAATTCTGGTGCCGCGCCTTTGAAGGCCGCCCTTCGATACCCGTGGGTACCGCCAAGGTAACGTTCACCTCCGGCACCACCGGCGCGCCCAAGGGCGTGTGCCTGGGCGCCGACAGCCTGCTGCGGGTGGCCCGCGAGCTGTACCAGGCCAGCCACGGCAGCGACCCACGCCACCACCTGGCGCTGTTGCCCATCGCGATTTTGCTGGAAAACCTCGGTTGCTACGCCGCGCTCTACGCCGGCGCCACCCTCAGCTTGCCCAGCCAGAAGAGCCTGGGCATCCAGGGCGCCAGCGCGGTGGACGCCGCACAATTGCTTGGCTGCCTGGCAACGCGTCAGCCCCACAGCCTGATCCTGGTGCCGCAATTGCTGTTGATGCTGGTGATTGCTGCCGAGCAAAAGGCCTTCAGCCCACAGGGCCTGCGCTTTGCCGCCGTCGGCGGTGCGCGCGTCTCCAAGGCCTTGCTGCAGCGCGCGCAGCAACTGGGCGTACCGGTATACGAAGGTTATGGGCTGTCGGAATGCGCCTCCGTGGTGAGCCTCAATCGTCCCGAGGCACACCGTCCTGGTAGTGTCGGCCGGCCACTGCCCCACGTGGAAATCCGCCTGGCCGAAGACGATGAAGTGCTGATCAAGGGCTCGACGTTGCTCGGCTACCTGGGCCAGACAGACCAACCCGAGCAATGGTGGCCCAGCGGCGACCTCGGCGCCTTTGACGAGGACGGTTTTCTCTACCTCAAGGGCCGCAAGAAACATCAGTTCGTTACCAGTTACGGGCGCAACGTCAACCCGGATTGGGTCGAGGCCGAGCTGACCCAGGGCGGTGTGATCGCCCAGGCGTTCGTGTATGGCGAAGCCCTGCCGCAGAACCACGCCCTGCTCTGGCCCCATCGCGCCGACTGCAGCGACGCGCAACTGGCCGCCGCCGTGGCCGAGGCCAACAGCGGCCTGCCGGACTACGCCCAGGTGCATCGCTGGACGCGCCTGACGCACCCCTTCACCGCCGCCAATGGCTTGCTCACCGCCAATGGCCGGCCACGGCGCGACGCCATCGTCGCCCGTTATCAAGCCCAATTTGCCCCGGCATTCAACGAGGAAGCCTCATCGTGAATTTTTTCGACACGCTGCAAGAAGCCACCCAGCAGGAGCGCCATGCGCTGTTCAACCTGCCGATCATCCGCGACGCCCTGGAGGGCAAGGTCAGCCTCGACAGCTATCGCGCGTTCCTGGCCCAGGCCTACTACCACGTGCGGCATACCGTGCCGTTGATGATGGCCTGCGGTGCGCGCCTGCCTTCGCGCCTGGAATGGCTGCGCAAGGCTGTCTGCGAGTACATCGAGGATGAATACGGCCACGAGCAGTGGGTGCTCGATGACATTGCCGCCTGCGGCGGTGATGACGACGCGGTACGTGACGGGCGCCCCGGTTTGCCCATCGAGTTGATGGTCAGTTACCTCTACGACCTGATCGCCCGTGACAACCCGGTCGGCCTGTTCGGCATGGTCAATGTGCTCGAAGGCACCAGCATCGCCCTGGCCACCCACGCGGCCGGCAGCATCCGTGAGCGCTTGCAACTGCCGGCAACGGCGTTCAGCTACCTGAGTTCCCACGGATCCCTGGATATCGGCCACATGGAAACCTATCGCCGCTTGATGAACAGCCTGGACGACCCCGACGACCAGGCCGCGGTGATACGCGCCTCCAAGGTGGTGTATGCGCTCTACACCGACATGTTCCGCAGCCTGCCGCGTCTCGGGGAGGCGCCCCATGCGCCTGTCTGAAACGCGCGTGGTGCTGACCGGCGCCAGCGGTGGCATCGGCCTGGCGATTGCCACCGCCCTGTGTGCCAGTGGTGCGCAGGTGCTGGCCGTGGCCCGTCACCGTGCACCACTGGAGGGGTTGCTTGAGCGCTACCCGGAGCAACTCTGCTGGGTCGGTGCCGACCTGACCTTCCTCGCCGACCGCCGTAAGGTGCTGGCCGCCGCCGAAGCCATCGGCGGCATCAACCTGCTGATCAACGCCGCCGGCATCAATCACTTCGCCATGCTTGAGCAACTTGAAGACAGCGACATCAACGGCATGCTGGCGCTGAACATCACCGCGCCGATCTGCCTGACCAAGCTGCTGCTTCCGCTGCTCAAGCAGGCACCGAGCGCCATGGTGGTGAATGTCGGTTCCACCTATGGCTCCATCGGCTACCCCGGCTACGCCACCTACTGCGCCAGCAAGTTTGCCTTGCGCGGGTTTTCCGAAGCGTTGCGCCGGGAACTGGCCGACACCCGCGTCGGCGTGCTGTACGTAGCACCGCGCGCGACCCGCACCGCGATGAACAGCCCGGCGGCGCAGGCTTTGAACGATGCGCTCAAATCCAACGTCGATGACCCGCACACCGTGGCATCGGCCGTGATCCAGGCCATAGCCAACCAGCGTCGCGATCTGTACCTGGGCTGGCCGGAGCGTTTTTTTGTGCGCCTCAACAGCCTGCTGCCGAACCTGGTCGACCGGGGTTTGCGTAAACAGCTGCCGCTGGTACGCCGCCTGAGCGACACACCTGAGAATAAGGACCCGAAGCCATGAAACAACTCTTTACCGCGCTGCTGCTCACCGCCCTGAGCCCCTTCACCTGGGCGATGGACGCCGTCGACCAACAACGCCTCAACGAGATCCAGACGCGCTGGGCGCACATCCAATACAACCTGCCCGAGGAACAACGGACCCAGGCTTTTGAACAACTCGCCACCCAGGCTACGGCCTTCACCCACGACCGCCCCCAAGCCGCCGAGGCGTGGATCTGGTCAGGCATCGTCACCAGCAGTTGGGCGGGTGCCCAGGGCGGGCTTGGCGCGTTAAGCAAGGTCAAGGCGGCCAAGGTCGACCTGGAAAAAGCTCTCGCCCTGGATCCCCAGGCCCTGCAAGGCTCGGCCTATACCAGCCTGGCCGCCCTGTACGACCGGGTGCCCGGCTGGCCGATCGGCTTCGGTGATGCGGACAAGGCCGAAGCGCTGCTCAAACAAGCCTTGCAACTGAACCCGGCAGGCATTGATAGTCTGTACTTCTGGGGTGACCACCTGTACCGGCAAAAACGCTATGGCGAAGCCCGTGAAGCCTTGCAAAAAGCCCTGCTGGCCGCGCCCCGGCCCGGTCGCGAAACCGCCGATGCCGGGCGGCGCAAAGAGATCGAAGGCGTGCTGGCTGACATCAACCAAAAACTCAAATGACAAGGAGTCTGCGTGCGCC
Source organism: Pseudomonas sp. NFACC25 (assembly GCF_900100935.1). Taxonomy (NCBI): domain Bacteria; kingdom Pseudomonadati; phylum Pseudomonadota; class Gammaproteobacteria; order Pseudomonadales; family Pseudomonadaceae; genus Pseudomonas; species Pseudomonas sp. NFACC25. Next base: position 185,362 of record NZ_FMUC01000007.1, read on the forward strand.
TTTTACTGATCGAGGATGACGTGGCATTGGGCGAAGGCATTCACCAGGCGCTGGTGCGTGAGGGCTACACCGTCGATTGGCTGCAGGATGGCAGCAGCGCCTTGCATGCGCTGCTCAGCGAAACCTTCGATGCGGCAGTGCTTGACCTCGGCCTGCCACGCATGGACGGTTTGGAGGTGCTGCGGCGCCTGCGTGACAGCGGCTCCAACCTGCCGGTGCTGATCCTCACCGCACGGGATGCCACCGAAGACCGCATCGCCGGGCTGGACGCCGGCGCCGACGATTACCTGATCAAGCCCTTCGACCTGGCCGAACTCAAGGCACGCCTGCGTGCACTGCTGCGCCGCAGCGCCGGCCGGGCACGGGTATTGATCGAACACGCAGGCATCTGCCTGGACCCGAGCACCCAGCAGGTCAGTTACCACGGCGCACCGGTACTGCTTACCCCCAAGGAATATCAACTGCTGCACGAGCTGCTGTCGCCGCCGGGCCGCGTGATGACCCGCGACCAGTTGATGCAGTTGCTCTACGGCTGGAACGAAGAAGCCGAAAGCAACACCCTGGAGGTGCATATCCATCACCTGCGCAAGAAGTTCTCCAGTGAACTGATCCGCACCGTGCGCGGCGTGGGCTACCTGGTGGAGGAGCGCCAATGACCTCGATTCGGCGGCGAACCCTGAGCCTCATTATCGGCCTGCTGCTCACCGGGCTGCTGGTAATCAGCGTGCTCAACCTGCATGACAGCAATCACGAAATCGCCGAAGTCTACGACGCGCAGTTGGCGCAGAACGCCCGCCTGCTCCAGGGTGTCATGAGCATGCCGCTGGCCAGCCAGGACCAGGCCGACCTGTATCGCGCCTTCAACAAAGCCTTGGGCAACGCCATGCCCAAGGTGGACGGGCACCCCTATGAAAGCAAAATCGCCTTCCAGGTGTGGAGCCCACAGGGCGAACTGCTGGTGTTTACCACCAGCGCCCCGTCATTCGCCACGCCCCCCGCACAGCCGGGGTACAGCAATATCGACGACCTTAATGGCCGCCAATGGCGCGGCTTCGTGCTCAAGGACAAGGACAACGGCCTGCGTATCTGGGTCGGCGAGCGTGATGACGTGCGCTCCGACCTGGTCCAGCGCATCGTGCGGCATACCCTGTGGCCCAACGTGCTGGGCAGCCTGATCCTCGCCGCCATGGTCTGGCTGGCCATCGGCTGGGGCCTCAAGCCGCTGGCCGATATGGCCGCCACCTTGCGCGCGCGGCATTCCGGCTCACTGGAGCCGATGCAACTGACGCCCCTGCCCATGGAGTTGGAGCCGATGCAGGCGTCGTTGAACCGCATGCTCGCGCAGATCCAGGACATGCTCGGCCGCGAGCGGCGCTTTATCGCCGATGCCGCCCACGAAATGCGCACGCCCCTGGCGGTATTGCGGGTGCACGCGCAAAACCTGCTGGAAGCCGGCACTGAAACCGAACGGCGCGAGTCCCTGGCCTTCCTGATCAGCGGTGTCGACCGCACCAGCCGCCTGGTCAACCAATTGCTGACCATGGCACGCCTGGAACCCAGCGCCGGGCTGCCAGCCGTGCAAGCTATCGACCTGGCGACAACGGTGCGTGAAACGCTGATTCAGCTGACACCCTGGCTGCTGAGCAAAGGCCTCGAGCTGGTGTTCGATGTCGACGATGCCCAGTACCGCGTAACAACCGATGCCGGCGCAATCAACATCGCCCTGACCAATCTGGTGACCAACGCGGCGAACTTCTCCCCGGAGCACGGGGTGATTACCGTGGGGTTGTGCAAAACAGCCAGGGGATGGGTCCTGAGCGTCGAGGATCAGGGGCCTGGCATCGACGAAAGCCAGCGTGAGCGGCTGTTCGAGCGGTTCTACAGCCGTGGCAATGCCCAGGGCGCCGGCCTGGGCCTGACCATCGTGCAAACCATCGCCCAACGCCTGGGCGGCCAGGTACGCCTGGACAACCTGGCGGCCGGCGGCCTGCGGGCGAGCCTGGAGATTGCGCAGTGATCGGCCCAGCGGGTATCAGGGCGTAATCGCGACTTTCATCACCCCATCGCGCTGATGGGCGAACAGTTCATAGGCCGCCTCGATGTCGTCGAGCTTGAAGCGGTGGGTCACCAGCGGCGACAGGTCCACCCCGCCGCTGGCGACCACCGCCATCAAGCGACGCATGCGTTCCTTGCCGCCGGGGCACAGGGTCGAGACGATGCTGTAATCCCCCAGGCCTGCGCCAAACGCGTCATAGGGGATGCGCAGGTCGCTGGAGTACACCCCAAGGCTGGACAAGCGGCCACCGGGACGCAACACGCGCAAGGCCGATTCGAAGGTGCCTTGGGTGCCCAACGCCTCGATGGCCACATCCACGCCACGCCCGTCGGTCAGGGCCATGATCTGCTCGACCACGTTGCCTTGCTTGAAGTCGACAATATGGGTCGCGCCCAGGCCACGGGCGACGCCCATGCGTTCGCTGACGCCGTCGACCCCAATGATCATCGACGCACCTTTGAGCCGTGCCCCCGCCACCGCGCACAAGCCGATCGGCCCGAGGGCAAACACCGCCACCGTGTCGCCAATGTTGACCTCACCACGCTCGGCACCGGAAAAGCCGGTGGACATGATGTCCGGGCACATCAGCACCTGCTCGTCACTCAGGCCATCGGGGATCGGGCACAGGTTGGCCAGCGCATCGGGCACCAGCACGTATTCGGCCTGGCAGCCGTCGAGGGTGTTGCCGAATTTCCAGCCGCCGGCGGCACGGAAACCATGGCGGGTGTCGGGGCCGTCCTGGGCACCGCAGCCGCACAGGCACGCATAGCTCTGCCCGCTGGGCGTGATTGCGCCGGCGATCACCCGTTGCCCTTCGACGAAACCGCGCACCTGGGAGCCCAGCCGCTCGATGATGCCCACCGGCTCATGGCCCACCGTCAGCCCTTTGGCCACCGGGTACTCACCGCGCAGGATATGCACGTCGGTGCCGCAGATGGTCGTGGTGGTGATCCGCACCAGGGCGTCGAGCGGGCCGACCTCGGGGATCGGTTTATCCTCGAGGACGATGCGGTTTTTCTCAACGAAGACAGCGGCTCTCATGGTTGCCATGGTGTGACCTCCTGCTGGGCATGTGGGGTGGGACCAGACTGCGCCGCGACGGCGCGCCGAACGTTGATCATGGTCAACCCTTTGCCGATGCGCATGACCGAACGTCGCCTGCCCTGCCCGGCGGCCAGGCGTCTTGATGCAGATCAATGGCGCCCCAGCCCCCGGGGGCATGATCGAGCAAGGCACTGTTGCCCGATGCTGACCGCCAGGAGCCCACACCATGCCTACCCTCGAAGCACGTAACCAGCAGGCCGCCCCCGCCTACGCAGCACTGCCGAAACCGCACTGGATCGATCAGCTCGACGATGGCCGCCATGTACTGGTGCGCCCCCTCGGCGCCGACGACCGTGAACGGGAATACAACTTCATCAAGGGCCTGTCCCGTGAATCGCGGCACGCGCGCTTCCTGGGGGAAATCAACGAGCCCGGCAAGACCCTGATGGACCAATTGATGGATGTCGATAACCAGCAACGCATGGCCTTTATCGCCTTGGTGCACGACAACGGCCAACTGATCGAGATCGGCGTGGCCCGCTATGCCGCAGCCAACGCGGATGAATGCGAATGCGCGGTCACCGTGGCCGATGCCTGGCAACACCTGGGCCTGGGGCGCCTTTTGATGCTGCACCTGATGACGGCGGCACGCGCCAATGGCTTTAAACGCATGTACACGGTCGACGCGGCAACCAATGCGCCGTTGCGCGAGTTGAACCAGGCCTTGGGATTCCACAGCGTCATCAACCCGGATGACAGCACCCAGGTCATCAGCAGCGTGATGCTCTAAACCGCGCCGCACGGTAACAGGGCGGCCCGCCGCCCTGTGTCGGCGTACACCCGTTTGAGTGTATCCATACCGTAGTGCGGGCGGTATCTGCTATTGTCCGGGGATCTCATCTCCTCCTCATCGCGTCCACGCGATTTTCTGTGAGCATGCTCTGCGGCCCTGTCATCGACACGGCCGGGCCGATCTGCCTGGAAAACACCGCCATGGACAAACCCGTCACTGGACCACCGCTTGAAGCCCAATCGCGGGCCGAAAAAATCGTCGAATTCAAACGCCAGAAGACCCTGCTGAAAACCGGTGCCCTGCAAGACGCAATCTTCAACAGCGCCTACTTCTCCAGCATCGCCACCGATGAAAAAGGCGTGATCCAGATCTTCAATGTCGGCGCAGAACGCATGCTCGGCTATGCCGCCGAGGATGTCCTCAACCGCATCACCCCCGCCGATATCTCCGACCCCGCCGAACTGATCACCCGCGCCGCCGCCCTCAGCCTGGAGCTGGACACGCCGATCACGCCGGGTTTCGAAGCCCTGGTGTTCAAGGCCTCCCGTGGCATCGAGGATATTTACGAGCTGACCTATATCCGCAAGGACGGCAGCCGCCTGTCGGCCATGGTCTCGGTGACGGCGCTACGTAACCGTCATGACACCATCATCGGTTACCTGTTGATCGGTACCGACAACACCGCACGCAAACACGAAGAAGCCGAGCGCAAAGGCTTTGAGCGCGCGCTGGAGGAAAAGAACCTGGAGCTGGAACATGCCAGCCATATGAAATCCGAATTCCTCGCCACCATGTCCCACGAATTGCGCACACCGCTGAATGCGGTGATCGGTTTTTCCGAGGCGTTGAAGGACGGCCTGGTGGGCGACATGAGTGAGACCCAGCGCGAATACATCGGCGACATCTTTACCAGCGGCCAGCACCTGTTGTCGCTGATCAACGACATTCTCGACCTGTCCAAGGTCGAAGCCGGGATGATGGACCTGGAGCTGGAGTCCGTGGAACTGGCGGGGTTGCTCGCCAACAGCCTGTTGATCGTGCGCGAAAAAGCCGCCCTGCAACGCATCCAGTTGAAGCTCGAAAGCCAGGGCGACTTCGGCACACTGGCCCTGGACCTGCGCAAGACCAAGCAGATCATCTACAACCTGCTGGCCAATGCGGTGAAGTTCAGCGCCCACGGCAGTTCCGTGACCCTGGCGGTGCGCCAGGTGGCCCGCGAACAGGTCGGGCGAGTGCCCGGCGATTGGCCGATGCACGGGTTTGTCCTGCAACCCAGCGTCCACCAGCAGTTCCTCGAATTGAGCGTCAGCGACACCGGCATCGGTATTGCCGAGGACGACATGGGCAAGCTGTTCAAGGCCTTCAGCCAGATCGACAGCAGCCTGGCGCGCAAATTCGAAGGCACCGGCCTGGGCTTGGCGATGGTCAAGCAACTCACCGACCTGCATGGCGGCAGCGTTGCGGTGGCCAGCCGTGAAGGCCTGGGCGCTCGTTTTGTGGTGTGGCTGCCACTCCACCGGGGCACGGAGGCTGAATGGCCCATATCCTGATCGTCGAAGACAACGAGGCCAATATGCGCCTGGCCCGGCTGCTGCTGGTCAACGCCGGCCACACGGTGGTGTGGGCCGCCGACGCCGAGAGCGGCCTGACCCTGGCCCGCGAAGCCCAACCGGCGTTGATCCTGATGGACATCCAGCTGCCTGGCATGGATGGCCTGGCCGCTACCGCACTGCTCAAGCAGGACCCGCACACCGCCCATATCCCGGTGATTGCCCTCACCGCCATGGCCATGAAGGAAGACCGTGAAAAGACCCGGCTGGCCGGTTGCGATGCCTACATCAGCAAGCCGCTGCGCTACAAAGAGCTGTACCAGGTGATCGACACGCTGTTGCAACACACAACCCTCGCCCCCCTCAGATGAGTCCTCTCCATGGCCAGCCAACCCGCAACGCTGTTGATCGTTGATGACGAACCCCAGGTTCGCAAGCTGCTGGAAACCCTGTTGCAACACGAGGGCTACCGGACCCTGAGTGCAGGCAGCGGCGAGGAAGCCTTGCAACTGGTGGCCAAGCAACCACCTGACCTGATCCTGCTGGACATCATGATGCCAGGCATGGACGGCTACGAAGTGGCCAGCCAGCTCAAGGGCGACGCAGCCACGGCGAGCATTCCGATCATCATGCTGTCGGCCCTCAGCGAGTCGAGTGCGCGGGTCAGTGGCCTGGAAACCGGTGCTGAAGAGTTCATCAGCAAGCCGGTGGAACGGGTCGAGCTGTGGCTGCGGGTGCGCAACCTGCTGCGGCTCAAGAGCCACGGCGATCAACTCAAGCGCCATAGCCAGTTGCTTGAACAGCAACTGCGCCAACATGCCGGTGACAGCACGCGCATGAACGTGCACGACCTGGCCCGCCAGGACCTGGAAACCGCCCTGCGCCAGGCCGTGGAGCACGATGAGTTCACCCTGCACTACCAGCCAAAAGTCGCGTTGGCCGACGGGCAGATCTGCGCCCTGGAGGCACTGCTGCGTTGGGAGCGCCCAGGCTACGGCGCGGTATCGCCGGCGGTGTTCGTGCCCGTCCTGGAAAGCCTGGGTTTGATCGTGGAGGTGGGAAGCTGGGTGATCCGCAGCGTATGCCAGCAGATTGCGACGTGGCAGCGCAGCGCGATTGGCGCCGTCGAGGTGTCGGTGAACGTCTCCGGCCATCAGTTGATCGAGGGCGACCTGATTGCCGATATCGCGCGCATTCTCACTGAGACCGGCGTCGAACCCCATTGGCTGGAAGTGGAACTGACCGAAGGCTCGCTGATGGAGAATACCCAGCACACCATCGCCAGCCTGCAACGCCTGCGCGCCATGGGCGTGAAGATCTCCATCGACGACTTCGGCACCGGTTATTCCAGCCTGGCCTACCTGCGACGCTTTCCCATCGACACGCTGAAGATCGATATTGCGTTTATCCGCGAGGTCACCAGTAACCCCCAGGACGCCGCGATCACCCGCACCATTATCGAGCTGGCCCACAGCCTGAGCCTGCGGGTGGTGGCCGAGGGCGTGGAAACCCAGGCGCAACTGGCGTTTTTGAAAGAGGCCGGTTGTGATCAGATCCAGGGCTATCTGTTCAGTCGGCCATTACCCGCGACAGCACTGGAGCGCTTGTTATTGGAGCGGTGAGATCCAGCGGGGGGCAGATTAATGGGCGTTCATTTGCACCGGCATGGCGACGGAGGGCTTGCCAGGCGTCTGCGCTGCAGGCAGGTTCTTTAATGCCGGGCTGTCGGGTTTCAACGCCAGGTTATCAGCAAGGTCCCGTGTCTCCTGAACACTGAGAGGCTCATTCCTGATCGCTTTGGCAAGTAACGATCCCAAGCTCCTCGCCTGTCCATAAACAGGAACGAACCGTTGCGCCAAATCGCCGACCCCTTTCAATGCCGAGTCCATGGTTTGCTTGTCAACGCCGAATACCTTGCCGATCTGGTTGCGGGTATTCAAATCAACCAGCAGCGCGCTGAAGGGATTGTCCAGGTACCGCTCTGTGGCATCGGCGGCGTTCTTATTCACCCCGAACGCCTGCAGGGCATCGGCGATGCCGGCGGAGGGATGTTCAAGGTGCCTCAACAGTTCTTCGTAGAGCCCCCGCGTATCGTTTGCACCGATATTGTCGAGCGCTTCGTTCCGAACCGTTTGCTTGAATGCACTTTCCGTCATCGGCACCAGCGGCCTGGGGCTGTTCAAGCCGTTTTTAACAAAATAGAAATTGCCCTTTTTATCTCCACCTTGAAGGTTTCCGTAGGCGTCATATTCAAAGAGTACTTTTGTACCATCCGGTCGCAGTCCTGAATAAAGCACCCGCCCTTCGGGGGATATCTGTTCTTCCTTAAGCCTTGTCAAACCGTTGACCGCAGCGGGCGGTGCGGACGGCCCCTTGTCCAGTCGGACAAATATATCGTCACCTTCGTTGGCATAAGGCCCGACGACGGCATTGATGTCATGGTTTCTGAATCGAATCAGTGTATCGGCGACATGGGCTTGTTTTTCGGGAGCGCTGTCCCGCGCAAAGTGCCGGGTAAATGCCTTGAGTAGCCTGGGGTCGTCAGCGCGTGTTTGCAACCAGGCGTTCATGTCTTCGACAGTATTGAAAGACTGGTATGAACTGCCGTCTTTCTCCGGAACATAAAGCACGATGTCAGGCCCATCAGGTACAAGCGGTACCCGTTGAATGAATATGATGTCCTTGGCTTGAACACCATCCACGGCGAAGGTCCTGACTTGCACGTTGGGCAGGCCTGCCTGGCCTGGCGACAGCACGGCCTCGAGGAGGTTGTTGACGTCAGGCGGCATTTTGCCGCTGTTCAAGTCCTTCACCAGGCTCTCGTTGAATTTTTCCCTGGCATTTTTAATGACAAAGGTGTCCTCGGAATCCTCCCAAGAATTGGCACTTATCGGCGCAGTGTTTATGGGGCGGGCGGCGGCGGTAGCGGTGGAAAAAGTCATAATCGGCCAAGATCGGTAGGGAGTGAGGGAAATGTTCCCCAGCCGCGCAGCTGTCTTCCTGCGATGCTGTCTGAGGTGTGTGTGCTTGGCTGACGAGAGTGTTCCAGCTTCAGTCGTTACCGTTTGCTTCAACGGCCGAGACATTGTTCATACCCGCAGCTGCCTTGCCAGGGCTCGACAGCTACAGGGCCGGGATTAATCGGGCTTTTCGGTATTGCCCACATCCGCCGCGTCATCCAGATCATTGAGCGGTACTTCTGCATCATCCATCAGGGAACCCGGGTCTTCATTGCCCGGATCGTTGAGTTCTTCTTCCAGTTCTTTGGACATGATCGTCTCCTCTAACCGCCCTGGGTGTCGATATCGGCATCGGTTTCAGGCTTGGGCTCGCGCTCAGGCTTGAAGTCTGGACTGTAGTCGTTTTCCTTGGCCTTGGGGTCGGCGGCGGGTTTCGGGTCTTTCGGTGCATCGGCCGCCGTGCCTGGGGCCGGTTCGCCGCCGTCGATTGCCGGGTCGTTACGGTTGCTGGTCTGGGGGTCTTTGTCTGTGCTCATGGCTCACCTCGTTTGAAAAACGCAAACTGCGTAAAGGTAAGGTCCCGTGCCGGCCGCTGAAGTTCCAACTGCTTAAGAGCCCGGGTTATCCACCTGGATATAAAACGCGTACGCCCCCAGCAACACCCAGAACACCATGAACAGCCACGGCGCACGCATGGAGAACAGCAGCGACTTGCGATAGCCCTTATGGGAGGACTCCATTTCGGAAAACAGCGGCGACTCATCGTAGGCCATGCCCATCACCGGCTCGCTGCGCAGCAGTTCGCTCTGCTTGTAGTGCCAGTGATCGATGATTTCGTACGCGGCGCGGATCCCCGGCCAGGCATTCAGGGAACTGAGTATGCCGAGCAGCGTCAGGAACACCGGCACCACCAGGGTGAACAACTTGCCCCACTCCGGGTTGAGGTTGCCCATGCCGGAGACAAAGGCAATCACCAGGAACGACTGCGCCGTCAGGTAGGCATCGGTGCGGTTGGCGAGGATGGTGGTTTCGTATTGGATTTCGCGACGGTAGAAGTCCAGGCGGTCCTTGGGCGAGCCGAAGATCTTGGCGTTGTGCTCGCTGTGGTCGGCCAGGTTCGCTTCCGGGGTGTCGGGTGAAATGATTCTGGGCACATCCGTGCTCCCTGCTGGGCTCAAACCCCTTAGAAGAATCGGGCCGTGGCGAAGTTCAAGTTTGTTGTTGCACCATCGCGGTGCGCAAGCCGCTCCCTTATGGTGAGCAGCCTTGTCATGGCCGGCCTTTTTTCTGTGGCGAGCGAGCTTGTTGTGGTGAGCGGGCTCACCACAATGGGAAATCAGCGCGGGATGCCCATTCCGGCACACGCATTGCTTTATCCATTCATCTGCCCGAATACAGGAACATTCGTTACCCCCCGACCCAGAGCCGACCCCATAAGAAAGTAAGGACCAGGCCCGGTGGCACCATCAGCCACGGGCTCATAAAAAATGCGTTTTTTAAAGCGGCAGTGCCACCCCATGCGTCCCTCGGCACTGACAAGGTACTGGAATGGCTCGATCTTTCTTCGATGAAATGAATGACGCAAACGGCGTGTGCCGTGCGCACTATCAGGACTTCTCCCGCTGGCTGGCCAACACGCCGCCGGAATTGCTGGCCCAGCGTCGCCGCGAAGCCGATTTGCTGTTCCATCGCGCGGGAATCACCTTCACCCTCTATGGCGACGAGCAGGACACCGAGCGCCTGATCCCCTTCGACATCATCCCCCGCAGCATCCCCGCCAGTGAGTGGAGCGTGATCGAGCGCGGCTGTATCCAGCGGGTCAATGCGCTGAACATGTTCCTCGCCGACATCTACCACGACCAGCGCATCATCAAGGCCGGGATCATTCCGGCCGACCAGGTGCTGGGCAACGAGGGTTACCAGAAGGCCATGGTCGGCCTGGACCTGCACCGCGATATTTATTCCCACATCTCGGGGGTGGACCTGGTACGCGACGGCGACGGTACCTACTATGTGCTCGAAGACAACCTGCGCACCCCCAGCGGCGTGAGCTATATGCTCGAAGACCGCAAGATGATGATGCGCCTGTTCCCCGAAGTGTTCGCCAAGCAGCGCATCGCGCCGGTGGACCACTACCCCAACCTGCTGCTCAAGACCCTGAAAAGCGCCAGCCGCCTGGACAACCCCAACGTGGTGGTGCTGACGCCCGGGCGCTTCAACAGCGCGTTCTTCGAACATGCGTTCCTGGCCCGGGAAATGGGCGTGGAGCTGGTGGAAGGCGCCGACCTGTTCGTGCACGACCTCAAGGTGTTCATGCGCACCACCGACGGGCCCAAGGCGGTGGACGTGATCTACCGGCGTATCGACGACGCGTTCCTCGACCCGCAGGCGTTCAATCCCGAATCGATGCTCGGCGTGCCAGGGCTGGTCGCGGCCTACTGCGCCGGCAATGTGGTGCTGGCCAATGCCATCGGCACCGGCGTGGCGGACGACAAATCGATCTATCCCTATGTGCCGGCGATGATCAAGTTTTACCTGGATGAAGAGCCGATCCTGCAAAACGTGCCGACCTTCCAGTGCCGCAAGCCCGATGAACTGTCCCACGTGCTGGCCAACCTGGCCGAACTGGTGGTCAAGGAAACCCAGGGCTCCGGCGGCTACGGCATGCTGGTCGGCCCAGCGGCCACGGCGGCCGAGATCGAAGATTTCCGCCAACGCATCAAGGCCCGCCCCCATGCGTATATCGCCCAACCGACCCTGAGCCTGTCCACCTGCCCGACCTTTGTCGAAAACGGCATCGCGCCCCGGCATATCGACCTGCGGCCCTTTGTGCTCTCGGGCAAGGAAACCCGCCTGGTGCCGGGAGGCCTGACGCGGGTGGCATTGCGTGAGGGCTCGTTGATCGTCAACTCGTCGCAAGGCGGTGGAACCAAGGACACCTGGGTGGTGGAGGGCTGAGTATGTTGAGTAGAACCGCCGCAGATCTGTATTGGATGTCCCGTTACCTGGAACGCGCCGAGAACCTGGCGCGCATGCTCGAAGTCAGTTATTCGCTGTCGCTGATGCCCCAGGCCGGGCGTAGCGATGGCCTGGACGAACTGGCGATGTCGTTGCTCAGCAGCGGCACCCTGGACAGTTACCTGGAGCGCCATCAAACCCTGGATGCCGAGCGCATGCTGCACTTCTTCGCCCTCGACGAAGAAAACCCCGCCAGCATCTACAATTGCCTGCGCGCCGCGCGGGGCAATGCCCATGCGGTACGCGGGCGCATCACCGCCGACATGTGGGAAAACCTCAACGCCACCTGGCTGGAAATGCGCAGCATCGCCGCCGGCGGCCTGGCACGCCATGGCATCAGCCACTTCTGTGACTGGGTCAAGCAGCGTTCGCACCTGTTCCGCGGCGCGACCTCGGGGACCATCATGCGCAACGACGCCTATCGGTTCATTCGCCTGGGCACTTTTGTCGAACGCGCGGACAATACCCTGCGCCTGCTGGACGCGCGCTACGAGATGTTCGGCGAAGAGTCGGAAGAAGTCAGCGACCTGTCGGCACGCGGGTATTACCAGTGGAGCGCCCTGCTCCGCGCGTTATCGTCGTTCGAGGCGTATACGGAGTTGTATCCGAATGCGCTGAATGCGCGGTCGGTGTCCGAGTTGCTGTTGCTACGCAGCGATGTGCCGCGTTCGTTGCATGCCTGTATCGAAGAGTTGAGTCATATCCTCGCCGACCTGCCCGGCAGTTACGGGCGCACGGCGCAGCGGTTGGCGGCGGAGTTCGAGGCGCGGCTGCGGTATACGGGGATTGATGAAATTCTGGAGGATGGGTTGCATAGCCGTCTCACGGAATTCATCGAAACGGTGCGGGGGGTGGCGCGGGCGATCCATAGTTCTTACCTGGAGGTTGTTTGAGTGCGCTTGCTGACTGTATGTCGTGCTTAGGATTCAGATAAGGTGAAGCAGATTGATTCAACGTAACCTGCTTCGCCTTTCAACTGTATTACCTCGTAGACGTTATACCTTTATTCCAACGGCAGACCCTCTGAAGCGACCGTCTACAGCGCTTTGGCTGCCATCGGAAAATTTCAAACAATAATAGCTGTTATCGCCAGGCGCTCTATCACTAGACCAGTGAGCATCACTGTCCAATGGCCATCTTGCCCCATAAGTATTATAAATTTCGCGTAACTGAGCCATGCTCGGCATACTTGCGCCTTCCCTTGCAAGCGCATTACGAACATCCTCAAGAAAATCTCGAGCAAGTGGAATAACCGCAATAGCGTTGGTCACGGTCAATGTATAGCTTGCAGTTTGTTGCTTTTGATCTCGGACCGTTATCGTCGTAACACCTCTTCCGCTCACCTGGACAACACCTGTGGTGGGATTCACAAACGCGGCGGCTGGATTGGAAGATGAATAATAGTAATCCGGCTGTCCTCCTGTTGCCTGCCGTTGCATGGTCGTTCCGGCAGGCCAGGATGGAAGCGCATGTGAGTACCCTCGAATCACATACACCTTACCAGCCAGCGTTGCTGGAGAAGTATCAAATACCAACGGGGGCGGAGCACTTTTGACGGTGTAGGTCACCTGCGGGAAGACAATGGCATTGGCCTCCGTCACGCCAGGAACTAAAGCTGCCTTGAAATGCAGTGTCAGTTGCGTGTTGTCCCCTAACTCTTTCAAGTAGGCCGCATAACTGATTGGACTTTCCCACCACCCTTGGTTGAACCAGGTCGTATTCACATAGGCCCCCCCACCGTTCCAATGTTTGAGGTTGTGCGCCGCCCCTCCGCTTTTGAAACCCTTGAACTCAATCCAGACCGGGGAATTGGTCGTAATGAACGGCCAGGTGCCGACCCGCAGTCTCCTGTTCCCCGTTCCGGTCGATAGATCCAGCACCTTCGTCGCTGGGTTGGCCTCATTGATTTGGATTACGGTTCCCGCCAGTTCGCTCGCAGGTATCGGGGTCACTGTTACCGTCAACACCGACGACGGCCGAACGACATTTCCACGGGTGAGCTCGTACTTGAGGGTAAACATCGTGTGGGTATTGCCGATATTCGCCGCAATCGCCGTCTTGGGAATATCAAACGTCACCACACCACTGGTCAAACCGTTCTTCGCCGCAATAACCGGTGACCCCGCACCGGCAGTCCCTTCCATCGTGACCTTGATGCTGTCAGTGGTGTACATCGGCAAAAAACTGACTTTCAGCGTTGCACCATTTTGCGCATTCATCGGCGCAAGGGTCACCGAAACACCTGAGCCTGTGGTTTGGATCAATTCGGGAACAGGCATCTCATTCGGCAGGTGCACCTGATATAGCTGGCGCAGGGATTCCTGAGGCTGTTCATTGCCCCGTGTCACGCTGTAGAACACGTCGATAAAACGCCCGTCAAAACGCTTGAGCTCAGTGCCCGGCACATCGAACGTCATATCATCGCCGGGGGCAACCTGGCCCACGAGCCGTCCTGCCGTGTAATCGACGGTGCCGCCGGCGTCGCTGGCCAGGATGGTCACTTGTACCCTGTCTGTGCTGACCCAACTCGCCTGCACAGGGAAGCGGATCGTAATCAACGGCAAGCCTGGGTCCAGATCCTCTCCCAGGGCTTGGTCTACGGTCGGTGCCGGCCATCTGACAATCTCGCCGATCACGGTGAGATAACGGTTATGCGAGCGTTTGTCAGGCAAGCCAGCGCCTTTCAACTCGTAGTACACCACCGCACTGCCTTGGGCGATCGCACTGACCAAAGCGTTGCCGATATTGAAAAAGTAACCCTTGGCGCCTGACAGTGGCCGATCCTCAAAGTAATGAACCGAACTGCCCTGGGCACTTACCCCGTTCCAGTACAGAAAAACATGACTGTAGACACGAGCATCGGCCCCGCCGACGGTCAGGCCGATTTGTGCGTCCCGAGTGCCGAGTATTTCCAGATCGATTTCTCGGTCGGTCTCGGGTACTTGCACCCAGGGTGCGTCCAGGCGGTCAGTTGCCAGGTACACCGAAACCAATACCGTGGTCGACCAGGGCGCCCAGGGATCGGGGTAGTTGCCGGTCGGTCCGCGAACCTGGAAGGCCACTGGCAGCAAGTCGCTGTCCCCGGCTTCCTTGATTGCATCCTCGTCGAGCATGCAGGTGATATCCCGCCCGACTTCGGCGGGCAGGATCAACCGCTCGATTCGCACCGAGCCCCAGACGAGGATAAGCAGGTCATAGGCGGCCATGTTCAGCCAATGCCGGACGACCACCTCAACGCCCTGCCTGGCCCGATCGGCACTGACCCCGCCCAGCCTCACATCGTCTGGAAGTTCAAAGACCAAGCCCTGATTTCCGGGGGCGGGATTGGGGTCTTGTCCACCCGGATGTTGCAGGTTGACCCTCAAACGCAAAGGCTGGGTTCGGGATTCGTTTCCGCTGCTGCGAATAACCCGGACGTACACCGGATCTGCCCACGGCTCGCGAATACTGTCATAGGGCACGGTGAAGGGAATGCGCGTCAGGTTCTGGTCGCCCTCGCGGATCAGGTTGTACGCGACCGGATCACCGCCGCCCCAGAACAATTCGAAGAACGTTCCTTCAGGCGTACTGCTTGGTCTGTCGATATGCACGACCAGGGGTCTCAGGGTATGCGACACACCAATCCCCCCGTCGGCCTCCTCCAAATCTCCTGCAATCGGCGGTTGCATCAGCGGAATATCCACCGGGGGCAGCTCGGAGATCAGACTGGGAGGTTGAGCGCGATACTTGGCCATGCTGGTTTCCTCGGCATTCCCCTGCGCACTGGGCATGGGTTTGAGAGAAATCAGACATCCAGTAGCAGGGTGTTGGCAACTGTCAGAATTAACAGGTGGCGACCGATGGCGTGGCACCTTAGATACCCACGACCGTCTGTCAGCACCTGTGAATTCTGACAGTTGTCAGCGCGAAAACGTGGGTATTTGATATCGCCAGAGGCAGGTAAATCGTTAACAGCGTCAGCCCCCCCATTCAGGGACTTGTTCAGGAGAATAAAGAGCATGAGCACTGAAAGCGCCAAGACCTCCCCTGGGCAGCCCAAGCAGCTTCCTCGCCTGTCGATCCCGGGCATGACTCCCAATGTGGACGGTTACGACGGAGGGATTCCCGACTGGCTGATGGTCTCCGGGCTGACGGTCCGAGTGGATAACAGTTGGGTTGCCAGTCCTGGCGACATCATCAATATCGTCATGATGCCAAGTATGACGTCCTTGGCGATGAAGCCGGTCCGGGCGGGAGAGGAACAACACCACAGTTACTTTTTTTCCATTCCACGGGAAAAGCTGCCCGACGGAGAACTACGCCTGGGTTACGTGGTGAATTACAGAGGCAGCGACGACTACGAGGCATCCTATCCCCTGAGTATCTTGGTAAAAACCGAACTGCCGGCGGGCGAAGACCTGGATCAGCTTGAGCCGGGTCACTCGCAACTCAAATACACACTCTCGGCCCTGGAAGTCTATCCGCCCGAGGCAGCCAAAGGCGTCAGCGTAATCGTTCAGCCTTACCCGAATATGCATCCAAGCGATCGCATCCACTTCCAATGGGGCAGCCTGAACGTCGTGCAGAAAGTTGCAGGCGTCGGCCAGGCGACCCTTATCGTGATTAATCACGCCCAGATGATTAAAGCCGGTGACAGTGATGGCCTGCTGGTGGGGTTTTACATCGTCGACCTCGTCGGCAACGCCTCAACACCACGATCCAAGTACACCCGCGTAGTGGTGGCGCTCGACAATGCGCAACGGGAAGGCCCATTCATCCAGTCCGACGATCAGCCGGGCTATATCGATATCGAAAGACTCAATGGCGCCAACTTGAAGGTTGGCATGTACACCCCTGGGCACATCGGCAGGACGGGAGACTGGTATGTGATCACCTTCAAGGCCTACCCTCCGCTTGGAGGTGAGGTGGTGCACCGACGCATCGAAGTGATCACCAGGGCTGGCACCGCGACCTATCATGAAGTGCCCTACAGCAAAGTCCGTGCTGCGGCCGGAGGATGGGTGGCGATCAGTTATGAACTGATCCGGGCAGACGACTTGACCCCTTACGTTTCCAAGCAGACCTGCGCTGAAGTCGTGGGGTCGGTCATTCGATTGGAGGCGCCCTATTTCGAAAAATACCCTGAAGATACGGTGTTCATAGAAAACTCCCTCGTTGTGAATATCCCCTGGTACGCCTGGCGCAAACCGACAGATACCCTCACGTTGATCCTGCGTTACGTGAAATCACTCAACGAAATCATCCTCTTCAGCGTGACGAAGCCGGTGGGATCGTTCTGGTCGGATGGGCAGCCGGTTCAGTGGGCGCTCACCGGTACGGATCTTCAACCGTTCGTGGGCTACGCCCCTGATCTGTATTTCGTGTACGAATCCGAGTCCGCCTCTGTTGTCAGGGCCCGCTCCGTGGATTTGAACGAATCGCTGCGCCGTCAAGTGCAAATCCTGCAAGGTTCCTGACCGGGCGTGTTGCGCGCCGTCCGCCCGTCGCCACCTGTTAATTATGACAGTAGCCAAATCCTTCTTTAACGGCGTTTGATAGGTCCAAGCGCAGGAGCATTTCCTGTCACGCGTGACAACTTTCTATTGGAGAAAGCCATGCCTACCAAGAACAGCAAGCCCGCCACGACCAAACCCAAGAAGCCCTCGCCGGTCAAACCCAAGTTTCTTGACACGCTGCGCGTCCCTGGGATGTCCCCTGCATTTGCGGGCTATGACGGTGGTATTCCGCTCTGGTTGCTGGCCAGAGGACTGACCGTGTCGGTGGACAAGAATTGGCCCGCGAAACCCGGAGACAAGATTGAGGTGCTTTCTATAGTGGGGATGAAGGTACTTGCAGAGAAAACCCTGGAACCTGGGGAAGAAGCCCGCAGCAGCTTCTCCTTTGCCATTTCGGACAGCGACCTCCCCAATGGGGATCAGATACTGGGGTACAGGGTGTGGTACACCGGCGGCCCATCCAATGACCTCTCTTATCCGCTGACCTTGATGGTCAAGCGAACCGTCCCCGCCGGCGAGGATAAGGACCACATCACTCCCGGCCATTCCGAACTCAATTTCAAAATATCCGATACAGAGATCAGGGAAATTCAGGCCGGGCGGGGCGTGACCCTGACCTTCGAGCCTTATCCGAATATGCATGCACTGGATCGCATTGAATGCCAGGTTGGTAGTTTTCTGGCTCCCCCTCAGCAAGTGACCGGTGTCGGCCAACAGACCGAGATAAAACTCAACCGCGATCAAATTATCTCGATCGGTAACGGCACCAATCGGTTGGTGAGTTTCCAGGTTGTCGACGCCGTCCGCAATGTATCCACCCCCCGCTCGCGCAACGTCCCGGTGCTCGTGGACGTGGGCAGCGCCAACTATGCCGCGCCTATCTTCGCAACCCAGCACTATCCAGGCTTGATCGACCTTGAGTCACTTAACGGCGAGCCTTTGCATATGCAGTTATTCACTTATCCGTGGGAGGGCCCTGTTGGCTACACGTATTTTGTGTCTTACCAGGGCTACCCAAAGCTGGGAGGCAGGGTACTGCACGATCAATACATCCCCATCGTAGCGGCCGGTCGGCCTCATGATTTTTTCGTACCTCATGACAAAGTGCGTGCCGTGGCCGGTGGCAAAGTGGAGATCAGCTTTATCCTGTTCCAAGGGCTCAATATCGTGGGTTACTCAAAAATCGCCTCTGCCGCCGTGCAGGACGCGATCATCCGATTGCAGGCGCCTATTTTTTTGCGATACCCCTCCCATGTCGTCAACCCCATCCCTACCGGTGGCGCCGCCGTCGAAATTCCTTGGTACGCATGGCGCAGGCCCACTGACAAGATCATGTTGCTTATGCGTTACGTGATACCGGGCAGCCATGACCTGATCCTCTACGACGACCTATTTACCGTGGGGCAGGTGCCTGAAGGCGTGCCCATAAGACGCCTGATTCCCTATGAAGATCTCTTGAGGTTCGACGGCACCACCCCTGAACTCTATTACGTGTATGAGCCCGAAAATATTCTGGCGCGCAGCACATCGCTAAACGAATCGTTACGCCAGGAAGTACGGATTGGTGCGCCGGGCCGTGGGAGATGAAGCTGCTGCGGTTTCTATCAGCCACACCGCCCCTCTTGGAGGCCTGACCATGTCCCGTAAAACCAGAACCCCGGCCCGCCGTCCCCGCAATGACTATGACCTGGGCCCAGTGCTGATCAGCGGTATCGAGCCCCCTCCCAAAGGGGATACGCAGTCTGACGGCGCACTGGGCGCACGACATGTGGAACATAATCTGGAGGTGCTGCTCCTGGCGTTCCCGGGGGTAGTGCTGGACACGGAGATCTACCTGATTTGGAACAACCCTGAAGCCCCGGTGGATTACCTCATCATCCAACCGGACAACGTGAATAACGGGTTTTTCAGCCTGAGGGTGAATAAAGAACAAATCCTGCCGGAGTGGGCCGAAGTCTATTGCCTGATCAAACGCCCCAGCGGCAACCGGTCTAAAACCAAACCGTTGAAGCTCAGGGTGAAACGCAGTCGCCCGGCTTACCCTGACCCCAACCCGGACGCCGACGGCAACCAGGGCCTGGTGTTTTTTCTGCCTGCCGACCTGGAGGCCGGCAGCCACGTGGATATGGCCCGGGCAGATCGCGGTGTAGTGCTCGAAATCCACCCTTGGGAAAATATGGCCGAGTGGGACACCTGCCGTATCGCCTGGGGCTCCACTCTCATCGAACACGTGGTGACGGCCAGTGAGGTGCAACGGCCATTTGAAATGTTCATTTCCCCCGAGCAGATCAAAGAGAACCCTCATTACGTGAACATGCCGGTGGCCATGCAAATCAAGGATGTGGGCGGTAACTACCCGGCTGATCCCGATTCCAAATCGAACTGGTCGGAGACACAGCGAGTAGAAGTCAACCTCGGGCTCTTGCGGCCACGGCCACCGTTCCTTAAGCAAGCCGGAGAAACCGTTGAACTTGATGAGTTGGGTGATGCCGCACAAGTCGTCCAGATATTCATCGATAACGACTTTTTCGAGCGCAACGACAAAATTGCATTTGAATGGGAGGGCCGAGACACTTACAACTTGCCTTTTTTCCATGGCGAGGAGAGAGACGTCAACCTTGTCAACTTCATCGAAGACTTCGACGTGCCCAACGAAATCGTCAGCGCAATCGTCGGCGGCACTGCAATTATGTACTACAACCTCTATAAGGCCAGAGATGATGTATGGTTGCCGTCAAGAAAAGTACGGGTAACGGTTAAGGGCGAGTTCATCGCCTGGCCCGCACCGAGCATCGTAGAAGCGCCAGACGGAGAATTGAATCCAAACTCAAATGCCACGGTTAAATACCGTGCCCAACTTGGCTGGACCGCCACCACCCGCATCCGAATAGTATGGGCCGCGCACTCGGTTAATTTTACTGAAGAGTTTGTGCTGGGACCTATTCCGGACGACCGGGAACTTTCATTTACCGTTCCGAATGCACAAGTCAGGCGCTTTAATACATTGCCTGTCGAGGTGTATTACGAACGCATCGACCAGTCACCCCATCGGCAATCCCAACGTCTTCAACTGCAAGTGGGCGAGCCTACAAGGACACTGCCAGCGGTAAGGGTTGACAGCGCTTCGGGTAACTATCTGGACCCGGATAATTTTGGCACCCATTTGATGGTTACGCTCCCGCTTACCGACAGTCTGGGCGACGATGTGATCAAGTTGGATTTGGATGGAGATGTCATCAGCACCTCCGTTCAGATGAAGTTAAATAATGACCAGGCAGGGGAAACACTGGAAATCCCTATCGAACGTAACTTCATCACTGGAAACCTCGATAGATCCATAAGGCTGAAATACAGTTTGGCCCGGGCCAATGTTCCCAGGCGATTTTCCCCGATTCTCGCGTTGCGCGTAATCGCAGGCTTCGACCACCTCACCACCTTCGACAACAGCAACTTAAACGGATGGGTGCCAGGCCCTGCGGTCAATGGAGGGCGTGATATTGAGTTTAGAAAATATGCCACCAACACCGTTTTCCATAACTTTACAAACACCCCCGGGGATAAAAGTGGGGTAATCCTCAGCCAAGGATTTGCCAACTTGCTACCAGGTCATCGATACGAATTCAGTATAAAAGCCAGAAGATTCCGCGGCCTATATGTAGTCCCTTCCCTCTCCCTGAGTACCACTCAAGGCGCTGTCACAGCGCCCACCCAGCTCACCGACTTAGTAAACTGGCGAACACTTTCGGGAAGTTTCCTCGCTAACAGTTCTTATGTCGTGCTTTACATCAATAGTCATGTAGTGACTACCAGTGGTAACGACTACGAAATTGACGATATTCGCTTCAGACGCCTCTAGCCCGAACTTTGCCTTTCGGTGTCTTACCCGTTGATTTATAGAAAGGAGCCACTCCATGTCCAACGTCGTCCCCCCTCCCCCTGCGCCCACCGCCGAACTAGGCGATCTTTACATCCCAAGGCTCCACCCGGCCGCGGCCGGTGATGTGGGGGTCGACGGCAACCTGGGCCTCAGGAATATCGAAACCCCGCAGGTTGTCTACGTGAAAACCAGTTCGCGCACATCACCCGGTGAATTGCTCGAACTGTTCAGCAACGACCCTATCCTTCCCGTCGCTCACACCTTTGTCATGCCCGGGGATACCCAGCGTGAATGGCTGCCAATTCTCCTGCCGGCAGCCAGTATCCGACCTCAATGGATAGACCCGTTGGTGTGCCGGATCAACGCCTCGGGCGCGTCTACCCTACCCCTGCGCTTACGGGTTGACCTTGCACGTCCGGGCGGCCACGACCCCGACCCTTCCAGGCCAGGACACCAGGGACTGGTCATCTATCTGCCTGACGATGTGCTGGTTAACGGCGTCAGTGAAGCCAGGGCCCGCGAAAATATCGAAATTACGCTGATGCCTTACGCCCACGCGGCTCCGGGAGACCAGGTCCTGCTGTGCTGGGGAGATCAACAGGTCACCTATTTACTCACCGAGTCAGATCTGAACCATGCGGTCAGCCTGATAGTGCCTTACACGAAAGTCATGGCCGCCCGCGACGGCAGAGAACTGAACGTGAGGCTTCAGGTGCGCGGGCATACCGGTAACTTCACTGACCCGGCTGAACGCTGGTCTGCCGTCAGCAAGGTATGGGTATATGCACAACGCGATATTTTGAGAGAGCCTTACAGCGCCGAGGTTGACCCGCAAACCGGGGTCATTGACCTGGAGAAGCTGGCAGGCAAATCCGTCACGGCTTCGGTGTTTGCTTCAGCGGATTACTTCGAGACGAGAGATACCCTGGAATTTGTCTTCAGGGCTACCGATGCTCAAGGAAACACTGTCACACATCGCGAGGAACGCCCAGTGGAGCGGATCAACGCGATCTATGACTTTCCGATCCCTCCTGCGTTCATGGGCGGTCTGGCCCAGGGGCATGCCAAGCTGTATTACACCCTGCGCAAATATGTCGGTTCAACGACGATGTATTCGCAAGCTGCCTACGTGAGTGTCAAAGGTGCAACGGTTCTGTGGCCAGCGCCCTATGTGATCGACACCATGCCCTTCGCTGAAATACGTCCGGTACCGAAAGATGGGCAAGCCTACGTGCCTTACCAGGCCAGCTGGAAACCGTGGGACCTGATCACACTGGTCTGGCTCTTGCCTGACCGAGACGGCAGCGTGGAATACCGCTTCACCCGCAGTGCAGGTGAGCGCCCGGAGCACGACATCATTGAGTTCGTACTGCCCGTGGCCCAAATCAAGCGATTCGAGGGGCGCCCTTCCGAAATGCACTACGAGGTCAATGGTACTGATGGGCGGCTGCTGGGTGAGTCTGCGCGCAAAAGCCTGCTGGTGGGAAAACCGTTGGAGCCCATGGCCGCTCCTGTAGTCGACAAGGTTGCCGGCCATTACCTTGATCCGGACCTGGTACCGGAGGGCGTCTGGGTCACCATCCCTGACCCGCCTGTCGGCCAGCATGTTCGACTGCACTGGTTTGGCCCGGTGAACCGCATTGTCATGCTGATGCATATTTCCACACCCGGTGAAGTTCGAATCAAAGTCCCGGCGAAGTATGTATCGGACAACCTCAATCGCATCGTAAAAGTCTATTGGGAGGTCAACCGTCACGGTGTTCCACAGCGCTATTCCGGTGTGGTGACGCTGCGTATTGCTCGCCGAGGCATTTTCGGATTCGAAGACATACCGTAAGGATGATCATCACGCGGCTGCCTGATCGATTTTCAACCCTTTCATGTGGAGGATTCACGATGTCTCGTGCTCCTGAAAGAAAGCTTGGAAGTACAGTCGACGATAGACAATCCGAGCTGTACATCTCGAACCTGGGCATGCCTATCAAGGAGGACACCGAACCTGACGGGTGCATTGGACTGCGGCATGTCGAGCATGATCTCAAGCCGTTACTTTTCCCCGAGCACAAGTTGGCGCTGCACACAGAGATATTCTTGTACTGGAACGGCCCGACGCCAGAGGACTACCTGATTATCGACGAGAGCAATGCGAATAACCCGATGCATACCTTGACCGTGTCCAAGGAAAACATTCTGCCGGAGTGGGCTACTGCCTACTGCACCATTGAGGAGCCCGGAAACGGCCTCGTCGACACCAACCGGCTCAGGCTTCGGATCAAGCTCAACCGTCCCGGCAAAGAAGACCCGGACGCTGACAAACCGGGCCATCAAGGACTGGTGTTCTTCCTCCCCGAAGATCTCGAGGCGGGCGCAGTGATAGACCCCGAACGGGCCAGGCTTGGGGTCGTTCTTGAGGTCCAGCCCTACGAATACATGGCCGAATTCGATACCTGCACAATTGCCTGGGGTTCGCAGCCTATCAGTCATGTGGTAACCCCCAGGGAGGTCGGCAGACGGTTCCAGGTAACGGTTAATGAGAGCGTCATCCGTGCCGCCGGCAGCAACCCTTTCCTGCCCATCGCCATGCAGGTCGTTGATGCCGTGGGCAACTATCCGGTCTTCGACCCCGAATCGGACGCAAATTGGTCACCACCAACCTGGGCAAATGTGGACCTCGGTACTCGGCCACTTGAAGCACCTTTTCTTGAGCAGCCAGGAGACGTTATCGACTTGAAACGGCTCGGGGACGCGGCGCAGAAGATCAAACTGTTCCTTGATCCAACAGTGTTCAAAAAAGGCGATCGAGTACGCCTGGATTGGGAGGGTCGAGACGCAGAGAACTTTCCTGTGCCCTACAGCGAGGAAAAGACCGTCGAGCGCACCAATAGCTTTATGGAGTTCTATGTCCCGAATGAAAGAGTCAAGGCCCTGGGCGGCGGCGTCTCAATGCTGTCTTGCAGCCTTCATTCGCTGAACACCGACGATGTGCGTGTTTCGATGAAGACGCGTGTGAGCGTACGCGGGGCCGCCAGTCCCTGGCAGGCGCCCCGTGTCCAGGAATCCGCGGCTGGCTATCTCGATCCGAGTGTTCCTGAGGCGACGGTGGTCATAGTCGCTCCCGACGGATGGGCGGCGTCGACCCGGATTCGTCTGGTGTGGGTGGGTGGCTCGGTGATCTACACCCAGGAATACACGCTGGGGGCGATCCCCGCGGATCGCGTCCTGGTGTTCAAGGTCGACGGCGAGCATATCGAACGTTTCAATACCCTGCTCACCGAGCTGTATTACGAACGCGCGGACCGGCCATCAAGCCGTGAGTCGCTGCGCTTGCAATTACAGATAGGCAAGCCTGCCAGCGCGCTGCCCCAGGCACGGGTTGAAAGTACCCGTACCGAGCAGCAAGTGCTGGTGATACTGCCTTTTACCGAAACCGAACCCGGAGACGCCGTGACATTACAGTGGATTGGTGACCAATCGAGAACCACGGTACCGAACACACTGGATTCAGAAACGGCTGGCCGGGAACTGCACATTCCGATCCCAGTGAATGACCTTGAGGAGGGGGAAATCGTACGGGTGTATTACAGCCTTATACGACGAGGCCAACCCGTCCGTTATTCGAAGCTGCTTGTGTGGGTAATGGGCTACGGTGCTGGATGCCAACCATCAGTTGAACGACCGAACCTGCCCTAAAAACTCGAGCACCAGCGCATTGACCCGTTGCGCCTGCTCGTTCTGGATCCAGTGACCGCAGTTGGCCAGGCTATGCAGTTCAAGGTCAGGCACCCACTCAGGCATGCGCTTGAGCGTGTGGGCCTCAAACACCCCGACCGGATCGCGGTCGCCAATCAGGAACAGGGTCGGCTGCAACACCTGGCGGCCGGCGAGGAATTCGGTGCGCTGCCAGTTGCGCTCGAAATTACGGTACCAGTTCAACGGGCCGCGAAAGCCGTGTTCAGCGAAGGTTTGCACGTACACGTCGAGGTCTTCCTGAGTACACCAGGGCGGCAATGCATCGGGCGTTGAAGTGCCCTCAAGCAACGTGGCGGTGGCCGGTTTCTGCTGTAGAAACACATCCTGGTCCTGCATGAACAGGCGCAAGGTGCGTTCGATATCGGCATCCAATTCCTGCTCGGCTACACCCGGTTCCTGGAAATACAGGATGTAATTGAAGCGGTCGGCATACAGCTCGCGCATGATCTCGATCACCGGCCGCCGAGCACGCCCGGCGAAAGGCACGGACATCGTGATCAACCGAGTGACGCGCTCCGGCTCGAGCAACGCCAGGTGCCAGGCCACCACGGCGCCCCAGTCATGGCCGACCATCACGACCTGTTCGTGCCCGAAATGGTCCATGGCCTGCTGGATATCGCCGCACAAGGTCATCACGTCGTAGTCGGCTATCTCGGCGGGTGCGCTGGATTGGCCGTAGCCGCGCATTTCAGGGGCAAATACCCGGTAGCCTGCGGCGGCCAGCGCGGGTATCTGTTCACGCCAGGAGTGCCAGCACTCGGGAAACCCATGGAGCAGCCAGATGGGGCGGCCCTGTTCCGGCCCCGCGACATGCACCCATAGCTCAATACCGTTTACAGGGATCTTTTGCGCGGGCAGTTGGCTCATGGGCGGGGCCTTTCCTGGAGGTTTTTGCCTAGCCTGGGGGATCCGTCGTGCAAGAACCAGCATTATTGATGGCAGGAATAGCTCAATAAACCGTCCACCATTCCGGCAACAACTGGCGGACCCGCGCCTCCCCGAACCGATCATCCATCAACATCACCACACCCCGGTCGTGCTGGCTGCGGATCACCCTCCCCGCCGCCTGCACAACCTTTTGGATGCCGGGGTACAGGTAGGTGTAGTCGTACCCTGCGCCAAAAATCGCCGCCATGCGCAGTTTTATCTGCTCGTTGACCGGGTTGAGTTGCGGCAATCCCAGGGTGGCGATAAATGCGCCGATCAGGCGTGTGCCCGGCAAGTCGATGCCTTCACCGAACGCGCCGCCCAGCACGGCAAAGCCGACGCCTTGGCTGTGCTCGGTGAATTGATCGAGAAAGCCTTGGCGTTCGGCCTCGGCCATGCCCCGCGACTGTTGCCACAGCGGGATCTGCGGGTGTGTTTCGGCGAGCAGTTGCGCCACCTGTTGGAGGTAATCAAAGCTTGAAAAAAACGCCAGGTAGTTGCCCGGTTGCCGGGCGAACTGGCGGGCGATCAGCTCGACAATCGGCGCCAGGGAGGCTTGGCGATGCACGAAGCGGGTGGAGATGTCGTCGACGATGCGCACGTGCAGTTGTTCGGCCTTGAACGGCGATTCCACGTCGACCCAGGCGGTGTCCGCTGGCAATCCCAGCAGGTCGGCGTAATAGTGGCGAGGGCTCAAGGTGGCGGAAAACAACACGCTGCTGCGGGCCGCCGTCAAGCGCGGCCGGATGAATTCGGCAGGCACCACGTTGCGCAGGCACAGGGTCGAACTGCTGCGTTTGCCGCCGAGCTGGCGCTTGCTGATGTCGAAGATAAAGTGCTCGTTGAACAGCTCGGCGACCTTGGTAAATTGCAGGGCTTCGAAGTAGAAGGCTTGCAGGTCACCGCTGAGGGCTTCGGGGTGGTCGTTGAAGTAATCGCCCAGGGCGCTGGTGCACAGGCTCAGGGCCTGAAGCAGTTTGTCCGGGCGCACGGTGTAGGCCTGGTACGGCGCGAGCTGGTCCTTGTGCAAGGCGTTCCATTCACGGTTGAGGCGCTGCAGGGGTTTCTTCAGCGGCTCGGGCGCGGTGTCGCGCAGGGTCTTGAGGCTGTACTGGTCGAGGCTGGCGCTGTACATCGAACGGGCGCGTTCGACCAGATTGTGGGCTTCGTCCACCAGCACCGCAGCGCGCCATTGGTTGAGTTGGGCCAGGCCAAAGAGCATGGCGCCGAAGTCGAAATAGTAGTTGTAGTCGGCGACCACCAGGTCGGCCCAGCGCGCCATTTCCTGGCTCAGGTAATAAGGGCATACCCCGTGAGCGAGGGCGACATCGCGCAGGTTGCGCTGGTCGAGCAGGCGCACCTTGGACGCGGCGATGCGTGCGGCGGGCAGGCGGTCGTAGAAGCCTTTGGCCAACGAGCAGGCGTCGCCGTGGCAGGCTTTGTCCAGGTGTTCGCAGGCCTTGTCCCGCGCCACCAGTTCGAGAACGCGCAGGGGCAGGTCGCTGCTGGCATGCAGCACCGTGGCGGCATCGAGGGCGAGTTTGCGACCGGGGGTCTTGGCGGTAAGGAAAAACACCTTGTCCAGTTGCTGGGGCGCCAGGGCCTTGAGCAGCGGGAAGATCGTGCCGATGGTCTTGCCGATGCCCGTGGGCGCCTGGGCCATCAGGCAACGGCCGGTGCTGACAGCCTTGTACACCGACTCGGCCAGAGTGCGTTGGCCGGGGCGAAAATCGGCATGGGGAAAACGCAAGGTCTGCGCCGCAGCGTCGCGCGCTTCGCGGTGCTGCATTTCCTGGCGGGCCCAGCCGAGAAACAGTGCACATTGCTGATTGAAGAACGCTTGCAGCTCGTCCGCCTGGAAACGTTGATCGAGCAGGGTCTCGCCTTCGCCGACGATATCGAAGTACACCAGCGCCAGGTTGATTTCCGTAAGGCCCAGCTTCTGGCACATCAACCAGCCGTACACCTTGGCCTGGGCCCAATGCAGTTGCCGGTGGTTGGCGGGCTGGGCAGCCAGGTCGCCGCGATAGGTCTTCACTTCTTCCAGGCGGTTGGCGTCCGGGTCATAGCCGTCCGCCCTGCCCCGCACCTTGAGCTGCTGGTAGTCACCTTCAAGGGCCACTTCGTTCTGGTAGTGCGCGCTGCGCCGCGACGCGACGGTGCGATGGCCCGCTATGCCTTCCTGGGCGCTGGGCGACGGGGTAAAGCGCAGGTCCAGGTCGCCCACCTTGGCGGTGAACTCGCACAGCGCCCGCACGGCTACGCTGTAGCTCAAGCGGGTTGCTCCGCCCAGCGTACGTAGCAGACGGTGACGGGCATCTGGTATTCGCCGCAGAACTCCAGCCAACGCAACTGGTTGTCCTGCAGGCGGTCGCCAGGGCCCTTGACCTCGATCATGCGGTAGGTCTTCTGCGCCGGCCAGAACTGGATCAGGTCCGGCATGCCGGCACGGTTGGCGCGGATGTCCAGCAGCAATCGTTCGAACCAGTAGCGCAGGTGTTCAGCCGGCAGGCAGGCCAAGGCTTGTTCCAGCAGGTCTTCACTGAGCAGGTTCCAGAACACAAAGGGCGACTGGATCCCCCATTTATCGAGGTAGCGTTGGCGGATGGTGGTCGTGTAGCGCCCGTCCTGCAGTTGCGCAAAACACGCGTCAAACAGGGGGACGCGGCGCGCGTGGAAGTCTTCGCTGTGCAGGTCCGCCGGCCCACGCTGGAACGGGTGGAAAAACGCCCCCGGCAGCGGCGCGAAGATCGCATCCCAGCACAGCAGGCCGAACAGCGAATTGATCAGGCCGTTCTCGACGTAGTGCACCGGTGCATCAGGTGCGCTCAGGTGAGCCTGGACACAGTACTCCACCGACATCAACGGTTCCGGTAGCGCAAGTTCCAGGTCCAGGCGCGTGACTTCGCGGGATTTGAGCGTCGGCAGCCGGGGTTCGCCCAGCTTGCGGCGCAGGCGGGGCATCACGCGCAACAGGTGTTGCTGTTCGGCGGCACTTTCCGGTGCCTGTTGCGCGACGCTTGCCAGGGCCATGGCCTGGGCGTAATCCTCCTGGCGCTCCAGCACGCGAATCAGCCGCGCGCGGGCGCCGGGGTAGGCGCAGGTGCGGTAGATCTGCTGCGCCAGGTCCAACTCGGCACTGCGCTCGCAATACTGGCCGAGCTGGAACAACAGCTTGGCCCGGCGCTTTTCCAGCCAGGGGTTGTCGGTGTTCAGCGTGGCCACTTCAGCCAGCACCTGCGCCAGCGCCTCACCGCGTTCAAACGCCTGCTGGCATTGGTGCAGGAACAGAAAACCGTGCACGTCGGCGCGACTGCGCAACCCCCGCGATTCGGCGCAGAACTCGACTTTTTCATAGGTGTAGATGCCCAGGTCGGCGAGCACGAACTCGGACCAGTCCTGGTGCAGGTTGCCGAAAAACATCAGCCGCAGGCGGTCGCATAACTCCATCACGGTGAGGCTGTACAGCGTGTCGGCGAGGTCCGGGCACCAGTCGGCGAAACGGCGCGTGTCGGTGAACTGCGCCGCCAACCCTTCCAGCCAATCGACCTTCTTGCCCTTGGGCTGGCCGATCCAGGGGGCGAAGGTGCTGAGGATCTCGCCTTTTTGCAGCAAGGCGAATAATGCTTCAAATGCCAGAAGATGGTTGTCGTCCACCCATCCCAATTCCCGCAAAGGCGCGGCAGCGGCATGGGGGCAACCGATCTCCACGTAGTGCAGCTTGCCCGCGCGAAAATGCACGCCCTTGCGCATCACCATGCGCACCAACAGCGCCTGGGAGGCTTGCGGCAACCTGTCGAATTGCTGAATGAAATGCTGTTCGTCAGGGTCGAGCAGATCGGCATAGCGTTGCCCCAGCCAATGCAGGACCTGGCGGAAGTTATGCAGGTAATAGAGCGGGTTTTCGAGGGGATTGGCCATGGTACGCATTGGTCGA
This sequence comes from Pseudomonas sp. NFACC25, assembly GCF_900100935.1. Taxonomy (NCBI): domain Bacteria; kingdom Pseudomonadati; phylum Pseudomonadota; class Gammaproteobacteria; order Pseudomonadales; family Pseudomonadaceae; genus Pseudomonas; species Pseudomonas sp. NFACC25. Next base: position 214,769 of record NZ_FMUC01000007.1, read on the forward strand.
ATACTGGTTATGCATACAGAGTGCCGTCGTAAATGCGGTGTTGCAATCGGTAATAGATAAATGGCACACGCAACTTTTTGCATAAAAATGATCAGATGGGGAGTCGATGGCGTAACATTTGTCGCCCGCGTCCCTGGCGTGGGATTTTTCAGGGTTAAAGGTAAGGGTTATGAACATGAAGAATTTGGGGCTGCCGCTGGTTGCACTCACTTTTCTGGTATTGGCCGGTTGCGCGACGCAAACCGTAGTGACGCTGCAAAATGGCACGCAGTATTTGACCAAGGACTCTCCAAAAACCAAGACGGCCGACGGGTTTTATGAGTTCACCGATATCGCCGGCAAGCGCATCCGCGTCAAAGCCGACGATGTGGCCACGGTGCGCAAGGAAGACTGATTTCCAGCGGCCCGCACTGATCAAATGTGGGAGAGGGCTCGCCCCCTCCCACCGTTTTAACCGATCACAATCCCCTCCCCCGACAAGCCAACTACCCCCACCAACGTCACCGAGTCCGCGCCAAAACTGATCACCGTATCCCCGCCCACGACCTTGGCGTGATCACGGTAATCCGCACTCCCGTCAACGTCCCTGAACACCAGCTTGTCCGTTGCTTGATAGCCGATAATCCGGTCCTGGCCAAACGGCCCGCTGAACAAAAAGGTGTTATGCCCGCTGCTGTCGCGGATCGTGTCATTGCCCTTGCCGCCCTCGATAAAGTCCGCGCCCTTGCCGCCCTGGATCAGGTCATTGCCGTCGCTGCCAATGATGTAGGTATCGCCCTTGTGCGGTTCGGCATTGCGGTTGAGGTCCTGCACCCAGGTGGTGGCGCGTGCCGGGTCGGACAGGTTGGCGACGATAATCGTCGAGTCGCGGCTCATCTGCCCATAGAACCCGGACTCGAGGATGCGCGTCATCCCGTCGCCATACCCCGTAGGCAAATGGGAGATCCAGGTCGGCAGGTTGGTGATGGAAAACGGCAGCACATTCCACAGCGTCGAAGCGTAGTGGTCGTTGAAGCTGACGATATTGTCGGTGGTCGATTCATGGGGTTTGTCATGCACGCCCAACGACGACCAATTGAAGGATGAGCCGTCCAGCGCCCGGAATACCGGGTCGTTTTCGTAGCCGATATTCAGCACCTTGTCGCCGGCGCTCTGGGTCGGCGAGGCGTAGGCCAGGTAGTTGGCGTCCTGGTAGAAACCTGCCCATTTGCTGCTGCTCAAGTCGGCCATGCTGTTGACCGCCAGGCCGCCCAGGCTGTGGCCGCTGACCACCACGTCGTGGCCGCTGAGGCCGTGGGCACTGGCGTAGTCGGCGACGTTCTTGAGCAGGCCGCCAAAGGCTTCGCCGGCGTAGTTCTTGGCGTAATCCTTGGGCCCCAAGGCCGCGAGCAGATCGCTGACCAGATCGCCAATGGAGTCGCTGACCAGCGTTTCCCGAGGGCCCGACGTACCGCGAAAACCGATACCGATTTCCAGCAGCTTGCCGGCGTCATCGTACTTGCCCAGCACCTCGACCTGGGCCGTGGTGTATCCGGCTTTTTCGCCGAAGAACGTGCCGCGGGCGTCGACCTTGCCGGTATAGCCCAGGGTGCTGGCGCTGATGGGCGTCCAACCGGCTTGTTGCACGGCCTCCAAGGCGGCTTTCTCCGAATCCGGGTTCCAGGGAATGCCGGGAATCACGCCCTGGGAATCGGTGCTGCCCAGCAGTGCACCCACCAGCGTGGCGGGCAAACCGAGCCCCAGGCCGTTGTGCTGGTAGCCCACGGCAAAGCCGTTATCCAGGTTGTGGTAGGTATACAGCGTGATCGCCATGGCATCGGCGAACAACGCTTTGGAGCCCTCGGCCCCGAGGTTTTTATAGTCGAACACACCCATGGTATTGCCTCTCTGTTGTTGGAATTGTCGAGAAAGTCAATTAATGCGGTGCCGGCCCGAACGCCTCATCCACCTTGGCCAGGTCGGTGTCGCGCAGGTTGCCGGCGTAGTAATGCAGTTTGGTCCAGGCCATCAGGTAGTCGTAACGCGCCTGGGCCAGGTCGCGCCGCGTGCTGTAGAGCTGTTGCTCGGCGTTCAGCGCATCGAGGTTGACCCGCTCGCCACCGAGGATGCTCTGCTGGGTCGACACCACCAGCGCTTCTGCGGAGGCCAGGGCCTTTTGATAGGCGCGCAGTTTGCTCACGCCCGACAGGCACGCGCTGAACTGCCGACGCAGTTCGATCAGGGTCTCGCGGGTCTTGCCTTCCAGTTCGTACTCGGCCTGTTCCATGGCGCGGCTGGCCTGGCGGGTGGACGCAGAGATGCCGCCACCGGCATACAACGGCAGGCTCACTTCGACGCCGATCGTGTTGGTGTCGTAGCGCTGGTTGTAGGTGTTGCCGCTGTCGGACTCCTGCTGGCGCGAACTGGCATACGCAGTGACCTTGGGCAGGTGCCCGGCGCGGTTACGCTCCACTTCATAACGGGCGACTTCCAGGGCATGGCGCTGGGACGCCAGCGTGGGGTTGTTGCTGATCGCCAGTTCATGCCAGGTGTCGTAGTTCGCTGGGGTCAAGGTGAACGCGGCGAAGCCTTCGTTCAACGGGGCGAGGTCGTCGATGTTGACGCTTTGCACACCGATCAGCGCGCCCAGTTCTCTAAGCGAGGCATCCTGTTCGTCCAGCGCCTGGATCTCTTCGGCGGTGGCCAGTTCATAGCGCGACTCGGCTTCGAGGATATCGGTGCGGGTGCCCTCGCCCTGCTGGAACAGGTGCCGGTTCTGCTGGAACTGCTGCTCGAAGGCCTTCTTCTTGGCCCGTGCGATGTCGATCTGGTCCTGGGCAAACAGCGCCTGGGTGTAATAGCTCAGCACCCGCACCAGCAGCGCCTGGCTCTTGTCGCGAAAGCTTTCATCGGCGAACAGCGCCTGGGCCACGCCCTTGCGGTAGTTGGCGTATGCCTCATAGTCGAACAGCGGCTGTTGCAGGCTGAAGGTCGAGCCGTAGCTGTTGTAGTTGCGGTCGTCGTGGTAATTGCCGCCGCGCCCGTCGGGCAAGGTGGCCTGGGAGTTGTTGCGGCCCTTGTTGTAGTTATACGACAGCTTGGGCAGCAGGCCTGCGCGGCCGATGGTGCGGTTTTCCAGGCCGGCGTCGCGCTCCTTGATCGCACCGAGAAACACCGGATCGTTACGCAAGGCCTGCTCGTACACATCGAACGGGCCCATGGCGGCCTGGGCATGGACGCAGGTGCACAGCAAGGCGATGAACACAGCTTTCATGCTCATTCCTCGGTCAACGCGGAGCCGGCGCGGTCGAGCAGCGGCTTGAACAGGTAATTGAGCAAGGAACGTTCGCCGGTGCGTACGAACATCTCGGCGGGCATGCCCGGCTTGATCACCAGGCCGTGGAGGGTCTCCAGCGCCGCCTCGCTGACGGTGGTGCGCAGCACGTAATACGGCGCGCCGGTTTTTTCGTCGAGCATCTGGTCGGCGGAAATCAGGCTGACCTCCCCCGGCACACGCGGGGTGCGGCTCTGGTTGAAGGCGGTGAACAGGATATCCACCGGCAGGTGCGTGCCGACCTTGTCCACCAGGTGCACCGGCAAATGCCCTTCCACTTCCAGGCGCGTGCCCTGGGGCACGATTTCCAACAGGGTTTCACCGGCACGCACCACGGCGCCTTCGGTGTGCACGCTGAGGTTGACCGCAATGCCGTCGGCCGGTGCGTTGATCTCGCTGTGTTGCAGATCGAAGCCGGCCGAGGTGAGCTGCTGCTCGAGGGTCAGGCTGCGCAATTGCGCGTCGGCCAACTGGCTGCGCACGTCCTTCTGGTATTCCTCACTGTGCTGCTGCAATTTCAGGCGCGATTCAAGGATGCCCTGCTCCACCCGGCCGCTTTCGCCGGTGTTCTGCGCCAGGTCCTGTTGCACCTGGGACAGCTGGCGTTGGTACTCCATCAGCCGGTTGCGCGGGATATAGCCGTTGTCGGCCAGGGGTTGCAGGTTGCTCAGTTGGTCGCGCAGGGACTGGGCCTGGGCGGTCAGGTCGCTGCGGGCGCGGCGCATGCCGTTGAGCTGCGCGGTGGCGCCCTCGATATTCGCACGGATGCCCGCCTGTTCACGGGCAAAGGCTTCGCGACGGCTGCTGAACAATTGGCGCTGGCCTTCCAGGACCAACGCCAGTGCCGGGTCGGGGTTGCTGCTCAGCTCGGCGGGAAAGGTGATAGCGGATTGATTGTCACGCTCGCTCTGCCACCGCGCGACGCTGGCCCAGGCCATGCGGTACTGCGCCTGCAGGGACTGCACGTCGGCCTGGTGCTGGGTCTGGTCGAGACGGAACAGCGGCTGGCCTTGCTTCACAAGCTCACCCTCCTTGACCAGGATCCGACTGACCACGCCGGGGCTGAAGGTTTGCACCGCCTTGCGTTTGCCCGACACCACCACCGTGCCCTGCACCGGGATGCCCTGGTCCAGGGGCGCCAGGCTGGCCCAGAGGAAAAAGCCACCGGCACCGACCACGGTCAGCAGCCAGCCCATGCGCGCAAAGAACCGGGCGTCGCGCTCTTTGAAACGTGGTTCAACAGTGATACGGCTCATGCGCCTGGATTCCTTCCGGCTTGATACTGACGGCTGAAACTCACACCGGGTTTTTCCTTCGGTGCTTCCTGCTGGCCCGATAACGCTCGCAGCACGTCCTGGCTCGGCCCGAATGCCTGCAAACGCCCTTCGTTGAGCACCAGCAATTTATCGGCCTGGGCCAAGGCCGAAGAACGATGGGTCACCAGTACCACACTGCTGCCCTGGGCCTTCATCTGCACAATGGCGCTGGCCAGCGCGGCTTCGCCGACGGTGTCGAGGTTGGAGTTGGGCTCATCCAGGACGATCAAGCGCGGCCCGCCGTACAGCGCACGTGCCAGGGCTACGCGTTGTTTCTGGCCGCCGGACAGACCACCGCCGTTATCGCCGAGGACCGTGTCATAACCGTGGGGCAGGCGCAGGATCAATTCATGCACGCCGGCTTGCTGCGCAGCTTTCACTACCAACTCGGGGTCGGCCTCGCGAAAACGTGCGATGTTGTCGGCGATGCTGCCGCTGAACAGTTCGATGTCCTGGGGCAGGTAGCCGATGTGCGGGCCGAGGTCGTCGCGGTCCCAGCGGTGAATGTCCGCACCGTCCAGGCGCACGGTGCCGGCCAGGGTCGGCCACACGCCCACCAGCACGCGGGCCAGGGTGGATTTGCCGGAGCCGGAGGCACCAAGCACGCCGAGCACTTCGCCGGCGCCAAGGGTGAAGCTGACCTGATGCAAGGTGGGCATCCGCCGCCCGGGCGGCCCCGCGCTGACCTGTTCGAAGCTGACCTGGCCCTTGGGTGCGGGCAATTTCATCTGCTCCACTTCCGGCGGGAACTCGCGCAGCAGTTCGTCCAGCCGCTGATAGGCCAGCTTGGCCGAACTCCATTGTTTCCATACCGCAATCAACTGGTCGATGGGGCTGAGTACACGGCCCATCAGGATCGAGCCCGCGATCATCATCCCGGCGGTCATGTCGCCCTTGATCACCAGCAGCGCGCCCAGGCCCAGCACCAGGGATTGCAGGCACAGGCGCAGGGATTTGCTCAACGAGGTGATCACCGAGCCGGTATCACTGGCTCTGTTCTGCAAACCCAGGAACTGCGAATGCACAGCAAACCAGCGGTGGCGCAACGCGCCGAGCATGCCCATGGCCTGGATGGTTTCGGCGTTGTGCAAATGGCTGGTGGCCAGCTGCGTCGACTGCTGGGAGAAGCCACTGGCCTCGCCCAATGGCTTCTTCGTCAGGTATTCGTTGAGGCACGCAAGGCCGATCAACAGCACTGCGCCGGCGGTGGCCAACACCCCGAGCCAGACGTTGAAAAGGAAAATCACCAACAGGTAGATGGGAAACCACGGCGCATCGAAGAACGCGAACAGCGCCGGCCCGGTGATGAATTGGCGGATATGGGTCAAGTCACCCAGGGATTGCCCGGCATGCCCCTGGCCGCGTTGCAGGTTGCGCTCGAACGCGGCCTTGTACACGCGCAAGTTGAAACGCCGCTCCAACTGACTGCCGATGCGGATCACGATAAAACTGCGGATGACTTCGAGCAGGCCAATAAAGGCAAAGAAGCCCACCACCATCAGGGTCAACATCACCAGGGTGGTTTCATTCTGCGAGGAGAGCACACGGTCATACACTTGCAGCATGTAGATCGACGGCACAAGCATCAACAGGTTAATCAACGCGGTAAAACAACCGACGCTGATCAAGATGCTCTTGTATTCACCCAGCGCCTTGAATAAAGGCGCAACCGCATGGGGCCTGGCCATAGGTTCTGATCTTCCTTGAATCAAATTACGCGCATAAGTTTGCCGTCCTCCGCGATAGAGGCCGCTCAACTAATGAAATCGAGTTATAGGCTTATAACAACAACTAAGGCACTCGTTTTAATTCAACCACGGTGCCGGACTTCGTCCGTGCCTGGTACTCACCGTCTTTCTGACGATTCAAATGGGTGATCCCGCTGCCTTCGGCATTGAACAGCCAGATACCGTCGGGTGTGGGCGACCAGGTCAGGGGCTTGTCCCCCAGCCACTGCGCCACACAGGCCACATCGCCGCCCAGGGCATTGGCCTGCTCGAGCAGGTCCAGTGCACACACCTGATCCTGCTGGTGCAACTGCCAATGCCCGGCCAGTTGGGCGCTGGTGGGTAAAACAAGACTGCTCGCCATTGCGTGGGCTCCTGCCGACACGAACATCACCTGCAACACGCAGGCGATCACATTGTAAAAACGCTGCATCTGTACGCTCCAGCCTGGAGGCGCGGCGCTTGCGCGCCGCGCCCGTGCATCATGCCACGATGTCGCTGACCGCTGCCTGGCCGACGGTGGTGACGAGGAAATCCGCCACGCCGTGCCCGGAGAAGTCGACGGCCAGGGTGCCCAGGTTGGTACCTGCCGCGTAGGTCAATACCGCATCGCCGGCATGCCCGGTGAAGGCATTGACGAAGGTCAGGCCGGCCCCTTTGGTGATGCCGCTGAGGTCGATCTTGTCGGAGCCCGAGGTGAAGTCAAAGATCTTGTCCGCCGCCCCTGGTTTGGAATCGGAACTGGCGCCGAACACAAACGTGTCGTTGCCCGCGCCGCCCCACAGTTGATCCGCGCCGCCGCCACCGTAGATGAGGTCGTTGCCGGCCCCACCCTTGATCACGTTGGCCGCGTTGTTGCCGATGATCAGGTCGTTGCCCGCACCGCCGAACGCGTTCTCGATGGTCACGCCCTTGGCGATGGAGACGTTGCCCACCAGGCCGCCAACGTCGGAGAACGAGGCCTCATTGAGGTTGATCTTCTGGTTCTGGGTGAAGCCGGAGAAGTCCAGGGTGTCATTGCCGCCACCGTCCCAGACCGAGAACACCAGCTTGTCGGCGTTGGAAGTGGCGCTGAGGAAATCACGCCCGGTGTTGGAGTTGAACCCGTAGGTGGTGTCGCCGGCGCGGGTGTTGTAGTTGGCACCGTAGAGCTTCTGGATCGCGGCGATGTCGTCGATCAGCGGGCCGGAGGCATAGGCTTCTACCCCGCCTTTACTGAAGTTCTGGTTGGTGTTGCTCTCGCTCCAGTAACTCATGAGGCTGTAGCCGCGCGTGTCCTGTCCATAGGTCGCGTCGTTGTAGGTCGGGGCGCCTTCGCCGGCGTTGTAGTCGCCAGGGTGAGCCAGGCCCAGGGTGTGCCCGATTTCGTGGGTCAGGGTCTGCCGGCCGTAGTTGTTCAGGTCCGGGGTCTTGTTCGGCGTGTAGCTGTTGTTGGTCAGGTACCACGAGGTGCCGTCGTAGCCTGCACCGGTGCCGGGCAGGTAGGCGAAGGCTGCCGCGCCGTCCTGGCCGCTGCTGTAGTTGCCGAATGTCATGTGGCCGTCACCGCCGCTGGCTTTCTCGGTGAAGGTGACGTTGGCCACGTCCGACCAGGATTGCATGGCCAGGGCGGCCTGTGCTTTCTGCTGGGCGTTGAACTGGCTGAAGCCCGAGATGCCATGTTTGTTCATGGTGCTCGAGGACGCCGAGGTCAGGAAGGTGTAGGTCAGGTCGATCTTGCCGTTGCCGTCAAAGTCCCGGTACGCGGCGCCGTCGCGCAGCAGCTGGGTGGCCGCCTGGTCAACGGTGTAGGAGGGTTTGCCATTGATCGTGAGGTTGCCGCCACGGTCATACAGATGGCTGAAGCTATCGATTTGCGAGTAAGCGGTGCTGGCTTGCGCCGCTGACACGATAGCCTTGTCTTTTGCTTTTGACATAAACGTACTTCCTTGTTTGCAAATGCATCAGTCTTGGGTCGATAGGAATCCCGTGGGCGAGATCGTCCTATCACTCGCCTCTTTTGAAGGCGTCACGAAACTGACACAACTTGAAATCTTTCGTCTACATCTTTTCCAGCATGAAAATCGGGCAACAAACATGCATTCCAAGTTAGGCGCCGTATCTGTTGGGCAACGTTGCTGTTGTCCGACAAAAGACAGCGGAGGATTATTTAAATATTAAATAGCGCTAAAGCCGCTCAAGTTGAACGGCGTACTTGATAATTGGATCCATTGTATTGTCACGGTGTCATTAGCGACATTAAACGGCCACTGTTTATATTTATATATCGGCGCCAGCCCTCCATTATCGGGACCCGCGCCAGCCCGTGTCGTGCAATGCCCGTAACAACGTTTCGCCTTTCAAGCCCGGCACCTGTATACCGTCGTCGGTCACCATGTCTTCGCCCGCCAGGATCGCGTTGATGATCGCCTCCTCCACCGCCTCCGCCGCAGCGCTGAACAGCGGGGAAATATGATCGTTATTCACCATCTGCAAGGTGCTGCTCAACGGCAGGCCTTTGCGCGCGTAGTCTGCTGGCGGCAGATCCTGGTTGCCGGTGGCGAAGGCCAGGAACAGATCACCGCTGGAGTCCTCGGTGCCGCCGCCGGTGCGTGCGATGCCGATAGACGCGCGTTGTGCCAGGCGCTGGCATTGGTGCGGCAGCAGGGGCGCATCCGTGGCGATGATCACCACGATCGAGCCCATGCCCGGCGTGCCTCGTTCGGCGAAGGGTGACGGGATGTCCATCAAGCAGCGGCCCACCGGATAACCGTCGACCCGCAGTTCCTGGCGCTTGCCATGGTTGGCCTGGACCAGCACGCCGACGGTCCAGCCGCCCTGCTCTGCCGGCAAGCGCCGCGAAGCGCTGCCGATACCGCCCTTGAATTCATGGCAGATCATCCCCGTCCCACCGCCCACGGCGCCTTCTTGCACGGGGCCGCGTTCGGCGCTCTCCAGCGCCTGGCGCACATGCTCGGGGGTGACGTGCTGGCCCCAGATGTCGTTGAGCAGGCCGTCGTAGGTTTCCATCACCACCGGCATGCACCAGTACACCGCCGGGTCCGCCAGGCGCTCGCGCTCCAGGGCAATCAAGGTGTCGCGCACGATGCCGATGCTGTGGGTGTTGGTGATGGCCAGCGGCGTGGTCAACAGGCCCGCCTCGCTGATCCATTCCAGGCCGGTGGCGTCGCCATTGCCGTTCAGCACGTGATACCCGGCAAAGCATGGCTGCAACCGCGCTTCCCCGGCGCGGGGCTGGACCACGCTGACGCCAGTGCGCACCTGTTTACCGTCGACGCGGGTCTTGAGCGTACAGTGACCGACCCGAACCCCGGGAACGTCGGTGATGGCATTCAACTCACCGGGTGTGCCCAGCCCCAACGTGATGCCCAATTGACGTGCACGCATAACCACTCCTTACAATTTTTGAAAGGCCGGACTCGACCGGCCGCTGATGCAATACAGAATCACCGACAGGGCCAGCAAGCCGATGATGATCATGATGTCGCGTACTGACGCCGCGTAGATCAAGGTCACCAGCAAGTAACCCGCGCCCAGTGCAGCCAGCAACGCCGGCAGCGGCCACAGCGGCATGCGATAGGGATGCTCGCGGTCGCGCAGCAGCACGCGGCTCATCAGCGCGCTCAACGCCACCACCAGGTACACCAATATGATCAGCAATACGCTGAACGAGGTGAGGTCGGCCAGGTTGGAGCTGAAGCTCAGCAACGCCGACGGGATCGCCAGGAACAGCGTGGCCAGCCAGGGTGAATCCCAGCGCGGATGAATGCGGGTGAACAGCTTGTTGATGGTAGGCGTCCACAATGCATCGCGCCCGCTGCTGAACACCACGCGGCCGATCTGGATAACGATGGCGACGATGGCGTTGAACACCGACAGGAAGATCCCCGCACTGACCAGGCGCGACAGGGTTTCATTGCCATGACTGGTGAGCAGGTAGCCGATGGGGTCCGGACTGCTGATCATCGCACTCAGCGACGGCGCGCCGATCAGCAGCGCCGTGATCGGCACCAGCTCGATCACCACCACCAGGCCCAGGGACCACAGCACCGCCTTGTGTACGCCCTTGCCCCCGCATTTCATGTCTTCGGCCAGCAACACGGCGGGGCCGTAACCGTTGTAGGAAAACAGGCCAATGCCTACCGCGCCGATCACCAGGGCCCAGGGCGCCAGGTGCAATACACCGTTTTCGACGATCTGGGGTTGAAACAGCACGCTGGCGGGCTGCACCGGGTTACCGAAGCCGATGCACACGATCACCAGCAACGCCGCGACTTCCAGCAGCAGGCAGGTCCCGGTGATCCAGGCGTTGAGCTTGATATTCAGGATGCCCAGGGCGTAGCTGCACACCACGATCACCAGGGCCACGGTTTGCGCGTCGAATGTCGTACCCAACGCGTTGTTGAGGTAGGTGGCGGCACCGGTGGCCAATACCGGCGGGATAAACAACAGCATCACCAGCACGGTCAGGAACGTCGCGTAGCCGGCCATGCCGCCGAACACGCGCTTGGCATACACATATTCGCCACCGGCGCTGTTATGGGCGCGGCCCAGTTCGGCGTAGCAAAACGCGAACATCAGCGCGAGCAGCCCTGCCATCACGAACGCCAGGAACACGCCGCTGCCGGCCTGCTGGATGGCAAAGGGCGCGATCACGAAGACGGAACTGGCGGGGGTCACAGCCGAAACGGTAATGGCCACCACATCGAAGACGCTCAGGGTGGGTTTCAGCACGCCGTCGGGCGTGGGGGAAGTGCTCATATCGTTATCCTCTGTCGTTGTTCTTGGTGTGAGGCAGAAACGAAAGGTCTGAAAGTGACGGGATATGTTTCCCGCTGAATGATGCCAAAGGTAACCGTGGGGTTTATGCCAGCCAATTCCCCTATTGGCGTACTCCCCTTGACGGCTCCCGGCAAAAGCCGAACCCTTGGCCGACCTTTTGCTGGCGGGAGCCTGCTACATGAGCCTGTTTCGTGAAGTCGGCATGCACGCCGGCCTGGGCCGCACCGTTGCGCACATCGGCACCGAGCGTTTCTGGAAACAGCTGGTGCTGTTGCTGCACCAGTGCATGCCCTTCGATAACGCGCTGGCGATCTTCTACCCCGTGGATGGTGCGCCCCAGGCACTGGAAGAGTACGACGCCCAGCCGAGCAGCAAGCCGGCGTCGATGCTGGTGTACCTCAATGGCCTGTATTTGCTCGATCCGTTTTTCCAGGCCTGTCGCGAGGGGTATGCCAGCGGTGTGTATCGCCTTGAGGAAGTGGCGCCGGACCATTTTCGCCAGAGCGAGTATTTCCTCAGCTACTTCCACGACAACGTTCTGGAAGACGAGGTGCAGTTGATCCTGCAATTGCCGGGCGCGGGGACGTTGTCGCTGTCACTGGGCATGCAGCGGCGATTCAGCGTTGAGGAGACCGGGTTGCTGACGACGCTGGCCGCCTGGGTGCTGCCGTTGATGCAGCAGCATTGGCAACAAAGCACCCGGCGCGTGCCGGCCATGGACAGCCAGATCAGGGATGCACTGAGCCAATTCGGTTGCGGCGTGCTTTCGGACCGCGAACTGGAAATCGCCCGCCTGGTACTGCGCGGGTTCTCGTCCAAGGCCATGGCCGAACGCCTGCATATCTCGCCGGACACGGTGAAGGTGCACCGCCGGCATCTGTACGCGAAGCTGGACATTTCGTCACAGCCGGAACTGTTTTCATTGTTTATCCAGTCGTTGGGGCATGACCTGGAAAACCCATGAAGCCCAGGGTGTACTCAAACCCAGTGTGGGAGGTCCCACACTCTCTTCGACCTGGCGCTGTCGCCCAGCAAACTGGGACTCCTGTGGTGAGCGGGCTTGTCCCGCGTCGGGCTGCGCAGCAGCCCCAAAACCACGCGCAGAGGAATACCTGATACACCGCATTCGTCTTCATCAAGGGCGCTTCGCACCCCAGCGCGGAACAAGCCCGCTCACCACAAGAATACGGTCGCCTGAAATTGTTTATGCAAGACTCCGATTAATGGGGGGCTCGCCCTCCCCCCACATCAGACTTCTTCAGCGGCCCATGCGAATGGTGTTCCACGCCCGCGTGCGAATCCGGTCGATATTCAGCGGCATCGCTTCCAGCGCGAATAACTTGCCCATCATTTCGTCGCTGGGGTAGATCTTGGTGTCCGCCTTGATCTCAGGGTCTACCAGGCTATCCGCTGCACGGTTGCCGTTGGCGTAGTGCACGGAGTTGGTGATATCCGCCATCACCTGGGGCTCCAGCAGGTAGTTCATGAACGCGTAGCCGGCCTTTTCATCGGGGGCATCGGCGGGCATGGCGACCATGTCGAACCAGATTGCGGCGCCTTCCTTGGGAATCTCATAGCCGATCTTCACCCCATTCTTGGCCTCCTTGGCGCGGCTTTCGGCTTGCAGTACGTCGCCGGAGAAACCGACCGCCACGCAGATGTCGCCATTGGCCAGGTCGCCGGTGTATTTCGAGGAGTGGAAGTACGCCACATAGGGGCGCACTTTCATCAGCAGCGCCTCGGCCTTTTTGTAGTCCTCGGGGTTTTTACTGTGGGGCGGCAGCCCCAGGTAGTTGAGGGCGATGGGCAGCAATTCCGGGCCGTTGTCGAGGATCGCTACCCCGCACTTGCTGAGCTTTTCCATGTACTCGGGCTTGAAGATCAGGTCCCAGGAGTCGACCGGTGCGTTATCCCCCAGCACCGCCTTGACCTTGTCGATGTTGTAACCGATGCCGGTACTGCCCCACAGGTACGGGAAGCCATGGGCATTACCCGGATCGTTGTTTTCCAGGGCCTTGAGCAGGACGGGGTTGAGGTTTTTCCAGTTGGGCAACTGACTCTTGTCGAGCTTCTTCAGGGCGCCGCCCTGGATCTGCCGTGCCATGAAGTGGTTGGACGGAAACACCACGTCGTAGCCGGAGTTACCCGTCATCAGCTTGCCGTCGAGGGTTTCGTTGCTGTCATACACGTCGTAGCTGAAACCGATGCCGGTTTGTTTCTGGAAATTCTTCGTGGTGTCCGGCGCGATATAGCTGGACCAGTTATAGATCTTCACCGTCTCGGCGGCCTGGCTGATAGCGGCCACCAACATCATGGGCAACAGGGCAATGGCTTTCATGGTTCGATTTCCTGGCGATTTTAGGGCTGTTTTTATGGCAGGCGATCAAGGATCAAAGCGTTACAAAATCAGTACGTAGGTTTTGCGCACGGTTGCCTGGATGTCCCAGATACCGGTGCTGTTGGCCGGCAACATCAGTGCGTCACCGGCTTGTATGTGAACGATTTCACCGTTGTCAGGGGTGAAGGTGCAGCGACCCTGGATAAAGTGGCAGAACTCCTGGGATGTGATCTGCCGACGCCAGCGGCCCGGGGTGCATTCCCAGATACCGGTCTCGACGCCGTCGCTGCGTTCAACGCTCAAGGTCGAGGCCACGGCGATCGGCTCGCCCAGGGGCACGGCCACCGGTGATGAGTCCGGCAGGTGGGCATGCAGCGTGTCTTTGAATTGAGTGATGCTCATGGGGTTTTCTCGTGTAGGTGAAACGGCTCAATGCATGAAACCTTCCATGAACCCGGCTATGCCGATCGCCAGCTTGCGGCGCCAAGGGGCTGTGTTGGGGTTGGCCAGCACCTGGTCTTCATGGACGAAACTGCGAATGATCGCGTTGTAGCCAAGCCAGCGGCATGGCTCCGGCTCCCAGGCCTTGAGCGCGTGCAGGCCACGCTCGCGGATCACCCAGGGTTGGTGGATCAGCGGTGTGTCGCGACCGAGGATCAGGTCGGCCAGGGTGCGGCCACCCAGGTTGGTGGCGCCGACGCCCTCCCCGCCGTAACCACCGGCCAGGGCGATGCCGATCTTGTGATCGCAGAGCATGTGCGGGCGGAAACGGCGCGACATGCCGAGGTTGCCGCCCCAGGAATGGGTAATTCGCACCTTTTTCAGCTGCGGGAAGAGTTCGCCGAACAGGTAGCGGCGCAGTGCCACTTCGCTGTCAGTCAAATCAAAGTTGTGGCGCAATTTACCGGCGAACTGGTAACCGCCGCGGGCGCCGAACACCAGGCGGTTATCCGCCGTACGCTGGCCATAGGTGACTTGGCGGCTACTTTCGCCAAAGGCCTGGCCATGGCTCAGGCCGATTTCATCCCAGGTGCCGGCGGGCAGCGGTTCGGTGGCAACGATCAGGCTTTGCACCGGCAACTGGTATCGGCCCAGGGGCGGCAAGGTATTCGCATAACCTTCGACAGCCGGCACCACCCAGGCAGCGCGCACACGGGCCTTGGCGGTGCGCACAGTGCCGGACTGCCAGTGGGTGACCGGACTGTTTTCATAAATCGTCACGCCCATGTTCTCCACCACCCGCGCAAGGCCGCGCACCAGCTTGGCCGGGTTGATCGTGGCGACATGGGGGGCATGGATACCGCCATAGGGCTTGGCGATGCGGATCTGTTCAGCCAACTGTCGAGGGCTCAGCCAGCGGTAGTCGGCTTCGGTCAGGCCTTGGGCGTAGAGTTTGTCCAGGTAAGCGCGCAGGCTGCCTTCCTGTTCGGGATAGCGCGCGGCACAGTACAGCGCGCCGCCTTTGCGGTAATCGCAGTCGATGCCTTCACGGGCCAGGACCTGGGCCACTTCGTCGGGAATGCCATGCAGCAGGTCGAATGAGGCGCGGCGCTGTTCAGGCGCAAGGCCGGCCAGCAGGCGGTCTTCGCCCAGCAGATTGCCCATCAGCCAGCCGCCGTTACGACCCGAGGCGCCGAAGCCGGCGGTTTGCGCCTCGATAATCGCGATCTTCAGCTCAGGCGCCTGGCGTTTGAGGTAGTAGGCCGTCCACAGGCCGGTGTAGCCGGCGCCGATAATGGCGACATTGACGTCCAGGTCATGCTCAAGGGACGGCCGCGCTATCAGCGGGTCATCCAACTGGTCCATCCATAAACTGATGTTGCGCCATGCCGGCATGCCAAGCTCCCCAACCACGTTTCGATGGGGGGATCCTAGAACTGCGGGTTATTCGCTGTCTTGCGCGCGTGCACGCAGGGAAATTTGTTTGACGTAGGCCTTGGGCGACTGGCCGGTGTGCTGGCGGAAGGCGCTGTAGAACGCCGACAACGAATTGAAACCGGCGGCGAAGGCCAGGTCGTCGATCTTGATCGGCGGTTGTGCTGTATCCAGTGCGGCCAGCAGGTGCTGGAGCCGAGCCTGGTTGACGTAGCGGTAGAAACTTTGCCCCAGCACCTGGTTGAGCAGGTAGGAAATCTGATTGCGGCTGTAGCCGCATTCCTTGACGACGCGCTGCAGGTCCAGTTCCGGGTCCAGATACGGCTGCCTGCGCTCGAAGTACTGCTGCAAGTCATTGGCCATATGCCCCAATTGCTGGGGTGACAGGCCCAGGCGGCTGACGCTGGGGCGCTGGGCCTGAGAGGGTTGTTCATGCACCAATGACGCGTACTCATTGACGCGCCAGATCAACCCGTCGCGGACGGTGATGGCTTCGCTGGTACGGAATGACACCAGCCCCTGGCCGCCGCGCAAGGTGATGCGGTACTGGATGAATGCCGTGTCGCCATCGGCGCGGATGCGGTCGGTGTGTTCAATGGCCTCGTCGGCTTCCCGGGGCATGCTGGCTTGCAGGTACTCACGCAGTTCGGCGTAACCGACCACACGGTTCTGGAAAAAGTCGTGGTACTGGATGTCCGGGTGGTAGTAGGACATCACGCCGTCAAGGTCGCGATGACGCCAGCACAGGTGGTGGCGCAGCACCAGCTCACGCGTGGCATGGGTGTTATGGCAATCATCGTCTGGCGCGATGTCGGGCATGGAAGGCTCTGAGGCGGGTAAACCTCGGAGATTGCCGAATTTTGTCAGTGCCGACAATGGCCAATTGGAACTTCGCATTAGTGGCATTGTGCCCAGTCGTGAGTAAGAGATGACCCACATCAAGTGAATGGCTGACAACCGCCGAACGGGGCAGAAAAAGTCACCTTGTACTTGCGAACGAATGCTATTTTTAGCTCCTACGACGCCACGACCAGTGACGGTCCTGGCCCCCTGCCGCGAGCTAAAGGAAGCGCTCAATGAACAAGGTGGGCAACATGAACAAAGTGACATTCCCCAACGCCTGCCAGCTGATGCGCTGGCATTTTCATCCGATGGGCTTCGAGGGCAGCATGGATGCGCCCGGCAGTATGGTCGCCCGCCTGTTCGACCGGGCCAGCGGCGAGACGCTGATTGCCATCGCCGGCATCCCCTGCGCCACTGTGATGAATGCTGCCGATGTGGAGCGGATTATCGAGGCGGTGGAGGATGAGTTGGAGTCGTTTGTGCCGCCGTTGTCGCTGAGGGCCTGATTCCGGCCCAGCCAACAGAAAGAAGCTCAACTGTGGGAGGGAGCAAGCCCCCTCCCACATTGGAATCGCATTTATCCCCTGCTAATGGCGCTGATCGTCGAAAAACGCTTTCTTGCCGTCGACCCGCTCCGAGGCCTTGGGCACATTCACCGCCTGGCCTTCGGGTTTTTCCACATACCAGTAGCAATGGCTCACGGCCCGGGTAATCCCGACGTAGGCCAGGCGCAGCACTTCGTCCTTTTGCGCAGTGTCATAGGGTTCGCTGTCCCCGTCCTTACCCAGGCCCGCCATGCGGTAGACCTGGTTCTTGTAGGGCGAGCTGGTCACATGCTGGCAATCCCCGAGCAGGAACACCGTATCCGCCTGCAGGCCCTTGGCGCTGTGGTACGTCAGCTGCTTCAACCTGCGCGTCGCTGCAGGCAAGCTGGAATCAACATTAACAATCGACTGAATATGCTCTTGAATCAGTAGCTTATCGCTACTTTTTCGATACAGCATTAATATCGAATCGCCCCTTTGATAATGCTCCAGCAGTTGCCGCCCCAACGCCGCATCGTCCCGCTCCAGTACCGTGACCGGCACCAAGGCTTTTGGCGTGCCGCTGGCCTTGGCCTTTTTTCCCGGGATTGCCGGCGCAGCGCGCACGATATGTTCGGCGGCGTCGATGATGTGCTGATGGCTGCGGTAGTTCTCGCCGAGCATGACGCGGGTAGTGCTCGGCGCCGGGAATTGCTGGTTGAATTCCATGAAGTACTTGGGCGAACTGCCGCGCCAGCCGTAGATCGACTGCCAGTCATCACCCACGCACAGCAAGGACGAACGTTGCGCGCCACGGCCCACATGCATCGCCGGCCCACGACTGCGGATTTCCCGCAGGCTGGCGCGTATCCACGAGACGATCTGGGGCGATACGTCCTGGAATTCGTCGATCATCAGGTGCGACATCGGCCGCAGCAGCGGATCGCTGAGGAGCTTGAGGTTTTCCGGGGTGTTCTCGCCGAACAGCGAGAACATGCGGTTATAGGTCATGATCGGCGGCGACTGATCCAGCAGGTGATCTTCCAGGGCTTTCCAGAAGATGCTCAGGGCCTCGAAGAAGAAGCGGTCCGGGTCGTCCTTGGCGAAGCTCATCTGGCCGACGGCAGTCGGCACGTCCAACCCCAGGTTCTCGATAAAGCCGGCGGCCATCACGAAACTGTCCAGCAGCGGCGCCGACACCAGCTCGCCCTTGACCTTGTAATCAAAACCGGGACCCGCGCTGGCATCCCCGGCGAGGCTGCTTAACAGACGCTTTGATGCGTCATAGCTATCAAGCCATATCAATGGCTTACGACAGAAAGCTTGAAACAAGGTGCGCTTTACCGCCCACTCTGCACGGACCGACAGCTTCGAATTCGGCCGGCTGATCTGGGCATTTTCCCTGGGATCAAAGCCCAGCATTACCCACGCATCCAGCGCCGGGATATAGCCGTGGCAATGGAACTGCGCGCCATTGATTTCGAAGCGCTGGCGACTGGGCTCAATCCCCTTGATCGGCCAGGCGCCGGCACGAAACCACAGGTCCTCGATCACATCGCAGAGTTCTTCATCGCGCTTGGCCGCCAGTTCGGTCACGGCTATGCGCTTTTGTACATCCGGATGATCGCGCTCCAGTTCGCGCAGTTGCAGGCCCTGGCGTGCCAGTGGCGCAATCAGTTCACGAAACCGTGCATGTCGCCCCTGCAACTGGTGGTAGCACGCATTCATCTGCTGGCGCTGGGCGTCGCTGATGCGCAGGTCGAACGGGTTGCTGTCAGCGTCTTCGAAACCGGCACTGAGGTTTTCAAACGCCTGCAGGCGTTCAAAACCCGGCAGGCTGCGGACCATCGGCAGGATGCGCGAGTGAAAGGTCCGTACCACCGCCTGGGCTTCTTTCATATCAATGGGTTGGCCCCACAGGGTGAGAATGTCCATGAGCTTGTTGATGAAGTCTTTGCGCGACTCGCGGGTGAAGGTCACCACGGTCATCGAGCTCAATTCGAAGCCCAGGTAATGGGTGAGCAGCAAAATACGCAGCACCAGCGAGGTGGATTTACCCGCGCCGGCACCGGCGATCACCGAGGTTGACGGCGTGTCGCTGAAGATCATCTTCCATTGCGCCGCGCTCGGCTGGGCATGGGCCGGCAGCAACCGGGCCACATCAGCCTTGATGCGTTTCTTCACGTCGGCGGTCAAGGGCAGCCGCCAATCGTCGAACAGGCTGTCATCGACGCCGGGCGCGCGGTGCTCATCGGGACGGAAGTCGCGGATCAACAGGACTTGTCGGCCCTCCTCGATGCCATCGGCCTTGCCCTCGCGATAGCCATACTCCACGCCGGCCTCGTGACCACTGCGAAAACCATCGGCCTGCCCGTGCAACCAGGAAAACCGATGCTGTGCGCGCAAACGCGTCAGGCCATGGCCAAACAGGCGTGCGGCGAGGCGTTTGAGTAGGGGCATTTCCGCCAGTGGGCGCAGTTCGGGGGGCAGATCAGGCTTGTGTTGCGGCACGCGGACTCCTGCGATGAGCTGGGTTTTGACAAGGGCACCATGGTCGCCGGAATCGGCGCTCAGTTCCAGCCAATTGCTTTACCGTCATGCAGTTAGGCGATGAAGTGAAAGTCAAAACACTGTTTACCCATCGAATCTGCTGATAGGAATCAGGCATTTTTTACGCTTTTTATCGATCATGGGCTCACGGATCATAGCGCCATCAACAGGAGACGATCATGCTTGAACTACGACCTTTCAACGCCCTGGGCGGCGCCCACCACGGCTGGCTTGACGCCCATCACCACTTTTCATTTGCCGAATACCACGACCCCAAGCGCATGCACTGGGGCAACCTGCGGGTCTGGAACGACGACATCATCGCCCCCGGCACCGGCTTCCCGCAGCACGCCCATCGCGACATGGAGATCATTACCTATGTGCGTGAAGGCGCGATCAGCCACGCCGACAACCTGGGCAACAAGGGCCGCACCGAGGCCGGTGACGTGCAGGTAATGAGCGCAGGCACGGGGATCGCCCACAGCGAGTACAACCTGGAAGCGACGCCGACCAAGATCTTCCAGATCTGGATCATCCCGAACGAGGCCGGCCTGCCACCCTCCTGGGGCGCCAAGCCGTTTCCGAAAGGTGATCGCGAAGGGTTTGTGACCCTGGCCAGTGGCAAGGCCGGTGACAGCGAGAGCCTGCGCATCCGCGCGGATGCCCGCCTGGTAGCGGCGAACCTGAAAGCCGGGGAAAGCGCGGAATACCGCTTGGACAGCGGCCGTCGAGCTTACCTGGTGCCGGCGACCGGCGTGATTGAGGTCAACGGCTTGCGTGCGCACGCTCGAGACGGTGTAGCGGTTGAGAATGAGCAGGTGTTGCGGGTGACGGCGGTTGAAGACAGCGAGATCGTGTTGGTCGACCTGGCCTGATCAACCCTGTGGGAGGAAGGCAATCCTCCTCCCACAGGGGTTTTGCGTTTTTACTGGGAGATGGCGCCGTCTACCAGTACCTGCGCCTCTTGCACCAGCTGCTTGAGGTGATCTTCACCAATAAAGCTCTCAGCGTAGATCTTGTAGATGTCCTCGGTGCCCGATGGTCG
Source organism: Pseudomonas sp. NFACC25 (assembly GCF_900100935.1). Lineage (NCBI taxonomy): Bacteria > Pseudomonadati > Pseudomonadota > Gammaproteobacteria > Pseudomonadales > Pseudomonadaceae > Pseudomonas > Pseudomonas sp. NFACC25. Next base: position 235,082 of record NZ_FMUC01000007.1, read on the forward strand.
TGCGGCAAACCAGCCGTTTTCGGTCATCACTTTCAGGCCGCCAATCGCCTGGTCGTTGCCCGGCGCGTGGCTGAGGATCTGCTGGATGCTTTCCCCGGCCAGTTGCGTGGAGGTCACCTGCTCTGGCGACAGCTTGCCCAGCAAGGCTTTTTGCGCCGGGGTGGCCTTGGCGTCGACACGAATGGCGAACGGCTCGCCCAAGGCATCGGTGAGGCCACGGTAGATCTGGCTCGGGTCCTGGCCTTTGCGCGAGGTCATTTCCGCCGCCAGCAAGGCCGGGATCAGGCCGTCCTTGTCGGTGCTCCACACCGTGCCATCCTTGCGCAGGAACGACGCCCCGGCGCTTTCTTCGCCGCCAAAGCCCAATGAACCCTCGAACAGGCCATCGGCAAACCACTTGAAGCCCACCGGCACTTCATACAGGCGCCGTCCCATGCGCGCGGCCACGCGATCGATCAGGCCGCTGCTGACCACGGTCTTGCCCACGGCCGCATCGGCGCGCCAGTCGGGGCGGTTCTGGAACAGGTAGTCGATGGACACCGCCAGGTAGTTGTTCGGCGCCAACAGGCCGCCGGACGGGGTCACGATGCCATGGCGATCATGGTCCGGGTCGCAGGCGAAGGCCACGTCGAAGCGTTCCTTGAGACCGATCAGGCCTTGCATGGCGTAGCTGGAGGACGGGTCCATGCGGATCTGGCCGTCCCAGTCGACGCTCATGAAGCGGAACGTGGCGTCGACTTCAGTGTTCACCACCTCCAGGTTCAGTCGATAGTGCTCGGCAATCGCCGACCAGTAGCGCACCCCTGCTCCGCCCAGCGGATCCACGCCCAGGCGCAGGCCGGCACTACGGATGGCGTCCATGTCGATCACGTTGATCAGGTCGGCCACGTAGCTGTTGAGGTAGTCATGGCGATGGGTGGTGTCGGCCTTGAGCGCCTGCGCATGGGTGATGCGCTTGACCCCGGCCAGTTTATTGGCCAGCAGTTCGTTGGCCTTGGCTTCGATCCACTTGGTGACGTGGGTATCGGCCGGGCCGCCGTTGGGCGGGTTGTACTTGTAGCCGCCACTTTGCGGCGGGTTGTGGGACGGCGTGATAACGATGCCGTCGGCCAGGCCGCTGGTACGGCCACGGTTGTAGCAGATGATGGCGTGGGAAATTGCCGGGGTTGGCGTGTATTCATCGCCTTCGGCGAGCATCACGTGCACACCGTTGGCAGCCAGCACTTCGAGTGCGCTGGCACCGGCCGGGGTCGACAGCGCATGGGTGTCCAGGCCAACGAACAGCGGGCCGTCGATGCCCTGGGCCTCGCGATACAGGCAGATGGCCTGGCTGATGGCAAGCACATGCCATTCGTTGAAGCTCAGTTCGAACGAGCTGCCACGGTGCCCGGACGTACCAAAGGCTACGCGCTGGGTGGAGATCGCTGCATCAGGCTGGCCGGTGTAATAGGCCGTGACCAGTCGCGGGATATCCACCAGCAACTGGGCCGGCGCCGGCTTGCCCGCAAAAGGACTGATTGTCATGCATAAACCTCGGATAGAAGGATTCGGAAAAAATGGCAGTTTACTGAGAGTTGGACTGCTGCGCGACGGTATCGATCCTACATCGTTAAGAGAAATTTCACCCAGTCTGCGCCTGGCGCAATGCGTCGCTCAATGCTTCCAGGGCAATGTCCAGATTGGGTTGCCCGTGGAAGGTGTGACTCACGCGCAGGTGCTGCTGGTGCAAGCCACTGACACTGAACAGCTCCCCGGGGGCGATCACCACTTGCCGTGCCAGCAGGCGCTGAAATGCCTGGCGCATGTCTACGGCCCGGGTGGAGGCCAGCCAGAACGCGGCACCGGCAGCCGGCATCCGATAAGTCACCTGGTCGCCCAAGTGCTGTTCCAGGCGCTGGCTCATGTGCGCCGCCTGCTCGCTCAGGCGTTGGCGCAGTGTGCGCAGGTGCTGGTCAATCCGCCCGCTTTGGTACAAACGGGCAATCGCGCGCTGACGGATCGACGATAAACGGAATGAGCGCAGCAGGAACTGACGCTGCAACTCATTGCTCATGCGCCGGCACAGCAGGTAGCCGTAGGGGGCTTCCGAGCCGAGCGCTTTCTCGAACGAAGAAAACACGATCAGCCGCTCAGGGTTCACCCGTTCACGCAATGCGGTGTGGGGGGCTTCAAAACCCAGCTCGCCAAAGGTGTCGTTTTCAAGCAACCAGCAACCGGACTGCTCCAGCAGGTGTGCCACGTCGAGACGCTCGTCGATTGACATGGCCACCCCGCTGGGCAGGCTGACGGAAGACGAGAGCAACACCAGATGCACCGGCTCATCACGCAACAGCTTCCCCAGCACAGTTCGATCCAGACGACCCTCCGGCGTCCAGGGCAACTCGATGATGCGCACCCCGGCGTCCTGCAACAGGCGCAGGATCAGCCAGTCGCAGGGCGACTCGACAATCACGGTGGTGCCCCGCAGGCCCAGCACTTCGATCAGGATATCCAGCACGCCGCGCAGGTCGGCGCCGATGTACACGTCGTCGGCATGCCAGCAGCGCATGGGCGACGAGGTATAGCGCGCGGCCAGGGCTGCGCGTAATTCCCATACACCGCAGGGCTGGGACCAGGGCTGCAAATGCGACGGGTACTGGCGCACCAGTTCCCGCTCGAGCCGCAGCAGTGTTTCATCCAGGGAGCCCAGCAATGCCGGCTCGTCACCACTGAGTACCAGCATGCCGGGGCGCCGGGCCGCCGCGTAGAGGCGATCAAGCAAATCCCCGCCGGCCCAGGCCAGCGGGTTTGCCGACATCGGCCAGGCGTAATAGCCGGATTTGGCCACCGAATACACCCTGCCCTCCTTCTCCAGCAGCGCATAGGCGTACTGGATCGTTGAAATGGACACGTTCAGGCGTCCGGCCAACTGCCGTAACGACGGCAGTTTTACCCGGGTGTCGGTACTGACCTCGTTGATCAGGCTGATCATGTAGCGATAGACCGCCTGATACGCGAAATCCGCCTGACGCTCGCCGCGCAGGGTCATCGCCCGAACAATGGCACGGCCTGCGCGGCGCCCTGGGCCGCAGCGGCGCGACACATGCCGTTTTCTCTGGCCAGCGGCCGTTTGCGGTACAGGTGCTGCAACAAGGGCATCGGCAAACCGCTGGTGTCCGTTACCCACTGCTGCAGCATTTCGGCGGAACCGTTGCCCTGGAGGACTTTGTGCAACTCAGGCAACGCCACCAGCATGCCCGGGTGACATTGGCGCAAATAACCTTCCAGTCGCTCTCCGTGATGAACAAAGGGTGAAAACAGCAGGCAGGTCAGCTGGGTCTCATCCAAGCCGAAGAACTCCTGGGCGTAGGTACTCCAGAGCATGCGCCCTTCGCGGGTCCCGGCCTGAATGAGCAAGTCGTCGGGCATGCGCAAATGGCGCATGTACGCGGCGGCCTGCTGCACAAAGCCTTCGACGCCGTCCTCATAATCCAGCGCACGCAGGCATTCGGCCTGCAACCCACGTAGGTGAGCCATCAGCAACGGATTGGAATAGGCCGGATGGCTGAAGTGAAAGCCCAGTGGATCGGGAGCGTAGGCCATGAACTCGGTCAGCAGGGAGGTCGACGCGATGTCGACATCTTCCAGCAGGTCGGCGATGCCGATGTAGGCCAAGTGACGATGCCCCGCCGTGCTGGGGTTATCGCTGGCCACGTAATGCTCACCGAACACATCCTGGTAATAAGCGGTGCTCCACTCGTCCATGTGGGCGAACAACGCGTTGAGCGACAGCGGATGGCCCTTGGGAACTCGGACGCCTGCGCCCTGGGCGGTTTTCTTGAGCCAGGCAAGAAACTGACTTTGCCTGCGCGGGGAGTCACCACTGACCAGCGCGTGGACGCCGCCATTGCACGTGGTGACACGCTGGTAAAAATCACCGACGGCCAGGTAAGTGTCGTTGCACAGGGTGGCGCGGCAGTCCCCGGCACTCACATGGCCCATCATCAACATATTGCGCTGGCTGATCTTTCGCCCGATCGCTGAGGCCGGACGCTGGTGATTGAAGGGTTGTACCTCCTGGTTTTCCACCATCAACAACTCGACACGCGGGTCGTCGTGGAGAAACAGCCGGCCGTAGCCGCGATTCAGGGTATCGAGCTGCCCCTCGGTCATGCCCGCGTGACGTAACGTCGCGACCCTCAGTTGAAAGGTACGTGGCGCGCGACCGGCAATGGTCAGTTGAGCAGCTCGCAGCAGCGCCAGGGTATAGCTGCTGACTTCACCGCCACCGTGGGCCACCAGTACCTTGAAGTCCCCCACCTGTTCCATCCCGCCTGCCGCGACAATGATTCGCTGGACCAGTAACTGGAGAGCGGTACGTCCCGCGCGACTGAAGTGCCCGATCAGACGTTGCAGAACTTGCTGGTAAACATGATTCATAGCCTGTTCGTGAATAGTGCTCATAGTTCTACTACCCGAGTTGAAATATCAGTTTCAAGCAACTGCTGACAGTGTTTGCTTGACCTATTTTGCGTGTAGGAAAATCGCGCCTCGCATTGTGCGCCGATGATTAAACACTAGCACCACGCAACAAAACGACAGGGATTGCCGGGACGCATCTTTTACCCGCACAGGCGCATAACCTAATGAAAGTACTGGTAAAAATTTCTAAAAGGTTAGCCTTAGGAGTCTTCCGACAAGGTCCTACGCGTTTTTAACCAGCCTTTTAAAGAAGTGTCCGACAATAGGCTCAAACAACTTTTCCATTTGCATGGCCGGTACGCTTTATGAAAGTACCTGTCTTGCTGAGTACACCTGTGGGCCGCGTCGATAGTTCGAGCAACTATCAGCAGCCGAGTCATGGATTCAATCATTGCTCAGTCCTTGAGATGAAAGTGAAGGCGCAATTATCAGTGTTGGAATAATGATTAATAGATACAGAAGCGGGCCGAAAACCAGTTCAGATGAACAACCGATGTCGCGTAAAAGGTGCACATGCAACGACGCCGCACTGGGATTCAGGGCGGCGTCAGGGAGAGAGGGCCGGATTTGTGGGCTAAAGTGCCAGGTCGGCAGCTTCTGGGGCGGGCGGGTTAAGCCCTGTCAAATGGCGCATTTGCCCCATTCACTCAGGCGTCGGAGCGCTCATTTACGAATACTCCTACAGCTCAAACAGCCGCAACCTGCAACGCAACCCGCTCGCGGCACGGGCATTCATCCATGTAACGGTGGGCTTCGACAAACTGATTGAACGGAAACACCGTGGTTTTCAGGGGCACGAGCACACGATCGGCGGTCAGTTGGTTGATGTCACGCAACGCACGCTGCAACGCCACCTGATCCTGGATGATGCCCAGCTCCGGCTTGCCGGTGAAGTTGCCGATACAGTGCACGAAGAACTGAATGTTCTTCTGGAACGCCGCGCACGCCGGGAACGGTGTCTGGTTACCACCCTGCAAGCCATACAGCACCAGGCTGCCACGGGGCGCCAGCACATCACCGAGCAGCGACATCTGCGGGCCCCCCAAGCCATCGAACACCACATCGACACCGCGGTTGTCGGTGAACTTGTTGATTTGCATCAGCAGGTCCTGTTCCTCGGTGACAATGACTTTTTCTGCGCCAAGAGAAAGCAGGTACTCGCGCTCAGCGCTGTCCTTGGTGGCGGCAATCACCCGCACACCCAGGGCCTTGCCCAGTTGCACAAACGAAGGGCCGGCGCAATGGCTGGCGTCGGTCACCAGGGCAAACTGCCCGGGCTTGACCCGTGCCAGGTCCACATACGCAAAGTAGGCAATCAGCAGCGGCGTGTAGTGCACGCTGGCTTCGATGGGGCTCAGGACGTCCGGATAGCGGGTCAGGGCCGAACGGGGCAGGACGATCTGTTCGCCATACACCGGGTAATCATTGGGGCTCTCGGCCGGAAAACTGGCCACTTTATCGCCCACTGCCAAGTCATCCACGCCCTCGCCCAAGGCAACGACCACCCCGGCCATCTCATGGCCAAGGCCGGATGGAAGGCGTGCGTGGGAAGACGCCAGGTTCTGGCGCCACAAAATGTCATACCAGCTGATGCCAATCGCCTCGACACGGACCTGCACTTCGCCCGGTGCGGGCTGCGCGGCTGCATGCTCTTCGCACTTGAGCACCTCGGCCGGACCAAACTTGTGAAAACGGATCGTGCGGGACATCGCAAACCTCGTCAAAGTAACCTCTATTGCCATGAACTCTATCTGGGCTTTCCGGCTAAGGCCACCGGTCGCCGTTAATAGTCGACATGTCTGTCATTGATTCCGCATCTGAGGAATAGACCTCAAGTATCGTAGGAAAACTCAATTAGCCGGTGCAGAGTACCAGCCTTTCCCCGTAAGATTCATACCGGTCACGCGTCTGAATGGACCTTCAGGGCTCTTATATCGCCGTTCTCGTCAAATAAAGCTGACTCTTCCAGGACACAAGATGAACCGTAACGACCTGCGTCGTGTCGACCTTAACCTCTTGATCGTATTCGAAACCTTGATGCATGAGCGCAGTGTGACCCGCGCCGCCGAGAAATTGTTCCTCGGCCAACCAGCCATCAGCGCCGCGTTGTCGCGCCTGCGTGGGCTGTTCGACGACCCCCTGTTCGTGCGCACCGGCCGCAGCATGGAACCCTCGGCCCGGGCCGTGGAAATCTTCGCCCTGCTCTCCCCGGCCCTGGACTCGATTTCCACCGCCGTCAGCCGCGCCGCCGAGTTCGACCCGGCCACCAGCACCGCGGTGTTCCGCATCGGCCTGTCCGACGACGTCGAATTCGCCCTGCTGCCCCAACTGCTAAAACGCCTGCGCGCGGAAGCGCCCGGCATCGTATTGGTAGTGCGCCGCGTCAACTACATCCTGATGCCCGGCCTGCTCGCCTCCGGCGAAATTTCCATCGGCGTCAGCTACACCGCCGACCTGCCGGCCAACGCCAAGCGCAAAGTACTGCGCCGCAGCCTGCCGAAGCTGCTGCGCGCCGACAGCGTCCCGGGCTCCCTGAGCCTGGACGACTTCTGCGCCCGTCCCCACGCCCTGGTGTCGTTCGCCGGCGACTTGAGCGGGTTCATCGATGAAGAACTGGAGAAACTCGACCGCAAACGCCATGTGGTGCTGGCGGTGCCGCAGTTCAACGGGCTGGGGACATTGCTGGCAGGCACGGACATTGTCGCCATTGTGCCGGACTATGCCGCCGAGGCACTGACCGCCGCAGGGGGGTTGCGCGCGGAAGAACCGCCGTTGCCGGTGCGTTCGTTCGAGCTGCATATGGCTTGGCGTGGGTCGCAGGACAATGATCCGGGGGAGCGGTGGTTGCGGTCGCGGATACAGATGTTTTTTGGCGACCCTGAGAGTCTTTAGGTGTCGTCGGGCAGGCTGTTCATCTGATCATTTTTGCCTTTCCACAAACCATGGAGCTCCATGCACTTCCAGTGGATTGCTACATTGGGGGCACATCTGAGGGCATGCTTTGGATGGTTTGAAAAGGATGCCCCCACTGCCCGCAATCCTGCCTAAGCATCAGTGTTTCGCTAAGCGCCAAGAGAACTTTAGCGACATCATCGGTGTACGATTTCCGGCTGGAGCACCCCCGCTACAGGCATGCGCACTACCCAAGGGAATCGTTTGGGATCGGCCTGTTCGTACTGATTGACCTCCAGGCGAGGCAGATTCCGCTTGTCATACAACATGCCTAGCCGCAATGCCAGGCTTGCAGGGGCAGCCAGAAACAAAGTTATTTCTGTAACGCCTTTTCGAACCAAGGACATAACTGTATCGAGAAACTGCTGAGCGAGTTGTTGTTGTTTCAACTCGGACCAATGCGTGTCGGTACCACGCCCTTCCAGATCCATCCGGATAATGGGCGTTCCTGCTTCAGCGATCTGCACATCAACATCCAAAACATCGTACGAAGCGGACACACAGAGCGCCACGCGGGTCGCCCCTGCTTGCAAGGTATCCAAGCCTGCCACCACAAAGCGTTTACCGTCATCATCAACGGTCAACCCACGCCAGGCACGCAGTTGCCGATCCCAGTCCATGATGACCGTGTTTGACTCATCGTCGACGATCACTCCGAGGAGAAAAAGCAATGGCACCGGTGCAAGCCCACCGAGCACAAACGATATATCGGATCGATCCAACCCATCGCAACGTCGTGCAATGTCATCCGGCAGGCTTGAAATTCGACGTACTGCAGCCTCTGGGCTCACGATCTGCCCGTCTACAACTCCTTGCCTCAAGTCGCTGATCACCTGCTCACGGCGACCGGGTATTGATGAGGGAACCGCTGAAGCCAGAGGTTGACCTTGCCAATCTCTCAACCCTCTGGCCTCGATCACGATGACCTTCTTACGGCTCTCTCGGCGGATATCACAAACGACCAGCCATCCACCTAGCAATACAATCACACAAGCTATCGCGAACACACCCCAGCTCAACGCACCGGAGCTTCCAGAGGTATCCCAGCTAAAGTTAAACGGCCCCTGGGAAGTTGGAATCGTAATGCCGACTGTCAGTCCTACGAGCACCAGACCAAAGAGGGGCACGCCTACTCGAATCAGTGTGACGCCCGGCGAACGTCGCCTGAAGACCCAATCGATAAGCGATTTAATGAAGTAATTTATCAATGTCTATGCTCCAGAATGACAACCGGTGATGGGCTAAAATGGCGACGAAACAAGGTGCAAGAACATGAGATCTTACGCCACCATTGCAGCCGAACGATCAGCAGAACCGCAAAATCGATACCGCGCTCACCGTTGACAAGATCGACCATAGACTCAACGTCCTGAGCACTTGGCGTCACCGGGAATCGAGGGTGCGAATGCCACTCACCCAAGTAGTTGAAGCGATCATATTGATGCCCGGTTTCGCAGAAGAACGCATTCAACGCCTCGGCATGGGCTTCCGAACTCCGGACGAAATGGGCTTGCCCTCCCGTCTGGCTGTCAATCGTCAAGTCAACAACTCGGAAATGACCGGGCTCAATCTGCTCCCCCATCAACACACCGCCAATCTCTCGACTACCCGCCGCTCTGAGCGCCTTTCGCAACTGCTCCTTGACGCTATCCGCAAATTCAACTTGCATCGTTGGCCTTTGGTAGAAGGTCTGCGAAGAATTTCTTGAAGGCCTCAACGTCGCCATCTTGTACCTCCATGCTCCAACCATCGGTTGGGCCAAGATCGATCGGCCTAACATCGAATGGCGCCGTAAAGAGCCATCTTCCAGACAGGCCAATCAAATAAGCGGAGTATGGGAAGATCGTCGCTTCGGGACGAGCAAGTAGGTCAGTGGCAAAGCGAGACAGGTGCGCAGCAATCACAGTGACGTCTGCATCGTCGGCTATCAGCGGCACTCCCGATTCGCCGTCCCCAGCATAAGGCTGGGCGGCCGGCTCATCAGGCCATTCGACGCCCTGAGTGGCGTACCACGCCTCAATGCGCCTACGGGTCTCCAAAGGTGTGGGATCTATATCTGGACGTAACCGAACAACTATTCCGCCAGCCCCACCACCAAACACCTGAGCCCAGCACAATGATTTCTTGGCTCTTCGTGCAATGGCCGAACAAAGGTTGAAGACCGTGGGATCGGCGGTTGCATCAATGATCAAATCACAGTCTGCGATGTACTCCATCGTGGTAGCGGTTGACCCTCCGCTCTCTTGGCCACCGAGCACAGTAGTACGAGTGAGGACTTCGCAATCGGCATTTACTTCATTCACGCGAGCGGCCAGTGCTTGCGACTTGTGCATCCCCACCGCCCGCCAATCGAGTTCATTACGAACCAAATTACCCACAGCCAGAATGTCGCCATCCACCAGCACAAACTTGCCCACACCAACTCTGGCAAGCTGCACGGCCACCTTGGAACCTAGAGATCCGCAGCCAACAATCGCAACCTTGGCAGACCCGAGGTTGACGTATGCGGGATCAAGACGAGCGCCATCACGCTCAGCAAATACCAGGTCGTAGTTGATGAGCGTTTTTGCTCCAGCCTGGCCCAACATCATCAGCGCTTGAATACTCTGTCCGTCGAAGAGGATGACTTCAATCTCGCTCGGCTCTTGTACCAAGTCAGATGCCAACTCTCCAAGGCCAAACTGCTCTAGTAGTGCGACAAGCTCATCGACTGCTCGACACTTGACTGCAGCCCCCTCTGGCAAGCGGACTACCTTTGCTTTCAATGAGGTAGCACCATAGCCACGTCTGTTGGGCTCTTGCCAAATGGGCTCCTCTGTAGGGCCTATTCGTGCAAGCTGAGCGGCGTATACACCGGCGAGGTGATGCTCCTGCAGCTCAGCATCCACTGCATGTCCCTCTTCAACCGACAACAGGCCAGCCCATACAGCCCTGGAATAGAGGAAGCGGAATTTGGAGTTTCTTGCTCGCTGCGCAGGGAGGACTCTGTGATCTGACGGCGCGGGCTCACCAGTTTCCTGTTCGGATGAAAGCAGGCGATGAGCACTTTCGATCATCATGGCGCCAGTGATCTCTGGCATCCAATTGTCGGAGCGGTACTCCAAGCACAGCTCACCCGATGGGCCGTACTGATGGCCGGACAGACGTTCCTTTTCGCGGGATACAACCGACGGCACCACATCCGGAAAGAACTCAGGAAAGTCCAGTGTCAGTGGAATAACCCTATCATTCACTACCAGCTCGAAGTCGACGGCGATCTGTAGCTCCCCGGTGAGCCTCCAGACCACCGCTTGTAGCCAGTCATGTTTGTCTGCCAGTTCCGATATCGCAGCACGCTCCGACTGTGCCCTGCGTGGTTGCTCCGCCCACCAGATCAAGCAAACCCCCTTGGCGAAGTAGGTTCCCGCCGAGTATTCGGAAAAGCTGGGGCACTGGCTGTTGAAGCGATTGCAGCGGCGGCTGAAGCAGGACTCAGCATGCTGCCAGGTAGAGGGCCGAGACGTGTGGCAGCCCTCTCGACGGCAGCCCCCATGCGGGGTTGAACACTCTCGATCAGACGGCGACGCTCAACCTGGCCCGCTAGCTTCTCAAAATCTTGACGTGCCTGATGCAACCACTCAAAAAACGCGACCTCCCGTTCCGGATGTACAGGCCACTTGTCTGCAAAGTTTTCAAGGGGATCGGAAGGGTTGCGAATAATGCAGTGTGATCCATCATGCTCGATGAAGTCATGCATCCGCGAGAGGATTGCGTACAAGGCATCAGCGATCTTTTCCTCGCCATTGTAAGCATGGGCGGCAAGTGTCGTGATGATGATCGAGATCGGGCGTTCGTCGTACCGCCCTTCGAACATGCCGTCACGATGACGCTTCAAGATCATGATGGCGGACTGAAGAGGTGTTCTTACCTTGTAATCTGGAATATCTTCGACGCTGGCTCTGATCGACTCCGCCAATGCGCGCTTGCGGCGCTCGAACACTTCCCCCATCCTGCCCTTGAACCACTCGGCATAACCCTTCGGGTTGGAGCGCTGCCAGTCATCGGAAACCACATGGTAGACAGGCGACTCAAGATCCGTAATGACCATCGCCGTCTCGGACCATTTCAGGTCAAGATTTCGAGCTTCGAGCAACAACCGCTGCCGCTCAGCGTTTGGGACAGCCGGGACTATATCCATGTGAAACTGGGCACCATCTGCATAGTCAAGCACCCAGCAACGCCGTCCCTCTCGAACAGGCTTCACCATGTTCTGGGCTCTGCGGTATGCCTTTATCTCGTTCCCGACAAGCTCCTTCAGCTGCGCCTGGGTCAGATCTCTCGTTCCAAGGAACCGGAGCAGACACACTGAGTCGACGTCGTACTCTTCCTCATCATTTAAAGGACGAATTGCCGTCCCCAGCCGAAATGATCCTTGCACATAGACCTGAGGATCGTAAGCAAGGACGGTGGACTCTGGACGGTGCAGCCAGTCACCCAATGATGCATAGCTGCGGCGAGCCTGGTCGTAACGTGACTCGCTGATTGCAAGCTCATCCGCTAGCGCGGCCAGAAAATCTTCGGCAGTTTTTGTCGGCATGGACCTCTATTCCCTGAATGTTGCCTGTCTATAGCACTAATATGCCACCACCGTTGGGGGGACGGTAGTGGCCACCGTTCGATTCGCGCCCCTCTTGGAACTGGGGCCAACCACCGCCCCTTCAATCGGGGGATAATGTAATCCGTATTGAGTGCTGTGGCTCACGTCAAGCTGCCCAGGATCTCGCCATTCCCTTCCAGGAGTGGCGTCACCATGCATTCAATGGTCTTCAGGCCACAGGCAGCTCTATTCGACCTCGGGATCGCCTTGGTTACGAACAAGGCTGCTTCACCGGGCGACTCTGACCCGAAAATTGAACATGCCCAACTAACCGATACGACCCTCTTCGCCATCGGTGCCTGCCAATAACGCTTGGACATTGGGCTTCTTCGCCACATACAGCACTGCGCCGATGGACTCACCTTTTACCCGATGGACCGTCTCTACCCTGATACCCGGCCCCTGTTTGGCATCTGCACCCTAACCAGCAAGAGGGAGCTCCAGAAGCTTGGTCTTTGCCAGCTTGTTACCTAGGGTGCCAACTGCCTTCAATCCAAACTGCTTTTCGATTGTCGCAAGCAGGATTTTAAGATTCTTCACAAGCCAGGGATGCCAATCGGTTTTGGCAATGAGATTTGAGGACGGCAAACCAGCGTCTTCATTGCGAATGAAGGCCCATAGCAGTCGCCTCAACCGCAGCATCCATCCCTCATGCGGGGCACCTTGTAACTCGGTACTGAGTCCGTGGGGAGGATCATCCAGCAAACCGACGACAGCTCTGCATACACATTTAAAGCACTCCTAATAGCGCCCTTGCTGATCTCGTAGCAACGCCGCTTCACTGAACATGGCAACGGTGCCTTGTCCCGGAGGGGCGACCTTTCCAGCCAGCATCACCGCTCGATCCGCCGATCTGCAGAGAATTGCCGCATCGTCGTGCTGCATTTTCAACTCGTCGATTCGAGCTTTGAACGAGTCAAACAGCCTGGGGAGCTCCGAATATTTGTACCCAATGAAATAACCTCCCCCCGCCTCGGGATCTCGATCTGGTTTGTCGTTCCTGCCACAAAGTCGGTTCGCAATGTCGATGATCGGTGGTAACGAACGATAATTTCGAGTGAGCTTGTATGGGGTGACACCGGCCCGCGCCTCGTAGGTGTGCAGAAACATGCCGTCAGCGCCCGCAAAAGCGTAGATGCCTTGATTACGTCCCCGATGAGGGACACCGTTGCACCGGCCTTTATGATGAGTTCCAAGATAGCCTGATGCAGCGCGCTCAAATCCTGAGACTCATCAACGAGGATTTGCGGGTAACGGGCTACTAAAGCTCGAAGCACAGCCGGCTGCTCTACCAAAGTTCGATAAACCCGGTAGCGTCCGAGGTCATGGGTGTAAGCGCCTGTGCTGCCAAGCCGCGTCACAGAATCTAGCGCCTTCCAGGTGACTAGGTGTGCTGGCCCTGCGTGAGTATCGACGAAGAAAAACGGACTCCCGTCTTCCATTCCTACCTCTAATTCCTTGACCGAGATCGGGCGATCGTCACCCCCTGGCCAATACTGATAGTTACTCAGGAACAGCTCAGAACCTGCTACGAGGTAGGCAGCCTTGGTCGCTGCCATGGTCCGATACGGCGCTTTTGCCCAAATTGTTTGGGCCTACCAACACGTTCAGTCCCGGCTGAAATTTCAGCTTGGCGTCACGCAGTTTGCGGAAATTTTTGATCGTCAGCTCAGCGAGGTACATAAAAGGCTCCATCCTTGTTTTGCAGATCAAATCCTATTGAGCTGAAGCGTGCAATAACGGATACGTGATGGATGCTGCCTCAATTGCTCCAAGCTGGCGCAAGGTAAACTGACGTCGAATTGACCCAGTGGCTGACGGCGCGCTGACCCAGAATCGATCAGTGCGCTGATCGGCGCGCGCCCCCTAGGCGATGCCATCATCGACCGGCTGCCACATAACGCTTATCGCATCGAGCTACAGAGCGAATCGATGCGCAAACGCATGACGAAACTGAAGACGGCGATCACTTCAGAGTAACAATGTCAACCTGCGTCAGTACGCTCCGAATTCCTGTCCGGATGAACGTAGAATGAATATCTAGATGCTCGTGGGCTGAGAGTCCGGATAGCGTGGAATCCGCAGTCAGACCCTCGTCGAGCTCATCAGCCCCGAGCTGGCGCCCCTAGTACGGCGGAGGCTGAAGCTGAAATCGAAGCCCGAAAAGCCGCTTTTCACGGTTTTAACCCAGGCGGTACCAAGTTCGTTGTGCGTTGCCTGGATGCGGCGCTTGGGATCGCCCGTCCCTGTGGGGCATATTCCCGACCGTATATAACGCAATCGAGTGTTCCGAGAAAGGCCCGGCCTGGCGCCGAGCTCGCGCACCTCAAAACTGAGTGAGGCCTTGCCGTCCATGCGTTAACCCGGTAACGGCCAAGCTGACGACTGCCAAGGCATTCTGCGTAACAGCGTCAAAGCCTTCGTAAAACACACGCAAGGATAATCTCCTGAACCAAATCGCGTCCCGCTCAACTAGCCGGGCGAATGATGGTGTTCGCGTTATCGAAAAAACCATGACCGTTCAGTAAGCTACCAGCACAGGCGTCGACGCAGTGAGCGACCCACCAAGGATTTCGGAAGAACATGAGTTCGTATGATCTGATCAAAGATCTGGAGAGAAAACTGGCGCTCTACAAAGACACGCACCCTTCGCGTGTGGCCTCTCCAAACTCCCTTCACGAGCGGATCGCTCATTACATTCACGCTGCGCATATCTACCCGAGACCTCTAAACCGAGACAACGTGACAGCCCTGCTAGAGGGGCGAGATTCCTGGCCAACAGTGGCAGGTGCAGAGTTTTGTCTAGCCTACCCGGTGGACGTCTCGGAGCTTGAACAGGCCCGCGTTATTGCATTCCCGGATGACTATCTGGCCGTACAGCCCAAAGTGCCCTCGACCCCCGACATGCCGCCAAAGCTGCGGCATCAGCTAGATGCACACACCCTTCTGTACGAGCTGCGGTACCTCAACGATGTCTGGGAACCCCCGCAGTTAAGACTTTGCCAAGAAGACGTTACCTCGATCGACCTGGCCTTCCTGCGCGATACCTTTGAATCCCGAGCCGAAGGTTATCGGCTGAAGGTAAAGCGCGAAGACCTTAAAGGCGTAGGCACTTTCCTATGGAAACGACTGATAGACGGCTCAGTAGACCCAGATACCGCTTTTTCCAATTACATCACCAGGATGCGACTGGCCGCTGGCAGTATTGCTATCTTCCAAATCGATTTCGATCTAGATATCGACGTTAAACAGTACCTTGACTGCGCCTTCAACTATATCGCTGCAGATAAGACACTATTTGATAGCTGGGCAGACTGCGCAGCCAATGTCGCTATCAGTCACAATCGTGTTAACAACATCATCAAGAAGCCATCTCCTCTAGTGGTGCGGAAAAGACCGGGACAACCTGACGAAGTGAGCCAAGAAGCGGAATCCTATTGTGAGGCTCTTGATTTCTCTCAGCTTGAAAGCATGATCTACAATCTAGCGAGCAGCCCCCCCACCACGCTCATAGAGGGTGCAAAATGGTGGAAAGATGTAACGCATTATCGATTCCAAGGGATCGGAGGCATTAGCGAGCACTTAGTTCACTTAATCCTCCAGCGCGAGCATAACCTTTACTCCCCCAGAGACAGCTTCCCTCTCACCCGAAAACTAATCGACTTAGCCCATCGCTCCCCTAAATTGGTCGGAGCCCTGTTCAGTGATATCTATCACCCTCCCTATCTTTGCTTCTTACTCTCGAACCCGAAGACAAACCAATTTGGCTTGATCGGTGTTTATGAAAATATAGAGCGGAACATGCGCCCCATATCAGAATATGCCTCTTATGAGAAGAACTGGGGTGACTTAGTATGGACTCAAGCTCTTGAAATATTTTACAACAGCTACGAGCAGTATGTTCGCCTACCAGCCCTACCCGAAGCTATAGATCAGCTTTGCGAAATGATCGCTTGGTTCGCCAACCACGAGATCAACTACAACTCTCGTCACAAGTTAATAGCAGACACTCGCCTGCCTAGCCTCCAAAAGACCATAAGCACCGTGAGGTACTTGGATGATTCAAGACAAGTTAGGTACCTCATAGAGGATCACCGCCAAATACTCATCAATCGTGCGCACGAACACCTTCAGAAGGCTCGTATAGGGGACCGATATCTACCCCTCGGAGGGTGGCTGATTTTATTCTGGTGCCTTGACTGGGATTTGGCCTCATCCAAGTCACACCATAATTCGAGTAGCCATGCACTTGATGCATGCGGGGCATTGATCGATAGCTACCTAGGACTGCTGTATGACCGCCTGAATGGTGACACAAATGCGGTTGATGACCCGCTCGCATTTGATGAGCTTGAATGGCTCAGCGTCTATATAAACGCATTAGCCGAGCAGCGCGAACGCTGGATCAGTGCTCTTGATGATCAACCTGCGATCGATTCAGGTGACCCCGCCAAAGAAAAAAGAGACACCGTATTCGCTGCTCGCATGCACACCCGATTGCTACTGAAACTTTTCACGCAAACTGAATACACTCCAGAGCACGCAGTGGAGAAGCGCATTTTTGCAAGTAAGCTCATGGGTATTATCGAACGCTTTGGCTTCTATTCAGAGTGGCAATCTGGAATTTTCGATTATTTGCATGATAACTCGGACTACAGCCCTATAAAACTATGGCCAACAGTTTGCAATGTAGCCAACAATTTTACTCCGATAGAATTTCAAGAGCTAATTGCAATTTTGCGGCGAAGGGAGGCCCCCTTAAGAGCGCTATTTATAATGCTAGAGCGCACTACTGCATATGAGAACAAGAAACTTGTAGTAGGACTGTTAGCTGAGCGTAATCTAGAAGAAGCGGCAACCAACTGGACCCCCGAAGCCTTCGACATCATCCTGAAAGCCGCTAACAATGGTCAAATGAAAATTGCCAGGGAATATCTAGACTACGTAAGGAAATACTCTCACAAAACTTTTAAAAACAAGACTGCTGAAATATCTGCCAAACTAGACCTTAAAGATATATTTGACAACAAGAAGCTGCCAGACCAGGAAAAAATCAATAGACTATGCTTGTATAAAATATCCAGCGAAGAACAACAGATCACGAATGAAGTTCAAAGCTTCAAGCGATACCTGATTGCTTCCCTTACAATGTTTGTGGATCATGCCAAAGCACTGGAGATGTTCAGCAGTGTGCTCGATGTAGAACAAACATTACAGAACGCGACGGGTTTGATCAAAGTAGCGCTCTCTTGGCCCACTGACATTGCTCGACCCGAACCGCTTGAGTTTTATTTAAAGCGCTGGCTGGACACCTATCAAACAACTTTCAAGACGGATCTCGCCGCCAAACTCAGCGATGTTGAGCTAAATTACATTCTTCAGCTCTGCTTGGAAACGGAACATTTCGACGATTTCAAACGATTCTGGAATGTGGCATCGCCCCAGCAGCAGAAGGCCTATGAATTAGCTCCACTGAGGGCAGAGTATCTCAAGCGTATGAGAAGCGCCGAAGAAGCACTGTCTTATCTCCAACAGATACGTATTTCTCATCGATCTTTCCCACTCGATGTAGAAGAGAAAATCGCTGCCATTGAGAATAGCCTCAGGAGCACCGGCACCGTGGGCCTATCTAAGCCTCAGCCAATCCTCAATGCTGAGATTGACTCCTCTCATGACAAGCTGCGTCTTGCATGGCTTACAATCAAGGACATGAACGCATACGATCAAAGTCAAATATTTATGAATGCCACAACAAATATTGATGAGTACCTGTTCGAATTGGTAGAGCATGTGGGTCGGGAGTTACTGAAACGTAATGGAAATCTCCAGCGCAAAAAATTGGCTCCAGCGTCCGCGAGCACGATCATGCTCGATGAGGAAGACATGATTAACGACTGGTTTGTATCGCTCGTATGTCAACGCATGAGTTTTCTTAATTGGACGATGCCGGATCAGTCACGTACTGGGCGCTCAGGCAGCGGTAAGGGTGTCGGCGAGACTGATGGTTGGGTACGGGATGGAAGGGGAAACCCGGTTTTCCTATTTGAAGGTTTTAGGCTTGGGAACTACATCGACACTACGCAAATTGATGAGCACCTGAACAAGATCGGCAGATATAACTCCATGGGTATGAGTACGGTGTTTGTAGTGATCTATGTAGCTACGGAAAACTTCTCACGGCTGTGCGAATCCTATGTTAAACATGTTGAGAAATGCGACTACAGAGACTTTGACGATGATTACAAAAGCGGATTACAACTCATAACCACACAGGGAAATAGCTTTAACGCCAGATACTATAAGGAAACACGTAAAATCAATCAGAGTGATGTGAACATCTACCACCACTTGTTACATCTCAAACCCCCCATGGACAGTGATGAGGGTTGATTTGAAGGATTTGGAATGAGAACTCCATCACAGAGCTGCCTGAACTGAATTAAAGAATGGAAACGAGACTCGAACTGCGGATGCCTACCAGCTTGCGCAGGGGTACGCGGTGGTAACGGTGATCAATGGGCAGCCGGTGGCCTCCAAAGCGGATCAGGCCGGCACCAGGCAGATGCTAAAGGGGCTGAAGTTGCCCTGATTGCGACGTACACTGTATGCCTACCACGCACTCATCCATGAGGTACGGCTTTGTACGCCAAATCCCTGCACATCTATGACTTCAAATGCTACGGCAAGGCAGTGCTTGATCTGCAGTATCCGAGTCGTGTTGGCAAAAGCGTGCCTGAGCTGAAAAACGTCAATCTGATACTCGGTGACAACGGCGGTGGCAAATCCTCGGTGTTGCGCGCCCTGGCCATTGCCACTCTGACCCCTGCACTGCTGGAGTCGGGGTTTGTGCCCTATCGCCTGGTTCGGCGCGCAAAACCCGACGCTCCCAGTGTTGCGCAATGCCTCCTGAAGATTGAAGCCGTCATCACACGCGATGAGGCCTTTCCTGAATCCAGGCGCAAGAAGCTGGAACTGCTGGCTCGTCTTGAAACACGTGGAAAGGGGAGCCTGGACCGGCTTCATCTTGAAAGCACGCCAGACTCTCCGATCAGCCGGTTGCTTGAGGATGATTACTCACCCGCCTTCTTCGTGGTCGGCTACGGCGCTACAAGACGGGTCGAGACCGGCGACTATTCCGCAAGCAGCGCGCGACGTTCGCGAGGTTTGCGCTACCAGCGAATCGCCGGGTTGTTCGAAGATCAATTGACGCTGCGCCCGCTTCACCTGTGGCTTTCACGCCTGCAGCATCGGGGACCTCAGCGCTTTAAGTCGGTCATCGAACTGCTTAACCGTGTATTGCCGGGCAACATCCGGCTCACCGGGGAGCGCGATGACGAAGACGAGCAGTACCTATTCCTCTTCGACGGCACCCCTACCCCCTTTACCGCCCTTTCCGATGGCTACAAGGCCTTTATCGGCTGGGTCAGCGACCTGCTGAGCCACTTGTGCGACGTGACACCCGAAAACCGGCGCATCGATGAAGTGCCCGGCATGGTACTGGTGGACGAGATCGACCTTCACCTGCATCCCGAATGGCAACGCAGTGTCGTGCCCACGCTGGCAACCACCTTCCCCCAACTGCAGTTCGTCTTCACCTCGCACAGCCCACTGGTCGCCAGCACCGTCAAGCGCGAGAACATCTTCATCACTGATACGGCCGATGACGGCACTGCGACCATCAAGCAACTTGAGGAACATGTGTTCGGCAAAAGCATGGAACAGCTACTTTTGTCCGCCTACTTCGGGTTGCAGACGACCCGGCCAGATGCCTTCAAGGCTGAAGATGAGCAACTGTTCGAGAAAGCCGCAAACGGTGATACGACGGCTGCCATCGATTTCCTTGCACGGCTCACGCACCCGGCGCCACTGCCTGCCAGTGCCAAGGGAGAGGGCAAGCAATGATCAGGTATGCCGTCGAGCTGGCAGAACTGACGACCGAGATTGCCGCTGTCGACCCCAAGTGGGCCGGCAAAGCCCAAAAACGCAAGCTCAAGCTGTTCGCGCAAGGCCATTACGCCGAAACAGCGGCTATCTGGAGCACGGTGAAACCCGTGTTCATGAAGCTGCAGCTCAACAAATGCGTGTTCTGCGAGCGGCAATTCGAAAGCCCGCTATACGGCACGATTGAATTTGACCTCGAGCATTTTCGGCCAAAATCCAACGTTCTGGCCTGGCCCAACCCGCAGCGGCATTCTGCTTTGAACTACACCGTGGCGATGGGCGACGCCAGCGAACAGGGTTACTTCTGGCTTGCCTATGACCCTCTGAACTACGCCGCTTCCTGCAAGGTGTGCAACTCTATCTTCAAGTCGAACTACTTCCCGATTGCAGGAGCAAGAGGAGCGGTCGAGTCATCCGTCGCGGACCTGACCACCGAGCGGCCCTACCTTTGTTACCCGCTGGGTACCCAGGCAGAAGACCCTGAAGCGCTCATTACCTTCGAGGCAACGGTAGCCGTTCCGACACAGGCAGCAGGCCCGGACAGGTTGCGCGGACAAATCATCATCGACTTCTTCGGGCTGAATGCGCGTGAGCAATTGCACCGTGACCGGGCGCGCATGATCACAGTGTTCGGCCCTGCGCTGCTGGCACAGCAACAAGGCCAGGCCAGCGCTTCAGACCTTGATCTGATTGCCAGGATCGACTCGCCAAACCTGCCGCACGCCAACTGTCTGCGGGCCTTCAAACGGCTGTGGACAAGCGATGCCACAATGGCCAGGCAGGTTTTCGAACAGTGCCGGGTATATATGTTGAGCGAGTTGGGTACACCGCTGCCGCAAGCCTGAACGGCGTGACTACCCATAAGCGTTCCAGGGTGGCATGCTTCCCCCCTTAATTGCTGCTGCCCCGTCATGGCAGTGCTCCCCTCACGTGACAACTGCAGGTCAAGGATGTCAGGCAAAGGCAACACGCATAAAACATCCGGCAGCGTTGCCGCCAAGAAAACCGGAGGTGGCAAGGCCACTGCCGGTGGTGTCAACTACCAGGCCACCGTGACAGCCATCGTAGCGGCGTACATTCTCAGAGGTACCCCGCTGGGCTGGCTGGAGGGTGTGGTCAAGGATCGGCCCCATGCCCTCTGGGCGGAAAGCGAGGGGCCCGGAGATGACATTCGCATAGAGCTGGAGAACAACCAGGTCATCGAGATCCAGGTCAAGAAAGGCCTAAAGTGTGGGCCGAAGCTATGGGCCTCGCTGGAGGCCATGGCCAGTGCCATCCATCGTGGCGAACTTCATTTTGGCGTACTTGCCGTGGCGCCGGATTCCAGCGAACCGATTCGGCTCAAGCTGGCTGCGGATGTCAAGAAACTCGGCCAGGGCCGCACCGACAAACTCAGCGCCATCGGCCAGCAATGGCTCAATCGCCTGAGAGCCCTAAACATTGCCCCCGATCAGGCCTGCCACCGCTTGAGGATCCACATCGTCCATGGGCTCGATGCCCAGAATGCCGATATCAAACTCGCCAAAAAGCTCCTGCTCGATGTCTGCGCCAACGAGCAGGATGTCCAAAAGGCCTGGTCTGTGCTGTTCCAGCACGCCGCAAACCTGATGCAACATGGCGGGCGCTGGGACCTGCGCGAACTGATGCGCTTACTCGCAAGCCAGGATATCCTGATCGCCCAGGGCGATTTTCCTTCCGCTACCATGGGCCGGTTGACCCGCTGGGTCGTTTCGACCAACGCGCATTTCGCAATCGCCGGCACTCGCCGCAGAATCCCCCTTGAGCACCTGCTTGCGATGAAAGTCAAAGCCATTGCTTTCGAAGCCGAGGATGCCACGGACGCCCTGGCAGCATTGGCTCGCTACCATACGACCGAGCAATACACATTTGACCTGAAGCACTTCGATTCGACTTGGATCGGACGTTTCAGGAAGCTTGCCGTGGTCGTTGCCGGCCCTGGGCTGGGCAAGTCCACGATGATGGTCGAGTTGGCGCACCAGTATGCGCTCGATGGCTACATTGTCCTGAGCGCATCACTCAAGGCCATCGCAACTACCATGCAACAGGGTGCGACGCTCAGCGATGCCTTGATGGGCATTGCCCTTGATGGCTCAGGCGTCACCCCAACCGAGCTCCTGAAAACTGCTCCGTCCAACTGGATCATTCTGCTCGATGCGCTGGATGAATGCGGCAAGGCTCAGGAAGATGTGGCCCGGCAGCTGGCCCGCTTCGCGGCCGGCCACCCCCAGGTGCGCATGGTCGTGACCACCCGGCCCATTGGTTATGACACGGTGGAGCTGGAGGGGTGGGTCCATTATCGGCTGCTGCCACCGGCCAGTGACCGCGGGGCTGCCAACCTTGCTCGTCTGCTGCGGGCCGTCGATCCGATGGCGTCGGCGCAAACCGACTACGAACAGATCGCCAGGAAGGAACTGGAACGTACCTCGGCGCACAAGGCCATCGTGGCAAGCCCACTGCTGCTAGGCATGGCGGCCTCCCTGATTCAGCGAGACCAGGTGCTACCCGCGACGCACCCGCAGCTATACAGCCACCTGATCGATTTGTTCAACGCACTCCCGAAAGGCAAGCCAGAGCGGGAAATCGATACAGCTTCATTCGTTCTGCACATGACTGGCTGGGAGTTGATTCGCGAACCACTGCTCACATTCGAGCAGTTGATCCAAACCTGTGCAGACGCCCTTTCGCCATTGATTGACAAGCCGCGGTTCGCCGCCCGGCAACAGGTGCGTGAAGCATTGGCTCACTGGGAACAGGTGGGCCTGATCGAACCGATCAGCCACGCCTCGGACACATTGCTGACCTTTACCCACAAGACGTTCGCCGAGTTTTCTGCGGCATGTTTCCTGGTCGAATGCCCGCAACATTTGACCGTGGACTTGCTGGAAGGCAGCGCCTGGCGAGAAACCATTGTCTTCGCCACCTGGCTAGGCCTGGCCGACAAGCTGATCGCGCTTCGCAGATCACTGCACCAGAACGGCGCCTCTACACAACTTCAGGCCGCGCTGGCCCTGCTGGGCAGAGGCGGAATCACGGTGTCCCGCTCCTGCGCCCAGGACCTAGTGCAGTATGCGTTCGATGTCATGGAGAAGGGCGACAAGGAAAGATTCAGCATCGCCGTGGCGCTTTCGGACCTGGCCATCAGGGATGCCAGCCTCGTCGCCCCCCAAGCCGCGGCCCGGCTCACGGCAGAGGACCCTCAACTCAGGCTGATGGCCTGGGGCGTGATCGTTCATTGCACTGCGCCGGATTATGACGCGTCTGCGCTGACCTCCGTGTTTTGGGGGCTACTGCCCCATCGAAACGCTATACCTGCCCCCCAGCGCATTCTGCAGAAAGACGACCTGAGCGACCTGGAGTTGCTGGAACGCATTGCCATGGCAGCACTGAAAGCCCAACCCCTGGAGCACCTCCAGCATTTTGCAGAAGTCGAACTCGAAGACACAGGCCTGATGACCGTCGGTTTCAGGCTCCAGATGGTTGAGTACCTTCAAGCGCAGGGGCTGGATGTCAAGAATCCCTGGTTGGTGGAAGAGGATAAAGCGACCCCGCACGTAACACTCACACCGCTGGGCCCGGGCTGGCGAGACGCTTCGCGCATAGCCACCTACTTGATTGCCGAAGCTATTTCAAATGGCCTCCCCCCTTGCGACTCAAGGCCGCGACAGAGTTTCCCGAATTACGCTGGCCTGCTGCGAGTGTCCGGATTCGATAAATGCCCCGTCTCCGACCTGTTCAACTGGATGTCGAGACCGGACCTCACAACCGTGTCGTCTCTCATGCAGGTGATAGCCAGGATTGCCCCGCTTGATGCAACGGCACTGGTCCATGAAGCAAAGGCTTTCATGGCTTGCCTGGACGCCAACCCGGAACATACCCCGTTCGAGCTCTTGCCCAGCGTAGATGTACCGCCTCCTGACTGGGAAAGCCTTGAAAAACGCCTGATAGACAGGTCGAACATCAAGCGTGCGCTCTTCCATGACTCCAACTGGGTGGTTTCTCTCGCCGCTCAGGCCCTGCTGTACATCCCCATGGATGAGGGCGAGCTGACTGAACTGCTGGAGCAGGCGACAGGCTTGTCTCTGGATTGCACGATCGCCCTGTTACACCAACACGCCCCCACCCAGGCGACTTCGATGATGATCAAACGTCTTGAAAAAGACCCATACGGTAACGTCAGCGGTTTGTTCGAGTCATTGACAGGTGCCGATCTGGGTCAGGACTCCACCACGCTCCTGCGGCTGGCCACGCAATGTTTGACGTCCAGCCACGAGGCTAGCGCATTGGCCGCAGCGGGTCTTCTGCAGCAGTGGATCGAGGCTGGAAACACGCTTGAGATGGCCCCGCTTGCCCGTGCCCGGGCCCATTGGCAAGCAGTTGATATGAAGCAGTCTGCTTTTATTCCTAGCGAAATTGCCTTTGTACTGGGCGAACTCTGTGAGAAGGCAAGCGTAGTTGCGGGGACTTGAGAGATTTGCAACATCGAAAAAAGGACCCGAACAGACTGTGTGAAAACACACTGATAGTCTCTAGAACAAACGCCCCGACTTGTTCGGGGCGTTTGTTTCTTTGCTTAAAAAAGGCTCTTCAGCCCATCAACTGCATCATTTTCTTGGTGCCCAGTACACTGATCGCCCGCTTGAGGTTGTATGCGGTCACGGCCAGGGCTATTTCGGCTCTCGTCCCTTCGAGTTGCCGTAGCAAGAACCGTCCGTTCCCAAATAGCCATTGTTTGAGATTGCCAAACGGGTGATCCACGATGGATCTGCGTCTTTCCATACGACGCCGTTCGTCAGATCCAAACCTCAAACCATGTGCTCGCAAGCAAAATGGCATAATATGCCAATAATCGGAAGAAACTGTTTACCGAAAGCTGGAGCTCATTATGGCAACGAGAAACGTTGTACTCACCCCTCACCAGGAACAGGTTATCCAGGACCTAGTGCAGTCTGGCCGGTATCAGAATGCCAGCGAAGTGATGCGAGAAGGTTTGCGGCTATTGGAACAACGCGTCGCCGAAGACACCGCCAAAATTGAGGCACTGCGTCAGGCGACCTCGATCGGCATCATGGATCTTGAGCACGGGCGCTTTACTCAGGTGAACGAAGGGGATCTGGAGCACTACCTCGAGGGCTTGAGCCTGGAGGCAACCCTCCCCGCGAGAGAGAAACACTGAGCATGCCGCAGTATCGGATTTCCAACCCGGCGCGCGCCGACATTGTCGGCATCCTTAGGCTCTCCCAGACGCAGTTCGGCGATCAAGCACGCCAGCGCTACCAGGCGCTGATCCTCGCGGCACTGCAAGCGCTTGCCGACATGCCTTATCGCATTGGCAGCCACGACCGCGATGAGCTTGCACCTGGCCTTCGCAGCTATCACCTCATCTATTCACGCCAACAGGCCAAACAAACCCATGGAACGGTCAAAAGCCCACGCCATATCGTGTTCTATCGTGTGGCAAACGACGACGTGATCGAGGTCGTCAGACTCCTTCATGACGCCATGGAAGTGCAGTTACACATGCCGAACGACTGATCAGCGACCTGACCCAACGGCCTTACAGGCCAGGAATAGCGAAGGTAAGGCGCCGCCTCCACATTGCAATCCGAGCGTCCTCGCTGCCGGCCGACTCGGCCGTCAATTGAAGTGGTGGGTTCTGGGTCTGACCGGACTATCCGCTTGGATATCGACTCATTACCCATACCCTCTTCCGAACAACCAAGGATTTGCCAGATACGGGTTGCTCATCCAGTATACGGAGGCGCACTGAATGCCAGCCATTGCCATACTGGAGCCCGTCGGAGATCGCCATTCGCGATCACTCGCATACTCGGTGCGAATGGGGGCAAAAATGGGGGCAAACAAAAGCGTTATCGACCTGAAAACACTATTCTAGAGCCAAGTCAAAATGTTTTTTGGCGATCCTGAGAGCCTTTAGGCGACGTCGGGCAGGCTATTTATCTGATCATTTTTGCCTTTCGACAAACCATGGAGCTCCATTCACTACCAGTGGATGGCTACATTGGGGGCACATCTGAGGGCATACTTTGGATGGTTTGAAAAGGATGCCCCCAGCCTGAGGTCCAACAGTTCCCTTCTAGAAATGTCACCCTTTGTTCTTCCCACACACCGCGGTCATTTGCCCTCCGGCTCTACCGCATGCAGTAGAGCCACCTTCCTCAGCAACTGATCTACGTGCTCCCTCTCCGCTCGAAGCGCCGAACGTAGCTCCTTGTTCTCTGTCTCATGAATCCGCGCCCAACGCAGGCTCGCACGGCAATTGACGACCAACGTCCACACCTTCTGCAGTTTCAAGTAGTGGGCCAACAGCAGCACAGCAATCGCCACCATCATCACCAGCGCCGCTGTCGAAATCACATCCGTCTTAGTCATGCTCAATCCTTTCGCTAGGTCATTTGTTCCAAAGACAGCCAAAGGATATGTAGTGATTTTTTACACGTATAGATTGTAGACTTGTACAGGTAAACAAATCACGCACATGGACGGCCCATGAAACGCACTCAGCAGATCAATCAGGTTCGCTGGGACCTGGCACTTCGCTATCGCTTGATCGAGACCGTGGCCTGGTGGGAGGGCCGCCTGACCACGGGCCATCTGATGCAGAGCTTCGGCATCAGTCGCCAGCAAGCATCCAAGGACATCAACACCTACATCACCGAGCATGCGCCTAAGAATCTTACATATGACAAACAACTGAAGGGCTATGTGCCGAGCAAGCACTTCAAGCCGCTGTTCATCGACGACAGTGCCAATGCCTATCTGCAACTGTTGAACCAGACCCACTCGCGGGCACCGCATGTGGAGGGGCTGGCACTCGCCTATGCACACACCAAGGTGCTGGAGGTGCCGAACCGCACAATACGCCCAGAGGTACTGAGGCCACTGCTCAAGGCATGCCGCAATGGCGAGGTGATTGCCATTGAATACGTGTCGTTAGCCAACCCAGTTCCGGAGACGCGACTGATCTCGCCGCATACCTTGATCTACACAGGCATGCGCTGGCATGTACGGGCCTACTGCGAGAAGAACCGCAAGTATCGGGATTTCGTGTTGAGCAGATTCCGTGGGGAGCCGGAGTTCGAGCGAACGAGCGAGAACCTGATCGGCGATGACGAGGAATGGAACACCCTCATCGATGTGATAATCGAGCCGGATTCGCGGCTGAAACCTGACCAGAAGGCGATCATCGAAGTCGACTTCGGTATGGACGATGGCGAACTGGTCATCCCGACGCGGTGTGCGCTCGTGGGTTACGTACTGCAGCGCTACCAGATCGATCCGAAAAAGCTTGAGCCCAAGGCCCCGGCGCAACAGATCGTGGTGAAGAACCTGGAGGCGTTGACCCCTTGGCTCTATGTATAAGCCCTGTTACAGGAGAGATGGCGTTGAATCGTGGCCAGTGTGCAGACATATGTAAAGTTTGCGACGCACCCAAGGTGCTTGGGATGTGCGTGCACTTCAACGCCCATTGATTCACTTGCAAAAGCTTCACTTGCAGTGGCCCAGGGGCCAAGCGTCCATCCCTCCGAGCCCCGGATTCGAACGTCCTCCTCTCGAACTGCAAGCCCCTTTCCAACTATGCCAGGTGTTCATCCA
Source organism: Pseudomonas sp. NFACC25 (assembly GCF_900100935.1). Classification (NCBI taxonomy): domain Bacteria; kingdom Pseudomonadati; phylum Pseudomonadota; class Gammaproteobacteria; order Pseudomonadales; family Pseudomonadaceae; genus Pseudomonas; species Pseudomonas sp. NFACC25. The sequence continues at coordinate 262,707 of NZ_FMUC01000007.1, forward strand.
TGAATTCGCCCCCCGAACCTGCATGGATTTTTTACCTGTGCATGTAAACACTCTAGATACGCCCTGAAATCCTACATATCTTGCCCCTATCTGACACGGTTGACCTCATCGACTCAGGTCGCTGCGCCAGACCCAAAAAGTCAAATTACCCGAAAGGAACGCACCATGAAAAATCTCCTGGCAACCATTGGGCTCGTGGTGGTGATCAAGAAGGGCTACGAGTTGCACCGCGAATATTCGGAGTTAAAACGCGCCCTTTCGGCACGCGAAAAGGCTCAGTCATGAACTGCTTGTGTGTAGCCGCTATCGCCTAAAGTCAAAATGGCATTGCGCCACCATCCGAGTTAGCATGTCGCGACTCGCTTAACCTAGAAAAGGACCTTCCATGAGTGTTAGCGCCTATCTTCGCGAAAACCTCCGCTCTATCTCTTCCAAGAATGTTTCCGTTGCTCCGGGGATCGATGAAAAAAAGCTGAACAACGCACTTAAGGCCTTCGCATACAACGGGCTGCCAGGAAACGTCGTGGCATTGTTCGACAACACCCTGTTCGGTACTGGCAAGGACGGTCTGCTGTTCACTGGCGAGCAAGTGATCTACCGCTCCGGATTCGCCGACCCGATCCACTTCCCCTACGAAGATATCCGCAGCGCCAAGTACACCCAGGTGCACACCGGAAGCATGGACAAGCTCGAGCACACCCTGATCTTCGAGCGTAAGGATAATAGCCAACTGGTCATCAAGGACCTGAGTGATTGCGACTACGCAGCACTCGCATCCGTGCTGCAGGGCGTTATCGAAAACTTCACCGAGTTCCAGGACGAAAAACAGCTCATCCCTCTCGAGGAGATGGAAGAAGCAGTCAAAGTGGCTTACCTCAAAGTCATCGTGAACATGGCCTACGACAACGACTCGGTCATCGATGAAAAAGAGTTCGCGGAGATCTTGCTGTTGATGACGCGGCTGGACCTGGAACCCGAGTCGCGCTTCACTGTGCGCGCCTACATGACCGGTTTCAACCAGGCGGCAGCGCTCGATGCACTGCTTGCGGAGCTGGACAGCCATTGCCCACGGGGGCAGATTAGGCCGCTGCACATTTCTCTGACCAAAGACTTGATCAACCTGCACTTCTCCACCGGCGGCGGCTCGCTGGAGACCTTTGGCTTCCTACAAAGAAACCGTGCGCTCTTGCAGGTCACCGATGACGAGATCGACCTCGCCGTCGCGGCCATCCGTAACGACCACAGCATGCTGAAGGACGATGTCACCGATGACCAAATTGTCAGCGCGCTGAAGCTGCTTTCGGCGAAGGCCGCGGCTGTCGGCACCCCACTGGCCGCAGTGTATCTCTCGGGTTCGGTGGTAGGCATGTCTGCGGCCGGGCTGACGTCCGGCCTCGCCACGCTGGGCATGGGCGGCATACTCGGCCTGTCGGGCATGACCACGGGGATCGGTGTCGCCGTGCTGCTCGGTGTGGGCGCCTACGCAGGCGTGCGCAAACTGACGGGCGCGGACGAGCTCACGCGCTCGAAGCGACGCGAGCTGATGCTGGTCGAGGTCATCAAGCAGACCCAGGCGACCATTTCGCTGCTGATGCAGGACCTCAACCACATTACCGATCGGCTGAGCCAGGCCCTGGCCGAGCATGGCGAGCAAGGCCAGATGATCCAGCGCCTTACCGCCATGATGGGGCAGATGACCGGCGCCGGTACCGTGCTGACCAACAAGTGCGAAGCGACCCAGAGCAGCGCGACCAAACTGCGCTGCGCTCGTTTCCTCGACGACGCCAAGCTCAAGACGCTCACCAAGGAGCCTACTAAGGCAGAGCTGTTCGACTTCATCAGGTCGTTCTACGAAGAACGTTCATTCTCCCAGGAGAAGGACGGCCAGCAGTTCGAGACGCTCAAGCTCGCAATCAAACCAGGCGTTTCGCCGAAGGCGCTGGAGAACCTTGCCCGAGCCTTTGAAGCGGTCGGTTATTTCAACGTCAGCGATGTACTTGTCGGCGGCGCCGCCGACATGGCAGACAAGGCTAAGGGCAAGCTGCTCGGTCTGTTCTCATGAGCATTAAGAATGCGTCGACTGAACAGGCCCAGGCGATGCTGGTGCAAAAGCACCAGTTGAACACCGCGCTAAACCACGTAGGACTGGTCAATGGTGCACTGCAAAGCCTGCAGGTCACGCAGGCACAGAGCCGCCAGCATCTCGAACTGTTGATGCTCGAAGCTGAAACACTGCTCGAAGGGAACCAGGTGATTTTCGAGGTGGATGACGACGATGCGCTGCTTGTCGAGAGTAGTTATGCCGTACAAGAAAACATCGTGAGCGTCGGCACGCCGCTGCCAAACCTCGACTTCATCGACATGAAAGGCAAGAGCGACTGGAATGGCTATCTCGACCAGGTCACTGCCTATGCCCAGCGATGGCGGATCGAGTTTGGCCACGATCCGTTCCGCGACCTGATGAGCGCAAGCCAACGTATTGCGCTGGAAAGACGCATCCGCGATGAGTTCTCGTACAAGGGCGCCCAGTGCGACAAATACGACTACATGATCGCCGGCACCTGCGGCCTGATCGGCGGCCTGGTGGACGTTCTGTTCGTCGGCCTCCCAGGTCAGGGAGCGCTCACCCACTTTACTGACGAGATGACCGATAACGCGGTGCGGAGGTTCGCTGCCTGGAACGGCTGGCAAGGCCCTAACAAAGGCAGTGACCCGGTAACCAGCGCCATTGGTTTCCTGGAAAGGAAGTACAAGGTCAACTACGACCATCGTCACGGCGGCGATGTCGGCGGCCTATTCAAGATGAGCACGCGCAACCACCACATCAAGAGCCTGGCGCATTCGCCGGACCTAGTCGGGTTGTTCTTTTCGATACTGGATCAGTTCACCAGTAGCGCACATTTCGTCGATGGCGGCCGAATCATCAGTGTCGATACCGAAACGTTCGAGCTCAAGGGCTCGAACCTGGTGGCTAAGCTGTTCTGCGGCTGCATGAATTGGCTGGGGCACCTGTTCTCGGATGTGGCCGGCTCCTCTGGCGCAAAAACGCGAGGGTCGGGTATTCCGATTCCTTTTTACTCGCTACTGCAGTTCATCAACCTCGGCGAGTTTGGACAGCATCGGCAAACCTTCGCCACGATCGCCGTCCAGGTGTTCGAAAAGGGCTACGACCTGCGTCACGGACTGGCAATGGCTATTCCGGTGATGCTTAGCGAAATGTTGACCCGAGTGATGTGGGTCGTGAAGCAGCGCTTCTATCACGAGAAGGAATGGGCTGAGTGCATTCCATCGGCCACTAATCCCGAACTTCAGCGGATGCTGCTAATGGCACACGGCACCCTTTGCGTGGTAGATGGCGCCGATGCGGCGATTCGCTCGGGCGGCGACATGATCCAGTTCATGTTGCGCTCAAACCTCATTGCCTGGGCGCGCTTCGGCACACTGGCACTCAAGGAACTCAACTCCTGGTACCAGGACGGAAGGCTCGACATCAAGGCCGTCGATACCTACCTGGACGCTGAGTACGAGCGGCTAGTGGCGAGCGCGTGACAGATTCAAAGATTTAAAGCTTGGCAGATATGAAGGAGAGACCGCCGGACTGCCGCCCGTACGGCCGCCTTATCGCAGGCCACCCAATGCGCCGCAAGCAGACGGAAGCACCATACAGCCACAACTCAGAACTCTGATAGTTATCAAATTCACGCCCGCGGCCCTTCCCTCTGGCGCGTAGTGAAATCCGTGCGCAACGAATGCGAACGCAGTTGATCCAGTGAGAGCAGTCATGGAAAAAAAAGTACTTGGTGTTTTGCAGAATTTCCATTCCGAAGGTCTTTACGTTGCCCCAGACATTCCACGCAAGAAGGCCGATAACGCCGCCGCGTCGTATGGCATGCCCTCTTCCGCGAAAGTGTTCGCCATCGTTGATTCGACGGTTTTCGGTTCAGCCAAGAACGGCCTGGCGTTTACCTCACATGGCCTGTTCTGGAAAAACGACTGGACTACCACCTCGGCTAAAACTCATATGCCGTGGGAAGAGTTCAAAGCCACGACTCAGGGTCGGGCCACAAAAGGCTCTGAACTGTTCTTGGGTAATGGCTGCGCGTTCGGCATGGCCGGTTCGAGCATGAAGCCCGAGGCTCTGCTGCAACTGCTGGAGAAGTTAGCGGAGCAGTTGCAGGAACCTGCCGAGCCGGTGGGGCATGCAGTCGAGGCGCCCATTGGGCAGCCTGCTACCGGCCAGGCGCCAGTTGTACGCGAAGAGCCTGTCAGCGCCCCGCCTGCAGCTGTTATTCCTCCTCGGCCACCGCAACCTGAGCCTGAGCCTATCCGCAAGCCCGCGTTCGAAGGCAGCTATCAGCAAGATCAGCTGCAGATCCTCAATGCAGTGGCCAAGCGACACAGGTTGTCCCACCAGATCCAGGTGGCACCCTCGATCAAGGTGTACAAGGTCGAGAAGGTCATCGAGATATCGGCTGGGCAGATCAAGCCATACGACATCCTGATGATCGTCGATAACACCTTCCTGCAGACTGCCAAGGACTTCTTGGTGGTGACCGCTCAGGCAGTGTGGGCCAAGGGGACACTTCGCAAACTCGAGCAATTCCCGATCAGCGAGATTCGCAGCATTCGCTGCGAGGCGAAGAATCTCTACATCAACGACTACGATTTCCAGTACTTCGATCAGCTTTCAGAGAACGAAGTGCTGGTGATGACCAACATGCTCAAAGAGCTGGTTGTGGCGTTGGGCAACCAGCAGCAGCGCTCGGTTGGCGGGGGCGAACCACAGCTACCTCACCTGCTAGACAACGTTCTGTCTGCGATATACGACGATGTCATCAACGATGCCGTCAGCCGTATGCGCCTGGACAATCCACAAGGTCGAGAGCTCATTACGGCACTGACTGACTGCTGCTTCGCCACATTCTTGCTGGTGAGCGCTCGCCTACAAGAGCATCAGAGCTCAGACCGTGCAGAGATGCTGGGGCAATACCTGCTGGCACAAACCCTGGCGACTGTGTTCGCGCTCCGAAGCAGTGGCGAGTTGTGGAGCAGCCTGGAACTACAAGTAGCGTACATGATGATTCAGGGACGGTTGATTTACCGCGTGTTCGGGCAGACCGAGCGGGCCGGTATCGATATGTATCCTGGGCAAGAGTGCTATGTGCAAGCGCTTAGAAGTGTGATGGAGGCAGGTAGTCTTGATGACGGCCTGGATGCGCTACGCGACGTGCTGGGGGAGATTACGCGGGCGAATCAAAAAGCAATTGAGGCTGCGTTTGAATGTGCCGATCAAGTTCAAGAGATGTTTATTGAAGGGTTGTAAGTAGCGGTCTTCCAGGGTTGAAGCGGGCAGACGGGGGGGGGGTCAAGCCCGCCGTCTGCTAGGTGCGAATACAGAGATGCTGCCAACTGAGCCATGTTTATCGCAGTGCCAAGCTACACAGGCAGGTAGAAAATCGCACCGGCCGCTTTGCGTTAGGCGGGCCGGACAAGAACTGGGCTGCACATAACCTGCTTTGATTCCAGGTCACCGAGGGAGAACGTCTGGGTGTTCCAGTCCCCTACCCTACCCAGTTTGGACGTACACCGAAGGCCATCCAGAGCCATCCAGAGCCATTCTGGATTTCGTCAGGAATCGCCATTCGTGATCGCTCATGTAAGGCTTCTGAGTGGGGCCAAAATTGGGGGCATATTAGGATTTTTTTAAACTGAAACTACCGAGCTAGAGCCAAGTCAAAATGTTTTTTGGCGATCCTGAGAGCCTTTAACGCCAGGTTACGCCGACGATTCACAAAGCCTGTACACGTGAATAAAACGCTGTCCTAACCAAGCCTCAATCGTCCATCAGCCCCGCGAAAGGACGTTCAACCTAACCCAGGTCGAGCAGCAAAACGACCTATCGAAGGAACTCTCCTGATGGAGCTCAGACAGCTTCAATACTTTCTTAAGATTGCCGAACACAGAAGCTTGAGCCGGGCTGCTGCTGAGCTTGGCCTGGGGGTTTCTGCCTTAAGCCAGCAAGTCAGTAAGCTGGAAAATGAACTGAGTACTCGGTTACTCAATCGCACGACCACTGGCGTGACACCGACCAGCGCCGGCATGGCGTTTCTTCACCATGCGCAACTTGCGGTAAGGCAGATAGGTAATGCGGTAGATGCCGCTCAGCGAGGTCGCATGAGCGGATACGTCAGTGTGGGCCTGCCACCCACTACGGCCAGCGTTCTGGCGTTGCCTCTGATCGAGCGCATGCGCACCCGCTACCCTGACATTCAGCTGCACTTAGTGGAGATGTTATCTGGCCATCTCGCGAGCCAGCTTAACGCTCGGCAGTTAGATCTGGCGGTTGTGTTCCAAGCCGATGCCGGAAGGCGATGGCACGTCACTCCGTTGCTCGACGAAAAGCTGTTTGTCATAGCAGTCCCGACTCTGCTTGATATCCCTGAAGGCGATACCGTGCAAATTGATCAACTCGGGCATGTACCGTTGGTTATGCCGAGTGCACAGCACGGATTACGCACTAGCATAATCATGGCGTTTGAGCGCAGTGAAACCGTTCCTCACATCGTGATGGAGATCGATGGGCTAGCGACGCTGATGCAAGCAGTCAAAGCTGGACATGCAGCGACAATACAGCCTGGTGCCGCCGCCGCTCGCTTAGGGGATGCAGAACTTCGCATGGTCGAAATCTCTGACGACCATGTGGGGCGCCGCAACTTCCTAGCCAGCCTTTCGGACGACGAGCTGTCCCCTGCTGCGTTAGCCACGCGCGTCGTTCTTCTTGAGGTCAGCCGTGAGCTAGTGAATATGCACCTTTGGCCGGGGGCAAGCCTTCAACCGCCAGAGGCTCTCCATCGGGTAGGCCTTTAGTAAAAGTAAAGGCCCTGCCGCTAGCACGTTCTTTCGACCACCCAGACCTCGCATTAAGCTTCGCTCACTCACAAGGAGCACCGTGCTCCAGCCGGTTGTAGAGTCGAGTCGAGGAAAATAACAATGATTGATGTGTTAGTCATCGGAGGGGGTAATGCCGCCTTATGCGCTGCGCTGATGGCGCGGGAGGCTGGTGCGAGCGTCATGCTTCTGGAAGGCTCGCCCAAGATTTGGCGGGGTGGCAATTCGCAGCACACACGTAACCTTCGGTGTATGCATGATGCGCCGCAAGACGTTTTAGTAGACGCCTACCCGGAGGAAGAGTACTGGCAGGATTTGCTGAAGGTCACCGGCGGGATCACGAATGAAAAACTTGCCCGAATCACGATCCTTGCATCTTCCAACTGCCGAGACTGGATGCGCTCCCACGGCGTTCACTTCCAGGCGCCGCTCTCCGGCGCGCTCCATGTTGCAAGGACAAATGCCTTTTTCATGGGCGGTGGCAAAGCCTTGGTCAATGCTTATTTCCGAAGCGCTGAGCGAATAGGCGTTCAGATTCGCTATAACGCCCAGGTCACCGATATCGAGCTCAAGGACGGAAAGTTCATTGCTGCACATCTCCCTGAACGCGTGGTGGATGACGAGCATCTGCCGGCTGAACGGATCGAGGCCAAGTCCTGTGTGCTCGCTGCTGGCGGTTTTGAATCCAACCGTGAATGGTTGCGAGAAGCCTGGGGCCAGAACGAACGGGGTGAATGGCCCTCCGATAACTTTTTGATTCGCGGCACGCGTTTCAATACCGGAGTGCTACTTAAACGCATGATAGCGCTGGGCGCGGATGTCATCGGTGACCCGACTCAAGCCCACATGGTTGCGATTGATGCGCGGGCTCCTCTCTACGATGGAGGGATATGCACCCGTATCGACTGTGTGTCTCTTGGGGTCGTAGTCAATCGGGAAGGTGAGCGCTTCTACGATGAAGGCGAGGATTTCTGGCCCAAACGTTATGCCATCTGGGGTCGACTGGTCGCAGGGCAGCCCGGTCAGCAAGCGTATTCAATCATCGACCAGCAAGCTATAGGCAGATTCATGCCACCTGTGTTTCCAGGCACCACCGCTAACACACTGGCAGAGCTTGCCCGGAAACTGAACCTGCCCGTCGAGACCTTCGTTAAGACGGTGGAAGATTTCAATCAGGCATGCCAGGCAGGGACATTCGATCATACCGCGCTCGATGACTGCCACACTGAGGGCCTAACCCCTGCGAAGACCCACTGGGCGCGCCCTCTAGTTAACCCCCCTTTCTATGCATATCCGCTCAAGCCGGGAGTTACGTTCACATACTTGGGACTGGCGACTGACGAAACCTCTGCCGTTCATTTCAACGGCAAGCCTAGCCCCAACTTGTTCGTCGCAGGGGAGATGATGGCTGGGAACGTACTGGGAAAAGGTTACACAGCCGGGATTGGCATGGCCATCGGCACTGCTTTCGGTCGCGTTGCCGGGGTCCAAGCCGCAGCCAGCGCAGACATTGCTTCCAAATCAGAGACAGGGGGATCTCGATATGCAGCTTTATGATCCCAAAACTGCCAACCCGTTGATTCCGGTTCTAAATGTCGATGAGACTGAAGTTCAGCGACAAATGACCATTTGCAACTCGTGCCGTTATTGCGAAGGGTTTTGCGCAGTTTTTCCAGCCATGACGCGCCGCCTGGCGTTTGGGCAAGCAGACATCCATTACTTGGCCAACTTGTGTCACAACTGCGGCGCATGCTTGCATTCTTGTCAGTACGCAGCCCCGCACGAGTTTGCGGTCAATGTTCCCAAAGCCATGGCCAAGGTGAGGGTCGATACCTATGGGGAATACGCGTGGCCTAGACCATTTGGCCAGCTTTATCAGCGTAATGGGCTGACCCTCGCTGTAGCCTCGGGTATTGGCCTGGCGCTGTTTTTGTGTCTGACGCTGGCCATCATGGGCAACCTGTTCCGTGAAATGCCGGGCGGTAATTTCTACGGCATTTTCCCTCATAACACCCTTGCATTGATGTTTGGCGCCGTGTTTGGTTTCTCCATATTGGCGTTAGGGATTGGCGTGAGGCGTTTCTGGAAAAATGTGTCACCCGCCCAAGTTCCTACTTCCCTGAAGGCATCGGCAGCCATCGAGGCAACAGCCAATGTCGCTAAGCTCAAGTACCTGGACGGCGGTCATGGTGAGGGGTGCAACAACGCCGATGACAAATTCACGCTCTGGCGACGTCGCTTCCACCACTTCACGTTCTATGGCTTCCTGTTGTGCTTTGCAGCCACTTGTGTGGCCACGCTTTTCCACTACTTTCTCAACTGGTCCGCCCCCTACCCTCTCTTCAGCCTTCCAGTGATTCTCGGCGTACTAGGCGGCATTGGGTTGTTGGTGGGTCCTGCAGGCTTGTTATGGTTGAACTTCCGGCGTGATCCCGAACATGGCGATGCGAACCAAAGGCCCATGGATCGTGGTTTCATAGCCCTGCTGTTTCTGGTCAGCCTTAGCGGTCTGGCTTTGCTGGCCTGGCGGGAGTTTTCAGCCATGCCGCTGCTGCTGGCGATCCACTTAGGATTCGTTATGGCCTTCTTCCTGACGATGCCTTACAGCAAATTCGCCCATGGGATTTTTCGATGTGCGGCGTTGCTTAAGTTCTCAATCGAGAAACGCCAACCAAATCCTATCAACGCCGGGAGCGATTGAATCCGGCCTTCACGATTAGAACCCGTTTTTTCACAGAAATAACTAATGCAAGGAGACGAAATTGAAAACTCTCGAGTTTCTCACCCATGCTCTCAATAGTTACGTATTGCGGAGGAAACGCTCGAGCACATTGTTGGTGATCATCACGGTGTAGATGTCTGCCTGCATGAGCCCATGCACCCATTCGCACGTGGCGGCAGTGAACACCTCGCCTCGACCTTTGTGGAAGTGCACCACCATGCCGGCCCCGCGGCTATGCATATCGATGCTGGCGTCGCTGAGGTCCGGCGCCAGGATGGAAGCACGAAACCGCGCATCGCCATCGCCGAGCATGAATGAATAGGCATCCTCGGACCGGCCATGCTCGGCATTGGTCGCCCAGCCCATGGCGAGGATTTGCAATCCGCAGGGCGCCCCGTCTGTGTAGAGCGGTTCCGGGAGGCCGTCGACGAAGGTGTATTCCAGGCCATCCACCTCATAGCCGAAGAGGTTGGCTTCGTCCGCGAACATATCCGCGTAGCCGAGGCCCGTCCCCATGAACGCCCAGTGCTTGGGCCTGAAGACTGTGTAGCCGCGCGGGCTGCGCGGCGCCATGCCTCCAAAGCTGGCGTAAATGCCTCGCAGAGCATTCACCCCGAACGTCGTTGCCCCGGGGTGATTCACCCTCGGATCTTCCCAGGCCCCCGTTAGCCGATGAGGCTCGGTAGCGGCCACAGGATCGAGCGCACCGGCGTCGTACTTGTAGGCCACCTGCCGCCGGCCTTCATCCTCCAGGCGAATCTGCCACATGAAATTGCCGGCGAAGCGTGCGACCTTGCCGCCCTCCTCGACAAAGGCGTCGACATGGTCACGCATTTCCCGCGTCCAGTACTCGTCGTGCCCGATGAAAACGGCGCAGGCGTAGCCCTCGAGTGCGTGGGGGTCGTGATGCAAATCGTCCTGGGTCAGGATATGCACCGTATAACCTTGCTGCTCGGCCCAGAGCACAAAAGGTCTCTCGTAGGAAGCCCACCCCGCCAGCGCGTAGTACTTGGCGTAGCCGTTTAGGCTGGCCCATTCGATGAACTCATAGCGCGCCGGCCCTGGCGTGCGGGGCCGGGTCGCGTTGACGCAACGTGGCGCATCGGCCGGCAGCCACACCTGCCCTCGCGCCCAGGGGCGCTGTGCCGACAGCAACGGTGAGCGACCACGTGGCGTGCCGGGATGAACGCCAAAGTAATGATTGGCGCCGCCCCAGTCGTTATAAGCGGCCCACGTCGAGGTGGCCGCGACGAGCACCAAGGCATCGGCACGCTTGCACAGCGCCTTGACGATAAACAGATGATGCCCGAGGACGCTGTCGTCGCCGTCCCGCACTTCCACTATGTAGCCACCCTGCTCGGCATCCGCCGGAATTGACCATTGCATGAAGACAGGCCATTGGCAGCCATGCTCATAGGCACGTTCGGGTATGGGGTGGAATCGAGCGTCAAGGCTGTCGGTGGTATGCAGCGTGCGGGCGATGGCGCCATCACGATAGATCCGCAGCCTCACGTGCGGGCGGTTCGACGACAGATACAGGCAAACCGAATCACCCGGGTTATAGGCGCGACGGTCCGAGTAGCACCAGGCGGCCGCCGGGCCCGACTCGCAAGGAACTTCGACCCAGGTCTCGCGTGCGGCCTGACGTGGGCCCGAAGTCTGGCTGACGATCACGTTGGCGCCCGGGCGTTCGCCTCGCGCAGCGGTGTTTTTGAGGTCTGTGGAATTCATTGAGTCGTACTCCTTTGATCGGCTGATTCTGCGGGTCGACCAGCCAACGTGTTTACGCTGACTCGAGCGCCAGGCGCCTTGATGTGCGCAAGGTCGATGCCCGCTGTTTCGTCGATAAGAAACCCTGCCAGCACGGTGACGACGCCCAACCCGATCACATAGCTGACGTACAGATAGCCAAGGTCGGCGCCGCTGAGATAGTTGTGTAGATAAGGGGCGGTGCCGCCAAAGATCGCCACCGAAACCGACGAGACCAAACCCACGCCCTGGGCCCGTGCCTGGGTGGGCACCTGCTCGGAGAGCACAGCAGGGAAAATCGCCGCGATCAGCGACCAGGCGCCCAGCCCCAGCACCTGGGCCAAAAACAGCGTCCAGGGCTCAGTGGTCACCATTATCGAAAGGGGATAGGTCAGCACGATCACGCCCAGGCCCCAGGCGATAACCATGGGCCGGCGCCCTACCCGATCGGACACCATCCCGCAGACCGGCAACCAGCACACACAGAGGAGCTGCGCGAGAAGGCTGGCCACATAGGCTCCCGTGGCGTCCATGCCCTGGGCAATCGCCGTCGAAGCACCGAACGTGACCCACGCGTAGTAAGTGACATTGGCGGCCGCTGCAAGCATGACGATGTTGCGCGCCACGCGTAGCATTTCGCCCCTGGACAGCTTGCGCGGGGGCCGCGCTTGCCCTTGCTGCTCTACGAACACATGAGATTCCTGCGCACCGCGGCGCAGAAACAGCGCGTAAATACCGAGCACTCCACCAATGGCGAAGCCGATCCGCCAGCCGTAGTCACCCATGGCCTGGGCGCCCAGCAGCCAGGTCAGCGTCGCCGCCACGGCCGTTGCCGCCATCACGCCCAGCGTCACCCCCACATACACGGAACTGGACCATAAGCCACGGTGCTTGCTTGGGGCGATCTCAGCGACATAGGTGTAGGAAACCCCTGTCTCGCCACCATGGGCGAGCCCCTGCATCAGCCGGAAAAATAGCAGCGCGCCCGACGCATACAGGCCAATGCTCTGGTAGTCAGGGATAAGCGCGATGCCCAGGCTGCTGATCGCAAGCAGCAGCATGGTGAGCACCATGATGGTCCGGCGCCCCAGTCGGTCGCTCAGCCGGCCAAACAACCAGCCGCCGACAGGGCGTGCGACAAAGCCAACCGCAAACACTGCAAGGGTCGCGAGCATCGCGGAGCGCGCATCGGTCTTGTCGAACAGGTTGCTTGCCAGGTACACCGAAAAGGTGGCGTACAGGGTCCAGTCGAACCATTCGAGCGCATTGCCGATACCGGCTGCGCGCAACGATTTGAGGCGTCCTTGGTGAGACGTCGTATTGTTCATGGGGTATCTCCTGGTGACGAACGGGATCGAAGCGGTTTGGCAAACCGGATCAAAGGTGCAACGCGGGCTTGGGCTGGCGTACGCCCTGGGCAGATGGGACGCGGACACGCAGCGCAATCAGCAACGCCGCCAGCAGCATCAGCACGGCCGCCGCTACGAATACGCCTGCGCTGCCACCGAAGCTGAACACTGCACCGCCAGCGGCGGCGCCCGTGGCGATGGCCGACTGCACAGAGGCCACTACCATGCCTCCGGCACTTTCCGCCTGGTCAGGTACCGCGCTGGCGACCCAGTTCGACCACGCCACCGGCACACCACCAAAGGCCAAGCCCCAGACCGCCAGCAGTAGCGCCTGCCCCGGCACCGAGGCCGGCAACAGCACCAGCGCCAGGGCTGCAACGCCGACCAACGCGGGCATCAACACCAGCGTGGCCAGTGGGTGGCGCTCCAGCAGCCTGCCGGCCAACAGCGTGCCGGCGAAGTTCGCCACGCCAAAACCCAGCAACATCAACGACAGCCCCTGGGGGCCGATGCCAGTCGTCCCTTCAAGGAATGGCCGAACATAAGTGAACATCGCAAAGTGGCCGCTGTGCACCAGCACACAACCGAACATCCCCATGGCGATGCCCGGGCGCTGCAACACCTCGAGCACAGTGCGCAGACGTGCCGGCCGGCGCGGCGCCAGGCGCGGCAGCGTGAACGACTGGAAAGCCAGGGTCACCATGCCTACGGCCGCTGCGGCAAAAAACGCGCTGCGCCAGCCGTACAGCCCGCCCAGATAGCTGCCCAGCGGTACTGCAACGACCGTCCCGACGGCAATGCCACTGAAAATGATCGACAGCGCCCGGGGCAACAACGCACTCGGCACCAAGCGCATCGCCACCGCCGCCGCCATGCTCCAAAAACCGCCAAGGGCAATGCCCAGCAAGATGCGCATCACTAACAGCACCGCGAAGCTGGAGGAAACGGCGACCAACAGATTGGAGGCGACCATCAACGTGGAAAAACCCAGCAGCACCCAACGTCGGTCGATGCCGCGGGTCAGGCCTGGCACCAGCAAGCCAGCAAACAGCGCCACCACGGCGGTCACCGTCACCGCCTGGCCAGCCAACGCTTCGGACACCCCCAGATCGTTAGCCATCAGCGTCAACAAACTGGCCGGAAGGTACTCAGCGGTCAGTAATCCGAACACACCCATTGCCAGCGAGAAGACGGCCATCCACGCGGGCGTCGCAGGCTCTACGTCCGCACCGACGCCGGAATGGCGGTCGGATACGGTGTTACATACACAGTCAGTCATTGCACGGATCTCCCAATCTTCATGGCGAGCCGAAGTCTAGGCGCGGGAAGCTGGATGATCTATGATCGAAAATCTCTTCTTTTTGACTAAAACACCTGAATGATGCCAGCAGATCAGTTTGCTCTTTCCTCGGACCTCATCAACGAGCTGTTGCGCGGCATGCGCCTGCGTGGCGTCGAATACCGGCGTATCCAGGCGGGTCCAACCTTTGGTCTGGGCTTCGCGGAAAAAACTGGGCACGCCTGGTTCCACTTCATGGCCGTCGGCAACGCAGTGCTGCGAATGGAGGACGGCAGCACCTACGCTCTATCTGCCGGCAACGCCGTGTTCATTTCCCACGGTGCGGCCCACCGACTGTTTTCCGATCCGGACGCGCCTGTTCAAGACATCGACCGCCTGGACGGCGCGCCCTTAGGTGACACCGTCAGCGCGGTTAATACCGGAACCGATGCCAGCCCCACGCCGAGCACTATTTTGTTCAGTGGTTGCATGGAGTTCGAACTGGGCAGCATCCATGGCCTTGGCCGGCTGATGCCGGGACTGATGCTGATTGATGCCGGCGGCCAGCGTTACCCCGGACTGGTGCCGATCCTGACCACCATGGAGCGCGAGGTCGGCGCCGCGCGTATCGGCTTCGCCGGTATCCTCGCGCGGTTGGCTGACGTGGTGGCCGCCATGGTCGTTCGCGGGTGGGTGGAGTGCGCCTGCGGGAATGCCTCTGGCCTGGTCGCCGCCTTGCGCGATCCACGCTTGGCCGGTGCACTGCTGGCGCTCCATCAACAACCGGGCCGCGACTGGACCGTTGCGCAGCTGGCCGAGCACTGCAATACCTCGCGCTCGGTCTTCGCGGACCGCTTTCAGGTGACGATTGGCATGACCCCGCTGCGCTACGTCACCGAACTGCGAATGCGGCTGGCAAGCCAGTGGCTGACGCTGGAGAGGCTGCCGATTGAAGAGGTGGCGCAGCGCTTGGGCTATACCTCCCAGGCCGCTTTCAGCCGCGCATTCAAGCGCATTACGGGCAAGACACCGGGTTTGAGTCGCAAGGTGAGGCCACACGCTGTTACTTGAAGCCGATGAGCCTTTGACTCATTTACCCCCCGTTACGTCGAGGAATGTACCGGTAACGAATGATGCCTCCGCGCTCGCCAGCCATAGAATCGCGCGCGCCACTTCCTCCGGCTGACCCCCCCGCCCCATGGGGATCGAATCCTTGACACGATCCACCCGCCCCGGCTCACCGCCACTGGCATGCATGTCGGTATAGATATGTCCGGGGCGAATACAGTTAACGCGTATGCCTTCCCGGGCCACCTCCTTGGCAAACCCGATGGTGAACGTCTCCAGCGCGCCCTTTGACGCCGCATAGTCGACGTACTCATTGGGGCTGCCAAGGCGTGCCGACGCCGAAGAGACATTGATCACCACCCCGCCCGGGCCGTTGTAGCGGTAAGACATGCGCTTCACCGCCTGCTGGGCACAGAGTATTGGCCCGATGGCATTGACCGCAAAGATGCGCTGCATCCGCTCGAAGCCGAGGGCCTCCAGGCGTGACTGAGGTGCGAGCATCCCGGCGTTATTGACCAGTACGTCGATACGACCGAAGGTGCGGTCGATGGCCGCGAACATATCGGCCACCTGTTGCGGGTCCGCACTGTCGGCTCGCATCGCCAACGCCCGGCGCCCCAATGCTTCTACATCCGCCACCACCGCCAGCGCTGCGGACTGGTTGGCAACGTAGCTGATCGCGACGTCATAACCTCTTTCGGCGGCCAGCCGGGCGGTTGCCGCCCCCACTCCACGACTTCCACCCGTGATTAGAATCAGCGGTGCCTGCGAGACGTTGACCATTAGACATTGCTCCTGAGCCGTTGGCTGTATCAGCCGATGATGAGGGTGCCGCTGGCGATCACTACGCATGCCAGTATCCGGCGGGGGGTGAGCGTTTCGCCGAGAAACACATAGCCGATCAACGCCGCAAACAGCACGCTGGTTTCGCGCAATGCGGATACCGCGCCCAGTGGCGCTTCGTTCATGGCGTAAATGATCATTCCATAGGCGAGCAAAGAGACCAGCCCGCCGACCAACGCGGTCACTGTTCCAGGCCGGACGCGGAACAAGCTGCGGGTGTCGCGCAGGCCGATGTAGACCACCGGCATCAGCACGCCCCACAGCGCGCACATCCAAACCGTATAGGCAAGCGGCGCACCGGAGAGCCTGGCGCCGATGCCGTCGACCACGCTGTAGGCCGCGATAAAGCCGCCCGTCCCCAGCGCATAGGGCAGGCTGGGAACCGACAGACTGCGCCCTCTGAAGGCCAGCGAAATAATCCCGCCGGACACCAGCGCAATACCGAGCAACTCGCCAGGCGTGATGCTTTCCCCGGCAAACACGGCGGCCCCCAAGGTGATCAGCACCGGCGACGATCCCCGTGAAATCGGATAGATCTGCCCCAGGTCGCCGACGCGGTAACTGCGCACCAGAAACAGGTTGTAGCCCACATGCAGCAACCCCGACAGCACCGCGTAGCCCCAGCTTTCAATCGCAGGGGACACCATGAACGCTGCGGCGACGACACTGGCGATGGCGATGGCAATGCACATCACCGTCATGGACCACAGCCGGTCGGCGCCGCTACGCAGCAGCGCATTCCAGCTGGCATGCAGGAGCGCGGCGAAAAGCACGAGGAAGATGAGATGAGTAGGCATGCCCCACTGTAGGCAATCCGGCGCCGGGGCTAAAGCGAAGTCTCCTCAGCGCAGCATGAGTGGATACTCATGACTCACTCACCCGGTCGTTGGACTTTCATTGCCTCGCTGACCAGCCATTGGCGAAAGCTGGCGATGTGCGGCTGGGATTCGATGCCCTTGGGGCAGACGAAGTAGTAAGCAAGCGGCGACGGAAGCGGTACGTCGAACAGCCGCACCAAACGGCCATCGCTGATTTCGTTCTCGACATGCCCGCTGCGCACCAATGCAACGCCCTGGCCGAGCAAAGCCGCCTCGACCGTCATGTTGGTATCGCCAAACCTGACGCTTTCCTGGAGCGGCAAATAGGCCAACCCGACGGCTTGAAACCACACCTCCCACTTCGGCACCAACTCGGCGCCATCCCGAGTCAGGAGCGGGAAATGCAACAAGTCTGCCGGGCGTTGCGGCGTGCCAACGCGCCGCAGCAGTTCGGGACTGGCCACGGGAAATACCTGCTCCCCAAACAGGAATTCCGAATGCAGGCCTGGGTAATTGCCCTTGCCGAGCCTGATCGCAACATCAGCCTGGCCGTGAGAGAAGTGGATGATTTTATCCGTGGTATCCAGCGAGACCAGCAGCTCGGGGTGCTGGCGAGACAGACGCGGCAAGCGTGGCAGCAGCCATTTGAGCGCAAAGGAATAGGTGGTGCTGACGCTGAGCCGAACCCGGCCCTTTTGCTCGCGCAGGTCACCCAAAGTCGCCTCCAGGCTGATGAAAAACTCCCGCACGATGGGCGCCAGCGCAGCCCCCGCTGCCGTGAGGCGTAACGCCTTGCCACGTTCAAACAGCGGCAGCCCCCAAAGCGCCTCAAGGTGCTTGAGCTGGTGGCTGACCGCGCTTTGAGTCACATGCAGTTCCTGTGCGGCTGCAGTAAACGTCGGATGGCGGGTGGCAACTTCAAAGGCGCGCAAGGTCGCGGTAGGCGGCAGGTCTCTCATCGGGGCAGGATCCAGCGAGTTATAGGAAAAGCGCATGCATGAACGTTAGCTCATGCAGCAGCTTACTTCACTGTACCCATTTGAATCCTCGTCCTTGTTCAATCCGCGCCTACAGAAGCAGCCGCTTTGGCGAGTTGACCGACGAGAGGACGCCGGCGCCCTCCCCTCGAACACTCCTTGCTCAGGTAGGTTGCGCCGCTTGAGCCTTGCTCGCGTTGCCTGGGCGGATTTTGAACCAGATGGCGTACATCGCCGGCAGGAACACCAACGTCATGATGGTGCCGACCAAAGTACCGCCGATCAGTGTGTAGGCCAGCGTGCCCCAAAAAACAGAATGGGTCAGCGGGATGAATGCCAGGATGGCCGCCATCGCCGTCAGCAGTACCGGGCGAGCCCTCTGTACCGTGGCTTCGATGACGGCGTGAAAGGGATCCAGGCCTTCCTGGGCGTTGTGATGGATCTGCCCGATCAGAATCAGCGTGTTGCGCATCAGGATGCCCGACAGCGCGATCAGCCCAACCAGGGCGTTGATACCAAACGGTTGATGAAATATCAGCAGCGTCGGCACCACGCCAATAAGTCCCAGCGGCGCGGTGAAAAACACCATGATCATGGCCGAGATCGAACGCACCTGGACGATGATGATCAGCAGCGTCAGCGCAATCATGATCGGAACCAGCGGCACTATCGCCTGGCCTGCCTTGCCCGACTCCTCGATTGCACCCGCTTGCTCGATCCGATAGCCGGCGGGGAGCGTGTCGATAATCGGCTGCAGTTGCTTGATGATCACACCCGATACATCAGGTGGTTGAAGGCCTTCGTCAATATCGCCACGCACGGTGATCGTCGGTGTACGGTCACGGCGCCTGAGGATCGGATCCTCCATGCGCACATCCACCTCTCCGACCTGGGACAGAGGGATCCGCTGGCCCGCGGCGCCCACCAATGTAAACCCTTCAATCCGCGCAGGGTCCAGACGTATATCGCCTGCGGCGCGCCCAACCACCTGCACTGAACGAATGTCTTCACGAACCGACGTGATCGGCACGCCCGCCAGCAGGAATTGCAACTGCTGGGCGACGGCGCTGGAGGTCAGTCCAACCGCCTGCAAGCGATCCTGATCCAGGCTGAAATGCAGGGTCGGCGCCAGAGGGCCCCAGTCGCTGTTGACCGTCCTCATCAACGGACTCGCGTGCATGACCGCTTGTACACGGCCCGCAATCTCGCGCAGCTTCGTCGGGTCAGGCCCCATTACCCTGTAGGCGACGGGATAGGGTGAATACGGCCCAAACACAATTTGAGTCGCCCTGACACGGGCCTCTGGGGCGAGCCCGGCAGCGACCGCCTCGCGAAAACGCAGCTTGAGGGTTTCACGTGCCTCCTGGCTGGACGTCAGCACCACGATCTTGGCGAACGAGGGATCCGGCAGTTCTGGCGCCATCGCCAGGAAGAAACGCGGAGCGCCCTGCCCGATATAGGCCGTGACGATTTTTGCCTCTTCCTGCTTTTGCAGCCAGGCCTCGACCTTTTTCGCAGTGGCGCTGGTCTGCTCGATGGAGGTTCCGTAGGGCATTTGCACCTCGACCATCACCTCGGGACGGTCTGACGTCGGGAAGAACTGCTTCTTCACCAGGCCCATGCCCAGGACGGCCACGACAAACAGCGTGATAACCGTGCCAGCCACCAGCCACTTGAGTTCGATGACCCGGGTCAGGACCCGGCGGAAGCGGTTGTAGCGCGGGGTATTGTAGATAGCCGCATGCCCACCCTCTACCTGCTTGATGTCTGGCAGCAACTTCACGCCCAGGTAAGGGGTGAAAGCCACTGCGACAACCCAGGAAGCGATCAGAGCAATGCCCACGATCCAGAACATGTTGCTGGTGTACTCGCCGGCAGTGGACTGGGCGAAACCGTTGGGCATGAAGCCAACCGCCGTTACCAGTGTGCCAGAGAGCATTGGCGCGGCCGTATGACTCCAGGCATACGCAGAGGCTTTGATGCGGTCGTAGCCCTCCTCCATTTTCACGACCATCATTTCGATCGCGATGATGGCGTCATCTACCAGCAACCCGAGCGCCAGGATCAATGAACCGAGGGTAATACGGTCAAAGTTCTTTCCGGTGGCCGCCATCACCACAAACACGATCGCCAGTGTCAATGGCACGGCAGCTGCGACCACGACGCCCACACGCCAGCCCATGCTGAGGAAGCAAACAAGCATCACCACAAGCAGCGCGACAAAAAACTTGACCATGAACTCGCCAACGGCCGAGTCGATGTTGACGGCTTGATCGGTCACCTTGGTCAGCGTCATGCCCAGTGGCATGCCTTCATTGATCTTGGTCGTCTCGGCGTCCAGCGCCTTGCCCAGGTCCAGGCCGTTCCAGCCTTCGCGCATGATGACCCCCAGCAGCAGGGCCTCTTCTCCGTTACTGCGCACCAGAAAGGTTGCCGGGTCTTCATAGCCACGTTCGACAGTGGCCACGTCGGAGAGCTTGAGCGTGCGCCCCTGAACCACAATCGGCGTGTCACGAATCTTCTCCAGCTTATCGAAGGCGCCGTCCAGGCGGAGGAAGACCTGCGGCCCATTTGTTTCAATCGAACCGGCGGGCGTGAGCACGTTCTGGTTATTCAGCGCGGCAAAGATGTCCTGAGGCGCAATGCCCAGGGTGGCCAACCGATCATGGGAGAACGAAACAAATATCCGCTCGGCCTGCTCACCGATGATGTTGACCTTCTTCACGCCCGGCACATGCAGCAGTTGCTGGCGCAACGACTCAGCATCACGCACCAGCAGCCGCTGCGGCTCGCCTTTGGCTTTGAGGGCGAACAGCGCAAACGTCACGTCCGAATACTCGTCGTTGACCAAGGGCCCGATTACACCCGCCGGTAGCTTGGTGGCTTCGTCGTCGAGCTTTTTGCGTGCCTGATAAAACTCTTCCTGCACCTGTGAGGGGGGCGTGCGGTCCAACAACGACACCATGGTGAAAGCAAGACCGGGCCGCGTATAGGTTTCCGAGCGGTCGTACCATTTCAATTCCTGCAGGCGTTTTTCAAGTGGCTCTGCGACCTGGTCCTGCATTTCCTGCGCAGTAGCCCCCGGCCAGGCAGTAATGACCGTCAACTGCTTGACCGTAAACGGTGGATCCTCCGCACGCCCCAGCTGGAAGAACGCCAGGGTGCCCGCAACCGCGATCAGAAAGATCAGGAATACCGTAATGGATCGCTCACGAACGGCGATCGCAGAAATATTAAAGCGGCCTTCGCTCATGGATGACTCCCGGCAACATGGGCGTCATCCTGCTGGGGCACTCTCACGTCTTCTCCATCGCGCAGCAGATGGGCGCCTAACGCGACGATCTGCTCACCGACCTTGAGATCGCCTGCCACGCGTGCGGCATCGTCGCTCAATCCCAGCACCTGAACAGGACGCCAGCTCACCTTTGCCGGCGAGCCTGCGATCACCCACACACCGGTGCCATTGCCTGGGTCATAAAGGGCCGCGATGGGGACTTGCAGCGCCTGCCCGTGCGCGGCGCCTTCTGCGATCCGCAACGTGACCGTCGAACCTATCGGGGCATTGGCCAGCGCGCCCTCAAGCACATACCGCGCCTCAAACGTGCGCGTCACTGGGTCGGCAGAGTCAGAAAGCAGCCTGAGCTTCGCTGTAACAGCCCCTGCGGTACTGCCGTAAAGCGTCGCTTGCGCGCTGGATCCGGCTGCAGGACGCAACGTCTCGGGCAGATGCACGATGGCTTCGCGCTGGCCTGCGCGGGCCAGTCGAACCACGGGCTGCCCCGGGCTGACGACTTGCCCGGGCTCTGCGAGTGTCTCCACCACGACCCCGTCGGAATCCGCAAATAACACCGCGTAGCCGGAAGCATTGCGGGCGACATCGGCCTGGGCTTGTGCGGCGCTGAGCTGCGCCTTTGCGCTATCCGCTGCGGCCTTGACCTGGTCGTAGGCCGATGCAGAAACAGCCCCTGCGGCGACGAGGTCGCGATATCGCGCCTCGTCATCGGCTGTCTGCCTGGCGCGGGCCCTGGCGGCGGTGACCGACTCTTGCTGTGCTCGCGCCTGCAACCCCAGGTCGATAGGGTCAAGGCGCATAAGCGGCTGACCGCGTTTAACGCTCTGGCCGGTATCGACCAGCCGCTCGAGGATCTTGCCGGAGACCCGAAAGCCGAGATCGCCCTGCACGCGGGCCGCCACCACTCCCGTGAATGAGCGTGACGTCTCCGAGGAACCCTCAACCGTTCCGGGCCTTACCAGAGGAGCCTGCGTACGCGGATCGTCAATGTTGGATGAGTCACCACACGCCGTCAGGACGAGAGGCAACAAGCAGGCTGCAATGGGGATGGGTCGGAGCCGGAGCATAGGTTCCCTTATTGAATAGAAAGAACAGGGATCACATATTCAGACTGGTGACTATTATTGTCAATGGTCACGCTCGAGATCTCAAATAACGCAGAAAGATGCGCTCCCCCCGCAACGCAATCGCTCATGACCTCGTTGAAACAAGACCCGGCTGATGCAGGACTGCATATTCCAAAGGAGCACATGACGGGAATGAACGATATTTTCCAGTCATATCTGAATTTAGCCCAGAGGCCTCAATTGACAGAGAGTGACCATACAGTACTATGGTCACCAACAATGTTCGATTCAAGGAATCCCAATGCACTCCCTCCGCCCCGCTGCTTTTTTGATCAGCGCCAGCTTGATGACAGGTTGTGCGGTCGGTCCGGACTATCGCCGTCCGGACGCCCCGCTCCCGGACCGCTACCTGGGCCAGTCTTCTGTCGAGCAGAGACCAGGGGTGACGCCTGCCAGCCTCGTCATCTGGTGGGAGGGCTTCGGTGATCCACTGCTCGCCGACTTCGTCGCCAAGGCGCTTGAACAGAACCTCGATCTGGCGCAGGCCCAGGCACGAGTCGCGCAGGCGCGGGCAGGACTAGGCGCCGCCAATGCCGCTTTATGGCCCTCGGGAAATATCAGCGGCCAGGCCGCCCGCGCCTACCAATCAGTCGAGACGCCACTCGGCCAGGTGCTGAACTCAACCCCCGGCTACGATCGCTATGGCAGTTCCTATGAGGTCGACCTCAATGCCAGCTGGGAAGTGGATGTCTTTGGCGGCCTGCGACGCGGACGCGAGGCGGCACTGGCCGAGTACCAAGCGTCCGAGGCTGGCGCCGCGGCCACGCGATTGGCCATCGCCGCACAGACTGCGGATATCTACATCACTGTCCGCGGATTGCAGGCTCGGCTGGACATCGCTAATCGACAAGTCAAAACCCAGCAGGGGCTGCTGGAGAAAGTCCAATTGCTCTACAGCAAGGGGCTTGCCGCCAGCCATGAGGTTCGTCAGACCGAGGGGGCTTTAGCACAGGTCCAAGCCACCGTACCGGTGCTGCAGACCGGTCTGGATGCGGCCATGAATTCACTCGATGTCATGCTCGGCACGCCACCCGGTACTCATCGCACGCAACTTGCCATGGTCGCAAGCATTCCGGCAGCGCCGCAGTTAAAGACCATGGGAACGCCAGCCGACTTACTGCGCCGCAGGCCTGACCTCATTGTGGCCGAGCGCCGCCTTGCCGCCTCAAACGCACGCATCGGGGAGGCGATTGCCGAGTACTACCCTAAGTTCTCTCTGAGCGCATTACTGGGGAGTGCAACGGCTGTATCGGCAGGCAATCTTTTTTCCGGCGGCGCCAGTCAATCGTCGGGCGTACTGGGACTGCGCTGGAGACTCTTCGACTTCGGGCGCATCAACGCCCAAATCGACCAAGCCAAGGGACAGGAAGCCGAATCCCTGGCCGCGTACCGTCAGTCTGTGCTGCGCGCCACCGAGGATGTCGAGAACGCGCTCTCCTCACTGGTGAATCGGGACGCCCAAGCAACCACCCTCATTGGAGGCGAGACGTCTTTGACGCAAGCGCGCCAATCGTCGTTCACTGCTTATGAGAAAGGCACGGCCAGCTTGATTGACATCCTGCACGCTGACGAGACCCTGCTTCAGGCTTCCGACGCTCGGGCGCAGGCACAAACCGAATCGGCACGCGCGGCAGTCGCCGCGTTCAAGGCGCTGGGTGGCGGCTGGCAGCCCTCGGATAGCCGACTGACGAGCCGATGACACGGGTGGTTTTCGAGATTCAAACAAGGGGTATGCAAGATGGCCGTGAAAGAAAATTCATGGGTGCTCATTACTGGAGCCTCCAGCGGATTCGGCAAGGAATTTGCCCGACAGTACGCCGCAAAAGGGAAATCGCTGATTCTGGTAGCCCGCAGGCTGAACGAGCTTGAAGCACTCGCGGACGAATTGCGTAGTCGTTTCGACGTCGACGTGATGGTGCAGCAAGCAGATCTTTCATCAATAAATGTGATTATCGATCTGCATCGGCGCCTGCATGACAGCAATACGGTGGTCGATGTCCTGATCAACAATGCGGGTTACGGCTTGCAGGGAGCATTCCTGGATGAGCCCCTGGAAAGCTCCCTGGCGATGATCGACCTGGACGTCGCCAGCCTGACCGCCATCACTCGTCTGTTTGCAGAGGATATGCGGGCCAGGCGCAAGGGGCATATCTTGATGACAGCCAGCCTGCTGTCCTACCAGGGCGTGAAGAACTTTGCGGTTTACTCTGCCGCCAAGGCTTACGTACTCAGATTCTCCGACGCCCTGCATCGTGAGCTCAAACAAGACGGTGTGGTGGTCACAGCGCTTTGTCCAGGCATGTCGGATACCGGGTTTGCAGCAAGTGCCAAACAAAAGATAACACCGGTCTTGAAGAGGGTCATGATGCAACCCGAGCCTGTAGTGCGAGCGGGGATACAAGCGTTGCACGCAGGCCGCATGAGCGTCGTGCCGGGCTTTGGCAACAAGGCTATTGCGGTCTTGACCTGGGCCACACCCCGTCGACTTCACCAGGGCCTGATGTCACGGGTAATGGGTGTTTGAGCGGGCCAGGCAATGCCCCCGACGACGGATACCTGATCCACTAGGTATCCGCTCTCAGGCCCCGCAGTGAGTCAGAATCGATAGCTGACAGAAGTCCCCAAACCGCTCGCGCTATTTTTATACTTCGAGCTGTAGGCGCCTCTTGAGGCGGATACGTCATTGACCTGTACGCTTTCCTCCCATAGGTAGGAATACGCCACATCGATCGTGACATTCTCCGCCGGCGTCCACCCTGCCCCGACACTGATGACTTTCCGGTCACCGGTAGGGATTCGCGGCCCACGGTTGACGTTGTTGGTGGGGGACTGGTCAACCGAGAAGCCGGCGCGAAGAACCCACTGATTGTTCAGCTTATACGCCGTGCCGATAGCGTGCGCCCACGTGTCGTGCCAGTTCTGCTCCTCGGTAATACGACTCAGCGTTCCGCTCAACGCCGCAGGCAAGCCACTGTTTTCGAACACCAACTCCTTGAAGCGACTCCAGCGCGTCCACGTACTGCCCAGGTAGAGCGTCCAGTCACTGTTGAGTTGGTGAGTCACGGAAAAATCGACTGATTCCGGGGTGTCCACATCCAAGGACGCGTCATAGCTCGTACCGCTTACACCCAGCACACTGAAGATGCCGTCGGTGAGCTTGGTCTTGGCATCCAGCCGGTAGCTGACCTTGGAGTGATAGGTCAGACCCAACCGAGTTCGATCTGTCGCTTGCACTAGAATACCCGCGTTAAATCCAAGCGCCGTGTCATCGCCGGTGCTTTTGAGCTTTCCGTCATTGCGGCCTGGGCTGAGTGGATTGAGCACCATCCCGGAAAGCTCACCACTGATACGGTTGATGGTCGGTCCGAAACCGATGGAGACCTTGTCGTTGAACGCATAGCTGATGGTGGGCTGAAACGTAAGGGTCGTGACCTCACTTTTGTTGGCGTAGTAGCGGCCGGCGAAACCACCGCCATAATCGGTCATTAGCCCAAACGGCACATAGAAACCCACACCGAACGCCCAGTGCTCATCGATGGGTTTGACGTAGTAACCCATGGGCACTGTGGTGGTCGGCACCATGTCCCCGTCCTCCTGCCCCCCGAATGTGCTGCGCGTCTGGCTTATATGGGCCTTTGCGAAAAGCGTTGCCGCCCCGACGCTGGCCTGCTCTTTTTTCAAGCGAGACATACCGGCCGGATTACCGAAGACGGTACTCGCATCTTCTGCCGATGAAGAACGGCCGGCAAATCCGGAGCCCATCCCACTGATGCTTTGTTCATTAAGAGCGAAACCGCTCGCGAACAGTTGAGTCGACGAGAGGGCAACAGCAAGGCCAAGCGGGGTCCTGCGCAGTATTTTTTTCATTATTAGGACTCGATAGATCATCGGGATAAAGCGGTAGAGAGCGTCACGCTGAGCGCGGGCTACCGGGAGGGGCCGCAGCGCAGATTTACGAAGATCGTGCGCGCCACGGCGATTCCTCCAGGATAGGTACAGCATACTTATTCATGTGACCATTCATGTCAATAGTCACAAATCCGGCAAATGAACATGCATGGCTACGCGGCAAATGCTGCGCGGATAATCCACTCAGTTACCTAGTGAGGTTTGATACGAGGCCCTGAATATGGGGATCAGGCCCCGGATTCGAGTTAATACCGCGCCCCGGAAAATGGTGTCCACCTGGATCGGTGTTCACCATCATCTAAGCGTTGATATCAGAGCAAAGTGATAGAGATGATTAACGCAGGCTCACGGCATCAAGCTACGCAGAATGAGATTGGAAGTGAGGACCGGAGCCAGCTCGACGAAGTCAAGGTTGTATTGCAAAAGCAACGGATTGACGAAAGGGCGCAGCGTAAGGTGGATCGAATCGACTGTTTCGTCCAAGGGTGTTTTGCGTTCAAATTCGCCGATTTCTCGGCCTTCACGCACAATCTGCAACACGAAGCCCCTGACCAAGACGTCATATTGCTGAGCGCAGGGCCAGTTCTCAGACGCTGCAAATGCGGCGATGTCATAGAGCTTTCGATCGCTGAAGAACAAATTCACCCCGGTAGCGATCAGCGTTTTCACCAAACGTCGAAAACGTTCGGTCGGCGAAATGTCCTCTACATTGATGGCCTGTTCTACGGCCGCGATGATTTCCGCCAGGCAATTGCCACAGATAGCCTCACCAATCGCCTGCTTGGAATCAAAAAACTTGTAGATGTACGCCTTGGAAAACCCGATCGCTTTCGCCAGGTCGGAAACCGTGGTTTTGCTATAGCCGTATTGACTGAAGTGCTGATTGGCCGCCGCGACGATCTGATTCCGGATCTCATGATCGGCTGGGCCACGGATGCTGGGGGAAGCTATGGATGTCTTGTTCATACGAGCTAGCTTACGCATCCGAAAAGCGCTTGACAACGAGTGACCAAATTATACTTTTGTCACAACCTCGCAATGATCAGGGTTGGTTTCAGGTCAATGTCTCTACGCGGAAGGCCAAACACCTCCCCTATCAATCCCTGTCAGCTTGCCGGATTGCGTGCCATGACGATCCACGTCGCGCCGTCGATCATCACCGACCGCTCGCCGGGTAGGCCCGCGAAGGCGGCGCTAACCGCGGCCCAGGCGCGGGCTCGGATGGCGTCGGGCTGATCAGCGAGCACAAGCGCCAGCGGGCCCCCCTCGAATGCCATCTTCACCGCGTCGTCGATCGCCGCGTCCCGCGTCACGCCCTCGCCGAACGGGATGGAAGCATCGAAGGGTGTGCTGGTGATATCGGTAAAGCCGGCCGCTGTCAGGATGCGTGCCACGCGCTCCCGGTCGCCAAACGAGAATGGGCCGGGCGCTTCGGGATCGGGCCGGGCGGTCAGCGGGAGGATGCCCTTGAGCACGCCCATCGGCAGGCGCACCCAATCATTCTCGGCCACACCACGCCAGCAGACGAAAGCGACCCGCCCGCCCGGCCGGAGCGCGCGTCGCATATGGGCGAACGCCCCTGTCGGATCGTCGAAGAACATCACCCCGAAACGCGAAAACAGGAGGTCAAACGCGCCCTCGGGCAACTCGGCGCTGCTGGCATCGGCTACCCGGAACCGGGCCGGCGTATCCTGTGGCGCCAGCGCACGCGCGCGGCCGATCAGCGGTTCGGATATGTCCACACCCAGCACATGACCACCCGCGCCGACGCGGGCGGCCAGAGCCAGGCTCGACGCGCCCGCGCCGCAACCGATGTCAAGCACGCGTTCGCCCGTGGCTGGCGCGGCGGCTTCGATCGCGGCCTGGCCGAATACCGCAAACATGGCGTCGAGCCGGGCCTGGTTAGCGGCCCAGTATTCTCCGCTTTGGCCATTCCAGTCGGCAACCTGATAGGCATTTTGCTCTGTCATGACATCTCCTCGTTTTGATTCGTTTTTAACCAGGCCGTGCAAAAGCCGGGAACGGCGACCTTCTGAGACCCGTGTTCCAGAAGCCTGCGACAACCGAATTGTCCTCAAACCAGCATCGACTGTTGGGCGGAGATACCCGCCGTCGCGCCGTGCGATATTGCCAGGGTGACCGAGGCCATAAGGGGGTTTGCCAGGTCGCCGGCGGCATAGATGCCGGGCACGCTGGTTTCGCGACGCTCGTCGACCTTCAGGGCGATGCCCTGGGGCGTATCCACCGTGGCGAGGCCCAGCGACTCATGCAGGCGCGCAGACGGCTTGTTGCGCGGATGCGCAAACAGAATGTCGACCGCGACAGGTGGGCCGGCGTTGAGCCTGACGGTGGCATTATGGTTCTCGGCATGGTCGATTTCGGTGATCCGGCCATTGACGACAGAGATGCCACGTCGCGCCAGATCGGCCTGGATGTCGGGTGGAAGGTCATGCCCATTGGTGAAGACCGTCAACGTGTCGGTCCAATCGTGGAACAGCCTGACCTGATTCATCGATTGCGGGCCGGACCAGACGAGGCCCCAATGCTGGCCGGCGACTTCAAAGCCGTCGCAATAGGGGCAAGGCACGATGGAGGTGCCCCAGTTTTCGGCATAGCCCGGAACATCAGGCATCTGGTCAACGACGCCATAGCTCAGGATCAGGCGGCGGGCCCTGAGGCTTTCGCCATCGCCAGTGAGGACGCAGAAATCGTCGATGGCGCCGGAGATGCTCTCGGCACGGGCAGTGACCAGCCTGACCGTGGGATAGCGTGCCAGCTGCCGCCGCGCCTCGGCCAGGATCTCCAGCGGTGGCTTGTGATCGTGGCCGAGCAGGCCATGGGAGTGGCCGGCGAAGCGGTTGCGTGGCAGGCCGGTATCGAGAACGGTGACCGTGCGCCGGGCACGACCGAGCTGCAGGGCTGCAGCAAGACCGGCAAAGCTGCCGCCGATGATGATGACGTCATTCATGGTGATGGGCTCTGTGCTGTGGATGAAGGGAGATCGGCTTGCATGCTTAAGATACTTTGAAGTACCCTAATTCAAGAATTAGAATACTGTCAAGTACTGGAATATTTATGACTGAACACAACCAGGGTCGGCGCGGCCGGCCCGCCAACGAGGCGCTTGGCCAAACGATAGTCGACGCCGCGTGCGAACTTTTTGTGGAATTGGGTTTTCAAGCGACGACAATGGACAAGGTCGCCCAGCGGGCGAAGATATCCAAGCTCAGCATCTATCGGCACTTTGAGAACAAGGAAGCGCTGTACAGCGCGGCCATCGCGGCCCACTGCCATCAGTTTGCACCACAGACCCTTATTGAAGGCGTCGACGGTTCGGCGGCAGATCAGCTCATGGCGGTGGGAACATTCCTGCTTCGCACGTTGTTGAGCCCGGATGTGCGCAGTGTCGAAGCCATGATCATGGTCGACAAGACGAATCAAACGTCGTTAAGCAAGCTCCATTACGAAGCCGGCCCCGCCTATGTCATCGCCCAGATCGAGGCCCTGTTGCGTCAGTTGCACGGGAAGGCGGTGCTGAACGTGCCCGATCCTCTGGGGTCCGCCCGCTTGTTTGCCGCGCTTTTCAAAGGCTCCGATCTCCTGATGATCGCCCGCTTCGATGAGGCGAGAGCAGAGGATGAAATCGAATCCTATTGCCGATCGGCCGTCACCCTGTTCATCGCCGCGCATGGTGGTAACGACCGCGCTGGCGGCTAAGCATTTCATTGCTCCAGGCAGCTTGGCCTGAGCCGCTGCCCGGGCCTTGGCAGCTATCACCTGATCTATTCGAGCCAGCAGGCCAAACATCTGCATGGCCCCATGGCTTAGCTGAACACCGAAGAACTCTCAGCTTCGATATCGACCAAGGCGCGCCCTTTCGACCAACGCTTATAATCCGCGGGAGTCATCCCCGTCAGTTGTATAAAAGAACGACGAAATGACGTGTCCTCGTTATAGCCACAATTAAGGGCTACCTGTTTAACGCTGGCCCCTGGTATCTGTAGCAGTACACAGGCCGTCTCTATTCTCACGCGGGTGATGAGTTCTTTAGGCGATTCATTTGTGAGGTTCTTGAAGCGTCTGTGTAAAGTTCGCTCGCTCACATTCAACGCCTTGGCCAGCCCCGCAGCGGTCAGGCCAGGATTTCCGTGTCGAATGATTTGCTCGGTTTCCAGCAGCAGGGGATCGGCATTGTTAATGAATCCTCGGGGCGCGTAGACGGACTGGGGCAATGGCAAGCTATCGGTCACAGAAATATCAGCCGTTAATTTCGCTACCTCCGCGCCTGCCAGGCTCCGGATCACATAAAGCGCCAAATCAATCCACGACAAAGGCCCGCCGGTAGTCACGATGCGATCCTGGGACTCTACTGCGGAACCCCATGCAACCAGCGCCTTGGGAAATCGCTGTTTGAAAACATGGTGGAGCCACCACGTTGTAGTACAGCGCCGACGGTTCAACAGGCCTGCCTCGCCCAGCACAAATGTGCCGGCACACGCCGCACCCACCAGTGCTCCCTGTTGGTGATTGGCTTTAATCCACTGTGCAGCTCGCGTGAGGGATTCAGAGCCAGGTGGCAGCCGATCAGCCCCGAGTGCCATCCCGGTAACAAGTACAGCGTCGCAAGGCCCGACATTTTCAAATGTTGTATCAACGGGGATCACCCGCCCTTGCGGGTCTCGCACTGCGTTGCCATCGGCACTGACTATGATCGTCTCAAACTCGTCGCAGACGTGGGCCTTTAAGGCCGATGGCAACCCCGCCGGTGGAGACCTCAACGCCTGATTGGTCATCCAGAACAAATCAGCCAGCCCGGTAATCGCAGACATCAGGCTGCCCTCTAAAGCAACGATGGCAATGCGCATGGTAATTCCCTGTTTAAAGATCAAGATGGCGAGTTTTGCATGAAATATGGCCGATCCGAGCCCTCACGGTTTTAGCAGAGTCTCCCTAGACTTGCAGCACAAACTGTAGAGACGGCCTGCATGAAAAAGCTATTGCACCTAAATGTTCACTGCGCAAAAGAACGTTTGTGGGCGTTTCTAAGGTGGTCAGGTCGACTCACTTTCACAGTGGGAGCGTTCCTGCTGATATCTGGAGGCTCCGCCATGGCGGCAACAACCGCACACCCCGTGCCTAATATCGTGCTGGTACATGGTGCTTTCGCAGATGGCTCGAGTTGGTCGGCAGTGATGGAGCGATTGACTGCGATGGGCTATCACGTCACCGCTGTCCAGAATCCATTGACGTCATTGAGTGATGACGTAATCGCCACGGAGCGCGTTCTGCGCAGGCAAAAGGGCGATGTACTGCTGGTGGGACACTCGTGGGCTGGCGCGGTGATAACACAGGCTGGCAACGCCAGTAATGTAAAAGGCCTGGTCTATCTATCCGCGCTCGTGCCTGACAGTGGTGAGTCTGCTGCGGATCTCTTGGCGCGGTTGAAGGCGCCAATGACGGGCCTCAGCCCGGATGCGGATGGGCTGCTTTGGCTGGATGACCCAGCGCAATTTCATCACGTGATGGGCGCAGACCTGGCGATGTCAAACGCACGGTTTCTGTCATCAGTGCAGCAGCCAATTGCCGCCGTCTGTTTCGCCGCAAAGGTCAAGCATGCGGCCTGGCATGACAAGCCAAGTTGGTACTTGCAAACAATCGATGACCAGGCACTTCCCTACCCGGTACAGCAAACCATTGCGCGCCAGATTGGCGCCAGGACCTTGTCTATTCGATCCAGCCACCTGTCATTGATTTCTCAGCCCGATGCAGTAGCCAAATTCATCGACCGTGCTGCCAGCGAATCGGAAAGATGAGCCTCTGCCCACAAACAACGTTGATAACAACGCTTTTCCACTCCCGAGGAAATCAAGAATGAAAGTGCTCCATATTGACTCCAGCATCATGGGCAAAGATTCCATCACCCGAGATCTTACCGCCTCCATCGTTGCGCACATTCAAGCCAGTAATCCTGGTGCCCACGTGCAGCGCCGCGACCTCGCCGACCAAGAAGTGAGACACCTGAGTGGCTCAATTGCCGCAGGGTTTCGACAAATGGGAAACAGTGATTTTTCGGCAGAAATTTTATTGGAGCATCAACTCTCGGAAACGCTGGTGACCGAGTTTCTCGCGAGCGAAGTGCTCGTAATCGGTGCGCCAATGTACAACTTCAGCGTTTCGACTCAGTTGAAGGCTTGGTTAGACAGAGTCGCGCAGGTGGGGCGCACGTTCAAATATACCGAACGCGGCCCTGTTGGCTTATGCGGCGGGAAGCGCGTCATCGTGGCATCGGCGCGCGGAGGTTTTTACGCTGAAGGTCCTTTTCAGAACATGGACTTTCAGGAAAGTTACCTGAAAGCGTTTTTTGGCTTTCTGGGAATTGACGATATCGAATTCGTTCGTGCCGAAGGCGCCTCTAAAGGCGAGCAGGTTCGCGATAACGGCGTAACGCTGGCCAAAAACGCCATTACCTCGGCAGTGGCACACTTGTCAGCCGCCTACTAATAACCATTAAAGCCAGGAGATTAACGGATGCTTTACGCCATAAAGTTGACCTACACCAGTTCTGCCGAACAGATTCGGGAGCACCTGGATGCGCACAAGGGCTGGCTGATCAAATACATCGGATCGGCACATGTGCTTTTCGCCGGCCCGCTCATGGATAAGAGTGGCGGATTCATTCTTGCCCACGCCCATCAGTTGTCAGACATTCAGAAAATAATGGCCGAGGATCCTTTTGTTGCCCACAGGCTTGTAAGCCTCGACATAATTGAGTGCGACCCGGCAATTCGCTCGACGGATTTCGCAGCACGCTGGGCCGAGAATGCGCAGTCTGTATAAATGACCGGTGAGTTTGGAAACAACAGGCTGCTTTAGACGAGGGGTCCAGAAATACCAACTTTGTCGACTCTTCACACCAATCTTTGGCTTGCCTGCACCACCGCGATTCGATGAGTAATCCGATTCTATACGCTATGTAGAAGCGTTCCTCATCATTCACCTCTGATTGATCTGGAACTCCCCATGGATATTTCTTTCACGACCTTGGTTCTATTTGCTACGTCAGTGGCGATTCTAATGATCACGCCCGGAGCGGACATGATCTACATCCTGTCTAATTCGATCAGTAATGGTGCCCGCGGGGGTATGGCTGCAATTCTTGGCGTGGCGAGTGGCGCGTTTTGTTATGTGCTTCTGGCGATAGCGGGTGTGGCGGCCCTGATCGCCGCATCTCCACTGTTGTATGGCCTGTTGGTAATAGCAGGCGCGGCATACCTCTCCTGGCTGGGTGTGGGCCTGCTCCGCTCCGGTCAATCGGTGACACAGGTCCAGGGCGGAATCAGGGCAACTTTCTGGCCCGTCTACCGACGCGGGTTGATGACCAACTTGTTCAACCCGAAGGCGATGATGTTCACCCTCTCATTCATGCCGCAATTCATTCCACAGCACGCAAGTCATAAAGCACTTTCGATGCTTTATCTCGGTGTCGTCCTGGTAGTGGTCATGATTTTAGTAGAGCTGCCCCTTGCGCTCTGTGGACGACAGATTGGCCTTAAGTTAGGTAATAATCCACGCATTGGTGTGTGGATCAACCGAGTCGCAGGGGCGTTGCTGCTGTCCATTGGTGTTTTTCTTGTACTCTCTAACGTCTTCTAAACCGTCTTGCCCAGGATAGTCGTTGGACAAATAACGGTCATTCCCTTTGGAAAACCACAGCGCTAGAACACAAAGCTATGCCCTAACTCCACCTCCATCCACCCCAAGAACCGCCTGACCCTGGGAAAACTGGAGTGCGCCTTCGGGAACACCAAATGGTGGGCGGCAACCGCAGCGCTCAACGCTTCGGGGGCGACTTCAACCAGCGAACCGTTGGCCAGGTATTTTTGCGCCAGCAGCGTGCTTTCAAGGGCGAACCCCAGGCCGTGGCTCGCGGCTTCCAGGCTCATGTAGGAACGGTCGAAACTCAAGGCGTAGGGCTTTTCGGGGCGCGCCAGGCCATGCTGGGCGAACCACTCAGGCCACCTGAGCAAGGTTGCTTCGGAAAGGATCAGCTCTTGTGCCAGGAGATCCGCGGCGTTTTCTACCGCGCAGCGCGCGATCAGCTTGGGCGAGGCCAGCACCGCGAAACTTTCGTTGCGTACGGTGCGCACTTCATAGCTGGGCCAATTAGGCCGGCCGTGACGAATATCCACATCGATCTTGTCCTGGCTGAAATGCAGCGACTCATAGGAACACGACAAATTGATCTGGATGTCCGGATTGCTCGCGCGAAACGACTCCAACCGCGGCATCAGCCAGAGCAAGCCAAAGCTGGGGGCCGAATGCAGCCGCAGGCAATCCAGGCTGACGTCACTCGCGGCGCGCTCGGTGGCGACCTCAAGGCTCTGCAACAGACCGGAAATATCCTTCAAGTACTGCTCACCCACTGGCGTCAGGGTCACCCCACGCGCTGCCCGCACAAACAACTGCCGACCAATCATCACCTCCAGCTTGGCCAGTTGATGGCTGATCGCTGACGGTGTGAGGTCGAGCACTTCGGCGGCCCTTGCCAGGTTGCCGAAACGGGCTGTCTGCTCGAAGGCCTGAATGGCTCTCAGCGGTGGCAGATTGGAGGTGGGGATATCGTCCTGGCGCATCGGTATTCAGCCTATTGTTTTTTGGGGCGCGGGCGGATCGTGCCATTCAAGCATTTGCGGTCCACATTGACGAGTGCTGAATTTTATTCATGTAGCAGTGAGGTTTGCGTTATTGCTCGGCCCGTCGACGGGGACCACTCTGAGCCATCGATCGCTGAATCGAACCATAAAAACAATCAGAGGTATCCCTCATGCTTCTTCAAGGCAAAGTCGCGATTATTACTGGCGCCGCATCCGCACGCGGCATCGGCCGCGCAACCGCGCTCACCTTCGCCCAACACGGCGCCCGCGTTGTCATCCTGGATCTCGACGAGTCCGCCGCCCGTGACGCCGCGGCCACCCTCGGCGAAGGCCACCTGGGCCTGGCTGCCAACGTGGCCGATGAGCAACAAGTCCAGGCTGCGGTCGCCAAGGTGCTGGAGCACTACGGCCGTATCGACATACTCGTCAACAATGCCGGCATCACCCAGCCCATCAAGACCCTGGACATTCGCCCGAGCGATTACGACAAGGTCCTGGATGTCAGCCTGCGTGGCACGCTGTTGATGTCCCAGGCGGTGATTCCGGTGATGCGCGCCCAGGCTTCGGGCAGCATCGTCTGCATGTCATCCGTATCGGCCCAGCGCGGCGGCGGCATTTTCGGCGGCCCGCACTACAGCGCCGCCAAGGCCGGCGTGCTCGGACTGGGCAAGGCCATGGCCCGCGAATTTGGCGCGGACAACATTCGCGTCAACGCCATTGCGCCAGGCCTGATCCATACCGACATCACCGGGGGCCTGATGCAGGATGAGCGCCGCCACGCAATCATCGAAAGCATCCCTCTGGGTCGGCTTGGTGCCGCGCAGGATGTTGCCAATGCGGCACTGTTTCTCGCCAGCGACTTGTCCTCCTACCTCACCGGCATCACCCTGGATGTCAACGGCGGCATGTTGATCCACTGACCACAGGTGCCAGCACCCGCTGTCCATTAAGTTCTGGATCGAAGATACGTCGGGCTTCAAGCCCGGCGTTCTATAAAAACAAGAGATCAGACCCTCATGATGACCACCATGACGCTCGACACTGTGTCCACAGTGCGCGCAAGCGCGTATCGCAAAACTGCCTGGCGATTGATGCCTTTCCTGATGCTGTGCTACCTGTGCGCCTACCTGGACCGGGTAAACGTCGGGTTTGCAAAGCTGCAGATGATGAATGACCTGTCCCTGAGCGAAACCGTATACGGGCTCGGCGCGGGCATGTTCTTTCTTGGCTATTTCCTCTGCGAAGTGCCGAGCAACCTCATCCTCCACAAAGTCGGTGCCCGGCGCTGGATCGCGCGGATCATGATTTCGTGGGGCATTATCTCCGCCCTCTTCGCCTTCGTGGAAACGGCCTGGCAGTTCTATGCGCTGCGCTTCCTGCTCGGTATCGCCGAAGCCGGGCTCGCACCGGGCCTGCTGCTCTACCTCACCTACTGGTTCCCCTCCTACCGCCGCGCCAAAATGACCGTGCTGTGGTTCATCGCCATCCCGCTCTCCGGCATGATCGGCGGGCCGCTCTCGGGCTACATCATGACCCAGTTCGCCGGCGTACATGGCTGGGCGGGCTGGCAGTGGATGTTCGTGCTCGAAGCCATTCCGACCGTCATCGTTGGCCTGATGGTGCTGGCTTACCTCAAGGACGGCGTGCACCAGGCGACCTGGCTCACCGATGAAGAAAAAGCGCTGGTCAGCAAAGAACTCGCCGAGGACAACAGCCGTAAAGTCACCCATGCATCGGTCGGCGCCTTCCTGCGCGACCGCCGCCTGTGGATTCTCGCCTGCATCTACTTTTGCGTGGTCATGGGCCAGTACGCGATCACCTTCTGGCTGCCGACCCTTATCCGTAATGCCGGCGTTGCCGACCCGATGCACATCGGCTTGCTCACCAGCCTCCCCTACCTGTGCGCCATTGTCGCGATGGTGCTGATGGGGCGCAGCGGCGACAAGCACCAGGAGCGCCGTTGGCATCTGGTGGCGCCAATGCTTGCCGGTGCGCTGGGCCTCACGTTGGCGGCGGTGTTCGGCACCCACCTGATGCTGTCGGTGTTGTGCCTGTGCCTTGCGGCAGCAGGCGTGCTGTCGGCGTCGTCACTGTTCTGGATGCTGCCGACCACCTTGCTCGGTGGCGTCTCCGCCGCTGCCGGGATCGCTGGAATCAACAGCTTTGCCAATCTGGCGGGTTTCTGCTCGCCCTACCTGATTGGTTGGATCACCACCACGACCGGTTCGAGCGCCATCGGTATGTACCTGATTACCGGTGTGCTGTGCATCGGTGCCTGCCTGGTGCTGCGCATTCCTGCCGCTTCGGTCAATCGTTGAGTTAACGGAGAACTTCCATGACTGCCACTTTATCTCGCGCGTCCTCCACCACGCTGGTGCAGCGCGCCCATAACATTCGCCGCCATGCCTTGCGCATGGGCCAAGTCCAGGGCCAGGGCTATGTCGGCCAGGCGCTGGGCGCGGCAGACTTGCTCGCCGTGTCGTACTTCCACGCCTTGAACTACAAGCCCGAAGACCCGGAATGGGAACAGCGTGATCGCTTTTACCTTTCCATCGGCCACTACGCGATAGCCCTGTATGCGGCGCTGATTGAAGCGCAAATCATCCCACTGGATGAACTTGAAACCTACGGTTCGGATGACAGCCGCCTGCCCATGTCCGGCATGGCCGCCTACACCCCCGGCATGGAGATTACCGGCGGCTCCCTGGGCCAGGGGCTGGGCATCGCAGTGGGTGCCTGCCTGGGCTTGAAGCGCAAACAGTCCGCCTCATTCGTCTACAACCTGCTGTCGGACGGCGAGCTGAATGAGGGATCCACCTGGGAAGCGGTCATGTCCGCTTCGCACTGGAAGCTCGACAACCTGATCGCCATTGTCGACGTGAATAACCAGCAAGCCGACGGACATTCCAGCGAAGTGCTGGCATTTGAACCCATCGTTGACCGCTGGCAAGCCTTTGGCTGGTTCACCCAGCGGGTAGACGGTAACGACCTGGATGCCTTGGTCAAGGCGTTCGACGCGGCCCGCAGCCACCCCGGCGCACAACCGCGCGTCATCATCTGCGATACCAAAATGGGCAAAGGCGTGCCGTTCCTGGAAACCCGCGAAAAGACTCACTTCATCCGCGTCGACGAGCATGAATGGGATGTGGCCCTGAACAACCTGGAAGAAGGCAAAACCGTATGAGCAACGCACACAAGACTGACGTTCAGGCACCCGCAGCGGCGAAGAAAAAGCTGACCACCTCGGCGATGATTGCCTCGATTGCCGCTGAAGGCCAGGCCACAAAACCAGCGCCATTCGGTCACGCATTGGCCGCACTCGCGGACCAGCGCCAGGACATCGTGGGTTTATCGGCTGACTTGTCCAAATACACCGACCTGCACATTTTTGCCAAGGCGCATCCGGAGCGTTTCTACCAGATGGGCATGGCCGAGCAACTGTTGATGAGCGCGGCAGCCGGCATGGCTCGGGAGGGGTTCGTGCCCTTCGCTACCACTTACGCGGTGTTTGCGTCGCGCCGGGCCTATGACTTCATCTGCATGGCGATTGCCGAGGAAAACCTCAACGTCAAAATCGTCTGCGGCCTGCCGGGCCTGACCACCGGGTACGGCCCCAGCCACCAGGCAACGGATGATCTGGCGATTTTCCGCGCCATGCCCAACCTGATGATCGTCGACCCCTGCGATGCCCTGGAAATCGAACAAGCCGTGCCCGCCATTGCTGCGCATCAAGGGCCGGTCTACATGCGGTTACTGCGCGGCAACGTACCGCTGGTGCTCGACGAATATGGCTATACATTCGAGATCGGCAAGGCCAAGACCCTGCGCACGGGCAATGAGGTTTTAATCATTTCCACCGGTTTGATGACCATGCGCGCCCTGGAAGCCGCCAAGGAACTACAGGCAGATGGCGTGGATGTCGCGGTGCTTCACGTGCCCACCATCAAGCCTTTGGATGAGCAGACCATTCTGGCTGAAGCCAGAAAGCCGGGACGACTGGTAGTGACGGCCGAAAACCACTCCATCATTGGCGGATTGGGCGAAGCGGTGGCAACCGTGCTGTTGCGCAATGGCGTTACCCCGACGTTCCGGCAAATAGCGCTGCCGGACGCGTTTCTCGATGCGGGAGCGCTTCCGACGTTGCACGATCGCTACGGTATTTCCACCCAGGCTGTGTGCGCGCAGATCAAGGGTTGGCTATAGGGTTTGAACCTGCCGGGGACTGAATGAGTCCCCTGCAGGAGTGCCTCCGTTTGAGGTGGGGCCGCTCAGGACGCTACAAACGAAAAGCCGCGACTGGCCGCACTGCGCTCATA
Organism: Pseudomonas sp. NFACC25; assembly: GCF_900100935.1. NCBI lineage: Bacteria > Pseudomonadati > Pseudomonadota > Gammaproteobacteria > Pseudomonadales > Pseudomonadaceae > Pseudomonas > Pseudomonas sp. NFACC25. The sequence continues at coordinate 301,698 of NZ_FMUC01000007.1, forward strand.
TTCCAGGAGACACTCATAGTCAGCCTCACTGGCCGGCAGGACTTCCTTGATCGCGAGGTCACGGGACACCTCAGGAAGCTGCCCCAAGGCTTCGTTCATTGCGTTTCTGATTGAAACGGCGTCCTGACCAATCGAGGTGATGTAAGGCAGGCAGGGACTGCGCGCACTTCGTGTCAGGATCCTGAGGCCTTCGATCTCGTCACTGTGATCTCTCGCAAGATAGTCGTAGGTGACACTGTCGATGGAAGCCAAATCACCCTCGCCTTCTCTAAGCCTTCGCAGGCTCTCCCTGTGGGATCCGGTGAAGGTGAGTTTCGAGAAGAAACCTCGGTCGCTGATCCCGGCCAGCGTGTGGCGAAATAAATTCATTCCAGAGTTGGAATCCAGGGCGTTGATCAGGCCATGGCGCCCCTGGAAACCCGCCAGGTCAATCACGGCCGAATCAGCCCTGCAGAGCAGCAAACTGCAATGGTCCCCGCCGGAGCCATGGGTAAGCTCATAGCTCGGGCGCCCTACCAGCTTTACCTTTCCCCGCAGCGACGTAACGAATGGATAGCCGCAGGTCTGGGATAACAACAGATCCGGGGAAAGCCAGTGCGCCGCGAGATCAACGACCTGTGTTTGCCCACGGCGCTCGCCGAGAATCGCCAGGATGCGCTCAAGCCAGGCATCCTGTGCGTGTAGAACCCTGGCGGGAGCGAGGTACATGGATAGATCGCTGGTCATATGACATCCATTCAGAGGGTGCGATTGATACTGCTCACAACAGGAAACGGTTGGCCGGCGTCTTCAAGCCCAAGCGATCCCTCAGTGTCCCGGGCTCATATTCCTGGCGGAACACCCCTCTGGCTTGCAGCAGAGGCACCACGCCACGGGTGAAGGTTTCGAAGTCAGTGGGCAAAAACGGAAACATGAGGTTGTAGCCATCGACGGCATTCGACTCGTATAACGCTGAAAGCTTGTCGGCAATATGCTCCGCCGTTCCGATCAACAGCCAGGTGCTGGAGCTCTTGACCAACCGGCGCCCTATTTCGCGGATGGACAGGGAGGTGTCGTACTGCTTGAGCAGGGCCAGCTCGGTTCGAATGCCATCAAACTCGGACTCATCCGGCAACGCTGGCAACGGGCCGTCCGGCGATAGTCCTGTCAGGTCCAGGCGGGTGTAGCTGGAGACCAGGTCAATCGCCACCGCATCGATAATCAGGCTGTCCTCCAGGTGCCGACGTCGTTCCCCCTCAGTCTCATCCCCGAGCACCACCGGCAGCACGCCGGTGATGATTTTCAGATCACTGGAATGCCTGCCCTTCAACTCGAGTCGGCGATTCAAATCGGCCCTGTACGCCAGTCCCTCCTCGACCGAGTTGATAAAACAGAAGTGTACGTCCCCATGGGCGGCGGCCAGGTTCTTGCCGGCTTCAGAAGACCCCGCCTGGGCAAGGACCGGATGCCCCTGGGGTGGACGCGGCACGTTAAGCGGCCCACGTACGCTGAAATGTGCGCCTTTGTGATTGATCGGGTGGATTTTCGAGGGGTCGGCAAAGTCGCCGGTGCCCTTGTCAAATTCAAGCGCGCCCTCCTCCCAGGAGTCCCAAAGCTGCTTGACGACCTGGATGAACTCCTCGGCCCGCAGATAACGATCGCCGTGTTTCGTCACGCCTGACAATCCGAAATTCGAAGCCTCTTCTTCCAGCCAGGACGTCACGATATTCCAGCTGGCCCGCCCTGCGCTGAGGTAGTCCAGCGAAGCAAAATAGCGCGCGAGGTTGAAGGGCTCGTTATAGGAAGTCGAAGCCGTGCCCATCAGCCCGATGTGCTCGGTAACCGCCGCCAGTGCGGACAACAGCGTAATCGGTTCCAGGCGGGCGTTGGCATAGTGCCTCAGCCCGCTGGCCACGGAGTCCCAGACCGCAACGTGATCCGCAACAAAAACCGCATCAAACTTCGCCGCCTCCGCCGCCTGCACCAGTTTTACGTAGTAACCCAGGGTCAATATCTCTTGGGTCGGTGCCTGCGGGTGGCGCCAGGAAAAACGATGATCGCCCTGGGGGTTAAAAAAGAACAAATTCAAAATCATACTTTTATTCGACATAACGCCTCCGCGACCTTACCCACGTCGCATTGATTTTCACTGGACCGTCTTGACGGTATGTTCGGCGACCCACTGCGCCGCGACTTTCGCGGGGTCCTTGTGATCGATATCAACCAGGCGATTGAGTTGCTTGAGGTCGTCATCGGTCAGCTTTGCAGAAACCTCGTTAAGCACCTGGGTGACTTCCGGGGTCAGCAACGCCTTGCGCCCCAGTGGCGTGATGTTTTGCAGGGGCTGTTGGTGCTTGTCGTCCTCGAGGACAACCCAAGGCTCTTTCGCCAGGATGCCTTGCGTGGAGACCACCGTGGCCACGTCGATGGCGCCGGAGTTCAACGCCAGCCGCGACAAGGGCCCGCCCATGTCCAGCGACTTGACGCTCTTGAAGTTGATGCCGTAGACCGCCTTCAACCCGGGCAGGCCTAACGCGGCCGTGGCGACTTCGGGAGGCCCGCCCAGGGTGAAATCACCCGAGACGGGCGCCAGGTCGGACAAGGTGCGCAGGTTGTACTTTTCTGCGGTCTTTTGGGTGACGGCCCAGGCGGTAATGGAGCCTGCGGACGAAGGCTCAAGCAGCTGGAGGTCCGCCGGCAACTTCTGTTGCAAAGCGCTGAGGATCTCCTTTTGGGTGGTCAGGGCGGTCTTGTCGTCATAGAAACTCAACAGTGACCCCAGGTATTCGGGGACGACGTCTATATCGCCGTTTTCCAGGGCCTGGGCGATGATCTGGCGGTTGCCCAGATTGAGTCGGGTCTTGACGTCTATCCCTTGATTTTTCAAGGCTGACGCATAGATGTTGGCGAGAATCGTCTGCTCGGAAAAATTGGCCCCTCCAATGGTGATGGACTGAGCGCTGGCCAACGCGCTGCCCACCAGCAAGCCTAGCCCCAGCAGCAATGAAACCGAGTGCGCTGAGCGAGCCTTCGAACGTTGTTTGTTTTTCATGTGGGTTTGCACCTCTGCAGAGTTAATACACACTTTCAAGTGCCTCAGGTCATGTAGCGCTTAGTTCGATTTTCCCCGCGCGCCATTTTCTAACCATGAATGTTTCTATCATTGAACAAACCCACTCACTGGCAATCGCCAGTGCCGACACCATCAGTGCGCCGCCAATGATTTGCGGCGTATCATTTCGGCCCAGTCCATCAATCAGAAACCTGCCCAGCCCGCCGAAGCCGGCATACGCGGCGATGGTGGCCGTGGCGATAAGTTGCACCAGGGCTGAGCGGAACCCTGAAAAGATCAGCGGAAAAGCCAGCGGCAACTCGAGCTGAAAAAACATCTGCCCTCTGCGCATGCCCATCGATCTGGCAGCCTGCTTCAGGGATGAATCCACCTGATCGATGCCAACATAGGTATTGGTTAATATCGGCGGGATGCTCATGGTCACCAACGCGATAATCACCGTGCTGGTTTCATAGCCAATAAGCATGATTGCAAGTATCACAATACCCAGGGACGGTAATGCTCGCCCAATATTGAACAGCCCTATCGCCACCTGCGCGCCTTTGCGGTAGTTAGCCAGTAGTACGCCGAGCGGCAACGCTATTGCACAAGCAATAGCCAGGCTCAAGGACACATAATAAATATGCTCTGCCAGCCGAGTCAGTATGCCGTTTTCACCCAACCAATTATCAGGTAGAGAAAACCAAAGGTAGACACTTGCGATCATGTTCATCAGCGCACCCAAGGCACCAGCCATTTATTGATTGAATAAAACAGAAAATCAAAACATAACGCCAACATCACGGTCAGGACCAGGCTGACCGCCACAGGTGTAGTGAAACTTTGGGCCAGCCCGGTAATGAACAACTGGCCCAGTCCGCCTTGACCAATCAAGGCAGTAACCGTCACCAGCCCCACCAACGTGACCGAGGTTGTTCGTAAGCCCGCCAATAACGCAGGCAGCGCCAGTGGAAGTTCAACCCCGAGGAATCTCTGCATGCGCGTATACCCGAGCGCACGGGCTTCCTCCAATACGTCCGCAGGGTTACTCGCAAGTCCCGCCAAGGTGTTCTGCAACACAATAAGCAAGGAATACAGGCTCAAACCAATGACCGCCGTGGTCTTGGATAACCCGGTAAAAGGCATTATCAAAATAAACAGTGCCAGGGACGGAATGGTAAAAAGTATGCCGCAGGCATAAATCATCGGCCGCGCCAATCCTGGCTGCCACAACGTCAAGAGCACCATTGCACCCGCCAACAGCATCCCTATACACAGGCCCAGGGTCACCAGTTGAATATGATCGACTAACAGCTGGCCGATCTGCTGCCAGTTTTCAACGATCCAGGACCAGTCAATCATTGCGCACTTCCGAAGCGGCGTTCATTAAGTGCGCTGTGAAGGCTGGCAATCGACAGGCAACCTTCGTAACCGCCGGCCTCGTCCACGCGAACAACCACCCCCATAGGCGCCGTTAGCATCTTAACCAGGGCGTGATGCAACGAGTCGTGACTCGACACTGTTGTCAGCTCCGGAACAGGCATGTCCGAGTCACTGACCCACTTCAACGGGTTGGACTTGTCATCCAGTAGAAGTTTGAATTCACAACTGATCTCATCCACCGGAAGATCAGAAACCTTCATCAGCGAAAGTCTTTTTAACTGCGGATCTTTGCCGATAAAGCTCCTCACAAACTCGCTGGCAGGATGGGCAAGGATGTTGTGAGGGGTATCGAACTGGACAAGTTTCCCTTCGCCCTCGAAGATCGCAATCCGATCACCAATCTTGATGGCCTCCTCCATATCATGGGTCACCAGGATAATGGTTTTATGCAGACGTCGCTGAAGCGCAACCAGTTCATCCTGCAGTCGCTCGCGTATCACCGGATCAAGCGCGGCAAAGGGTTCGTCCATCAATACAACCGGTGGGTCCGAGGCCAATGCCCTTGCCAGGGCGACACGACTTTGCTGCCCGCCCGACAGCTGGTTAGGGTAGCGGTCCAGAAATTCCGGCTGAAGCCCAACCAGGGAAATGAGCTCGCTCACGCGCCGGCGGATTTTATGTTGGCTCCAGCCCAGCAGCCGCGGGACTGCGCCAATATTTTCGGCAACCGTCTGGTGAGGAAACAAGGCGGCGCTCTGCATCATGAAACCAATGCCGCGACGTAGCGTAACGACGTCAAGTTCATCGGTCGCCACGCCGTTGACACGGATGCGGCCACTGTCCTGGGTATCCAGCCGGTTGATCATGCGCAGAATGGTGGTTTTGCCGCAGCCACTCGGCCCGACAAATACACAGATCTCCCCCTCCCGGACGTGAAGCGTTAAATCGCTCACGGCCATTCGCGGGCTGCCTTTATGAGTTTTCCTGATGGCTTCAAAACGTATCATTTTCCGACGCCCACATTAGCTTGCCTAGTGTTAGTGCTCAGCAGGATGGCGAGGACAATCCACGGGACTGACCAGATGTTTCTGCAATAACTGGAAGTAGCCATGAATGACATAGCCATTGTTTCGCGCGATCCATTGTTCACGCCTGGCTCTATACACCCTGGGTAAGTAAAACCAGGGCAAACCGGGAAGATCGTGATGAACCAGGTGAAGATTGAGGTTGAGAAACAGCCAACTCAACAGCCCCGACGATTCATTGATAACCGTGCGGTGTTCCGGATACGTTGACGGACGATGTTCGTAAAACGACCTGATCATGGCAATCGACAAAGCCGGCAACGAAACCAGGAATAAGTACTGTATGGCACTGATGGCGCTGTATTCCTCAACCAAAGCCAGCACTACGCCAACACTGAGTAGATGCGCGGCCCACATCCGCCAAGCGATTCGGCCGGTATGAAACAGCCCTCTGATTTCGCTACCCGCAAGGGCTATCACCGCCAGTGGCGCGCCCATAAGCAAACGACCGCCCAAGGTCTTGTTTACCCATAACAACGTTCTGATATACCGAGGCGAGCGCAACCAAAAAGCACCGTTGACATAACGACTTTCCGGATCTTGCCCGGGTACCGTCAGCACTTCGTCGTTGTGATGTGCCAAATGGGTGTCCCTGTAAATGTCATAGGGGTACCAAACGGCAAACGGCAGAAATCCCAAGGCCTTGTTTATGGCGGGCCAACGGGTTGGGTGACCATGGATAAGCTCATGCTGAATCGACATCCACAGCACAACCAGTGGCACCAGCAGGACAAGGCTGAATACTTCGCCAAGTACTTGCCCATAAAAAACAATAAACGCCCAGGCCAGATAAAACCCGACTAACAAAAGCCAGGTGGGCCATTCGGTTCTACTGGTCAGGGTAGTGCTCAGCTTGACGATTTCCGCTCGATGAGCGTCATCCAAATAGTTTGGCATTGTTGTCAGTCGCGATAGAACGTGCTCGGAACGGGCGCCCAATCACTCACACTTCAAGCTGCAACCCATAAACCGGGATTACCTGAAGATGAATGGCTGGACTAACGGTATGGAAGTGCCCAACAACGACGATTCACATGGCGTAGAGAAGAAACGCCAAGCCTTCGCTGATTGCACTGCAGGCTTCGCTGTTGGCCTGACAAGGGAGAGGTTTGCCGGTAACGGATGGAACGGCAATGGAAGAAAAAGGACGGGTGCTGATATTGTCGGCGTGAGAAATCGCGACATGGGCGCCGTCATGTGACAGAGCCTCAAGGCTGATTTGGAAGATTCGGGCGCCGGACATAGTCGTACCATAACAATAGGATTGAACATATCCGGCGGTCCGGTGACAGCAAGGTAGCATGATGATTAATACGATCAAGGACTATATTTTATTATGCTTATTCCTAAAATGAATAAGTAATCCAGGCGAATGATGCAAGCCAGCTGCATCGGAACAGACCTCGAATAAAAACAACGGAGGGTTGCCTACCGACTATGAACATTCTCTACGATGAACGCGTCGATGGCGTCCTGCCTGACGTCGACAAACAGGCGCTGCTGCACGCCCTGCAGACTCGCTTGCCTGACCTGGAAATCCTGCACCAGCACGAAGCGCTCAAGCCGTACGAATGCGACGGACTCTCGGCTTATCGCACCACGCCCATGCTGGTGCTGCTGCCGCGCCACATCGATCAGGTCCAGGGCGTGCTTCGAGTCTGCCATGAGCGGCGTGTACCGGTGGTGGCTCGCGGCGCGGGCACCGGGTTGTCCGGCGGTGCGCTGCCGCTGGAAAAAGGCGTGCTGCTGGTGATGGCGCGCTTCAACAACATTCTGCACATCGACCCCGCTGCCCGCACCGCCCGGGTTCAGCCGGGGGTACGCAACCTGGCGATTTCCCAGGCGGCTGCGCCGTTCGGCTTGTATTACGCGCCGGACCCTTCCTCGCAGATCGCCTGTTCCATCGGCGGTAACGTGGCGGAAAACGCCGGTGGCGTGCATTGCCTGAAGTACGGGTTGACCGTGCACAACCTGCTCAAGGTCGACATCCTGACCGTCGACGGCGAACACGTGAGCCTGGGTTCCCAGGCCCTCGATGCTCCGGGTTTCGATCTGCTGGCATTGTTCACCGGCTCCGAAGGCATGCTCGGGGTGATCACCGAGGTCACGGTCAAGCTGCTGCCCAAACCACAAACCGCCAAAGTGTTGCTGGCAGCCTTCGATTGCGTTGAGAAGGCTGGCCGTGCGGTGGGTGACATCATTGCCGCCGGCATCATCCCGGGCGGCCTGGAGATGATGGACAACCTGGCCATTCGCGCCGCCGAAGACTTCATTCTCGCCGGCTACCCGGTGGACGCCGAAGCGATTCTGTTGTGTGAACTCGATGGCGTGGAAGCCGACGTCCACGACGACTGCCACCGCGTGCGCCAGGTGCTGGAGCAGGCCGGCGCCACCGAAGTGCGCCAGGCTCGGGATGAGGCTGAACGCGTGGGTTTCTGGGCCGGGCGCAAGAATGCGTTTCCGGCGGTGGGCCGCCTCTCACCGGATTATTACTGCATGGACGGGACGATCCCGCGTCGCGAACTGCCTGGGGTGCTGCACGCTATCGCGGCGTTATCGACCGAGTACGGCCTGCGGGTGGCGAATGTTTTCCACGCCGGCGACGGCAACATGCACCCGCTGATCCTGTTCGATGCCAATCAACCGGGCGAACTCGACCGCGCCGAAGCCCTGGGCGGCAAGATCCTCGAATTGTGCGTGAAGGTCGGCGGCAGCATTACCGGTGAACACGGTGTGGGCCGCGAGAAGATCAATCAGATGTGCGCCCAGTTCAACAGCGATGAGCTGACCATATTCCACGCCGTCAAAGCCGCCTTCGACCCGGGCGGATTGCTCAACCCCGGCAAGAACATCCCGACGTTGCATCGATGCGCCGAGTTTGGCGCCATGCACGTTCATCTGGGTCAGATGCCCTTCCCCGACCTGGAGCGTTTCTGATGCGCAGCGAACACCCTATCGACGCCAGCGCAGCGCTGCTGGAGCAGGTCAACCAGGCGCTGAACGACGCCACGCCGCTGCGTATCCAGGGCTCCAACAGCAAGGCGTTCCTCGGCCGCGCAGTCACCGGGGAAGTCCTCGACACCCGCGTCCACCGGGGCATCGTCAGCTACGACCCCACGGAACTGGTGATCACCGCCCGTTGCGGCACGCCCTTGGCGGAGCTGGCAGAAGTGCTGGACGCCGCGCACCAGATGCTGCCCTGCGAACCGCCCTCCTTCGGTGAGCACGCCACCGTCGGCGGCATGATTGCCTGCGGACTCTCGGGACCGCGACGCCCCTGGTCAGGATCGGTCCGCGACTTTGTCCTCGGGACGCGGGTCATCACCGGACAGGGCAAGCATTTGCGCTTCGGCGGCGAGGTCATGAAGAACGTCGCCGGCTACGACCTGTCGCGCTTGATGGCCGGCAGTTACGGCGCACTTGGGGTGGTGACCGAAGTGTCCCTCAAGGTCCTGCCCAAACCACGGCAAACCTTGAGTATCAGCCTGGAAATGGACACCGACCGTGCCTTGCTGCGCCTGGCGGAATGGGGGCAGCAACCGCTGCCGATCAGCGCGGCGTGTCACGATGGCCAGCGCCTGCACCTGCGGCTCGAAGGGGGTGAAGGCTCGGTGGCGGCGGCCCATGAGCGCTTGGGCGGCGAGGTGCTGGACGCTGCCTACTGGCAAGACCTGAACGAACACCGGCTGGGTTTTTTCGATGGGGATCTGCCCCTTTGGCGCCTGTCCTTGCCGCACAACACGCCCCGACTGGCGCTGCCAGGTACCCAATTGATCGACTGGGGTGGCGCCCAGCGCTGGCTCAAATCCGACGCCGACGCGAGGGTCATTCGCGCGGTGGTCGAAAAAGCCGGCGGGCATGGGACCTGCTACCACCCGGGCCTGATCGACAGTCCCTTCCAACCGCTGCCCGACACGTTGATGCGCTACCACCGGAACCTGAAGCAGCAACTCGATCCACGGGGCATCTTCAACCCCGGTCGCCTGTACGCGGAGCTTTGAACCATGCAGACCACCTTGAGCGAAGACGCCCGCCGACTGCCGCGCGCCGAAGAAGCCGAACGCATCCTGCGCAGTTGCGTGCACTGCGGTTTTTGCAATGCCACCTGCCCGACTTATCAACTGCTGGGCGATGAACTGGATGGCCCGAGGGGACGCATCTACCTGATCAAGCAGGTGCTCGAAGGCAATGAAGTCACGCAAAAGACCCAGCAACACCTGGACCGGTGCCTGTCCTGCCGTAACTGCGAAACCACCTGCCCCTCTGGCGTCGACTATCACAACTTGCTCGACATCGGCCGGGCGGTGGTCGACGCGGCAGTGCAACGCCCACTCAGTCAGCGTTTGCTGCGCGAGGGGTTGCGCAGCGTCGTTCCCAATCCCGCCCTATTCAACCTGCTGATCGGCAGTGGCCAGCTATTTCGGGCATTGTTGCCCAACACCTTGCAGGCCAAGTTGCCTCGCCGCGTCTACCCGCCCAAACCGCGCCCGACCACGCGCCACGCCCGCCAGGTATTGATGCTTGAGGGCTGCGTGCAACCGAGTCTGTCCCCCAATACCAACGCCGCCACGGCGCGGGTGCTGGATCGCCTGGGGATCAGCGTCATATCCACCCGCGAGGCAGGCTGCTGCGGTGCGGTGGATTATCACCTCGACGCTCAGGCGGCGGGCCTTGAGCGCGCCCGGCGCAACATCGATGCATGGTGGCCGAGCATCGAAAACGGGGCCGAGGCCATTGTGCAAACCGCCAGCGGCTGCGGGGCCTTTATCAAGGATTACGGCCACCTGCTCAGCACCGACCCGGCGTATGCCGACAAGGCGCACAGGGTCAGTGCCCTGGCCAGGGACCTGGTTGAAGTGCTGCGCGGCGAGCCGCTGGATAAGCTCGGTGTACACAGCGACCAGCGCCTGGCGTTCCACTGCCCCTGCACCTTGCAGCACGCGCAAAAACTCGGCGGAGCCGTTGAAACCCTGCTGACAAGCCTGGGCTTCAACCTGACCGCGGTTCCCGACGGCCACCTGTGCTGCGGCTCGGCGGGCACCTATTCGCTGACCCAGCCCGAATTGTCGCGGCAACTGCGCGATAACAAGCTGAATGCGTTGGAAAGCGGCCACCCCGACGTCATCGTCACCGCCAATATAGGCTGTCAGTCCCACCTTGACGGAGCAGGACGCACCCCGGTCAGGCACTGGATCGAACTGGTCGAGGCCGCGTTGCCCTCGCCAGGTACTGGAGAATCCTTGCGGCTGCACGCATCGAAGCCCCCAGCAAACTAGCCGGGGCGCAATGCCTGGATTGAATCGGCCCCCTGTGGTGAGCGGGCTTGCCCCGCGCTGGGGTGCGAAGCAGCCCCTGATGAAGACGAATGCGGTGTATCAGGCACGCCTCTGCGCCTGGTTTTGGGGCTGCTGCGCAGCCCAACGCGGGGCAAGCCCGATCACCACAACAAGCCCGCTCGCCACAGGTTTCTTTGCGCTCTCCCGGACAGGGTTCAGCCACGGCGGCCTTAAGCAAGCGTGAGGAACAATGCCGAGGTCCAGACCCGGGACTGGTCGCGTTGGCGCGCGCAGATGAACAGCGGATGCTCGCGCCCCGCGTGCAGATTGAGTGGTGCCAGCTCGATCTGCCCCTGCAGTTCACGGGGCAGCGCTTCGGCGGTGGTCCTTTCCAGGGAGACTTTCAGCTCAGCCCCTGGCAGCTCTTCGATCACCTGGGATTGCGCCAGCAGTTCTTCGCCGGACAGTTCCATCAGCACCGTCGGCGCATGCACGTAGGGCTGCGGTTCGGACGGATCGCCGACCTTGATGTAGTTGTCGATGCGGCTGCGGACCTGCAACGTCGCGCCGGCCAATTGCGACAGGTCGATTTCGATGCTGTCGGTGTCGCCGTTGGTGTCGGTGCGAAAGGCCAGGGTCGTGGCGTCCTTGCGCCATACGGTTTGCTCCGGATGATCGAGGCCCAAGGCGCGAAAACCATTGATGACCGCGCCCGTCACCCGGATTTCGCCGGTCCAGTACGCGCCGCGATAACGGTCCTTGATGCGTGCGCCCCCCAGGCGCAGCCGGATGCGTTGGGCGGAAAACCCCAGCTCCTGATGCAGGTTGCGCGACCAGATCAGTTTATCGCCGTCGAACAGGTCCACCTGCTCCCAGCCCGCCTCGCCCAGCAATCGATAGTCCAGCGTCGCATTCGAATCGGCGCTGAAGACCTCGCCCATGAAGTGCTGGCCCTGGCGCAGGCTGGCAAATGCACGCTCGCCCGTCGTGGCAAAGGTGCGACGGGCGCGAAGGGCCTTGCCGACACTCGAACGGTCGAAAGACTCGGCAATCACACCGGTCAACCCGCCGCGAGAGCCAAACACGGCCGTGGCCGGAACCCCGCCGCCGCAACGGCCCTGATGCTCATCGCTGTTCGCCGCGGCGCCGACCCGATAGCCACGCTGAAGGGCTTCGGCGTAGACCCAATGGAACTGGCCCCAGGCCGAGCCGACTTCGATCAAGCGTTCCAGCTCCGGATGGTGCCAGTCGAGGTTGCAGCGGCGCCCACCGACATGGGGCATCATCAGGTGACCTTCCGGGTCTTTCGCATAGGCCGCGTACAACTCGTCCACCGGCCAGGCGCCCGGTTTGATGGTGCCGGCAGTGAACTCGTTCCACTCGAACGAGCGCACCAGGCGCCCTTGGTTGTCGAACGGAAACTCGGGCTTGCGATCATGCAGGAACACCACGTTACGGTCGCCGCCCGCGCAGGAGTTGCCGCACCACTCGGTGCCGGGGTAGCAGACGAAGCGGCCGGGCTCGTTGAGTTCGTGAATCAGCTTCACCGCCTGATCCCAGCGTTGCTCGGTGATATTGAAGTCGTTGGCGGTGTAGCCGAGCACATCGAGGCCGGCGACATCGCGGCCGTAGCTGAGGTTGTAGAGCGTGTCGTTGGTGCCCACGGTGTCATCGGAGTGCACATGCAGGTCGGCGTACAGCGGGCGCAATGCGCTGCCGGCCGGGTCAACCGTCACGAAGGCCTGGGCGCCACGCACGCCGGGCGCCTGCACCTCGGCGGACAAACGCCACTCGCCCACCGCCCCGAGGTCAAACCCCTCGAGCCGCACCGTCGCCCACCCTTCATTGGCCAGGGTAAACCCTTGCTGGCGCTCGCCGCCTTCCGGATCAACCAGGGTCAGTACCCCGTTGAGCGGCAGGTTGCGGCACGTGTTGCCCCAGGCATCGTCGACTCGCAGCAGCACGTCGAACGCCTCACCGGCGCCGACCAGGCGCGGCACAATCAGCTGCACACTCTGCGCCGGTCCCGGCACGATGTTCAGCAACGGATCGCCGGGCACCTCGGCAAATTTCGAGCTGCCCAAGGGGTCGATAAACAGCCGGAAACGGAAGTCTTTCTCGACGAAACTCTGCACCCGTGTGCCCGCCCCGCCCTGGCGACGGTCACCCAGGCGAATAGTGATTTTGTCGCCGGGATTCAGGTAGCCGTCGATGATATCGATGATGATCGCTTTCTGGAACGGCCGTTCGTGACCCTTCTGGTCGAAGCGCACTTTCAGGTGCTGCACGGTGGCTTGGCTCTGCCCGGGGACCAACTCGCCCGCCTGGTACTCGGCACTGACGTAGTTGGGACCGGCCGGGTTCGAGGTCTGGAACAGTGCCCAATCGGAGTAGAACTTGAACGCCAGTTTCAACCAGGCGCCATCCGCCAGGCCGCTGCCGCCGACCTCGTAGACCAGGGTGATTTCATCCCATTGCCCGGCAATCAGCGTGTCCCGATCACAGTCGATGCTGCCGAGGAACGGGCGTTGCTTGTTGCGTTCGTAGAGGCCTTGGGGGGCGATGTAATGCCCGGCTTCGCGGGGATCGAATACGTTACTCACATGACACCTCGTGCAGTGGTCCACTGAAGGTTTGAAAGGGTTCGAAGGCAAAGGACGATGCTTACTGCACGCGCCATTTCTGGTAGTGACGCTCGATGCGCCGGAACACAAAACTCTCCATCAGCCAGGCAATCAGGCCGATCAGCACGATGCCCAGCAGCACCTGGCTGCTGTTGCCGATCTGCCCGCCGGTGGAGACCATCCAGCCGATGCCCTGGGAGGCGCCGATCATTTCTGCGGCGACCAGTGCCCGCCAGCCCTGACTGAAACCGATGCGCAAGGCCGCCGTCACGAAGGGCAATGAGGCCGGCAGGTAAACGTGGGCCAGCAATTGCCAGGGGTTGGCACCCAAGGTGCGCGCCGCGCGGACTTCGCCACTGCGAATGCTCTGCACGCCTTCCTGGATGGTCACCGCCATGGGGAACATCGCGGCAATGAAAATCACCAGCACGATGGAGACATAGCCCAGGCCGAAAATGATCATGATCAGCGGCGCCCAGGCAATCGGCGGGATCGCCATGAACAGGCTGTTGAGCGGCGAGATGAAATCGCGAAAGCGCGAAGACAAGCCGCCGGCCGTGCCCAGCACAATCGCGACAAGCACCGCCGCACAGAAGCCGCCGACTTCCTCCAGGACGCTCGCCCTGAGGTGCTGCCACAGCGAACTGTCGCTGAGCCAACGCAGCGCTTCGCGCGCCACATCCCAGGGCTGCGGCAGGATGTAGGTGGGAAAGCGGCTGGCCAGGGCCATCCAGATCAACAGCAGGAATGGCAGCGAAGCCCATCCCCAATTAGGTTTTGGCAAGGACATGACAGGCTCAGACTCAGCGCGAGGCTTTTTCCAGGTAGGCGGTATCCACGATCTGCTCGGTCTTGAGCGTGGTGTCGATAAAGCCCAGGTCGTGGGAATAATTCATCAGGCGCTGGATGAATTCGATATCCGCAGGCTGCAAGTCCGCCGACCAGCCCAATCGCGTGCGCGCCTGGGCGACGATGGCCTCCGGGGCAATGGTCTTGCCGTCAGGCCCCTGGACCGCTTCAAGCTTGAACGCCTCGGCGATGATGCGATTCGACTCGTCGGGATGCTCGTTGAGGAACGCGATGGCCTTGCGGTGCGCACGCAGCAGCTTGACCACGTCGTCCGGTCGCTCCTGCAAGGTTTTGGGCAGCGCGATCACCACGTACCACGGGTAGTTCGGCAGCGCCTGGTTGACGTCGAGCAGAATCCGGCTCGACCCGCGCAGCAACGATTGGCTGACAAAGGGTTCCCAGGAAAACGCCGCGTCGACGATACCGCGCTCCAGCGCCGCGTTCATGTTGCCGGGTGGCATGTCGATGATGTCGAGGTCCTTGTCCGGGTTGAGCCCGGCTTTTTCTTTCAGCACATAGCCGCGCAACAACACGTCCATGCCACTGCCCTTCTTGACCCCGGCAAGCTTTTTGCCCTTGAGCTGCTCCAGGCTGTTGATCTGGCTATTTGCATCGACAATCACCGCCGCCTGACCGTAATTGACCTTGGCCAGAATCCGGCTTTGCAAGCCTCGGGAGAACCATTGGTACACCGGCGGCGTGCCGACATAGGCCACGTCCAGCTCATTGGCGGCCAGCGCCTGTTGGATCACCGGGCCATCGCCCAAGGCCTTGAGGTCGACATTCAAGCCTTCCTCGCGGTAGTAACCCTGCTTGTCGGCGATCAGCGCCGGAGCGTTGGCCATGGCGAACACATACCCCACGCGCAGGGGTTTCTCTTCAGCGGCCACGGCACCTGTGCTGCTTGCCAAGGCGGCAACAGACAAGGAAAGAGCAAGCAGCGAACGTTTGATCATGGGGTTAACTCGGGTTGGCAGGTGGGGTTAGGGATGGCTTCGGCCGCGCCCATGACCTGGGAAATGCGCTCCATCAGCTCATTGCGGTAATCGAGAAAGGCCGGCAGGCGTCGTGTTTTGAGGTTGGAACGCGGGCGCGGCAAATGGATATCCAGTTCGCTATGGATACCGCCGGGGGCGATGTTGAGCACGATGACCCGGTCGGCCAGGAACACCGCTTCGTCGATGTCGTGGGTGATGAACAGCACCGTCTGACCCAGCTCGGCCCAGATCCGCAGCGTCTCTTCATTCATGCTGTTGCGGCTGATGGCATCCAGCGCGGCGAAGGGTTCGTCCATCAGCAATACGCTGGGCTCCAATGCCAAGGTCCTGGCCAGGGAGACGCGCTGCTGCATGCCGCCCGACAGCTGATGGGGCAAGCGCTGTGCAGCGTTCTCCAGGCCGACCAGGCGCAAATACTGCAACGCCTGGGCACGCTGTTGCGCCTCGCTGAGCTGCGCCGTCATCCGCAGGCCGAAACGCACGTTCTCCAGCGCGCTCAACCAGGGAAACAACTGCGGCGCCTGAAACACATACCCCAACTCCGAGCGCTCCGGGCGCACGGCGGTCTGGTTGATGCTGATCCGGCCGCTCTGGGGTTGCTGAAAACCCGACAACAGATTCAGCAACGTGGTTTTTCCGCAGCCCGACGGCCCGAGGATCGCGACGAATTCGCCCGGCTTGGCATTCAGGCTGAACGCGTTGAACACCCGATGGCCGTTGGGGTAGCTGAAACTGATGTGATCGACCGTCAGGGCGTCGGCTTGCGGTGGTGCGTAAGGCAAGGAGTCGGGCATGGCAAGTATCGTCAGGTCGTTTACAATGGGAATGCCTGACATAATACGTATTAATACAAGTTATCCCAATAACCTATTTTTATAACCTTAGAAGTGAAGGCGCACCGCCCCACTCCTAGGCCCCTGGAAGCCGACCGTGTCCACGTCCATTCTGCGCGACAGCACCACCTCGCTCTACGAACAGATCGCCCATCGTTTGCTGGAAGAGATTCAGCGCGGCGATTTCGAACCCACCGGCAAACTGCCGTCAGAAGCCGAACTGGGCGAACGCTTTGGCGTGAGTCGCGTCACGGTGCGCCTGGCGGTGGGCAAGCTCAGCGACGACGGCGTGGTGGAGCGCAAGCAAGGCAAGGGCACGTTCGTCGCCGCGAAGCAGGTTCGGCATGGCCTGGATGCGTTGCGCAGTTTCCATGAAGCCTTGTTATTGCAAGGGCTCAAACCGAGCATGCAGGTGATCAGCCACACGCTGCAGCCCGTTCCGGAAGCCTTGATGGCGTTGTTTGAAGGCGCCCACGATTGCCTGCTGCTGGAGCGCCTGCATTTCGTGGACGATGAGCCCATCGCCCTGGGCCGCAGCCATCTACCGGCCGAGTTGGCCGGCGTGGTCTGGACAGACGTCGAGCATCAACCAATCTACTCGATCCTGGAATCGATCACCGGCCAGGCCGTCACCCGTGCCGACCTGGCCATCCGTGCGCAAGCAGCCGATGCAAGCCTGTCCAGTGCCCTGCACGTCAAACGCGGTGCCGCATTGCTGGTGATGGAACGCAGCTCTTACTTTGCCGACGGCCGTTGCTGCGACCGCACCACCTTCTTTATCCGTCCGGAACGCTATGCGTTTGTCCTCAGCGGCGTATTCAAATCCGGCCCTGCCAAATAACGATCTGTACAGGTCATTTGAAGGGATCGGCAGACACGCGGCGCTGGGTCTTCTAGCGATAGCCCCGCGCCTGAACGTCGAACAGCTCGGCATAACGTCCACCCGCAGCCATCAGCTGGTTATGGCTGCCCTCCTCCAGAATCTGCCCGCGTTCCAACACAATAATGTGATCCGCACTGCGCACACTGGAAAAACGGTGGGAAATCAGCAGGGTCATGCGGCCCCTGGCATGCTCACGGAAGTGCTCGAACACCGCCGCTTCAGCCCCGGCATCCAGCGCGGCAGTGGGTTCATCGAGGATCAGCAGATCGGCATCCTGACGCATGTACGCCCGCGACAAGGCCACTTTCTGCCACTGCCCCCCGGACAGTTCCTGGCCTCCAAACCAGCGTCCCAGCTGGGTTGAATAGGTATGGCTCAAGCGCTCGATAAATTCCGCCGCCACGCCTTGAGTGGCAGCGCTGCGCCAGCGGGCCTGGTCGTCCAGGGCATCGACGTCCCCCACGCCGAGGTTCTCGCCGACACTCATCTGGTAGCGGATGTAGTCCTGGAAAATAACGCCGATGCGCTGGCGCAGGGTGTGTTCGTCCCATTCCTGCAGGTCGCTGCCATCCAGCAGGATGCGGCCTTCATCCGGGGTATACAGACGGGTCAGCAGTTTGATCAGGCTGGTCTTGCCGGAACCATTTTCACCCACCAGGGCCAGGCTTTTCCCCGGTGCCAGGTGCAGGCTGATATTGCGCAGCGCGGCGGATCCGGCGCCTGGGTAGGTGAACCCCACCTGCTCGCAGCGCAAGCCATCGCCAGGGCGCGCGCCCTCGGTGAGCCGGCCGCGCGGCGTGATCACGGGGGTTTCAAGGTATTCATACAGGTCCGAGAGGAACAGGCTGTCGTCGTACAGCCCGGCAATGGCGCTGAGGCTGGCGGTGATTGCGGCCTGCCCCTGCTTGAACAGCACGATGTACATGGTCATCTGGCCCAGGCTCGTCTGGCCACGCACGGTGTCGAGTACCACCCAGGCGTAGGCCAGGTAAAACGCTGCGGTGCCCAGCAGGCCCAATGCAAAGCCCCAGGCGTCGCGGCGCAGCGTCAATTGGCGGTCCTCCGTATACAAGCGCTGAGCGTTGTCGCGATAGCGCTGGAGGAACAGCGGTGCCAGGCCAAACAGCTTGACCTCCTTGGCATGGGACTCGTGGGAGAGCAAGGATTCCAGGTAGTTCTGCCGGCGCGTCTCCGGTGCACGCCGGTGGAACAGGCGGAACGCATTGCCGGAAAAATGCGTCTCGGCGAAGAACACCGGCAACGCACCGACCACCAGAATCAACAGGGCCCACGGCGAAAAGTGCACCAGCAGGACAGCAAAGCTGACCAGCGAAATGAGGTTCTGCACCAACCCCAGTCCTTTGGTGACCAGGCTCAGCGGGCGCGTCGAAGCCCCCTGGCGCACGCGCACCAGCTTGTCGTAGAACTCGGCGTCTTCAAATTGCAGCAGCGAAAGGGTCTGGGCTTTCTCCAGGACCATCAGGTTGACCTTCACGCCCAGCTTCACCCGCAACAGCGACTGCTGCATCGACAGCGCCCGTTGCGCCGCCGCCAACAAAGCCAGCACACCGGCCTCGGCCAGCACGTAGCGCATCACCGGCCACACGGGGGCCTGGCTGCCGGCCGCATGAACCTGCATGGCGTGGACCACGCCATCAACGATGCGCTGTCCAATCCAGGCGGCCAGTGCGGGCAGCAGTCCGGCGACAATCGTCGCCAGCAACAGCCCCGTGAACAGTGGCCGCGAGGTTTCCCACACCAGCCCCAGTGCCCTGCGCGCCTGGGTCGAAAACGCGCTCAATCGATTGAACAGCACCATGAATGGCACGGACTCCTTGAGGGGGGTGAAATCAGGCCGGACGGCCGAGAGCCATGGAGATGGGCAGGTCACTGCGCCACTCGCTCCCGGATCCAGGCGCGCCCCGGATTATGACAGGCCGTGACACCAGAACCACGCGTATTCATCGATGTTCTTCCCAGGCGCGTCGTCGCCAGTGGTTGGCGTGACGTCTTTTGACTCGATGGCGGTTGGGCGCCCGACCTTAGGTCAAGTCCTGACGCCCCGCGCGGCCCAGCGACCAGCCAAAGTTCATGCCCGCCGCCGCCAGCAGGATCGCGCCTGCGCCCATCACCTGCAGGGTGCTGAGGGGATGGGCGAAGGCTACCCAGTCGACCAGGATGGCAACAATCGGATAGATGAACGACAGCGCCCCGACCAGTGCCGTGGGGATTTTCTGGATGGCGCTGTACAACAGGGTCGACATCAGCCCGGTATGGACCACCCCGATAATGATCAGGTAAGTCCAGGCGCCCTTGAGCGTTTCGCCCCCAGTGAAGTCCACGAACGGTGCCAGCACCAGCACGCCGACCACCATCTGGATCAGCACGATCAGGTGCGCGGGCAAATCCTTGAGACGCTTGGTGATCGCCGCCGCCACGGCATAGAAGAAGGCTGAAGCCAGGGCCAGGCAGACACCCAGCACGTAGTCGGCACCGGTGGCCTGCCCACGGCCCTTTGCGGACACAATCAGCATCAGCCCGGCGAAGGCCAACAGCAGCCAGCCGACCTTGGCGATGCTGAGGCGTTCGGCAAAAAACAGCACACCCAGGCCAACCAGCATGAACGGCTGAACGTGGTAGACCACCGTGGCAATGGCAATGGAGGAATGGGTGTAGGCACCGAACAGCAGCACCCAGTTGAGGACCAACGCCACCCCGCCCAGGCACACCAGAAGGAATTGCCGGGCAGTGATCCGGGAGCGACGCAGCACCCCAAGCGCCAGGCACGCGACCAGCATCGCCAGGGCGCCGAACAGGCAACGCCAGAACACCACCGCCTCCGGGCCCTGCCCCGACATGACGACGAACCAGCCGACTGTGCCGGAGATGACCATGGCCGAGATCATTTCGAGCGTCCCACGGGTTTGCGACTTCATCACTCACGGCTTCCTTGCTATCGACATCACCATGGCCCAAACCACCGTTCGCGGAGAAATAGGCTGGCAAATACAACTTTATAATGAACGTATGGCCGATATACTGAACATGGCACCCAAGAGCGTCAACCCATTTAAGGATGGTTTATAAAACAAATGACCGATATAACGAACGACCTGCCGAAAAATAAACCCAGTCGAATCGATCTGCTGGCGCTGTCAATCAAGCGCGAGCGCCTGGCCGCCGGGCTTTCCTTGACCGAGCTGGCGAAGCGCGCCGGGCTAGCGAAGTCGACCTTGTCTCAATTGGAGTCGGGCATCGGTAACCCCAGCATCGAAACCTTGTGGTCGCTGGCGATGGCCATGGGCTTGCAAGTCACCCGGTTCTTCGAGCAACCCCGGCAGGCCCTGCGGGTGATTCGCGCCAACGAGGGCATGACCGCCTATGCCGAGACGGCCCATTACGCAGCGACCCTGCTTGCCGATTGCCCGGCTGGCGTACAGCGCGACATCTACCGACTCAAGGTGCAGCCCGGCGAAGTTCGTCTGTCTCAGCCTCACCCGCAGGGCACCGTAGAGCATGTGGTGCTGTGCAGTGGCAGTGCACGTATCGGCCCGGCGAGTGGCCCGGTGTTGCTCAACGCCGGCGACTACATCAGCTACCTGGCGAATGTGCCGCATGTGTTCGAGGCACTTGAGGCGGACACCACGGCAGTGATGGTGATCGAGCATTCCTGAGGTGGGAGCACCTTGACGCCTGTCAAATCCGTAGCTGCCGAGCCCTGGCGAGGCTGCGTCGGCCGCGACTCGGGCTTGAATCGGCAGGGGGATCGCTAGCAACTTGACCCTTTCATCTCGTCCATTTTATCGAGCAGGACGCCAATAACCCCCGCCTTTTTTTTGGGGGCCCATCAGTTGCGCGTCAAGAGCGTGTGCGGCGCAACCCCAAACGCCTTGCGAAAAGCATGACTGAAGTGGGAGAAATCGGAAAAACCGAAGTCCAGTGCGGCTTGGGAAACGCTGCGCACCTGGCCGCACTCGATAGCCGCGCGACTGGCATTCAGCCGTTCTTTCCAGATCTCCGCGACCGGGCTTTTCTGATGACGGGCGAATGCACGGGTCACCGTGCGGGTGGACACGTGGTGGGCTTGGGCGATCAGTTCGATCGACAGTTCCCGGTCGCTCAAGTGGTGCTGGATGTAGGTCATTATCCGCGCATACAGATCCAGCTCCTGGTGAGTGGTCTTCAGGTCCTGGAGTTCCAGGCTGATCACGAGCAGGTCGATTATCGTGTTGGAGTAACGATTGCAAATGCCTCCATCCTCCAGAAGCACGGGAGTGTTCGCCATCTGGCGCAGCATCTCGCGCAGCGGCACCACGCCAGGGCGGCGGTCATCCAGCACCATTGCGGTGCATTCCGCCACACGCGGCAACCGCTCGGTCAGCAACTGCCGAGGGATGCGCATCAAGTGGTTTTCGCTCCCCCCCAGGCTGAATCGGAACGGTCGGGTTGCGTCATAAAGGAACAAATTACCCGCACCCAGTGTGGCCTTGCGCCCCTCTTGCTCAAGTTCGCCGTACCCATTGAGGGTAAAGCCCAGCCACAGGTCGTCGGCGGGGCCACTGCGTAAATGCCGCTCGGAACGGACCCAATGGTGCAGCGGGGACGACAGCCTGGAGACATCCAACGCCCCTACGCCGGAGACCTGGAGCGTTCCGTTGAAATCGCTCTGGGTCGAGGGTTTGCTGTCAGCCATAAGACAATGGCGACACACCACTTCTTTCCAGTAATCGAAGCGACGCGGTTGCGAAACGGCAAGGGTGGAATAGTGATTGTTCTGAGCCATGGCACTCACCTTAATGCAACGACTTGAAGCAGCGACACGCTGCCGGTCGATCTTGGAAAGCAAAATTCAGACCACGCCCAGCCCTCTTTATCGCTCCTGAGCCCTGGCATCGGGCATCTGTCTTTTCCAACCAAACGGTTGTCCTGGCGAACAAAGCGAGGCGGTTCGTACCTGCCTGACTATGACCTCACAGCCTGTCCAGCCCGCTACGCCTGAACCTGAAAAAAACAAGGAGCCGCCCATGGAATCTGCGATCGACAAACACCTTAGATGCCCACGGACGTTGTCCCGCCGGGTGCCCGAGGACTACCAGCCGCCCTTCCCTATGTGGGTCGGCCGCGCTGGCGAACAATTGAAGCAGGTAGCGATGGCCTACCTGGGCGTGCAGTTTCGCGGTGAGGCGCAGCGTGAACGTGCCCTTAAAGCCATGCGCGACATCGTCGGCAGCTTCAGCCTGCCCGACGGCCCGCAGACCCACGACTTGACCCATCACACGGACAACAGTGGCTACGACAACCTGATGATCGTCGGCTACTGGAAGGACGCCGCAGCCTATTGCCGCTGGTTGCGATCGCCGCCCGTCAATGACTGGTGGGCATCGCCGGATCGCCTGAACGACGGCCTGGGTTATTTTCGCGAAATCACCGCGCCGCGTGCCGAGCAGTTCGAAACCCTCTATGCGTTCCAGACGCAGTTGCCGGGGGTGGGCGCGATCATGGACACCACCAGCGGCGAGATCGAAGAGCACGGTTACTGGGGCTCGATGCGTGATCGCTTCCCGGCGTCCCAGACCGACTGGATGAGCCCCACGGGCGAACTGAAGGTGGTGCAGGGAGATCCGGCCAAAGGTGGCCGCGTCATCGTCATGGGCCATGACAACATCGCGCTGATTCGCTCCGGCCAGGATTGGGCTGACGCCGAGGCTGACGAGCGTTCACTGTACCTCGACGAAATCTTGCCGACATTGCAGGACGGCATGGATTTCCTGCGCGATAACGGTGCGCCCCTGGGCTGCTACAGCAATCGCTTCGTGCGCAATATCGACCTCGACGGCAACTTCCTCGACATGAGCTACAACATCGGCCACTGGCGCTCGGTCGAGAAACTGGAACGCTGGGCGGAATCCCATCCCACCCACCTGCGCATCTTTGTCACCTTCTTCCGTGTGGCGGCCGGCCTGGTGAAGTTGCGGCTGTACCACGAAGTGTCGGTCTCGGACGCCAAGAGCCAGCTGTTCGAGTACATCAACTGCCACCCGCAGACCGGCATGTTGCGTGATGCAGGTGTCGCGCAAAGCTGACACCCGGCACCGCCCCATTCGTCCCGATTATTTTTTGGCCCTCATCTCTAGCGCATGGGGTCGGGGCCACTTTTTGACAGGCATCTGACCATGAAGTGGCACCGCGCTGAGCTGTCCTGTTCAGCCAAGCGAGTGTCCTGTTCAACCAAGCCGCAGTGGCAAAAGAGGCCTAATTTGTTCTCCATTACGACCCGGAATGATCCGACCCCGAAAGTGCTGGAAGTGTTTGAACAGCCTCAAGTCTTCCCGCCGATCATCGATGACATCAAGGAAAATCATGGCCATTATTCGACCCACGCTTGATCAACTGCAGGACCTCGCCACCCAGTTGCACATGCAGCTGACGCCAGAGCAGGCTGCGCAGTACCTGGACCTGATGCAACCGAGTTTCGACGCGTACGACCTGGTCGATGAGCTGCCTGATTTCGTTCCGCCCGTACGCTACGAACGCAGTTCGGGCTATCGGCCCTCGGACAAGGAAAACCCGTTGAACGCCTGGTACTACCGGGCTGAAGTGAACGGGGCCCGGGAGGGCCTGCTGGCCGGCAAAACCGTCGCGCTGAAAGACAACATCGCCCTGGCAGGCGTGCCGCTGATGAATGGCGCCGCGCCCCTGGCCGGTTTCGTACCGTCATTCGACGCCACTGTGGTCACGCGTCTGCTGGATGCCGGGGCGACGATCCTGGGCAAGGCCACCTGTGAGCATTACTGTTTGTCCGGCGGCAGTCACACCTCAGACCCTGCCCCCGTGCACAACCCCCATCGTCACGGTTATGCCGCCGGTGGATCTTCATCGGGCAGTGCGGCGTTGGTCGCGGCCGGAGAGGTGGACATGGCCGTTGGCGGTGATCAAGGCGGGTCCATCCGAATCCCGTCGTCCTTCTGCGGCACCTACGGCATGAAGCCGACCCACGGCCTGGTGCCCTACTCCGGGGTCATGGCGATTGAAGCCACGATCGACCATGTCGGCCCCATTACCGCCAACGTGCGCGACAACGCGCTGATGCTGCAAGCCATGGCCGGCGCGGATGGGCTTGACCCGCGCCAGGCTGCGCCGCAAGTCGACGACTATCACAGCTACCTGACGAGGGGCGTGCGCGGGCTCAAAATCGGTGTGTTGCAAGAGGGCTTCGCACTGGCCAACCAGGACCCTCGTGTCACCGAGAAAGTGCGTGACGCCATCGCCCGTCTCGAGGCGTTGGGCGCACAGGTCGAGGCGGTGTCCGTTCCCGAGCACAACCTGGCGGGCTCGTTGTGGCACCCCATCGGCTGCGAAGGCTTGACCATGCAGATGATGCATGGCAACGGCGCGGGCTTTAACTGGAAAGGCCTCTACGATGTCGGCCTGCTGGACAAACAGGTCGGCTGGCGCGAGCAGGCCGACCAATTGTCCGCGTCGCTCAAGCTGTGCATGTTCGTCGGCCAGTACGGGCTGAACCACTACAACGGACGTTATTACGCCAAGGCGCAAAACCTCGCGCGCTTTGCCCGGCAGGGCTATGACAAGGCGCTGCAGACCTACGACCTGCTGGTGATGCCGACCACGCCGATCATTGCCCAACCCCATCCACCGACGGATTGCTCGATCACTGAGTACGTGGCGCGCGCGCTGGAGATGATCGGCAACACCGCGCCACAGGACATCACCGGGCATCCCGCCCTGTCGATTCCATGCGGGCGGGTCGACGGCCTGCCCGTCGGGCTGATGCTGGTCGCCAGACACTATGCCGAAGGCACCCTTTACCAGGCTGCGGCGGCGTTTGAAGCCTCCGTGGACTGGCGCACGCTCTGAGCCGTCTACGGGCGCCGCCGGCGCCCGTAGAACAATAAGAAATCCAATGACTTTTACCACCGTGTTGACTGATAGGAGTGACCCCATGAGTACAGCTACTTCAACGCCCGGCGAAAGAGCCTGGGCATTGTTTCAAGTCCTCAAGAGCAAGGAACTCATCCCGGAGGGCTATGTCGAGCAGCTCACGCAATTGATGGAGCACGGCTGGAGCCCCGAGAACGGCGCCCGTGTGGTGGCCAAGGCGTGGGTCGATCCGCAGTTCCGGGCACTGTTGCTCAAGGACGGCACGGCGGCCTGCGCCCAGTTCGGCTACACCGGCCCCCAGGGCGAATACATCGTCGCCCTGGAGGATACGCCGACGCTGAAGAACGTGATTGTCTGCAGCCTGTGCTCCTGCACCAACTGGCCGGTCCTCGGCCTGCCACCGGAGTGGTACAAGGGTTTCGAGTTCCGCGCACGCCTGGTCCGGGAGGGGCGCACGGTACTGCGCGAGCTGGGGACGGAGTTGCCCCGGGACATGGTGGTCAAGGTCTGGGACACCAGCGCCGAAAGCCGCTACCTGGTGCTGCCGGTCAGGCCGGAAGGCTCAGAACACATGAGCGAAGAGCAGCTTCAAGCGCTGGTGACCAAAGACGTGCTGATCGGCGTCGCCCTGCCCCGCGTGGGCTGAAAACAACACCTCATCATCGTTCACTCCCGGAGTTTTGATTATGGATGGCTTTCACGATCTCGGCGGTTTCCAAGGCTTTGGAAAAGTCCCTCACACCATCAACAGCCTGAGCTACAAACAGGTGTTCAAGCAGGACTGGGAGCATCTGGCCTACAGCTTGATGTTCATCGGTGCCGACCACTTGAAAAAGTTCAGCGTGGACGAAGTGCGTCACGCCGTCGAACGCCTGGATGTGCGCCAGCATGTCGGCACCCAGTACTACGAACGCTACGTCATCGCGACCGCCACCCTGCTGGTCGAAACCGGCGTGATCACCCAGGCGGAGCTTGATCAGGCCTTGGGCTCCCACTTCAAGCTGGCGAATCCCGCCCATGCCGAGGGCCGCCCGGCGATCACGGGGCGGCCGCCCTTCGAGGTGGGGGATCGGGTGGTGGTGCGAGACGAATATGTGGCTGGGCACATCCGCATGCCCGCCTACGTGCGCGGCAAGGAAGGCGTGGTCCTGCACCGCACGTCAGAGAAATGGCCGTTCCCCGACGCAATCGGCCATGGCGATGTAAGCGCAGCCCATCAACCCACCTACCACGTCGAGTTCGCCGTGAAGGACCTGTGGGGAGATGCCGCCGATGAGGGTTTTGTGGTGGTCGACCTGTTCGAAAGCTACCTGGACAAGGCCGCCGGCCCGCGCGCGGTGAACCCATGACAGACGGCGCCCAGGCAAGCCGACTGCCGGTGACGGTCCTTTCGGGCTTCCTCGGCGCCGGCAAGACCACCCTGCTCAACCACATCCTGCGCAATCGCGAAGGCCTGCGCGTGGCCGTCATCGTCAATGACATGAGCGAAGTCAATATCGATGCCGAAGAAGTGCAGCGCGATGTCGCGCTGCACCGTGGTCGCGATGAGCTGATCGAGATGAGCAACGGGTGTATCTGCTGCACCCTGCGCGCCGATTTGCTCGAGCAGATCAGTATGCTCGCACGCCAACAGCGTTTCGATTACCTGCTGATTGAATCCACGGGGATCTCCGAGCCGATGCCGGTCGCGGAGACGTTCGCTTTCCTTAACGCTGAGGGTTTCAGCCTCAGCGAACTGGCGCGCCTGGACACCTTGGTGACGGTGGTCGACGGCAGTCGTTTCCAGGAACTGCTCGAATCGCCGCACACCATTGACCAGGATGACGCCACGCCAGACGCACCCAAGCGCCACCTGGCCGATCTGCTGATCGAACAGGTGGAGTACGCCAACGTCATTCTCGTCAACAAGCTGGACCTCATCGATGCTGCGCAGTACCAGGCCGTGCAGGCGATCCTCACGGGGCTTAACCCGACGGCGCGGATCATGCCGATGGCCCACGGTAACATCCCGTCAGCCAGCCTCCTCGGCACCCATCTGTTTGATTTACCCAGCCTCGCGGCGTCGCCGGGCTGGATGCGGAAAATGGAGGCGGCAGACGCGCCGGCCTCCGAGTCGGACACCTATGGCGTGACGTCCTGGGTGTACCGCGAGCGCGCGCCTTTCCACCCGCAGCGGTTGCTCGCCTTTCTCCAGCAGCCCTGGAGCAACGGGCGGTTGCTGCGCAGCAAAGGTTACTTCTGGCTCGCCAGCCGCCACCTGGAAACCGGCCTGCTGGTGCAAAGCGGCAAGCGGTTCCAGTGGGACTATGTCGGGCGCTGGTGGAACTTCATCGAGCCGTCGCAATGGCCCCGGGACGAATACCGGCTGCAGGGCATCAGGGCCAAATGGGACAGCGTGGTCGGCGACTGCCGGCAGGAGTTGGTGTTTATCGGCCAGGGCCTCGACACCGACGCGTTACAGCGCGAGCTCGACCACTGCCTGCTGAGCGCCCAGGAAATCGCCGCCGGCCCACTGGCCTGGCAGGCACTGCCGGGGGCGACCGCCTTTGACCGACAGGCCCTTGCCCGCACCCCCACACAGCCCATGGCGATTGCCCCCATTTGATCCGAGATAGAGGTGCCCCATGCTCTTTTTCAGCCGAACCAGCCGCTGGGTATTGGCTCCGCTTGCCGACAGACTGGATGAGCCTGACCAGGTGAGTACACCGCTGTCGTCGAGCAACCCGTTATTGCGACGCATCCTGGCGGGCGTCGAGACATTGCTGCAAGAGCGGCGAGCCCTGAAAGCACAGACACACGCGCTGGCATTGGAAGCCACCCAATTGACCGAGCACCTGGCCCGCCGCGACGCGCTTTTACAGGAGCAGGAGGCGCGCTGGGCACTTATCGCCCAAGGCGCAGGTGAACTGTTTTGGGAACTGCAACCGGCAGGTATGGCTGCACCCGCACCGGAGTGGGCCATGAGGTGGACAGGGTCCGCGTCGATGCCGACCCAAGGTATTGATCAACTTGGCCGCTGGAACGAGCACCTGCACGCGACGGACCGGCAACGCCTGTTCGACGCGCTGGCCCGGCACCTGGCTGATCGCAGCGGGCGAACGCCCTTTGCGCTGGACGTACGCATGGCCCTTGCATCAGACGGTGACTATCGTTGGTGCAGGATCAGCGGTGTGGCGCGCCGGGATGCGCAAGGGGTACCGGTCGCCATCGGCGGAAGCCTGCGTGACATTCATGAACAGCGCCTGCACGAAGAGTCACTCGAACTGGCGGCCACACGCTTCGAGATTTCCCGTGAAATGCTCCATGACGGGCTCTGGGACATTGAGGTGGTGGCGGGTGACCCGGCGAACCCGAACAACACCATCTGGTGGTCTTCGCAAATGCGGCGACTGCTGGGGTACACCACGGTTGAGGAATTTCCCAACACATTGGAAAGCTGGACCTCACGCTTGCATCCAGACGACAGCGCACGGGCAATCGCGGCGTTTGTCGCCCACGTCGAAGACCACAGCGGTAAAACACCCTTTGATGTCGATTATCGGCTCAAGCACAGCAGTGGCAATTACCGCTGGTTTCGCGGCCGTGGGCAGACGCGACGCGCAGAGGACGGCTCCCCGCAAAGGGTGGTGGGTGCCATCACCGATATCCATGCCCACCATGAAGAAAACAGCATGCGTGAGGCTCAGGAACACCAGCACCGAGTGATGCAGGAGACCCTGCGCAAGCTGACGCACATTGTCGCTACCATCCAGGGCATCGCCAGCCAGACCAACCTGTTGGCCTTGAACGCCGCCATTGAAGCCGCCCGCGCTGGCGACGCCGGACGCGGGTTCGCGGTGGTCGCCGATGAAGTTCGCAAGCTGGCGACCCGCACCAGCCAGGCGACCCAGCAAGCGGCCGACATGATGGACAGCTAGCGCCACCGCGCCGAGTCGTGAGCAGCGCAACTATTGGCCGTACAAACCCAACAATAAGAACCAGGTATCGTTATGCGTGATTATCAAGCTGTGGCCACATCCTTCAATTACCAACAGACCGCCGAACTGGCTTTGCAAGGTGACCTGACTGCCCTGAACGCCTGCGTCGAATGCTGCGACCGGCACGCCCACGACGACGCCGTGGCGTTGTATTGCGAAGCACAGGATGGCAGCGCCGCCCAATACACATTCAGCCAATTGCAGGCCAGCGCCGCCCGCTTCGGCCATTTCTTGCGTGAGCAAGGGGTAAAACCGGGCGACCGCGTCGCCGGCCTGATGCCGCGCACGGTTGAACTGCTGATTGCCATCTTGGGGACCTGGCGGGTGGGCGCGGTCTATCAACCGCTCTTCACCGCATTTGGTCCCAAGGCGATCGAGCAACGATTGGGCTGCTCCAACGCGCGCTGGATCGTGACGGATGCGCAGAACCGTCCCAAGCTGGATGAGATCGGCAACTGCCCAAGCGTGATCGTAACCGGCGGGGGCCCGCAGAACCCCAGCGATTATCCGTTCTGGAGCATCCTGGACGGCCAAGACGTCGAGTGCGAACCGGTACTGCTGGACGCCAGCGCGCCATTCCTGTTGATGTGCACATCGGGTACCACGGGGCCGGCCAAGCCTCTGGAAGTGCCGTTGCGCGCCATTCTCGCCTTCAAGGGTTATATACGCGACTCCATTGGCCTGCAGCAGGACGACCGCTTCTGGAACCTGGCCGATCCCGGCTGGGCCTATGGCCTGTATTACGCGGTGACCGGCCCGCTGGCCTGTGGTCATGCCACGCTGTTCTACAACGGCCCTTTTACGGTGGAGAGTACGTGCCGAGTCATTGCCAAGTACGCCGTCAGCAATCTGGCCGGCTCCCCGACGGCCTATCGCCTGTTGATTGCCGAGGGGGCAGCGTTCGCCGACGCCGTGCGCGGCCGCCTGCGTGCCGTCAGCAGTGCCGGCGAGCCGCTCAACCCACACGTGATCCGCTGGTTTGCCGAGCAACTCGGCGTGACCATTCACGATCATTACGGCCAGACGGAAATCGGCATGGTGTTGTGCAATCACCATGGTTTGCGTCACCCGGTCCGTGAGGGCTCGGCGGGTTATGCGGTGCCCGGCTACCGCATCGTCGTACTGGACGACGCGCATCGGGAATTGCCGGCGGGTCAGCCGGGCGTCCTGGCGGTGGATCGCGAACGCTCGCCCCTGTGCTGGTTCGACGGCTACCTGGGTATGCCCACCCGGGCCTTTGTGGGGCGCTATTACCTCAGCGGCGACAGTGTGGAGCTGAATGACGACGGCAGTATCAGCTTCGTCGGCCGCAACGATGATGTGATCACCACGTCCGGCTACCGCGTCGGGCCGTTCGACGTCGAGAGCGCGCTGATCGAACACCCGGCGGTGATCGAGGCGGCGGTGATCGGCAAGCCCGACCCGCAACGCACCGAGCTGATCAAAGCCTTTGTCGTGCTCGACAGCCAGTACCAGCCCAGCGCCGAGCTGGCCGAAGTACTGCGCCTGCATGTACGGCAGCGCCTGGCCGCCCATGCCTATCCCCGGGAAGTGGAGTTCGTCGAGCAACTCCCCAAGACCCCCAGTGGCAAGTTGCAGCGCTTTATCCTGCGCAATCAGGAAATTGCCCGGCAGCAGGCGCCCGGGACATGAACCCGTGGCCGGCGTGCCGGAGCACCAGGCGTGCGCGCAATACGGGGCAAAGCGTGTGCTGAACCGATCAGACTTCCAGCGCAAAGCCTCGGAGTTATTCAAGGAGCGCAGTTTCAACCAGGTCAGCATGCGTGAACTCGCCGCCCATGTCGGCATAAGCCCGGGGGCGATCTATCACCATGTGGAAAGCAAGGAGGCGCTGCTTTACGAACTGCTGATGGAGCTGTATCAAACCCTGCTGTCCCAGGTGCACGGCATCAAGAATCGCCGATTGGCGCCCGACCAACGCCTGGCCCAACTGATCGACTGTCACCTTCAATTGCATGAACACATGACCGGACACTTCAAGCTGGCGGTCATGGACGCCAATTGCCTGGGCGACTCGATGCAGGCAAGCGTCCAGCGCCTGAGGCGTGCCTATGAGTCGGAAATAATGGATCTGATCGGCCAGGCAGGCCATCCACCGGGCGGGCCGTTGCGCGAGGGCGCGCTCACGGCCATTTTGCCCATGCTGAACAGTCTACCCACCTGGTTAAGCCCGATGCTCGATAACGCTCAGCGTCGAACGATTACGAAGACCATCGCCTGTGCGGTGTTACAGGCCATTGATTCCCTGCCCTGAGCCCACCATGACCCATACTGAAACCCCAGGCTGGCCCGAGGCGGATTGCCGGAGCGCCTTATCAATCAGCACAGAACCCCGAACCGTCAGCGCCGCTGGTGCATGGATTGCAGAATCGCCGCCGAGATCTGCTCAAGGGGCACCTCACGCTCCACCGCACCGAGCTTGAACGCCTCCTTGGGCATGCCATACACCACGCAGGACTCCTCGTCCTGGCCCAGGGTGCGGGCGCCGTTGTCGTGCATTTCCTTCAGGCCCCGGGCGCCGTCGTCGCCCATCCCCGTCATGATGATCCCCAGTGCGTTACCGCCGGCACTGCGGGCCACCGAACGAAACAGCACATCAACGGAAGGTCGATGCCGGCTGACCGGAGGTCCGTCGACAATTTCCACCAGGTATTGGGCGCCGCTGCGCTTGAGCACCATGTGCCGGCCACCGGGGGCAATCAGTGCACAACCGGGGATAACCCGGTCACCGTTCTTCGCCTCCCTGACCTCGATCTCGCACAATCGATTGAGGCGCTCGGCAAACGCGGCGGTGAAGTGTTCGGGCATGTGCTGCACGATGACGATGCCCGGGCAGACCCTGGGCAAGGCGGTCAACACCAACTCCAGGGCTTGGGTGCCGCCCGTGGACGTCCCAATGGCGACAATGTTCTCGGTGGTGCGCGCCATTGCCTGGGTGCCCGCCGGCAATATGACGTCGGCCGTCAGCCTGGCGGGAGCGCGTTCGCTGGAAGGCACCATGCGCTTCATGTTGGCCCGCGCGGCGGCCTTGACGGCCCCCGCCAATTCATCGGCACTGTCGGTCAGAAACTGGCGCAGGTTGAGTTGTGGCTTGGTCACAATGCTGACCGCGCCGGCCGCCAGTGCCTGCATGGTGGTGGCCGCGCCCTTTTCGGTCAGCGTGGAGCAGATGACCACGGGCGTGGGGTGTTCGGCCATCAACTTCTTGAGGAACGTGATGCCATCCATCCGTGGCATCTCCACGTCCAACACAATCACATCCGGCCATTGCTTGTTCATTTTGTCCATGGCGAACACCGGGTCTGCCGCCGCGCCGATAACCTCGATAGCGGGGTCTTGCCCCAGGGTCGCCGTGAGTACCTGACGCACCACGGCGGAATCATCAATGATCAGCACTTTGATAAGGCTCATGTCGCACGTTCTCCATGAGGGCTCCTGGGGGTTCACTTCAAGGCCAGGTAGTTGAGTTCGATTTCGCCGTTGGCCAGATCGAACACAATGGTCCGATAACCCACGCCTTCCACATGGAAGTGTTGACACCGCAACTGATGCAGGTCGAGCAGGCGCATGGCCTGTTCGACATTGCGCTGGCCGACGTAATCATTGTCCGAGCGCACAAGCCCGGGAAACATGTTTCCACCGCCGAATACGCTGATCCTGAACTCCGTCGGCAGGGCCTTGATCGACTGTATTCGAGCGAGCAACAGTTCAAAGGCTTCGTTGCCGTAGCGACCATCCAGGACGCCCTGTTTGGTCACGGCGCGCTGTGGCAGCAGGTAGTGACACATGCCCCCCAGCAAGCGCCGGGGATGCCAGAACACCAATGCAACACAGGATCCCAGCACCGTACGCAGGCGAATCGCACCCGAGCCGAAAAACCACTCGCCGGGATTCAGGAACACCTCGTTGGGCGGTCGACGGTCAGGCATGCGGCCTCCGGTAGATGGAAGGCTTGACCAGCCGCAGCTGATCGGTGATGCCGTTGAGGCTCTCCGAATGGCTGACCAGAAAGTACCCGCCCGGTTTGAGGTGACTGACCAGGCGCTTGACCACCTGTACTTTGGTGTCGTTGTCAAAATAGATCATCACGTTGCGCAGGAAGATCACATCGAACATCCCCAGCTTCGGCAGCGGGTTATTCAGATTGATCGACTGGAAATCGATCTTCGCCGCCAGCGCCGGGTCGACCATGAAACAACCGTGGTTGGCGCCCACGCCCTTGAGGCAATACTTGTTCAACAGCGCCTCGGGGATGCCGCGTATGCCGTCGAGGGGATAACGCCCAAGGCGGGCTTTTTCCAATACCCGGCTGCTGATGTCCGACGCGACAATCTCCCAGGGCCGGCCGGCGAGGTTGTCCGCCAGGACCATTGCCAGGGTGTAGGGTTCTTCGCCGGTCGAGCAGGCGCCACTCCATATGCGCAACGGCCCGCTGCCCCGCAGCTCGGGCAGCGCGACATCGCGCAGGAAGTCAAAATGCTTGGGCTCACGGAAAAAGTAGGTCTCGTTGGTGGTCAGCATGTCCACCGCGACCTGCAACTCCACGCTGTCCTTCATCAGCACCTTGTAGTAAGCGCCGTAGGTATTGAGCTTGAACACTTGCAGCCGCTTGGCCAGGCGAGCGCTCACCAACTGTTTCTTGGCATCGGACAGGCTGATGCCGGCGATTTGATAGATGAGGTCACGAAACTGCACGAACTCGGCGTCAGAGAGGATCACGTTCATCAGGACATTCCCCCAGCCTGTTCAGGCGATCGAAGGTAGCGAAGACTCAAGGTTGACCAGCGCATCGACCTGTTCCAGGGACAACACGCGACCGATGTCCAGCAACAGCACGAAACCGCTCTCCAGTTTGCCGATGCCCAGTAAAAAGTCGGCCCTGACATCGGTGCCGAAATTCAACGACGGCTCGATGTCCTGGTCGGCGATTTCCAGGACCTCGCTGACCGCATCGACAATGATGCCCACTGGTTTGCGCTGGGCATTGGCCTGCACCTCGATAATCACAACGCAGGTCCTTGGAGTCTGCACCGAGCGTTCGCCGCGAAAGCGCACCCCCAGGTCGAGCACGGGCACCGCCGCGCCACGCAGGTTAATCACCCCACGTATGCTGGGAGGCAGCAACGGCACGCTGGTGATCGGCCCGTATTCGATGATTTCCCGAACGTTGAGCGTGCCCACGGCGAACATCTCCTCCCCCAGCACAAAGGTGAGGTACTGGCTCGGGCTCGAGACGCTGGCATTGCCTGGACTGTCGATGGGTGGGGCCATGATTCACCTCGGGTCACATACGTTTTCGTCTTCATCAGGGGCGCTTCGCACCCCGGCGCTGGGCAAGCCCGCTCACCACAACAGCTCTATCCGCCGGGGAGATACCTAGACAGCGATCAGGCCGGCTATCTCATCGACACACAGCACATGCTCGATCTGCAGGAGCGTGACAAACTCGCCTCGCACCTTGGTCATCCCCCCGATGAAGTCGGTGCGAATGTGATTGCCGAACGCCGGAGCGGGCTTGATATCGATCTCGAGTATCTCGATCACTTCGCTGACCGA
Source organism: Pseudomonas sp. NFACC25 (assembly GCF_900100935.1). Taxonomy (NCBI): domain Bacteria; kingdom Pseudomonadati; phylum Pseudomonadota; class Gammaproteobacteria; order Pseudomonadales; family Pseudomonadaceae; genus Pseudomonas; species Pseudomonas sp. NFACC25. Next base: position 336,113 of record NZ_FMUC01000007.1, read on the forward strand.
GTCCACCACCACCCCCAGGACCTGGGATTCGCCCTCCTTCGCCGCCTCAAGGATGACGATGCAGGTGCGACTGCCCAGTACCGTCGTGCCCTTGCCGAAACGCGCCTTGAGGTCCACGACCGGCACCACCGAGCCGCGCAGGTTGATAACCCCCCGCAGGAATTCCGGCATCATCGGTACGCTGGTCACCTGGTTGTATTCGATGATTTCACGAACGCTCAGGGTATTGACCGCGTACATCTCCTCGGCCGCCAGGAAGGTCAGGTACTGCAAGGGTTCATCCACTGGCGACGCAGCTTCGACAGCGCCCTGCATGCCCGCTGAGGTGCCCATGGGTCAACTCCCGAAGCGGACGAAACCGCCGTCCGAGGAGCGACTGTCCAGGTCCTGGGTGGACATGGCTCGGCTGATCTGGGGCATCGAGACATTGCGCCCGGCACGTTTGCTTTGCACGGTGAAAAACCCCATGAGTTCCTGCAACTGCTCGGCCTGGCCACTCATTTCCTCGGCCGTCGCCGCCAGCTCCTCGGAGGCCGACGCGTTTTGCTGGGTCAGTTGGCTCATCTGCGACATCGCGCTGTTGATTTGTTCGGAACCGATGGATTGTTCTTCCGAGGCAGCCGCAATTTCCTGCACCAGGTCGGAGGTCTTGGCAATCGACGGCACAATCTCGTCCAGCAGGTTGCCCGCCCGTTCGGCCAAGGCCACGCTGTTCTTGGCCACCTCACTGATTTCCTGTGCGGCAATCTGGCTGCGCTCCGCCAGTTTGCGCACTTCGGCCGCGACCACCGCAAAGCCTTTGCCATGCTCGCCGGCCCGTGCCGCTTCGATTGCCGCGTTGAGCGCCAGCAAGTTGGTCTGGTAGGCAATGGAATCGACGATGCCGATTTTTTCGGCAATGGTTTTCATCGCCGCCACGGTGTCCTTCACGGCTCGACCGCCTTCCGAGGCTTCCTTGTTGGCTTTGCCCGCCATGCCATCGGTGACCTTGGCATTTTCGGTGTTCTGGGAAATGGACGCCGACATTTGCTCCATCGACGCCGAGGTCTGTTCGACCGATGCCGCCTGCTCGGAAGCCGACTGGGCCATGCTTTGGGCGGTGGCGGAAATCTCTTCCGAAGCACTCGACAGCGAGTCCGCCGAGCCGCGTACTTCGCCGATGATTTCCGAGAGTTTTTCCACGGTGCCATTGACCGAGTGCTTCAGCTCCAGGAACTTGCCCTGGTAGTCGCCGGTAATGTTGCGGGTCAGGTCGCCGGCGGCCATCGCCGACAGCACCTCCATGGCCTCGGTGATCGGTACGATGATCGCGTCCAGAGAACCGTTGATACCGAGGATGATGCGGCGGAAATCGCCCTGGTGCCGGGCGGCGTCAGGGCGGGTGTCCAGCTTGCCGATCAGCGCACTGTCGCTGATCTCGCTGGTATCTTCCACAAGGGCCAGGATATTGGCGCGCAGTTGCTCGACGTTTTCATTGATAAAGGCTTTCTTGCCGGGGAAACGCTCCAGGGGCGCGGACAAATCCCCTTCGCCGAACGCGCGAATACAGGCCATGGCCTTTTTCTTCACGTTGATATGGCCGTTGACCATGTCATTGATGCCCTGGCCGATATCCCGGTACGAACCCGCGAAGCGCTCGACATCGATCATCACGTCAATGTCACCTTTTTCATGCTCGCTGGACATGTGCTGCATTTCATTGATCAGCGCCAGGATGTTGCTGCGCAACAGCTCGATGTTGTCGTTGATAAAGGCTTTTTTGCCGGGGAATTGTTCCAGGGGCGCAGACAGATCACCGTTACCGAAGGCGCGTATGCAGGCCATGGCTTTTTTCTTCACCGCGATGTGGCCGTTGACCATATCGTTGATGCCCTGGGCCATGGAGCGGTAACTGCCATGAAAGCGGCCGGCATCGATCTGTGCATCGATCTCGCCCTTGTCGTGCTCACTGGACATACGGTCCATCTCCACGATCAAGTCATGCAGGTTCGCGCCCAACTGCTGCATGCTCGCCATCAGGCTGGTGGTGTCTCCGGCCCTGAGCGTCGCCTTGGCATTCAATTCGCCAGCCGATAGGCGTGCCGCATAGGCTTGCACCACGGTAGGTTCCGCCCCGAGCCGGCGCATCAGATTGCGCCCCAGCAAGACGCCGATCAGCAGGGTAGCCACCAGGGTCAGGCCGCTCACCAGCAGGATGAGGGTGCGTGCGTTCTTCTCGGTGGTGGTGGCGAGCACCTGGCCCTTGCGCCCCAGTTCCAGGTTGTATTCACGCAGCTCGCTGATCGCCGTGAGCACGGCGGTCTGCAGGGGCTGGCTGGTCTCGATCAATGCACGGGCCGAGGCCTGGTCACCGTCATCGATGAGCTTGTCGAAGTGGGTCTGCAACGCCGCAAACTCAGTCAAGTGGCCGCGCAGTTGTTTCAACAACGCCGCATCGTGCTCGTCGGAGGTCAACTCGGCCTGATAGCGATCCAGGGCTTTGCCAACGGCGCTGAAATCCTGCGCCACGCTGGCCGCGTAAGCCGGCACGCTGTTTTTGTCGGTCTCGTTCAAGCGTTGCCATTGCAAGGCATGCAGGTCGGTGAAGGCCGCGGCGGCGCGGTCGATCTCCAACAGGCTGGGCACCGTATTGACGTTGGCATAGCTGGCGCTCGTATTGATTTCACCGGCCAGGTACAGGCTGGTGCCACCCAACACGAAGACACCCAGCATGGCTGTGAAAACCAGCAACATGATATTTCTGATAACAGTCATGGCGAGGCACTCCTGATGACGCTTCAATGAGTCGATAAAGGGCTTGGGATCGAACGATGGGGGGTTTCCTTGGCAACCTGTCCTAGCAAATTCGGGATATCCAGGATCAGCGCAACGGCTCCACTTCCGAGGATGGTGAACCCGCCCAGCCCATGGGCATCACCAAACACTTTGCCCAGTGGCTTGATCACGGTTTGGAACTCCCCCTGCAGGCGATCGACCACCAGGCCGGCACGCAAGCCTGCGTATTGCACGACGACCACGTTTTCCCGGTTGCCTCCAGGCTCTTGCACATCAAACATGTCGCGCAGCCGCAGGATCGGCAGCACCTCGCCCCGCAGGTCCAGGTAGCCGGTTTCGGTGCCCCGCTGAGGTGCCAGCTCGATGCACTCCTCCACCATGTTCAGCGGAATCACGTAAGAAGCCTTGCCCACGCCGATCAGGAAACCGTCAATGATCGCCAGCGTCAGCGGCAGGCGGATGCGCACCGTGGTGCCCTGCCCGACTTCGCTCTCGAGGCTGACGCTGCCGCGCAACGCCGTGATATTGCGCTTCACGACGTCCATGCCCACGCCACGGCCGGACAGGTTGCTGACCTGGTCGGCGGTGGAGAATCCCGGCTCGAAAATCAGATTCAGGATGTCCTTGTCCGACGGCTGCTGGGCCTCGCCTACCAGGCCACGCTCACGGGCCTTGGCCAGGATCTTGTCCTTGGCCAGGCCACCGCCGTCGTCGGACACCTCGATCACGATGCTGCCGGATTCGTGATAGGCATTCAGGCGTACCGTGCCCTGGGCCGGCTTGCCCCGCTGGAGGCGCGTCGACGCAGGCTCAATGCCGTGGTCCATGGCATTGCGCACCAAGTGGGTCAGCGGGTCGCCAATGCGTTCGACGACGGTCTTGTCCAGCTCGGTCTCACCGCCGCCGATGTGCAGCACGATGTCCTTGCCCAACTCTTTGGAGACGTCCCGCACCACCCGCTGGAACCGCGTGAAGGTTGCGCCGATCTGCACCATGCGCAGGGTCAGCGCCGAGTCGCGGACTTCCTCGACCAGCCGCGATAACAGGCTGGTGGATTCGATCATCTCGCCAATCCCACTGCGTACCGCCACCAGGTTGGCGCCGGCACCGGCAATGATCAGCTCGCCGACCAGGTTGATCAGCTGGTCCAGCTTGGCGGCATCGACCCGAATCAGATTGCCTTCGTTACTCGCCGCGCTTTTGCCGGCCTTGACCGGCGGCGTTGTCGACTCCTGGACATCAGGCTCGCTGCGCGTTTCGACCGGTGCCTGCTCGGCGTCCTGGGTCACGAGCAAGGCCTGGGCCTCGGTCAATGTGCCGCAACGCACCAGCAGCTCGACCAGCGTGACGTTGTCTTCCGGCAACCCGTCGAGATGGGTCCGACACGCCTGCACCGTGGCATTCGGTGCAAGGATGCGAACCAGCGCGTCCTCGCGGACAAAATCAAAGGCGCCGTCGATGACCTCCAGGGAAGCGTCGCTGGCCAGTGCGAGTTCAAACCCGAGGTAGTTGGTTTCCGGGTCCATGGCGGTCATGGGCGGCAACCCATCGAACAAGGTAACGGTGTGCAGCAAACGCCCCAGCGTGCTCAGGTAACGCAGGAACGCCAAGGGGTCCATGCCATTGCGCAACACATCCGGGCCGAAGCGCAGCGACAAATGCCAATGGCCGGGACTGCCGCCTGGCTCATCCGCCGGCGCCGGCGCTTGAAGGGCCGGCGCCGGGGTCGAGACCGCCGCGTCCAGATACAGCGACAGCCGCTCAATGATAGATTGACCCTGAGCCCGCACTGGTTCGTCCAGGCGATCCAGGTTGCCGTCCTCGGCCAGCAGGTCGATCAATTGGCCAATATGGTCACGGGCGTCGAGGAACAACGCACTCAACGCCTCGTCGACGCGCACTTCCAGGCTGCGCACCCGGTCCAGCACGCTTTCGGCGACATGGGTGAACTCAACGATCGGCATCAAGCCAAACAGGCCGGCCGACCCCTTGATGGTGTGGGCCACGCGGAACAGGCCGTTGATGGTGTCCAGGTCCTGGGGCGACTTCTCGATCTGCAGCAGCGCATCTTCCATTTGCAACAGAAGCTCGCGACTTTCGGCAATGAACGTCTGCAGCACGTCATCCATGTTCATACGCTTACGCTCCGACCGACTGGGTGAAACTCGCATTGGTGAAGTAGTCGTCAAGGCCGCTGAGGCGAAAGGCTTCGCTCACCGTCGAGCTGGGGTTGCTCAGCAACAACTGGGTGCCTTCCTTGAGAGACTCGCGCTTGATGAGGATCAACAGCTGCAAACCGGCACTGTCGAGTTCATCGACACTGGACAGGTCCAACTCCACTTCATGGGCCAGGGGAAACAACGACAACAGCACGTCCTTTTGCTCGGCAGCCGTGTAGATCGTCAGGGGGCCTTCCATGACCTGGATTCGACGTAGCATCGGGACGGCGCTTTTCATGTAAACCTCCTGGCCAGCGGTCGCTGGTCATCGCTATGGCAGGATCAACTTGGAGACGGCGGTCAGCATTTGCGCAGGCTGGAAGGGCTTGACCATCCAGGCCTTGGCGCCGGAGGCCTGGCCTTGCTGCTTCATCGCATCGCTGGCTTCGGTGGTCAGCATGATGACCGGCGTGAACTTGTAGGCCGGCAACAGCTTGGCCGCCTTGACGAAACTGAGGCCATCCATGTTGGGCATGTTCACGTCACTGACAATCAGGTGGATTTTGCGGCCGTCCAGTTTGCTCAGGGCGTCTTTGCCATCACAGCCTTCGATCACGTCGTAACCGGCGCCTTTGAGGGTGATGCTCACCACCTGGCGGATGGAGGCCGAGTCGTCGACGATCAGAATGGTCTTGCTCATCGGAAAAACTCCTCTAGAAAAACGTGATTTCGTTGGCATCGGCCTGGGCAGGCGCCTTACCACCATGAATGGCGTGCTGCTCCGGCATGGTGTAGGCCGTTGACAGCTCCTGCAGCCAACGGTCACTGCTCATTGGCGCCAGGGACTGTCCGCTGAGGCTCGACTCATGACGTTCGTCCAACTGCTGCTGCAACTTGTCCAGGTCGCGGGTAATCAAGGTAAGCATCTGGCTGACGCGGTCCTGGAACTGCAGGGCAACCAGCACCTGGGCAATCTCGTCGGCGACGTTGGCGCTCTGCTGCTGCAGGTCATGGCTGTTGCGCACAATGGTCTGGGCGGTCGTGCGAAAATGTTCGATAACCTCCGACACCACGCGCTCCGAATCGGCGAGGGTCAGGGTGTCTTGTTCGGCGTGGTGGCGGGACATCTGCACCGTGCGGGCGATGGCGGCGTTGACGGTGATCACGGTTTCGCTGATCTTGCGCCCGGTCTCGCCGGACATGCTCGACAACTTGCGCACTTCATCGGCGACCACCGCAAACCCTCGCCCCGCCTCCCCGGCTCGCGCAGCCTCGATAGCCGCGTTGAGGGCAAGCAGGTTGGTTTGACTGGCGATGTCACCGACAAACTTGGCCATCTGCTGAAGCTGCTCGGTGAAGCTCGAGAGCTGCATGACTTCCTTGAGCTCATTCTCCTTATTGGTGAGCGCGGCGCGCAGGGCCATGACGATGGAGTTGAGGTCGGCCTGGCCGACCTCCAGCAAGTCGACCAATTGTTGCGAAGCGTCCTGGCCGCCATTGCTGGAGACGCTGTGGCTGATGTTGGATGACAGCGTGCCAAAACGCTCGCTGAGGCTGAGAATCGAGGTTTCACTGATCGAACGCGCCGCTTCTATCTGCCGCGACCAGATCGGCAGCACGCTGACGCACACCTGTGCCAGGCCGTTATCGACGGCCAGCGCCGGAGCAATGGATGCCTGTTGATCGAGCTGCTGCAGGCCCCTCCACTGCGCCCGGCTCCTGCCGTTTGCCCACAGGCCCATGCCGATACACAACGCCAACACCGCGCCGCCGGCGGCCAGCGCCCCGATGCTGAAGCGCTCGCTCCAGGCAATCGCAAGCCCGCCCAGCAGGCCCGCGAACGCAACCGGAAACAGGGTCAAAGCAGCGGAAGGGGGTGGTGTCGGTGCGCTCACGGTCTGTCTCCCTGTCAAGGCTTGTCGTCACGACCTGACCGGCCATTCGACTGCTTGAAAGAGATACTGGCCCGATAATGGCACTGCCACCATCGGAGCATCCCTATTCTGGGGTAGGGATCCTGGAAAACCGCCTAGGAAAATCCCTACCCCCGTACACGCTTCAGGAAATACCCAGGGTCATGGCGAAACGCACAATGTCGGCGGTGGAGGAGAACCCCATCTTTTCCATCAGCCGGGTCTTATGGGTGCTGACCGTCTTGTTACTGATGACCAACTGCTCGGCGATCTGGTTGACGCTCATGCCGTGCGCCAGCAGGCGCAGGATCTGGAACTCACGATCGGACAAACTCTCGACAAAGGTCTGCTGCTTCAAGCCACTGCTTTGCAGCGCGATCTGTTCCGCCAGCCCGGGGTCGAGGTAGCGTTGGCCACTGACCACTCGACGCATCGCGACCAACAGGGTTTCGGGATCGCGATCCTTGGTCAGGTAGCCCAGTGCACCGGCGCGTAATGCCCGTTGCGCGATATGGATTTCGTTATGCATGCTCAACACCAGAATCGGCAGTTTCGGGTATTGGGTATGCAGGCGCGCAATCAGAATCTCGCCGCTGATACCCGGCATATTCATGTCGAGCAGCAGCAGGTCGATCTCGACCTGGCGCAACAGTTCGATCAGTTGCGTGCCACTCTCGGCTTCGGCCACCACCTGCACGTCGGCGACCAGCGAGAACAGTTGCTTGAGCCCTTCGCGCATGATGGTGTGGTCATCGGCGATCAGCATGCGAATCATCAATACCTATCCTTGTGCATCGGAATGAACGCCTGGACCGTAGTGCCCTGCCCAGGATGACTGAAAATGATCACTTTGCCGCCCAGCATCAGGCCGCGCTCACGCATGCCGGCCAAGCCCAGGGTCTGGCGGCCGACGGCATCCGGGTCAAAGCCCTTGCCGTTGTCCTGGACCTCGAGCACCCAGTGGGTCTCCTGCGGGCTCAGGGTGACGCTGACCTGCGTCGCTTCGGCATAACGCGCGATATTGGTCAGCGATTCCTGCACGATGCGAAACGCTGCGGTCACGTGGGTATCCGGAAGGGTCAGGGCAATCAGCGGCAGGTTCAACGCACAGGGGACCTGGGTCAGGGTGACGAATTCGGCTGTCAGCCATTCAAGACCGGACACCAGCCCCAGGTTCAGCGCGGAGGGGCGCAGGCTCGTGGACACGTTGCGCACCACCTGGATGGTCTTGTCGGTCAGCGCCATCAACCGCTCGACCTGAGGGGTGAGTTCAGGCGTATCGGTGCCGAACTGAAACCTCAGCAACGAGATGCCCATGCGCAGCGCCGTCAGGTGCTGCCCCAGTTCGTCATGGATCTCCCGGGCAATCAGTTTGCGTTCCTCTTCCCGCGCCGTTTCCCGGCGGGTCGACAGGTCGCGTAATTGCGCGTTGGAATTGGCCAGGCGCAGCTCCGCCGCGCGCAGCTTGGAAATATCGCGCCCGACGGCCAGCACGCTGACGACCCGCTGGCCGTCGACCTCGGGAACAAAGTGGATCAACACCACCTTGGGCGCGGTTTTCAAACCCGACAATAAGAACTCCTGTTCCGTGGCTTTGTTCTGGCGAATCACCTGGGCCACCAATTCTCGAAAAAGCTGGGACTGGGCGTTCAGCGGCACCACTTCATCCATGGGCATGCCCATCAGTTCCGGCCAGGCCCCGCCCACCCATTTTCGCAACTGCGCATTGACGTAGAGCACCTCCCCGAAAACACTCAAGCGCGCGACGGCGTCCGGGCTGTTTTCCACCAGGGCGTTGATGTCGTGCTGGCGTTCCAGTTCTTTCTGCCGGGCCCGGGTCAAATGGGTCACATCACGACCGATCACCAACACCCGCTGGCCCTCGCGCCCCGAGTCGGCCACCGGCACCAGGGTAAAGTGCAGGTTGCGCACTTCGTTGCGCAGCACCATGCTCTCCTCAGACTCCACCACCCGTTCGGCGGCCCTGCATTGGTCATGGAGGGTCTGGATTCTTTCCGCGTTGAGCCGGCCAAATATCGACGCCAGCGTCTCGCCAATAACCTCGCCATGGGGTTTCCCAAGCACCTGCAACAGGGCCGGATTGACCTCGACACAGCGCAGCTCACCCCGTGGCGCAGCCTCCAGCAGGCACAACATGTCCAGGGTATGGTCGAAAATATCCCGGTAGCGGCGCTCGCGCTCCCTGAGCAAGGATTCGGAGCGCCAGCGCTCGATGGCAATCGCGGCAATGTGACAGGTCTGGCGCACGCGCTGCCGGTCGCTCTCGTCCAGCGCAGAACCGGGTGAGCGCGACAACGCGAAAGCCCCAAGGACCTGCCCCTGATTGCCGAGGATGGGCTCGTACCAGCCTGGGGAAGAAGCCATGGACTCCCCCGAGCCGGGGCTTTGCGGGTCAGCAAGCACGACGCCACAGGAGCAGTGAGGCAAGGCCAGTTGAAGATAACTCACCAGCAACCCCAGGGTTTCGTCCAGTGAGGCGCCCGTGGCCATTGTTTCGAAGATGCGCAGACGTGCGTCCTCAAGCACTTGCTGTTTGCGCAACTCAGTGATGTCGTGGGCCAGTGCCAGCACGCCTGCCACCTCACCGGATGGGCTGCGCTCAGCCATCAGGCTGACGACACAACTCACCGCTTCACCACCGGGGCCGGCCGGCCAACTGTTGAGGAATTGAGCGGTCTGGCCTGTGGATGCCACATGGCGCAGATGGTCGAGGTAATCGCCGGGCTGCTCCTCGGGGCCGGCGCCTATGGCTTCGTCATAAGACATGCCGGTCAAGAGCAGGAACGTCGGGTTGACGTACGTACGCGACAGGTTGCGATCGTAGCGCACAATGATGTTGGGTGAATTCTCCGCCAGGGTGAGGAATTTCAGCTCGCTGCCCAGCAAGGTTTCGCGAAGCTGCCAGTTCTCGGTGATGTCTTCCAGCTGGGAGACAAAACAGATCGGCTGCCCCTGGTCGTCCCGCACCAGCCCCACGGTCAGGCGCACCCAGACAACCTGACCGTCGTGGTGGATGTAGCGTTTATGCAAGGTGGCGCCCTGCCGTGTACCGCCCTTCAACTCCTCTATCAGTTGCTTGCCCACTTCGCGGTCTTCGGGGTGGGTCAATGCCATGAACGTGGTGTTTTGCAGCTGTGCCTCGCTGTAGCCAAGCAGCCTGCAAATGACGCTGTTGGCCCTCAGCCAACGACCGTCCAGTGACACAAGCGCCAAGCCGGTGCCGGAGGAATCGAAAATGGCTTCAAGGGGGATCTCGGAGAAGCGCTCGCTGTGGGAATGCGCGGTTGGGGGCTCAGGCAGGGGAAGGATTTCAACAATAAAATAGTCGTCGCGCCACGGTGTCATCGACAGGTTCAACCGGCCGGACTGCCTCGCGGTCGCCTCGAAACACACCCGGGATCGCCCATCGGCCTTTTCCAGTGCCGCATAAAAAAGCCGGCTGTCCTGCGGGCGCAGCAAGGAGAGAAACTCAGTGGTCGTCTCGGGAGGGACGCCGTTCTGGCACTGCAACCTTGAAAACCCAGGGTTGCCCAACACGACCCGGGCAGATCGATCCAGGACCACAACCGCGCCCGACAGGCAATCCAGCACACCTTCAAGGGTTTGCAGCACATCCTTGTCTGCCATTACCGCTCCTGCATGCGTTCACGCTTACGATGAAAAACCCAGCGTAAATACTTCATCAGTCCGTGCTGGCTCGCTCCATAAAAGCCTGAAACCCATTCAATTGAATGTATGCCCAACGGGTGCCCACAAAAACAACACCCTATGGATAGCATTGCCCGGCACTTGATGGAGACTATCGTAGTCTCATTTACAGCCGGCGCCAGCCAGACTAAAGATTTACGTTCAGCCGCAAGGAATCCTCACGCCGGCCTCCGGCATGCCACCCCACGTCGATGTTTTGGATGTCGAACACTCAACCCACGCCAAGGCCCTGCACATAATAAAAATAGATGATCTTATAAATTCGCAAGATAACAATATCTAATAATTAGCTTATTCCAAAAAAGACTTTCCCCACGGTTTTTTATAGGGATATCTTCATTCCACACACCGACCCCATGCCTGGCGGAGGACGTACCCCCGATCACCAGGAGCCTTCAGCAGGCTTACATGGACCCTTTCCGACATGCCAGACATCGCCGCCCCCCTACCCCGCAGAAGATTCCACCTGTCACTGCTGACCAGTTCCCTGCTGCTGGCCGGCGCACCCTCCTTCGCCGAGGCCGCCGCCGACGAGGCCAAGCTCGATACGGTGACCGTGATCTCCACCGGTTTGCGTGGCCAGCAACGCACCGTGGCCGACAGCCCGGCGCCGATTGACGTGATCAACAGCGAACAGCTGCTCAAGACCGGGCGCGCCGAGTTGTCCGAGGCGATTGCCAAGCTGCTGCCGTCGTTCAACTTCGGCACCAATATCGCCGGCTACAACTCGGTGACGCGTCCGCTGAGCAACCGCAGCCTCGGCCCGGCCTATACCCTGGTGCTGGTCAACGGCAAACGCCGACACAACGGCGCCACCGGCCAGCGCGGGTCGATCGACAACAGCGGCGCCAATGCGGTGGACATCGACCTGATCCCGGTCAGTTCGGTGGACCATATCGAGGTGCTTAAAGACAGCGCGGCGGCCCAGTACGGTTCCGATGCCGTGGCCGGGGTAATCAATATCATCCTCAAGGCCGGCAATAGCGGCGGACACCTGGAAACCAGTTACGGCCAGTTGTTTTCCGGCCAGGGGGAAACGATCAAGGTGGCCGGCGACCAGGGTTTCAAGCTCGGCGACGGCGGCTTTTTCCACCTCTCCGCCGACGCCCGCAAGCGCGGCGAGGCCTCTTGGAACGACAAGGCCGACAGCAGCGTGCGCGCTTTCAACGACCCGGCCAGGGAAGCGGCCTGGGACCGCGTGGCCATCAAGAACGGCGACCCGGACCTGAAAGCCTTCAACCTCGCCTATAACGCCGAACTGCCCCTGGAAGACCTGACGCTCTACTCGTTCTCGACCTACGGCGAGCGCGATGCCGAGGCCGCCAACTACTTCCGCCTGCCGACCGGCCGGGCCGCCGTGCCCGAGGTGTTCCCCGACGGCTACTACCCGCTGAACAACATCAAGGACCGCGACTACCAACTGCTGTTCGGCGGCAAGGGCCAGGCGGCCGAGTGGAACTGGGACCTGAGCACCACCTACGGACGCAACAACGTCCACCATTCCAGCGACCTGAATATCAACCCGTCCCTGGGCACCGCGTCGCCGACCAGGTTCGACAACCTGGCCACCTTCCGTTTCGAGCAGTGGGTGAACAATCTGGACGTCACCCGCCGCTACGACAGCCTGTTCAACCTGACCTCGCCGGTGCAAGTGTCGGCCGGCCTGGAGCATCGCTGGGAACATTTCAGCACCTTCGCCGGTGACCCCGAAGCCTATATCACCGGCACCTACCCGGCGGCATCGGGCGCACAGGCGGCGGTGACGATTCGCCCGGAGGATGAAGTCAGCCTGATCCGCAACAACTACGCCGGCTACCTGGACCTGGGCTTCGACCTGACCGAACGCTGGTTTCTCGACGTCGCCGGGCGGATCGAACATTACGATGACGACTCGGGCAACACCTTCGGCCTCAAAGTGAATTCGCGCTACGAGTTGACCGACAGCGTCGCCGTGCGCGGCACCGTCGGCACCGGCTTCCGGGCGCCGTCGCTGACGCAGATCGGCTACACCGTGGCCGACAACCGGGTGGCCGTGGATGTGAACGGCAACGTGGTGCCCGCCGTGACCCGCCTGACCCCGTCGGGCAGCAACCTGGCCAAGGCCTTGGGTGGCGACGACCTCAAACCGGAAAAGTCACGCAACCTCGGGCTGGGCTTGACCTGGCAGCCGGCACCGCGCACCAGCGTCACCGCCGACGCTTACCTGATCGACATCGACGACCGCATCGCCCTGACCAGCAATATCTACGACCAGGGCAACGGCGTGATCAACGGCATCCTCAGCGCCCAAGGCGTGCCCTCGGGGACCTGGGTCAACTACTACACCAACGCCTTCGATACCCGCACCCGTGGCCTGGACGTGGTCGCCGACCACACCACGCCGCTGGACGCCTGGGGCGATGTGCGCTGGAGCCTGGGCTTCAACTGGAACAAGACCACTATCGAAGGCACACGGGACACCCCGAGTGCGCTGGCCAACTCCGGCGTCACCCTGGTGGGCCGCGACCGCGAAGGCGATCTCACCCAAGCCTCGCCCAAGACCAAATGGATCCTGGGCGCCAACTGGAAGGTCGAGGACCTCGCAGTGAACCTGCAAACCAGCCGCTACGGTGCGGTCAAGACCCTGGCGGTAAACCCATCCGGCGACCGCAGCTTCGGTGCGAAATGGATCACCGACCTGGACGTCAGCTACACCTTCGTCGACCAGATCACCGTCAGCATCGGCGGCACCAACATCTTCGACGTGCGCCCCGACCGGCACGCCGTCTACAGCAACCTGGGCCTGGCGCCCTACGGTAACCCGCCGTTCTACCCCGGCGGCGGCTACTGGTACACCAAGCTGGCCTACGACTTCTAAGCCAATCGCCATACGAGGGCATCCCATTGAACACCTCCAACTTGATGAGCCGTCTATTGGCCCCTTGCGCCCTGGCATTGAGCCTGGCCGCCTGCTCGCCTGCGGGCACTGACAGCCAGGCCGGCAAGACCTTGAACATCGCCTTCTTCGGCGACAACACCACCCTGGTCAGCGTCGACCCGTTCCAGGTCTATTGGCTCGAACACCGGGTGCTGCTGCGCAATATCGCCGAATCCCTCACCGACCAGGATCCGCAGACCGGCAGGATCATTCCCTGGCTGGCGAAAAGCTGGGAAGTCAGCGACGACGCGTTGACCTACACCTTCCACCTGCGCGACAACGTCACCTTCAGCAACGGCGAACGCTTCGATGCCAAGGCCGTGAAAACCGCCTTTGACAGCAACAAGGCGCTGGCGACCGAGCTGCCGGCCACCTTCGGCGCGACGTACCTGGCGGGCTTTGATCGCGCCGAAGTAGTCGACGACTTCACCGTCAAGCTGGTGCTCGCCAAGCCCAATGCGGGCTTCCTGCAGGCGACCTCCACCACCAACCTGGCGATCCTCGCGCCGGCCTCCTACGCGCTGAGCGTCAAGGAGCGTTCGCTTGGCAAGATCATCGGCACCGGCCCGTTCGTATTGGCCAGCTACACCCCGGAAGTCGGCGCGCACCTGACCAAGCGCAAGGGTTACGCCTGGGCGTCGGCGAATATGAAAAACCAGGGCGAAGCGCACCTGGAGGCGGTGGACGTCACCTACATCCCCGAGGAAAGCGTGCGTAACGGCCTGTTCCTGCAAGGCAAGGCCGACATCCTGTGGCCCCGCAACCCGTTCTCGGAAGTCGACCTGAAACTGTTCCAATCCAAGGGCGCCACCATCCAGAGCCGCTCGCTGCCGGGGCCGGCGCTGAACCTGTATCCCAACACCCGCGACGAGCGGGCACTGGCCGACAAGCAAGTACGGCTGGCGGTGCAAAAGGCCATTGACCGCAAGAGCTACGCCAGCACCGTGTACAACGCCGAATTCCCGGTGGTGGACGGTATCTACGACGTCACCACGCCCTACTTCAAAAGCCAGGGCGCCAAGCTGGCCTACGACCCCGCGGGTGCCGAGCGCCTGTTGGACCAGGCCGGCTGGGCCAAGGGCACCGATGGCTACCGGCACAAAGACGGCAAGCGCCTGAGCCTGAGCTACAACATCACCCCGGCGGAAACTGCCGGGGACGTGCTGCTCCAGGACCAGCTGCGCAAGGTCGGTATCGAGGTCAAGCTCAACGTGGTCACTCGCGCCGAATGGGTCGCCAACAACTCGGCCGGTAACTATGACCTGACCAGCACCTACATGACCCGCGCCGATCCGATCATCCTGCAGACCATCCTCGACCCTCGCACCGCCAACAGCTCGACCCTGGCCACTAACCTCTACGCAGCGCCGACCCTGGAAAAAGCCAAGGGCCTGTTCGATGCCGGCATCACCGCCACCCAAAGCGCTCAAAGGGCGACAGCCTACGGCGACCTGCAGGACCTGCTGATCGACGAAGGCTCGGCGTTCCCGGTGTACGAGCGCGTGTGGCAGGCCGCGACGTCGCCCAAAGTGAAAAACTTCCGCTGGACCGCCGAAGGCTTTGCCTTGTTGGGTGACATCGAGGTCGGCACGCCATGAGCCGCTACCTGATCGGCCGGGTCGGCCAGGCGCTGCTGGTGCTATGGGGGGCCTATAGCATCACCTACTTCATCCTCTATCTGCTGCCGGGCGATACCTTGTCGATCATGCTCAGTGCATCCGGCATGGAAGCCGACGCCCTGTCGGTGGAAGACCTGGCCAAGGCGCGCGCCTACTACGGGCTGGATAAAGGCCTGTTCGAGCAATATATCGACCTGCTGCTGGGGGCACTGCACGGTGATTTCGGGCAGTCACTGTCGCTCAATCGCCCGGTGGCCGAGTTACTCGCCGAACGCCTGCCCCAGACCCTTTCCCTGGCCGGCCTGGCGATTGTGCTCTCGCTGCTCGGCGGTATCGGCCTGGCTTACCTCACCGCGTATATCCGCTGGCAACCGTTGAAAAAAGCCCTGGCGCGCTTGCCGTCCCTGGGCTTTTCGGTGCCGGTGTTCTGGATGGGCTTGCTGCTGATCCAGGTATTTGCATTTGGCCTGGGCTGGTTTCCCGCCACCGGCAGCAAGGGCTTCGAAAGTCTGGTGCTGCCGGCAGTCACCCTGGCGTTTCCGAGCGCCGCGGTGTACGCCCAGGTGCTGCAACGCAGCTTCCAGGGCGTGTGGAAAGAGGCCTATATCGTCACCGCCTACGCCAAGGGCCTGAGCCGGGGCCAGGTGCAGGCCCGCCACGCCTTCCGGAACGCGGCGCTGCCGATCCTCACCCTGATCGGCCTGCAGGTGGGTAACACCGTGTCCGGCGCGGTGCTGGTGGAAACCATCTTCGCTCGCTCCGGCATCGGCCGCCTGGCCCAGGAAGCGGTGCTGCGCCAGGACATTCCGGTGGTGCTGGCCATCGTCGCGGTCTCGGCGGCGGCATTTGTCCTGGTGAACCTGCTGGTGGACCTGCTTTACCCCTGGCTCGACCCGCGCATCTCCCACACGCCCAAGGTGTCCTAGACCATGACGACGCTTACCCGGAAACTGATCCGCAGCGAAACACTCTGGCGCCGCCGCAGCCCCTGGCAACGCGCGACGGCGACACTCTTGCCATTGCTGCGCCGGCCAGGGTTCAGCCTGGCGTTGCTGGTGGTGCTGTTCTCGCTGGTCGCGGCCGTGACGCCACAGCTGCTGAGCAGCTTCGACCCTTACGCCACCGCGCCGGCCGCCAAACTCAGCGCCCCCAACCTGACCCACTGGTTCGGCACCGATGAACTGGGCCGCGACCTGTTTACCCGCGTGGTCTACGGCGCCAGCCTGTCAGTGCTGGCCGCCTCCCTGGCGGTCGGCATCGCCCTGGTGGGCGGGTTGGGGCTGGGCATTTTGTCCGGGTTTGCCGGTGGCCGTATCGATGCGCTGATCATGCGCGTTGTCGATGTGCTGCTGGCCCTGCCCGGCCTGTTGCTGGCCCTGGCGATTGTCACGGCCATCGGCTTCGGTACGGTACCGGTGGCGATTGCCGTGGGCATCGGCATCATTCCCGGCTTTGCCCGCACCACCCGTGCCGAAGTGCTGCGGGTGAAAACCCTGCCCTATGTCGAAGCCGCACGCCTGGGCGGTGCCAGCTGGGGCCGCACCCTGTTGCGGCACATTCTGCCCAACGCCTGGGGCCCGGTGGCGGTGTTGGCCACACTGGATTTCGGCGCCGCGATCCTCGCCACCGCAGGCTTGAGTTTTCTCGGTTTCGGCGCTGCCCCACCGGCGGCGGAATGGGGCACCTTGATCGCCAACGGCCGCCACTTCCTGATCACTGCACCGTGGGTGTCCTTGCTGCCCGGCCTGTTCCTGGTGGCCGTGGTGTTCAGCCTCAACCATATCGCCCGCACGTTCGAGGAGATCCAGCGATGAGCAGCCAGCCGCTTTTAATCGATGTGCGCCAACTGAGTGTCGACTACCGTTCCGGCGGCCAGCTCAATCCGGCGGTGCGCAGCCTGTCGTTTTCACTCACCCAGGGCGAGACCGTGGCGATTGTCGGCGAGTCCGGCTCGGGCAAATCCACCCTGGCCAATGCGATCCTAGGCCTGCTGCCCGAGAATGCGCAGATCGGCGCCGGTGAACTGTGGGTGGATGGTCACCACCTGACCCACGCCAGCGAACGGCAGAAACGCAAGCTGCGCGGGCGCACCATCGGCCTGGTGCCCCAGGACCCGATGGTCAGCCTCAACCCCACGCTGCGCATCGGCCAGCAGATCGCCGAGGCGCTGATACTCGCCAAGGGCAAACGCTACCCCGGCGTCGATGCCGACATTGTCGAGCTGCTGCAACAGGTGGGCATCGACAACCCGGTATTGCGCGCGCGCCAGTACCCCCATGAACTCTCCGGCGGCATGCGCCAGCGCGTGCTGATCGCCATCGCCCTGGCCGGCAACCCGCGCCTGATCATCGCCGACGAGCCCACCAGCGCCCTCGACGTGACCGTGCAGCGCAAGATCCTCGACCACTTGCAGCGCCTGGTCAGTGAACGCGGCATTTCCCTGCTGATCATCACCCATGACCTGGGCGTGGCGCTCGACCGTGCCGACCGTATCCTGGTGATGCAACAGGGTGAGGTGGTGGAACAAGGTCCGCCACGACAGATCCTCGCGCAGCCCAGCCACGACTACACGCGCGCGCTGATCGCCGCTGCACCCGCCTTCGCCAGGCGGCGTGAACCGTTGCTCAACCTCGACCTGGGACGTGAGCCGATCCTGAGCCTGGACAACGTCGGCAAGACGTTTGCCCTGCCCAAGGTCAAGGGCGAAGCCTCGACCTTCGTGGCCCTGGAGGATCTGAGCCTGGAGGTCTACCCCGGCCAGACCCTGGCCATCGTCGGCGAGTCCGGCTCGGGCAAGAGCACCGCGCTGCGTATCGCCCTGGGCCTGGAGAAGCCGACCCAGGGCCGCGTCCGGTTCGAGCAGCAAGACGTCACCGACCTGAGCTGGCGCGACTTCCGCCCGTTGCGCCAACGCCTGCAACTGGTGCAACAAAACCCCTTCGCGGCGCTGGACCCGCGTTTCACCGTGTTCGACAGCATCGTGGAGCCGCTGGTGTCGTTTGGCTTGCTCAAGGGTGCCGCCCTGGAACAGGCGGCGCGGGCGTTGATCAGCCGCGTGCACCTGCCGGCGAGTTTTCTCGATCGTCTGCCCCGTGAACTGTCCGGCGGCCAGTGCCAACGGGTCGCCATCGCCAGGGCCCTGGCGTTGAAACCCGACCTGCTGTTGCTGGATGAACCGGTCAGCGCCCTCGACGTGTCGGTGCAGGCGCGCATTCTTGACCTGCTGGAAGAGCTGCAACGGGAAATGGGCATCGCCTACGTGCTGGTGTCCCACGACTTGTCAGTGGTGGCCAACTTCGCCCATGAGGTGCTGGTGCTGCGCAATGGCCGCGTGGTTGAACAGGGCTCGGTGGAACGCGTCTTCAACCAGCCGGCCAGCGACTACACCCGTGAATTGATTGCGGCCATCCCTGGCCGTCACGTCACGGCAAGCGCCGCCTGAGGTTTACTGTGCCGAGCAATCACGCGCCACGATGCCCTTCTCCTGGGCATACGCGGCGGACTTGGCTTCGATCAACGGACGCAAGGTGGCGCGGTCGGCCTGCAGCCAGTCGGTCACCAGCACCCACTTTTGCCCATCCCATTGCTGCACCCGGGCGGAACCGCCACCTTCGTGGTCGGCACAGGACAGCTTCAACGGTGCCAGCAGACCTTCGAACCCCATGGCCTTGAGGCGCGCGGCGTCGATGTCCAGGTGCTCGAACGCCCAGCGGGTTTCCTCGCCGTTCAGCGCGCGGTTGCCGAATTTGGCCTGGCCGGTGCGCAGCGCTTCGACGGCAATCGCGGCGTTGATCAGGCCGATGTTGTAGTAGACCTTGCCGAAGTAGCTGGGGTCCTTGAGGTTGCTCTTGCCGGGATCGAGGATGAACTGCTTGAGCTTTTTATGGATGTCGAAACTGTCGCCACCGGGGAACGGCGCCAGCGCCTGGTAGCCCTTGGCGGCGGTGCCGGCGGGTATCACATCGGCTTCGGAGCCGGCCCACACATCGCCGATCAGGCGGTCCACGGGGATGCCAAAGCGCACGGCGGTCTTGATGCCGACGGGGGTGGACACGCCCCACGTGCGCAGGAACACCCAGTCCGGGTTGATCTGCCGCACCTGGCGCCACTGGGTGGATTGCTCGTTGCCGGGGTCGGCCACGGGGATCTGGATGTTCTCGAACCCGTACTTTTGCGCCAGCAACTGCATGGCCGCCTGGGTTTCGCGGCCGTAGGCGGAGTCATGGTAGACGGTGACGATCTTCTTGCCCTTGAGCTTGTCCAGGCCGCCTTCGCGCTGGGCGATGTAGTTGATGCCCACCGACGCCTGGCCGTAGTAGTTGAGCAACAGCGGGAACGCGTAGGGGAACACGCGGCCATCGGTGGATTCGGTACGCCCGCCGGCGCCGTCGATCAACGGGATGTGGTCAATGGCGGCACGGTCCATCAGCGCATAGGAGGCCGGTGTGCTGTGGGTAAAGAAGAACCCGGTGGGTGCGCCGTCCAGGCCGGCTTTGTAGCGCTCGTAGCATTCGATGATGCGGTCGGTCTTCCACTCGGTCTCGCACTCCTGCCAGACCAGCTTGACGCCGTTCACGCCGCCTTCGACCTCGTTGATGTAGCGGAAGTAATCAATCTCCCCCGCCCACCACGGAATGCCGCTGGACGCATAGGCGCCGACCCGGTAGGTGGCCAGCGGGATGAACTGTTGATCATTGGCGGCCTGGGCCACCGGCCCGCCCAAGGCGCCGAGTGCCAGCAGGCTGGCGATGACTGTGCGTTGCAAGACGTTGTGCATGGGTGTGGTTTCTTATGAAAGGTGAGGTTTCCCTCCCGTTGTCGGGTCAGCGCCAATCGGGTCACAACACAATTCATGCCAAGCCTGGAAGCCCTCACATTCGAGGGTTGGCGCTGTACCGGTCACCCTTCACGACCAGGACAATCGAACACTTTATTGAACCGCTGTTGCGCCACCAACACCGCGCTCGGTCGTCAGCGTCGACCTGCAACTGAAAAGCCTCACCAACCGCTACTACGAGTACGCCTGGTATGACCCGGACGGCGCCAAAGCGTTGCTGCACTCACCGGGTGACGGGTACACCGAGTCTGGGCGAGGTGCCGAGTGGTGAGGGTGGTTGCTTCCGTGGCGGCCTTCGGGCCGACCATGCGCTGGAGTTGGAATGAGTACATATCCGTTGCTGCGGTCACGACCACCTATGGTTCCGCTCTTACAGCGGGTCACTTTGGAAAAGCCCCAAAGTAACCAAAGGGCTCTTGCCCCAACACTCGGCACCTCGCCTAGGCTCGGTGTGCCCGAACGAAGGCTGGAATCCGTGGGCCGCCGTCATGGGCCATCCTTGGCCCAGGACGGCTAACCCGGCGTCCTGCCGGGTTACCCACGGATTCAAGCCTGCGTTCGGCCAGCGTGTTTGACGGGGCGCCTAGGATCAAGATCAAAAGCCAGAGCAAAAGCAGAGCAAAAGCAGACCGAGTTCTAGCTGATAT